>JAILLA010000110.1 GCA_024693325.1 Solobacterium sp.
CTATGAATCATATATTGGGATTTCCGAAAAAAGCTCTGACGTCTTTGCTGGCGGTCATGCTGTTTTTTACTGCGGCATGCAACACAAAAGCCAAGGAAGTGCAGAAGCTGATCGAGACTGCCGAGCAGTTTCTGACTGCAGGCAGCTACGAAGAAGCAATCGCCGCATTCAATCAGGCAATTGAGATCGACCCGAAGAATCCGGCACCGTATCACGGACTCTATAATCTGTATACTTCAAGGAAAAACTATGTGAGTGCCCGTGACAGCATCCTGCGTGGCATCAGCGCGACTGGCGCGGATGTGGAAGGCACAGCACTCACATACAGAGACGCGATCGATGCTCTGACCGGTGTGGATCTTCTGATCCATGACTACCTTGTCATTACCAAGATCCTGTCGAATCCGCTGCGGGTGGTCACGACAGAAGGTGATAACGTATACCAGGCAGATTATGACTATGAATTTGACGCAAACGGCAGGATCACTGTGCTGCGCGTGACAACAGACGGCAAAACGGAAGAAACAAGATATACGTACAATGATGCCGGCGTTGTAGCGACAATGAACCGGTCCGGTATCTCCGGATACACGCTGAATGAAGGGGCAACGGGTTATACAGCATCCTATAACACCGCATCTGATACAGGGACAGTCAGAACAGAGATCAGATACGATAAGCAGGGACAGCAGACATCCAGAACGATCCTCACAACAAATGATGAGACTGGCGAGACTACAAGAACAGAGACAACGTATTCCTATGATGACAAAGGAGAACTCCTTTCCAGCAGAACAACTGTCGCAGGAATCAGCGCGGTCGGAACAGCAGAGTATGAGCGCAGCTATCCGAAAAAGATCGCTCACGGAAGAACTGTCATGAATTCACTGGGCAAGCTGTTTGATACAGAAGAATATGACAACCAGTTTGATGAATATGAACGCATCCGGAAGATCACGATCACATGTGTGAACTCTGAGACTTCTGAATCATCACTCTGGCAGACGACGGACTATTACTACTACGATACGATCGGGGGTTAAGCAGATATGAAAAAGATCATTCAGATAATAACAGTATGCACTGCGGCAGTGCTTATGATCCCTTTTATCAGTACAAGACCTGTAAATGCCGCAATGGGTCCGGGGGACGGAGAGTATTCCTCAGACGGATCATTCTATGACGGCAATTTCGAATATAAACTTGCTTCTTCAGACGGCTATGTCGATTACAACGGGATGGAAACATATGTTCAGCCGGAGATCGTTGAGGCAAAGGAACCGGAAAAGGTAACGATCCTGTGTATTGAAAACCAGTACCATGGCGTGGATTCCAATATCGTCATTCCGGAAAGCTCTGCTTCCGGATGCGGATTTGCGACGCTGGGCGAATCAAGCAATGCCTATTATTACACCGCGACAGAAGCTGACTGGAACGGAAGATACGCTGTCATCACCGACTACAGGGGACCGGATATCACCGATCTGGTGATCCCGGTGTACCTGAACGACGGTACAAAAGTATCCGGCGTATCCTTTGATACCAATCTGGGCAGAGGCAAGGCGAGACAGACAAAAGTCAAAACGATCTCTGTACCGGATTCCATTTCGCAGTTCAATATGCAGCAGGGCATGTTCCCTGAACTGGAAAAACTCGAGGTTTCTGATCAGAACAATGCGGTCAGAGTTGTGGACGGCGTCCTGTTTTCAAAGGACATGAAGCAGCTGAAACTTTATCCGGAGTATCTTGAAAATGAAAGCTACACAGTTCCGGAAGGCGTGACCGCAATCACCACATTCGGCGGAAACAAGCATCTGAAGGAGCTCACGCTTCCCTCTACACTGCGCAATGTTGAAAATACATTCCTCAAAGGATGCAGTGTTGAAAAGATCAATATGGCCGGAAACAACAAATATTACTCTGTCGAAGACGGTATTCTGTACAGCACACCGGAATGGTCTCCCAATCGGATCCTGATGTTCTATCCAAAAGATAAAACAGATAAATCCTTTACAATAAAAGGCAGTGACGCCATGTATCTGCAGGCCTTTGAAGGCAATCCGTATCTGGAAGAACTGACGATTGGAACAATGCACTATGAAGATTATTCGAATTATTCCAGCTACAATATTCCAAATCTGAAGTCCATCAAAGTCGCGGAAGGAAAGAATGCTGTCTATATGAATCCATACACCTCACTTTTCTCTCATGACGGGATCCTGTATTCAGCGTACAGAGAAGTGACTGACAGTATGACAGCGGCAGAGAAATTCGCGGATTATGTTCATATGGTTTACTATCCTCCCGGAAAGCCGGAAGAATTCTTAGAGTTTCCGGAAGGGCTCGAAGACATCAACGGCGGAGTGCTTGGCGAACATGTTGAAGCGATCTACATCCACAAGAACAGTACAATTTATTACAGAGGAAAGAATCTGAAATATGTATACCTGGAGAGCGGTGCTGAAAACCGGTATTCCAGCAGCGGATCACTTCAGATCAAAACCAATATGACACTGGAAGATGCCAAAGCACACTTCGAATCCGCAAAGAAAGCCGAGCAGCAGAAAGAAGAGGAAGCGCAGAAACCGCAGGAAACCACAGAACCCGAACCTGCAGAAACGGCAGAGCCGACACCGACGCCGACACCGGTTCCGACAGCGGCACCCGCAAAGCCGCAGAGCTCCGGATCAGCCGGACTGATCGCGGGCGGCGTGATCCTGATCGCAGCAGCGGCCGGAGCATATGGCTTCCTGAAGAAGAAACAGACTCCTTCAAAGTAATACACTGAAAAGCAGGGACTGATTCCATTC
>JAILLA010000027.1 GCA_024693325.1 Solobacterium sp.
AATCCCAGAACAAATGAACGAATGCTCTGCTTATTACCATCAGGCCGTTAAATCGGTCTTTTCGTAATGGCTTCTACCACATCACCTTCCTTCCTGGAAGTTTCTGCTAATTTACTATTGACTTTTTATTAGCAGGCTTTCCTCTCAGTATGCTTTTGTCTGGTTTTCAATATACCTTCTTATGTTTTCTTCCGATACAGAGCCGATCGTTTCCACATAATAGGAATGATTCCACAGCTGTCCTTTCCACAGTTTCTCCCTGATCTCAGGAAACTGTTCAAACAGTTTCCTTCCCGTAATACCTTTCAGATATTTCACTATATCTGTAATGGACAGTTTCGGGGGACCGGAAACAAAGCAGTGGACATGGTCGCCTTCACCGCATTCAAACAGATGAACAGTAAAGCCTTTATCTGTGGCGATCTGCTGGACAAGATCTTTGAGATAGCATTCAACATCTTCAGAAAGAATCTTTCTGCGATATTTCACAGACCATACCACATGGTAATTGATATTACACACAGAAGTCCTGTAATGAACGAGATTTTCTTTCATACACATAGTATACCATTTTTGACATTATAAATAAATACGAAAAGACTATGAGAAGCAGACTGGATGTGCGCTTTCATCTGCGGTAATTGAATTGCCGAGGATTCCCGCTTAGTGTCCTAAATGGTAATGTTCATCGCGCCAGTAGTGTTCGGGCTACACTTATATCTACGCCGTGCCAAAACAGTTCCCACATATTTTTATTGTTTTTTGGAAAGTTTTTGGAGAAAGGTACAGTAAAGCCGGAAAAACGGTATGCTGCGGCATGTATGAAAAAATTTTCAGGGAATGAAACAAAAACCTGCAGTACTGGCGCTAAACACTTTCACCGGTATTGACCGGAAAATACCCATGCTTAAAATAGAATACATAAAGGCTGAGAAGGGAAGAGTAATCTGCCGGAAACCTTACAGAGAGCTTCGTGTGCTGAAAAGAAGCAGGTGGAACACAGATGAACATGGCCCCGGAGCTGCATGCCCGATATTCAGGGTATGACGGAGTTCCCCGTTAAAAGGAAAAGAGTATGATGGTACTCTGTAAGGCGGATGCAGTGATGTATTCGTAAAAGCAAGGTGGTAACACGTGGTATAACTTCGTCCTGGCATATGTCCGGGACGTTTTTGTTTCCGATAGGAGGTAAATTGTGATCAGTATCAGGGGACTGAAAAAATCATTCCGAATGGAACAGCAGTATGTACATGCTGTCAACGGAGTTGATCTGGATATTGCTGAGGGCGAGATCTTCGGAGTCGTCGGATATTCCGGAGCCGGAAAATCCACGCTTGTCCGATGTATTAACTTCCTTGAGATACCTGATGAAGGAAGTATTACGATCAAGGGATTCGGAACTTTTACGGCAAGGCAGTCAAAGCTGTATCACACCCCGGAAGGCGGTGGTACAGAAGCGCCGGCAACCCAGCAGGAACTCCGGCAGCTGCGCCGAAGCATCGGTATGATCTTCCAGCATTTCAATCTGCTGGACAGAAGCACTGTATTTGAAAATGTTGCATATCCGCTTCGCTATACAGGTATATCCAAGGAAGAAATTGAGCAGCGTGTCAAAGAACTGCTGGAGCTGGTAGATCTCTCCGACAAGATCGATTCCTATCCGGCTGAACTCTCCGGCGGTCAGAAACAGCGTGTCGCGATCGCAAGGGCTCTGGCAAATAACCCGAAGATCCTGCTGAGTGATGAAGCGACATCGGCACTTGATCCGGAAGTCACGGAATCGATCCTGAAGCTTCTGAAGGATCTGAACAGGAAACTCGGTCTGACGGTGATACTGATCACACACGAGATGGCAGTCGTCAGGTCTATCTGTGATCAGATGGCAGTCATGGAACTCGGAAAGATCGTTGAGTCAGGCAATGTATATGATGTCTTCGCAGATCCTCATGCCGCAAGTACAAGAAGGTTTGTAAACGCGTCATTCGGACTCAGCAATCTCGATAAACTGGAGGAGAGCGGCGTCATTACAATAACACCCGACAGTAAACTGGTCCGGCTGACATTCAACCGTGACAGTGTCGGTGAGGCACTGATCTCGGAAGTGTCCAGAAAATTTAAAATCAGTCTGAATATCGTTCTTGCAAATGTTGAGATCCTGCAGGATGCGCCGCTCGGTGCACTGATCGTCCTGGCTAAGGGTGATCCCGGTGATGTTCAGAGAGCATTGGATTATATAACATCGTGCAACGTTAAAGTGGAGGTGCTTCGTGATGGAATGGCTTGAATCTTTTATGCCGAATGTAGTGATCTACTGGCATGAATTTATGCAGAGCTGCAGCGCGACAGCTCAGATGTTCCTGATCGGCGGAAGTATCTCACTGATCATCGGATTCTTCTTCGGGGTGCTGCTGATCATTACCCGGGCAGGCGGGATCAGCGAAAACCGGTCTGTGTACGGTTTCGTGAATTTCTTTATCAATATCTTCCGCTCTGTTCCGTTCATCATCCTGCTGATCTTCCTGATCCCGTTTACCAGAATGGTGATGGGTACGGCGATCGGTGTCAAAGGCGCCATTATTCCGCTGTGCTTCGGCTGTGTTCCATTCTTTACAAGACAGGTCGAAACAGCTCTGTCAACTGTAGATCCGGGAAAGGTAGAAGCCGCCCGTGCTATGGGAAGCGGAACAGCTGGCATCGTATTCCGTGTATATCTTCATGAAGCAGTGCCTGATCTGATCCGCGTGATCACGATCACGGCAATCAGCCTGATAGGCCTGACGACCATGGCAGGAGCCGTCGGTGCAGGCGGTATCGGCAGCTTCGCAATCAACTACGGTCAGAACCTGCATCATCAGGACATCGTCAATGTATGTGTACTGCTTCTGCTGATACTGGTATCGCTGATGCAGACAGCAGGAAGCACACTGGCCAGAAAAACAACAAATCGCTCATTATTCCGTAAACGGAATGGAAAGGAATGAAATTATGAAAAAATCACTGACTGCTGCAGCTGCACTCGTTCTGGCTGTTACTCTGACAGGATGCAGCGGATCTTCTTCTGCTGAAACATCTTCTTCCAACAAATCATCCGATCCGATCAAGATCGGCATTCCTGATGATGCAACCAATGGCGGACGCGCGATCAAGCTTCTTGAAACAGCCGGTCTGATCAGCGTTGATCCTGCTGCAGGATGGGTACCTGAACTGAAGGATGTAACAGAGTATATCTATAACATTGAGATCGTTCCTACACAGGCAAATACCCTGCCTTCAACGCTTGATGACTTCGGTGCATCTACGATCAACGGTACCTATGCGATCCCGATCGGACTGGTCCCTTCGCGTGATGGTCTGATCATTGAAAACCAGGCTGATGCGACTGCAGAAGGTGAGAAGAATCCGTTCATCAATGTTATCGTTGCCCGTACAGCTGATAAAGATAATGAGACGTACGCAAAAGTCGTAAAAGCGTTCAATACCGACTATGTTGCACAGTTTGTTCTTGCCAAGTATTCTGAAGCTTCCATTCCTTCATGGCCTTGGAACCCGACCGAGCTGAGTGATGAAGAGATCCTGGATGAAGTAGACCACTATACATCTTCTCCGGAAGGAAAAACAGTCGTGAAGCTTGGCGTATGCGGTGCCAGCAATGATTCATGGAAAGCAGTCCAGAAGATCCTGGATGACAACGGCGACAACATCTACATCGAACTCGTACGCTTTGACGCATATACACTGCCTAATGAAGCACTGAACAGCGGCGAGATCGATCTGAATTCTTTCCAGCATTACGCATATCTCAATAAGGAGATCGAATCTCAGGGATATGATCTTACCGTCATCGGAGATACCAATATGGCTCCGCTCACACTTTACTCCAGAAAATACGATTCACTGGATGCGCTGAAGGAAGCAGCGGGAAAGAAGGAATAATATGACAGACATCAAAGAAAAGATCGCAATATTCGCGGATGAACACGGCAGTGAATATCAGGAGATCGCACTGGCGATCCATGCAAGACCGGAAGTGTCCAACTATGAATTCTTCGCATCGGAAACTTTGAGTGAGAAACTGAGGGAAGAGGGCTTTGAGATCGAACTTCCGGCAGCACACCAGCGTACCGGTTTTGCGGCATATTACCGCTCATCAAAACCCGGACCGGTCATTGCTTTCCTGGCAGAATACGATGCTCTGGCAGGATTGGGACATGGCTGCGGGCATAATATCTTTGGGGCGACCTCCTCACTGGCAGCCGCAGCGCTGAAGAGCGTGATCGATGAGATCGGCGGCGAAGTGCGTGTATATGGAACACCGGGAGAAGAAGGCGGTGAAGAAGGAAGCGCCAAGGGAAGCTTTGTACGTGACGGTTATTTCAAGGATGTTGACGCAGCACTGTGCGTTCATCCGGGAAGTTCCCCGAAAAACGGATTGTCCTCAAGAAATCTGGCAAATGCGCCTGTAGATATTGAATTCTGGGGCAGACCTGCCCATGCGGCTGCGATTCCCGAGCAGGGTCTGAATGCCCTGGATGCACAGATCCTCGTATACAATGCGATCAGTGTGCTTCGTCAGCAGCTGCCGACCGATGTCCGTATCCATGGCATTATCACCGATGGCGGAACGGCTCCGAATGTAATTCCGGAATATACAAAGTCCAAGTATTTCCTGAGAGCAGCTGCAAAGGAAACGGTAGACATGGTCTATGAGAAGGTTGAAAACATCGTGAAAGGTGCTGCACTGCAGACAGGATGTGAAGGAAAGATGCATCTGTTCCAGAACTTCGTTGAGAACATGGTGCTCACACCGAAACTGGACCAGGTCTGGGTACGGAACATGAATGCGCTCGGACAGAAATGCGAACCGCAGACATGGAGAGTCTCTCCGGGCTCCAGTGATGTCGGAAATGTCTCCCAGGTCGTACCGGCAATCCAGCCTCACATCAGCATTACTGATGTACAGGTACCCGGTCATTCCCAGGGCATGGTGGAAGCTTCACGCTCGGAAAAGGGCATGAAGTCGATCGTACTTGGGGCAAAGGCCCTGGCATGGACGGCAGTGGACCTGATCACGGATCCCAAGCTGCTGGCTGAGGTCAAGGAAGAACATGCCTATAATGTTGCTCATCAGAAAGATGAACACTCAGATAATTGATTACATTCAGAATAAAGATACATGGGAATGCCGGGTCAGCCGGCATTCTTTTATGAATACGCAATACTGAAAGGATGTTTTTCAGTCTTTAGTCTGAATTATCGGAATAACGGAGCAGGAATGCCGCATTGTATGAATTCTGTGTGAAATGTTATAAAACAGCATTCATTGACCGGCGGTCATGTTAAAATGCAGTCATGAAAAAGATATTAAGAAATATTATTGTGGAGACCGTGTCACTGTGGGTGATCGATATGCTGTTCAACGGCATTGCCTTTACCAGCATGACTGCTATGATCACAACAGCTGTGATCCTTGGGCTGCTGAACAGTACGGTACGTCCGGTCCTTAAGATCATGACGGTACCTGTTTCGATCCTGACACTCGGATTCTTCTCCCTGGTCGTGAATGCGGCAGTGCTGATCCTTGCATTTTCGCTGGCAGAAGGCGCATATATCGATTCCTTCTTCACGGCGTTTATAGCGAGTATCATACTTGCATTTGTGAACAGTGCAGTGGAAGGACTGTTTAAGGATTGACGATGTCCGATGTCAAATTGATCTATCAATCCAGTACAGGTCATGCCTACTCAGTTGCAAAGGCTGTGGGAAATGAACTGAATACGGAACCGATCGATATTTACGAACCGGCAATGCTGGCAGATACGGACCTGCTGATCCTTTGTATAGAAACACGGGATGGCAAGCCGGATCATGATCTGCTTGACTATCTGGATCAGTTTCCTGTCAACAGCATCAAAGATGCCGCACTGATCAGCACCAGTGTATCCGGCAGGGATTATACAGAACTTGCGGTCGGACTGCTCGGACATAAGGGGATCTCCGTATATCCGAAGCGTCTTTGCCTGAAAAGCAGTATTCTGAGGCTTTTCCGGAACAGACCGGACGAATCAGATCTGAAAGAAGCAAGATTATTTGCAAGGGAGGTAGCCGCTGCCTGCGGGCAGTAATACTTGCACAGCCAGCAGGTCTTTCGGATCAGGAATGATCAATATGTTGTTCAGCATATGTCCTGCTGCAGAAAACCAACAGATTACGAAGCCGGGCATGTGTGAGAACCGGCTTTTATTTACAGGTGGGAAAGAAAAAATGACAGAAATCAAACAGAAAAACACAGTCAGTGATGAAGAACTGGCTTATGCGAACCGGGTGATACAGATCCTGAAGCAGTATTACCACCGGCATGTCATTGGCCAGGAAGCTCTTGGAGATGCCCTGATCTCATCGATCATGGCAGACGGTCATATTCTGATCGAATCAGTGCCCGGTCTTGCCAAGACAACGGCTGCCAAAGCGATCGCATCGGCAGTCAATGCATCCTTTTCAAGGATCCAGTGCACACCGGATCTGCTGCCGTCAGATATAACAGGAACACAGGTCTATAACCGGAATACTGCACAGTTTGAGACGGTATTCGGACCGGTATTTTCGAATTTCGTGCTGCTTGATGAGATCAACAGGTCCAGTGCGAAGACACAGGCAGCGATGCTTGAGGCAATGCAGGAAAAACAGGTAACCATTGCAGGTGTCAGCTACCATATGCCGGAGGATCTGTTTATCGTTATCGCGACACAGAACCCGATCGAGCAGGAAGGAACATATATGCTGTCGGAAGCACAGACAGACCGTTTCCTCATTAAGGAAAAACTGGATTATCCGGATGTGAATGAAGAAGCGAAGATCCTCCGTCTGCTCGAAAAAGACACAGGAAAAGACGAGGCGGTATTGTCGACTGAGCATATCCGTACACTGCAGAGGATCTGCCGGAATGTTTATATCGATCAGGCGATCATCAACTATATTGCAAGGATCGTTTCTGCTACAAGAACACCTTCCGATGAAATGAAACAGTATATCCGTTTCGGTGCTTCTGTCCGCGCATCCATTGCGTTCATGAAGATGAGCAAAGCACATGCACTGCTTTCCGGACGCAGCTATGTGATCCCCGAAGATGTGAAGGCTGTCCGTCACAGTGTCCTGCGTCACAGGATCTCATTGAGTTACAGTGCTGTTTCACAGAAGATACAGCCGGAAGATCTGATCGATCAGATCTTCAGCGGGATACCTACACCATGATGGATTACATTCTGCTGGATGAGATCAGCACATCCATCCGGCTTTATGCGTCCAGGAAAAGCATGAATCCGACAGACGGACTGTTTTCGTCGGTCTATCAGGGCTCCGGAATGGATTTTGATGATCTGAGGGCATATACCGCAGGGGACCGTATCAGGGATATTGACTGGAAAGCCAGTTCAAGAAGTGAAGAGATCCTTGTCCGCAGAAGTACGGAAGAGCGCAGACATCATGTCCTGTTCATTATGGATACCGGTAAAGCCATGACAGCCGATACACCGCAGGCTGAAATGAAAGCAGCCCTTGCCGTAAGAACGATGGGGGCAGTCGGTTATCTGCTGAACAGACAGTCGGCAGACCTGGCGGAAATGCTTTCCGTGAAAGAGGGGATCGACTATATTCCCTTTTCATCGGGCAATGTATATCTGCAGAATATGATGAACAGGTATGCGGACGCTGTGGGTGATGGAACAAAGACAGTGAATGAAGTGCTCCGCCATGCGGACGAGCGTATCGGCAGGCACTGCCTTATATTTGTGCTGACAGATATGGAAGGCTTATCAAAGCTGAATGAAGAATTGATCTCCGCAGTTGTGCACAGACATGATCTTTTTGTGATACGCATTGATGATGCGTGGCTGTGTGCAGACAACAGTTTTGATATTTTCAGCGATCGTTACGCTGATACACAGTACTTTATGACTCCGGCACTGCAGGAAACAGAAAAACGCGTCCGTCAGGAGATCCTGGCTAACGCTGACAGTCTGTTCATGAAATACAGAGTCCGTCATACAAGTCTTGGAAACAAAGACGAACTTTTGGAACGGATCGATGAATTATTCAGGTTTCAGGGGTGAAGTTATGAACATTACAGTAGCTCTGCAGGATGTCAGAATGTTTTCGTTCTTCTGGCTGCTGGCGGCATTGACCGGTCTGGCGGCAGCTGTTTTCCTTGTGCATCAGGTGCTCGGAAAACACAGACTGATACAGAAAGCAGCTGAGGAAGAGGCTTCCCTGCAGGATAGATATCTTGGAAAACTTGATCATCTGGAACAGGAATATCTGCACAACCAGATCAGCGTGCGCAATGCGTACCAGGCTTTGAGCAGAACAGTCAGGGAATACGGTTCCGAACTGACAGGTATTCCGATGGACAGGCTGACACTTGCCGAGATACGTCTGCATGGTACGGGGAAAGCCGCACATCTTGTTGAGCGGTATTATGAACCGGAATTTGCAGAATATGCGGAAGACAAGTTCATCCATGAGATCCATTACGCAAAGGAGGTCATCAGGGCATGGAACTGAGATATCCTTTTGTGCTTTGGATCGGACTTGTTCTCCTGGCGGCAGCGGTCGTTGTTCTGTACAGATACAGGAAAAATACAGGATTCAGCGGCGGGATCAAGGTGTCGACAGCCGGCCTGCTTGAACAGGTACCGGAATTCCGTAAGGCAAAGCAGACTGCACGTCTCTTGAGAATTCTGACCAGATTATCTTTGTGCGGCATGGTCGTGTCTGCACTGTTTCTTGCGGCAGGACCGTATGAAACACGGGAACAGACAACGACTCTGCGTCAGCGTGATATTATTTTCTGCCTGGACGTTTCCTATTCCATTTATGAGCTGAATGATGCCCTGGTGGATCAGCTGAAAGAACTGTCACAGGGGTTGGAAGGGGATCGTCTTGGAATATCGATCTATAACACGTCAACGATCCTGTACGTTCCGCTGAGCGATGACTACACATTCATTCAGCAGAAACTTGATGAACTGAAAGAATATTTTTCACTTCAGAAGGATCTTGTCGCATATGAAGACAAGTTCTGGCTGACAGACCGTGAATATGCGGAATATGAAAAGATATACAAACAGCTGGAATTCTTTGATGCGGGAACGATCGTTGACAGCTATTACCGCGGCAGCTCACTGATCGGTGAAGGACTGGCATCTGCGATGTACAGTTTTCCGGACCTGAATGAAGAAGAACGCACAAGAGTGATCATCATGACGACCGATAATGATGAGCGCGCCGAAACAAAACCGGTCGTGGAACTGGATGAGGCTGCAGCACTTGCGGCTTCGCATGACATCACGATCTTCGGTATTTTCCCTGACCGTGAAAAGTATGAATCAGACAGACTGTATATGTATGATCAGAATCTGCGTGATTTCAGGCAGAGCATTGAACAGACAGGCGGTCAGGTCTATGAGGTCACGAGATCACTGGATGTCGATACGATCTTAGACGATATACAGCGTGATCCTGCCATGCAGGCAGCACAGGTGACCACAGAATATGAGGTCGATCTGCCGCAGATACCGTTTATCTGCCTGGTCGTCTTCTTCACTGGATATGTGATCTGCAGATATGTCAGATTCAGAGGTGTGCTATGATCGTTCAGCCGATGATAAATCCGATCATTCTGACAGTGATCGCAGCAGGCTTTGTTTTTATAGTATGGAAACTGATCCGTCAGTACCGGGATCATCTGCGCACATCATTCCTGCATATGGCAGCGCTGACACTGATCTGCGTGATGCTGGGAGTGATCGGCCTGCGTCCGATGATCTATGACAACGACCGCAAAGCGATCGCCAAGAATATCGATGTGCTGTTTGTCGTTGATACGACATTGAGCATGTGGGCGAATGACGGCAAAGACGGTGTCCAGCGGATGGATGCTGTTCTGGAAGATGTGAACCACATCATGGAAGAGATGGCCGGCGCAAGTTTCGGACTGATCCGTTTTGACAATCAGTCACAGATCCTTTCGCCGTTTACAACGGATACCAGAAATGTCAGGGATGCGCTCAAGATCATGCTGAGACCGGCATCCGGATATGCCAAAGGAAGTACAATGGGACTTCCGCTGGAAGATATGAAGCTTCTGCTGGAATCTTCATACAATAAGAAGAACCGTCTGACAGTCGTATTCTTCATCTCGGATGGTGAAGAAACAGCAGGAAAAGAACCCGCATCATTTGCGTCTCTGCATACATATATCGACAGCGGCGCAGTCATGGGATATGGAACAGAGAGCGGCGGAACGATGAGTTACCGCGGAGGCAGTTCCGTGTATGATCCTGATACAGGTGAAGCAGCCGTGTCACGCATCGATGAAAGCAATCTGGAGCAGATCGCTTCAGACCTCGGAGTCGACTATATCCATATGGGTGAAAAAGTCGGACCAGATCATATCGTAAAGTCGGTCCTTCGTTCCTGCAGCAGGAGCGAAGACGCGAAAAGCTACGATATTTACCAGGATATCTATTACCTGTTTGCCGGGATCATTCTCGCCTGTATCGTGCTGGAAGTGCTTGATCAGCGCAGGAGGGGAAATTTATGAAGAAACGTATCATAGCTGCCGTTCTTCTGGCGATCTGCTCGGCATTTATCCTGATCCGTTATTCCATCAATGCTGTATTTGTGAACGGATATCATGAAGGCAGGTATCTGGACAGTACGGAGAGCAGGCTGCTGAATGTGAATTTCCCGCAGGCCTGGCTGCCGTATTACAACTTGGGCAACAGTGCTTATCAGCAGGGAGATTACAACAAAGCGATCCTGCTGTATGAAGAAGCTTTGGAACAGGATCCGCGTCATCCTGCAGCCTGCAGTATCCGTGTCAATCTGGCACTGGCAATGCTGCAGAAGATCGACTTTGAACATGATGATTCCGAAAGCATCGTAAATCAGCTGCTTGCGGCAAGAGCTGTCCTGACAGAAGACGGATGTGCCGGGGAAACAGAACCGGACGGACACAGCGCGGAAGCGGAAGAACTGAAGAAAAACATCGATGACATGCTGCAGCAGATGGGCGGTGAAGGTGAATCCGGAGAAGATGAAGAATCCGGCGAATCCGAAGAACAGGAAGAATCAGAAGAAGGCCAGTCTGAGCAGCAGGATACATCCGAACGCGAACAGCAGATCCAGCAGCAGCTGGAAGAAATGATGCAGGACAACATGGAAGAGCGACAGGATGTCCAGGAATGGTATTCCCAGGAAGGCAGCTACAACCAGTACAACGGAAAAACCTGGTAAGGACCGGGTCAATGGCGTGATCCCTGCATATGGGGATACGCCACTTTTTGTTCTGATACTGCCCGCCGTCCATGCGCTTCAGTTTTTGACACGCGGTTTATTACCGGCAGCAGGGTATGATATCATAATTTTATTAAGAAGGTGGCAGCCATGACAGCAAAACACAAGACGACCAGCCGTGACCTGACGACCGGTAATATAGCTCTGCAGATCCTTGCTTTTTCGCTTCCGTTAATGCTGGGTAATGTGTTTCAGATGCTGTATAACACAGTGGACTCAATCGTTGTCGGCAACTTTGTAGGTACGCAGGCACTTGCTGCAGTCGGCGCAACAACGATGATCGTCAATCTGTTTGTCTTTTTCTTTAACGGCTTCTCGATCGGTGCCGGTGTTGTGATCGGAAACTACTTCGGCGCCAAGGAAATGAAGAAACTTCATAATGCCGTAGAAACAGTCATGACAGCCTCCTTTATTCTGTGTGTGGTATTTACCATCATCAGTGTTGCTGGTGTTAAACCGATGCTGAGGTTCATGTCCACGCCGGAAGATGTTTTCCCTGAGGCAGTTACATATCTGCGGATCTACTTTGCCGGATTATCGGGACTGCTGATCTACAACATCGGATCAGGCATCCTGCGTGCAGTCGGTGATACGACCAGACCGCTTTATTTCCTGATCCTGACAAGCGTTCTGAATATTATCCTGGACCTCCTGTTTGTCATCATATTCAGCCTGGGAATTGCCGGTGTTGCACTGGCAACGATCATTTCACAGATGATCTCGGCGCTTCTGATCATTTATCTTCTGACGCATACATCGGATATCTACAGGTTTACATGGAAGGATATGCATATTAACCTGGATATTCTGAAGAAAGTATTCTCGGTCGGTCTGCCGGCTGCGATCCAGTCCGTTATTACCGCTTTCTCCAATATCTTTGTTCAGTCTTATATCAATTATTTCGGTTCCGGTGTTATGGCTGCCTGGAGTTGCTATAACAAGATCGACATGTTTATCATGCTGCCGATGAACAGTATGGCGCTGTCTGCTACAACGTTCGTCAGCCAGAATATCGGTGCGAACCAGATCAAACGTGCCAATGACGGTACAAAGACAGCGATCATGATGACGTTAGGCATTACAGCCGTGATCGCTACCGGGATCTGGCTCTTTGCGGCAGCTGCAGTCAGTCTGTTTACATCTGACCAGGAGGTTATTTCCTATGGTGCGATGTTCCTGAGGACAAATGTATACTTCCTGCTGTTCAACTGCATCAACCATGTACTTGCCGGTGCGCTGCGCGGACGCGGTGATTCAAAGGCACCGATGGTGATCATGCTGACGGGATTTGTAGCGATCCGCCAGCTCTATCTGTATGTGATGACGCACTTCATTTCCAATACGCCTCAGATGGTAGGCTTCGGATACCCGGTCGGCTGGATGGCGACATGCGTTCTGGAAGTGATGTATTTCATGGCTAAATGGAACAATAAAAATACGGTTTCCGTGTAAATGATATGGTCCTGAATACAGGACCGCTTTTTCTGCATCTTTATTCGGGATATCATCTTATTAGGAGAACAACATTTATGAAGAGACATTTTGACCGCATTCACTGCACCGGCTGCGGAAACTGCATCCGGTTCTGCCCGAAAGGCATTCTGAAACTCAGCTCAGAACCGGATGAACAGGGTATCTACATTACGGTGACAGATGAAGAAGCCTGCATTTCCTGCAGAAGCTGTGAAACGATGTGCACCCGCGGCGCATTCTGGTTTTCGGATACGGATGAGATGCCGGAAGATATCCGGATCATGGGAAGGGAAAGCCTTCCGGATCATGCGGGATGTCAGTTCGGCATCATGGCACATATGCTTTCCAAAGCGATCGTGAATCTGGGGATCGAAGACACAGTTACCATTTTCCGCAGTGACCGTTCTGAGGCAAACCTTCTGGTGGATTCCAGAGGATATGAAGCACCGTATTTCTTTGAAGAGGCACTTAAATTCAAGCAGGAACATCCTGAACGGCTCGTCGTCATTTTCTATTCTGATCCGAAAGCCGGTCCGCATGAAAATGCAAAGGAACGCTTCCGGAACCTGAAAGATGAAAAGATCACACTGATCCACTGCCTCGGATATTTTGAACAGACGGATGATTATCAGGGATACAGGATCCCTTCGGAATATCTGGCAGAACAGATGGCACAGAAGGAAGGGGCATCCTATATTGCAAGAGGCAACCTGACGACGGTCCCTGATACATTGAAAACGGAACGATATATGGAAGAAGCTCTGCGCTGCCAGATGCGGGGAGAAGGCTTCTCTGTCGTAGAGATCATTTTCCCGTGTTTCTTCCGGCTTGAGGACCGTCCGAAGGATCCGATCACACCGGAAACCAGAGGCAGGATCCATCAATGGTTCTCCGACAGCATCGTTCCGGAATTCAGACCGGGGATCCTCAAGGAAAAATAACGCATTATCACAGGCAGGGAATGAACACTGGATGAAAGGGTGAGATCCCTGCTTTTTTGCTGTGCAGAAAACTGCGGTAATTTAAGGAGCACATCTAAAAATCCATGTGTTTTGTAAAGTATGCAGCGAATGTTTTCATCAGGAAGCGCTGAAGGAAAGTTCAGAGGCAAAGAATCATATCGCAAAACAATCAAAAACTAGTATACTTTTCATATGACTCAAAATAAGAGAAAACGAAAAATCAATGTACTGAACCTCCTGCTGGTCATCCTGCTGGCGGTTTGTTCGGTGGCGCTGGTCGCCGGTGGTATCCTGCGTGCTGCAGACTATCTCACAAACAGAAACAATGGTCTGCAGGACGGAGGTGTGACTGCCGTGGAATACGGGACCGGTTCATCTGATCCGTTGGATTATATCGATCAGGATACCGCTCAGATCACTGTTAAAGATGACCGGAAGATCGATACCGGTCTGCTGGGGGATCAGGAGATCACATTCATCGTGACAAAGAAGGGACTGTTCGGAACATCCGAAAAGGAGATCACAAGGACGTTTACCGTATCGGATACACAGCCTCCGGTCATTACCACGGTCGAAACTGACCTTGCCAAGCCGATCAATGATGTCTTTGATCTGCAGGATATGATCCTCTGCACTGATCCGGCTGACGGGCAGCTGACATATTCCGGTACGCTGAGTCCGGGAACATGGACAAGCACATCGGATGCCGATATGGGGACTGCCGGAACATATACCGTGCAGGTCCGTGCTATGGACAGCAATGAAAACATCACTGAACAGTCGTTGAAGCTCAGGGTGGTCGGTGATCCTTCTGACAGTAATTCATTCTATCTGAAGGTAAACAGGGCGGCGAATACCGTTACTGTATATGAAAAGAACGCTGACGGAACAGCCGGAACGCCGCTGAAGGCAATGGTATGCTCAACCGGTTCGGCGACACCGCTCGGTACATACAACACATTCAACCGTTCAACATGGAGATCATTGTTCGGCGGTGTATACGGACAGTATGCGACAGATATTGTGGGGAATATCCTGTTCCATTCCGTTCCGTATTATTCCGCATCGAAAAACGATCTGGAATACCTGGAATACAACAAGCTCGGAACTGCGGCATCCATGGGATGTGTAAGATTATGCGTGCGCGACGTAAAGTGGATCTTTGAGAACTGCGCGATCGGCACAACAGTAGAATTCTATGATGACGCTGATGATCCGGGCCCATTGGGAAAACCAAAGCCGGTCACCATTGATACGGCAAGCGCCAACAGGGGATGGGATCCCACAGATCCTGATGCACAGAATCCGTGGAATTGATATCAAAATAACTACAGTAAGGGGAAGACAACAATGACAAGAGAAAAATTCGGTTCAAGACTCGGTTTTCTTCTGGTCAGCGCAGGATGCGCGATCGGAATCGGAAATGTATGGAAGTTTCCGTACGTGACCGGTGAAAACGGCGGAGGCATTTTCGTGCTGTTTTATCTGCTGTTTCTTATGATCATGGGACTGCCTGTATTGACGATGGAACTGGCTGTAGGCAGAGCTTCACGTAAAAGTGCTGTGCTTGCATATCAGACACTGGAAAAACCGGGAAGCTTCTGGCATCTTCACGGCTGGGTAGCCATCGCAGGATGCTATTTGCTGATGATGTATTACACGACTGTTTCGGGATGGATGGTCAGTTATTTTGTGAAGTTCCTGACCGGAACATTCTCAGGCGTGCTGGTGGAAGAAACGGCCGGGGTATTCAACACCATGATGGCGAATCCGGCAGAAATGACTGCTTTCATGGCACTGACTGTCTGCGCAGGGTTCCTGGTATGCTCGCTCGGACTCCAGAACGGTATTGAACGCATTACGAAGGTAATGATGACCGGACTTCTGGTTCTGATCATCGTATTGGCAGTACATTGCCTTGGAATGCCGGGTGCTGTGAAGGGTGTTGCATTCTATCTGAAGCCTGATCCGGCAGAGGCTGCCCGTGTCGGTCTGTTCAATGTCATGACCGCTGCGATGAGCCAGGCGTTCTTTACATTGAGCCTGGGTGTCGCGTCCATGGAGATCTTCGGAAGCTACATGAGCAAGGACAATACACTGATGCAGGAATCCCTTTGGATCTGCGTTCTGGATACATTTGTTGCGCTTGTCAGCGGCCTGATCATTTTCCCGGCATGCTTCAGTTTCGGTGTACAACCGGATGCCGGTCCTGACCTGATCTTCATCACGCTTCCTAAAGTATTCATGAGCATGACCGGAGGAAGGCTCTGGGGAACGCTGTTCTTCCTGTTCATGACATTTGCCAGCTTCTCAACAGTCATCGCGGTATTCGAAAACCTGATCTCCTGCTGCATTGACAATTTCGGCTGGAGCAGAAAAAAAGCGGTCACCATCAATCTGCTGTTCATGCTGGCCGCAAGTATGCCGTGTGTTCTTGGTTTTAATATCTGGTCCGGCTGGAATCCGATCAAAGGAATGAATGTCCTCGGCAGTGAAGACTTTATCGTGTCAAATCTCCTGCTGCCTGTCGGGGCATTGATATATCTCCTGTTCTGTACGACAAAATGGGGCTGGGGATTTGACAACTACATTGCCGAAGCAAATACAGGAAGCGGCATGAAGATGCCTGTATGGCTGAAAGGATATTTCCAGTGGATCCTGCCGCTCCTGATCATCGGAATATTCGTCAGCGGATTATTATAATTCATCACCATTTGAAGCTATTACCTGTTTCAGCCAGTAATAGCTTTTTTTAGGCACGCGTTTCATGTCCCTGAGGTCATGATTGCCGCGGTTGACATAGACGACACCGTATCGCTTTTCCATATCTCCCTGGGAACTCAGGATATCGATCAGTCCCCATCCAAGGTACCCTAGCACTTCAGCACCATCCAGTTCCATAGTTTCTTTCATGGCCTTGATATGGTCTCTGTGGTAGCTGATCCTGTAGTCATCCTCGATCATATCTGTCCCGTTCCATGTTTCACGGACACCGATGCCGTTTTCGATCGGGAATACAGGGATCCTGTATCTGCTGTACATTCTGGTCATGATCATACGGAAACCTTCAGGATCGATCTGCCATCCCCATTCACTGGCTTTCAGATAGGGGTTCGGTGCATTTCCGTATTTGCCGTATTCATAAACAGAAGCATCTGCAGGAATCAGCTGTGAGTCGATGACACCGGACTGGTAATAGCTGAATGCAAGATAATCAGATCTGCACTGCCGGATCGCTTCTGTTTCTTCTTCTGTTGTCTCCAGACAGATGTCGTGATTGCTGAGATATTTCAGGAACAGCGGAGAATATCCTCTTCCGGCAAATACATCCAAGAGATTAAAGAACATCAGTTCGTTGAAGATCTCAGCTGCCCGGATGTCTTCCGGCCTGCAGGAAGCGGGATACCGGGGTGTATATGCCAGCATTCCTCCGATCTGTGCATCGGTATGCTCATGGAGGTAGTTGCTCAGCATGCAGTGTGCCGCCATGACATTATGCGTGATCTGCAGAAGGTTCTGCTCTGAGGGTGCGGCCTTCAATACACCTGCGATCCTGTATGCGATCGGCGATGTATAAAGGTTCTGCTCGTTGAACGTGATCCAGTATTTTACTTTATGTGCATAGCGGTCAATGATCCTTTTGCCGAAACGGACAAAACAGCGGACCGTTTCTTTGGAAAGGAACCCGTCATAATGTTCCGCCAGGTATAAAGGCATATCAAAATGATAGAGACAGATCATCGGTTCAATACCGCGCTCGATCAGGGCATCGATGAATCTGTCATAGTATTGAAGACCTTCTTCATTAAATTCACCGTATCCGTCCTGAACACATCTGCTCCAGGATATCTGGAACCGGTACATGTTCATTCCGAGATCCTTCATCAGATCCATATCTTCTTCGAAATGATGATAATTGTCATTGGCAAAGTGCCAGTCGCTCGTATTTTCACCAGCTTCACGGATATCATAAACGGACAATGATTTGCCGCCTTCATTCCATCCGCCTTCTGTCTGCATGCTGGAAACACTGTTGCCCCAGAAAAAGGTCTGCTTCATATAATACTCCTCCGTGTCAGATAACGATCCCGTTGGTATGGTCGATCTCATGCTGGATGATCTGAGCGGTATAACCGCTGAATTTCTGCTGTTTTTTGTGGAAGGACAGATCCTGATAGGAGACTGTAATGTTTTTGTAGCGTGTTGTCTTGCGTGTACCGCTCAGGCTCAGACAGCCCTCTTCTGCTTCATAAGGGCCGGATCTGGCGGTAATGACCGGATTCATCATGCAGAAAACTGCCGGGCCTGTACTGAAAACGATGATCCGTTTCAGTACGCCGATCATGTTTGCTGCCATGCCAACACATGAATCCCTGCGGCTTTTCAGGGTATCCATCAGATCGGCTGCTGTCTGAAGATCGGAAATATCCGCATCTTTTGACGGCCGTGAAAGAAGAAACAAATCTTTACAAACAGGCTGTATCATAAATTTCCTTTCTTTTGGAACTTGAAGGATTCCTATCTTTCTTTTGACACACTAAAATAGTACAATATCACTAGTATTGGTGTCACAGAAGTATCAAAATTGATGGGAGGAATCGTATGACTACTAACAACCGTCCCCGGCTTGATGTTGTTGCTTTGGGAGAACTTTTAATAGACTTCACGGAAAACGGAATGTCTGAACAAGGAAACCCTCTTATGGAAGCAAATCCCGGAGGAGCACCCTGCAACGTATTGAGCATGCTTACAAGATTCGGCAAGAAGGTAGGCTTTATCGGAAAAGTCGGAAACGATGGATTCGGTAAGATGCTTGCCGGCGCTATTGCCGAGCAGGGAATCGTTACAGACGGACTCTGCTTTGACCATGATGTACATACAACGCTGGCTCTGGTATTGAAACTGCCGAACGGCGACAGAGATTTCGCATTCTACAGAAAACCCGGTGCAGATATGAACCTGCGTGCGGAAGAAGTCAATGTTGATCTGATCAAGAGCGCAAGACTGTTCCACTTCGGTTCACTGTCGCTGACAGATGAACCTGTCAGAAGCGCAACGCAGAAGGCGATCGCTGTAGCGGAAGATGCGGGCCTCATCATTACATTTGACCCGAACCTGAGAGAACCGCTGTGGGATACGCTCGATCAGGCAAAAGAACAGATCGCATACGGTATGAGACATGCACATGTTCTGAAGATCTCGGATAATGAGATCACCTGGTTCACCGGCAAGCAGGACTATGAAGAAGGCATCAGATATCTTCAGGAAACATATCCGAACCTGAAGCTGATCTGCCTGTCAATGGGACCTGACGGCAGCCGTGCATGCTATGGCAATCTCAGAGTGGAAGTACCGGCATTCCTTCAGGAAAAGACGATCGAAACTACAGGTGCAGGAGATACATTCTGCGCATGCATGCTGAACATGGTGCTGGATAAAGGACTTGAAGGTCTGACAGCAGAGGATCTGAAGGATATGCTCGAAACAGCTAACGCAGCTGCTTCGATCGTTACAACAAGGAAGGGTGCACTCAGAGTTATGCCTCAGCTGAGCGACGTGCATGTATTCCTTGCAGAAAGGAAAAAGTCATGATTGATCAGAGCTGGAATGAAGAATTCAAAAAACGTCTAACTGCAAACTATGATGAGATGAAAGACCTGTATCTGAGTCTTTATCATGATGAACATGCTTTCGATTATTTCTGCACCATGCTGTATGACTATTATTCACAGCGCTCTTCCCTTCTGAAGGAATGGGATGAAGCACGTGAAGACGTTCCGGACTGGTTCAAAGGAAATGACATGCTCGGAATGCTGATGTATACAAACTGCTTTGCAGGAAATCTGAAAGGCGTTCTTTCGCATATCGATTATCTGAAAGAAGTCGGCATCAACTATCTGCATCTGATGCCGTTGCTGGAAAGCCCTAAGGGAAGAAGTGACGGCGGTTACGCAGTATCTGATTTCCGTAAAGTACAGCCTGAACTTGGCACAATGGAAGAACTGGCTGAACTGGCAGACACATGCCACCGCAAGGGCATGAGCCTGTGCCTTGACTTTGTCATGAATCACACCAGTGAAGATCATGAATGGGCAAAGCGCGCAAGAGCCGGTGAAAAGGAATACCAGGACCGTTATTTCTTCTATGATGACTGGACGATCCCGAATGAATATGAGAAGTCTGTTCCGCAGGTGTTCCCGACAACAGCTCCGGGCAACTTCACATATAACGAAGATACAGGAAAGATCGTCATGACGATGTTCTATCCTTACCAGTGGGACCTCAACTACCGTAATCCTGTCGTCTTCAATGATATGACAGCCAATATGCTGTATCTGTGCAACCACGGCGTGGATATCATCCGTCTGGATGCTGTTCCGTATATCTGGAAAGAAGTCGGAACAACATGCAGAAACCTTCCGCAGGTCCATATCCTGACACGTCTGATGCGTATGGCAACAGAAGTTGTATGTCCGGGGACACTGCTGCTGGGTGAGGTCGTCATGGAACCTTCCAAAGTCGTTCCTTATTTCGGAAGCCTGAAGACACCGGAATGCCATATGCTCTACAATGTAACGACGATGGCAAGTACCTGGCATACAGTTGCGACAAGAGATGTCCGCCTGCTGAGACATCAGCTGGAGAGCGTATTCGCACTGCCGAAGCAGTATACATTCCTGAACTATCTTAGATGCCATGATGATATCGGCTGGGGCCTGGATTATGACTATCTGAAGCAGTTCGGTATGGATGAAGTTCCTCATAAGAAATACCTGAATGACTGCCTGACAGGCAAACTGGCCGGCAGTGAAGCAAGAGGCGAAACATACAATGATGATCCGCGTCTGGGTGATGCGAGACTCGTCGGTATGACAGCTTCCCTGACAGGTATGGAAGCTGCAGACTATGAGCAGAATGAATGGAAACTGGCAAGAGCGATCGATTATGATGTCATGTTGCATGCATTCCTGTTCACACAGAGCGGCATCCCTGTCCTCTACAGCGGTGATGAGATCGGCCAGCTGAATGACTATACATATCACAATGATCCGCTGAAAGCAGATGACAGCCGTTATCTCCACAGAGGAAACTTCAACTGGGAACACGCTGCAATGCGTTTCGATGAAAACACAAGACAGGGCAAGCTCTATAAGAGACTGCGTGAACTGATCAAGGCACGTTCTGAATTTGCAGTATTTGAATCCGATGCAGATACATGGGTCGTCGAAACATGGAATAACCGTGTACTTGGAATCGGCAGATATTATAACGGTGAGAAACTGATCGCACTGTTCAACTTCAGCGATAAAGAAGAAACAGCATGGATCCATGAAACAGAGGACTATGTTGATCTGCTGACGAAGGAACCTGTAAACGCAGATGCTGTTACACTCGCTCCGCAGAGCTTTGTCTGGATGTATCATTCCTATGAAGGAGACCGGACAAGGACTGCTGTAGCGCCGAAACTCGTTTATCCTGAGAAGAAGGCACCGAAACCCAAGAAGCAGAAGGAAGAGAAGAAAGCGGAAAAGAAGGAAGAAAAGAAGGCAGATGAAGAACTGACAGCAGTATCTGTAGTCGTCAGAAAAATGCCTTTGAAGGGAGCGCCTGCAAGACAGCTTACAAGAGCTATGAGACGCTGCAAGGGTAGATATTAATGCCTAAACTCATTTTCCTCGACATCGACGGAACCCTGACAGAACCGGGTTCCAACGTCCCGCCTGCAAGCGCACTGGAGGCGATCAGACGAAGCCGTGAAAAAGGAAATCTGATCTATCTGTGCACCGGAAGGAACATGGGTATGCTGGCACCGGTCATGAAATTCGGCTTTGACGGAGCGGTAGCTCTGGGCGGAGGCTATATTCTGGCCGGAAACGAAGTGATCTATGATCATCCGATGACAAAAGAACAGTTTGAAACGGCAATGGATGTTCTGAAACGTAACGAAGTATTCCGCACAATAGAAGCGAAAGATGTTACATACGGAGATGAAGACCTCGGTGATTTCCTGAAAGACTCCGAAGGAGGCAACTCTGAGATCGAAAGATGGAGAAAAGCTCTGTCACAGGATCTCGGCATCAGACCGATGGGTGAATATGACGGACGTGACATCTATAAGATCGTAATCATGTGTACAGCAGCATCCCAGCTTGAAGAGCCGAGACAGCTTCTGGAAAAGGACTTCCTGTTCTCGATACAGGATGTAGCTGCACACCACTGTCTGAACGGTGACCTGGTAAACAGGGCATTTGATAAGGGCAAGGCGATCCTGAGAGTATGCAGTCATCTCGGTATCCCGGTGGAGGATACGTATGGATTCGGAGATTCCATGAACGACCTGGAAATGATCGAAACGGTCGGAACCAGCGTATGCATGGAAAACGGATCGGCGAAACTGAAGGAGATCAGCGATGTGATCGCTCCTTCGGTTACCGATGACGGATTATTTAAGACTTTTGAACAGCTCGGATTATTCTGAGCTGATCAAAATACACTACAGGCTTAATTCGGAAATACAATGCTTACCCGTTGGGATGCGGGTAGAAAGGGGATAATAAAATGGCATTGGATTACAGAAAATGTGCTGAAGAGATTGCTGCCAATATAGGTGGTGGCGAGAACGTCGTCAGCGCAGCTCACTGTGCTACCAGACTGCGTCTTGTAATCGCAGATAATGGCAAAGTGAACAAAGATGCTCTGGATAATGTAGAAGGCGTCCAGGGTATGTTCGAATCAAACGGACAGCTTCAGCTCATCATCGGAACCGGAACAGTTAACAAGGTATTTGACGAATTTATCGCTGTTACAGGTGTTCAGGCTGGTACAAAAGATGATGTTAAGGCTGCTGCAGCTGCCAAACAGCCTCTCTGGAAGCAGATGCTGAAGACAGTCGGTGACGTATTCGTTCCGATTCTTCCTGCTATCGTTGCTTCAGGTCTTATGATGGGTCTCGTTGAGGCTCTGGCTAAGATTCCCGGACTCGGCTTCGGCGGATCTGACTGGTTCGCATTCCTCGACACAGTTGCAAATACTGCGTTCGCTTATCTGCCTGTTATCGTTGCTGTTTCTGCAGCAAGAGTATTCGGCGGAAATATCTTCCTCGGTGCGGTTATCGGTCTGCTCATGATCCACTCCGCATTCCTGAATGGATGGAACGTAGCAAATACAGACGCAATCAACTCCTTCTTCGGAGTTACAGATGGTGTTATTCCGAGATGGCATCTGTTGGGTAATATCATATCCATCCAACGGTCCGGCTATCAGGGACACGTTATCCCGGTCATCATTGCCGTATTCATCATGTGCAAAGTTGAAAAATGGCTGCACCAGCATGTACCGGAAATGATCGACCTGTTCGTCACACCGCTGACAACAGTATTCGTTACAGCTCTTGTCACACTGTGGATCGTTGGTCCGATCTTCTCCACACTCGAAACTTGGGTTCTTGCAGGTGCAAAAGTCCTGGTACGCAATCCAATCGGCGCCGGTGCTATGGGTGCTCTGTATCCTGTTACTGTCGTCATGGGTCTCCATCATATGTACAACGTTATCGAAGCAGGTATGCTTGCTGAAAGCGGTCTGAACACATGGATGCCGATCGCTTCCGCTGCAAACTTCGCACAGTTCGGTGCCTGCCTTGCTGTAGGTCTCAAGGTTAAGAATGCAAAGACAAAGGCTGTTGCTATTCCTTCCTCACTGTCCGCAGCTCTCGGTATCACAGAACCCGCTATCTTCGGTGTCAACATGCGCTTCATGAAGCCGTTCGTTGCCGGTATGGTCGGCGGTGCAGTTGGTGCGCTCGTTGCTGCTCTGTTCGGATTCGGTGCTACAGCATATGGTGTTACAGGTATCCCTGGCTATCTGACTGTATCCAACCCGCTCCAGTACACGATCGTTCTTGCTATCGCAGGCGGTCTCGCATTTGCTCTGACAACAATGTTCTGGCACGAAGATGTTCCGGAAGCTCCTGCAGCAGTTAAAGAAGCACCTGCAGCAGAACCTGCAGCTGCACCTGCACCTGCACCGGTAGTTGCTGAAGCTGATACAAATGTTCCGACTGAAGTTGCCCTGACAGCATCCAAGACAGTTGAAAGCAAGGTACTGCAGCCTGTTGCAGGTAAGATGATCCCTGCATCCGAAATTCCTGATCCGGTATTTGCCGGTGAAGCAATGGGTCCGAGCATCGGTATCCAGCCTGAAGGTGAATTCGTATATGCACCGTTCGATGGCAAGGTAGCAATGCTGTTCCCGACAAAGCATGCTGTTGGTCTGATGTCTGATACAGGCGTTGAGATCCTGATCCACGTTGGTGTTGATACTGTCAGCATGGACGGCGAAGGTTTCGAAGCATTCGTTGAACAGGATCAGACAGTTAAAGCAGGCGACAAGCTGATCCACTTCGATCGTGCAAAGATCGCTGCTGCAAACCATCCTGATACTGTAATCGTAGTTGTTACAAACAGCTTCGATCTGACTGACGTCAAGAAAGCGGTTTAATATATGATTGAAGTTCAGCTTATTGTTAAAGATCCTAAAGGAATACATGCACGGCCTGCCGGAAAGATCGTTGCAGCTTTACAGGGTTATGAAAGCTTTGTAACAGTCTGGAAAGGCGAGCAAAGTTATGATGTAAAGAAACTCCTGAGCTTCATGGGTTCCGAACTGAAATTCGGTGATACGGTTGTCGTACGTGTTGAAGGCAAAGATGAAGCTGAATGTGCAGAAACCGTAAAAAAAGCGTTTGAAGAGAATCTCTAAATAACTAAAAGGATGTAACAGCCTGGCAGTTCACAACATTGCCGAAAGGAGTTACATCCTTTTTTTGTTTCAATTACAGTTAAATACTGATATAGGTCTGCAGCGCATCCGATACTTCCGGTGTGTCAAACGACAGGTACGGCATATGGCATGCGGTGATATTGTGCTGCTTCAGGATGCTCCGGTATTCCGCAGGCATCATGCCGAAGTTTTCCCGGAAGATGCGGTTGAAGGTTTTCGGTTCCGGGAAGCCGCAGTCATATGCAATCGCGGTAAGTGTCTTGTCTGTTTCGGTAAGTTCCCTGACAGCCTGACGGAAGCGGATCATGGTCAGATATTCATACAGGTTGACACCGATCACTTTTTTAAATGCGCCGGACAGATATGTTCTGTTATATCCGAATTTGAGGGCGACTTCTTCCAAAGTGATCTTTTCGTTGTACCGTCTGGCCAGTTCGCTGATGATCTTTTTCTGTGTGGTCGCATCGATATCCACGCTTGTTCTGCGACGTGAAATATCGGGGTAAAACTTTGTCAGCAACAGTGCTTTCAGGAGATCAAATGCACCTCTTGCGGTCATGTCAGACATCGGGGAGGGTGAAGAGGCCGCATCTGCCATCTGTGCGCACAGGTAGCGCAGCTGTCTGCAGATGGTGTCATCCTTAGGGGATCTGCCGGAGATAAAATTGAAATGGCATTTCATACCCTGGGGAAGGATCTCCCTGAATGCTCGTCTTGCGAAAGAAAGACAGAACAGGACAGCGTCAGGATCCGTGCTGAAAGCAGCGTGTGTTTCACAGGGATTTGCGATGACGATGTCATCCTTTTTCAGGTGATATACAGTTCTGCGAAAACTGAGATCGATATTGCCGTTCAGTACGATCATGATCCTGAAACGGCCTTCGTCCCACGTATAATCATATCCGCTGATCCTCAGTGCACAGCATTGAAATCCATCCGGTGATGTTGGTCTGAATGTATATGCTTTCGACGTATCCATATCTTTTCCTCTGCACTTATTTTATAAAAAACATCGCCGAAAAGCACCACACAGATGCGGCTGATGTGAATAATCACCACATGGAGATTATTCACGTATACTGATTATTTCGTATCATGAAATTTCACTGAAAACGGCAGGATTCACGGATCATGACAGGGTAATTATTCATGTCTAGGTACACTTCTGTATCCATGAAAGGAGAAATAAAATACACGGATCTATCGGGATGTGAAACAGGAAATTCTGAATAAAAGCAAAGCAGAAAAACGATCCGGGCGGTACATTCAGGACAGGAGTGATATTGATTATGAATGAGAAATATAAAGGATCAGCCTGGAAGATCATGATCGGCATGATGTGCATTCAGGCAGGAACACTTGGTATTCTGATGAACTGCAATGGAATTCTGTTTTCTGCTGTAATCAAAGACCTCGGATTCCGGGCAGGCGACCTGTCTCTGTTTTATACGATCCGGTCACTGGTTACAGCGTTCTGTGTAACAACGACAACAAAACTTGTGTTTAAAAATAAAGCAAATATGGTGATGTCCGTGCTGTCATTGTTCCTGGTGCTGTCATACGCGGCAATGTTCTTCTATAACAGTCTGTGGCAGTTCTACATTTCAGGCTTCTTTGCAGGACTGGGTATGAGCTGTACGATGACCGTCATCCCGACTGTACTGAATAACTGGTTCAAGAAGAGAAACGGATTTGTGATCGGTCTGACGATGTCTGCCTCGGGAATTGCCGGTGCTTTATTCAGCCCGGTCTGCTCAAAGATCATTGTTGCGCTGGGATGGCGTGTAACTGCTCTGATCATGGCATTGATCGGCTTTGTCCTGATCGTCCTGCCATGCTGGTTTATCCTGGTGACGAACCCTGAACAGGTCGGTGAACAGCCTTATGGAATCAATGAGGTGAATACTGAGGTGAAAGCCGATGCTGCAGATGAAAAACCGGCTGTCGAACGTACGCTGCCGTTATACATATTCCTGCTGACGCTTGTCGTAGTGATCGGTCCCGGCTCGATGATCCAGTTCAACCAGCAGCTTCCTACATTTGCCCAGACAGTGGGCTATACGATCGAAACAGGCGCGCTGCTGACGAGTCTTTCAATGATCGGAAACCTGAGCGGAAAGCTCCTTCTCGGAACGCTCGCAGACAAGTTTGGTGTATACAAGGCAGTACTTGTATTCCTGGTCTTTACGTCATTGTCCATGGCAGGTTTCTTTGCGTTCAGTTCAGTCAGAGCGATCCTGATGGCATCTGCACTGCTGTTCGGAACAACTTATGCGATCGGAATGACGGTTCCTTCCCTGATGTATCTGGACTTGTACGGGAAAGAAGGTTACCGTCAGAAGCTTGCAAGCATGCAGGCAGCCAACGGGTTCATCGGCGCATTCTCAAGTTCTCTGATCCCTTATATTTATGACTTTACCGGAAGCTTCCGCCCGGTATTCGTTCTTGGCGTATTCCTCTGCGTATGTGCAGCTTTCTCTGTCACATATCTGAGAAGATACTCCCTTTCAGGAAAATAGTTCTCAGGCGAATGCTTGCGTCTGATATGCGGCTCTCCTTTTTGCACAGCTGTAATGGCTGTGCTTTTATCATCTGTTGGTTTCTGTCTGCTGTGAAATGATATGATTATGCTGTTAAGGACGGATTATTCAATAACTGAATGATCGCAAGGAGAATGACAAATGACAGTATTTTACCTTCCAAGCTGTAATTTCAAAGCGGCTCATCCTGAAGTGAGCCAGAAAATACAGGCGTATCTGAGAAGTAAACCTGATACGGAGATCTGCGGCTGCTGCAGAGTTTCCCAGAGTAAGTTTCACGAGGGAGATACAGTTCTCGTAAACTGTGTTTCATGCGCGATCATTACAGACGAAGTATCACCCCAGGCAAATGAGATGAGTTTATATGAGTATCTGCTCCAGGATCCGCTGTTTCCATGGCCGGATCATCATGGTGAACAGATCACGGTCCAGGACTGTTATCGTACGACTCATAAACCGCAGGTTCAGAGAGCTGTACGTGAATGCCTGCGCAGAATGAACATGGTGCCGGTTGAAATTGAGGAAAACTACGAGAAGTCAAGATTTGACGGACCGTTCCGCTACTCAAAGATCCCCGCAGGCAATCTGAAGATCGCACCGGTCTATTTCAATAAGCTGAACGATGAATTCATTGAGATCCTGCCTCCGGAAGAACAGGAAAAGATCATGAAGGAATGGGTCAGCCAGTATCAGACTGACAGAGTCGTCGTCTACTGTAATTCCTGTCTGAAGGGCGTAAAACTAGGCGGCGCAGATGGACTGCATCTGCTGGATCTGATGTCGGAAAACCTGTGATCAGAAAGACCGCCCTGGAGAGGAAACTAACATATAATCATTGAGGAAAAGAGAGGATCTGCTATATGGATATGGAAAAAATGATCAGAAAGTACGCCTATACACTGGCAAGAGTCGAACTGAATGTCCAGAAAGGACAGCCTGTACTCGTTGAGGCATGTGTGGAAGGTGCGTATTTTACACCGGTATTCGCAGAAGAATGTTACAAACTCGGAGCTTCAAATGTCATCGTTCATTATCTGGATGAGGCAAACATGAAGGTTGCCGCAAAATACAGAAGCGATGAAGATGTCCGCAGACTTGAGGAATGGGAAGTCCTGCAGAACAGCACATATCTTGATCAGGGAGCGTGCTTTGTCAGATTGGAAGGCGTGAATCCCGCACTGATGGAAGATTTGCCGGAAGAACAGGCAAATGCAGTTTTTGCCCATATCGATGCGGTCCGCAATATCATGCGCAAGGCAAGCCGTGAGAAGCATTGTCAGTGGCTGATCGCAATGATCCCTACAAAGGAATGGGCAGATTATATTCTGAAACATATTCCGGAAGAAGAACGTCTGGAAGAACTGTGGAAGATCCTGCTGAAACTCTGCAATATCGATGAAACGAACGATGTTGTAGCGACATGGGAAGAAAAAAAGAGAATGAAGCAGGTACGCGGTGAAAAGATCGATGCGCTGCATCTGGTCAAGCTTCACTACACGGCATCCAACGGAACTGACCTGACAGTCCGCCTGACACCGGAGTCCTATTTCAGCATGGGCAGACGGAAGCTCCCGGAGAATTATGTACCGTTCTCTCCGAATATTCCGACGGAAGAGATCTGCACGACACCTGAGAAATTCGGAACAGAAGGTGTGGTATATGCGTCCAGACCGCTCGTGCTTGGCGGCAAGGCTGTTGAGAACTTCGGTTTCCGTTTTGAAAAAGGCAAAGTCGTTGAAGTGCTTGCACAGGAAGGCAAAGAGATGCTGGAAGCCCTCGTCAAAATGGATGAGAATGCAGGCTATCTCGGTGAAGCAGCTTTGGTAGAGTATCATTCACCGATCTCAATGAGCGGACTTGTTTACTACACGACTTTGATCGATGAGAACGCATCATGCCATCTGGCACTGGGCAGGGGACTGAGCCGTCAGCAGCCGGCTGATCCAAAGTATACATTTAATGATTCTACGATCCATATCGACTTTATGATCGGTACCGAAGACATGCATATCGTGGGAACGGATGCAGAAGGAAAAGAAACTGTCATCTTTGATCACGGTGACTTCGCGATCTGATCATTGATCATAAACACATGTACCAAATCGCTGCAAAGGTATCACAATGCGGCGGTTTTTCATTGTGCGGTTTTCCTTTGGCTTAAGTCCTGCCGCAAGGCCGTAGGCAGTTTATGCGACGATCAAAGCAGGTATTATTTATGATAATTGCTTGTGAAATGTGTTTGTAATACCTGTTGTGATAAAATTCTGAGTGAAAGAAGGAAGAAAGTATGACTCAGTTTTATGAAAAAGTGCGTGATCGTCTGATCCGCTATGCAAAAGTAGATACGCAGTCCAGGAATGGTGTATCGGAAAGACCTACGACTGCGAAGCAGTTTGATCTGGCAAGAATGCTGAAGGCAGAACTCGAAGAGATCGGAGTGTCTGAAGTCTGGCTGGATGAGAAATACTGTGTTGTTTACGGAAAGATCCCTGCCAATACAGAAGGAGAACACAAGGCGCTCGGTCTTGTAGCACACATGGATACTGCGCCGGACGCATCCGGTACGGATGTAAAACCCTGGGTGCTTGAGAATTATCAGGGACAGGATATCGTTCTGAACAAGGAAAAGAATATCGTTATGGCAGTAGCGGACTTTCCGAACCTGAAGAACTATATCGGGCAGGACCTTGTTCTGACAGACGGAACGACACTGCTTGGCGGTGACGACAAAGCATCCATCTCTGCGATCATGACGATGGCAGAATATCTGTGCGCAAATCCGGATATTCCGCATGGAGATATCTGTCTGGCATTTACACCTGACGAGGAAGTCGGCGGACTTGCACGGGACCTGGACCTGCAGCGCTTCGGATCACCGACCGCTTATACACTGGACGGTGACTATCTGGGATATTACGAAGATGAAACATTCAATGCCAGTGCTGCTAAAGTCACGATCACCGGCAGAAGCGTTCATACAGGAACTGCGAAAGGAATCATGATCAACTCTGTGGATATCGGTGCTGAATTCATGAATATGCTGCCGGCATTTGAAAAGCCGCAGTATACCGACGGCAGGGAAGGCTTCTACCATGTCACTTCCTTTAACGGTTCATGTGAATATACAGAGATCCATCTGATCATACGTGACCACAGTGCGGTAGAATTTGCGCACCGTGAGGCATATCTTCAGAAGGTCACGGATGAACTGAACCGCAAATTCGGAAATGTTGTAACACTTGAGATCAATGAAACATACCGCTCCATGAAAGAAGTAGTTGACCAGGTACCTTATCTGGTCGAGCGTCTTGTCCGCGCGATCAGTGACTGCGGTGTAGAACCGCATGATCTTGCATTCAGAGGCGGAACGGACGGAAGCGCACTTTCACACAGGGGACTGCCGTGCCCGAATCTGAGCGCAGGTTATGAGAATGCGCATGGAAGATTTGAATATGTACCCATTCAGAGCATGGAAAAGAATGTAGAGATCTTGCTGAGACTTGTGCAGATCTATGCTGAAGAAGATTAAAAAGGCGGTGCTGAGTGTCATGCTGCTTTCGATATGCGGATGTTCCGGTACAGCGGATAAGAAGTCTGCAGGGGAAGGCTACACGATCTATATCGGTACGGATCTTCATTACATATCTCCCCAGCTGACGGATTATGGTCCTTTGTTTACCGAAATGATCGAAACCGGTGACGGAAAACTCACGGAACATACAGAAGAGATCGCTGATGCATTTGTGGAGACTGTACTGAAGGAAAAACCGGATGCGGTGATACTGTCTGGTGATCTGACGTTCAACGGTGAGATGGTCAGCCTGAAGGATCTGAAGGCTAAACTTGATAAGCTGATAGATGCGGGGATCAAAGTTCTTGTGGTACCCGGCAATCATGACATTGCCTATGGGTTTGCGGCCAGCTATGAAGGATACGCAATATTTAAAGCGGATCAGATCTCACAGCAGGAGTTCCGTGAAATCATGAGTGCGTACGGCATGGATGGGGCACTGTCCAAGGACAGTTCTTCATTCAGCTATGTATATGAGCTGAGAGACGATCTCTGGCTGCTGGCACTGGACTGCAATACAGAAGCGGAACCCGGAACTGTCAGTGCGGGGACGCTCAGGTGGGCAGAGATCCAGCTGAAAAAAGCAAAAGAATCCGGAGTTCATGTAATCTCCGTAACACATCAGAATGTCCTTCCGCAGAGTTCCATGCTTGCGGACGGCTTTATCATAAACAACGCTGCACAGGTGCTGTCTGTTCTGAGAAGCGGAGGCGTACAGCTGAATCTGAGCGGTCATTCCCATCTCCAGCATGTTTCCGAGGAAAACGGACTGACGGACATCTGTACCGGCAGTATGAGTGTATATCCGCTGCGCTATGGAATACTGAATATCGACAAAGAAGGAAATGCTGTTTACAGCAAGGACCATCTGGATGTCGTTCAGAATGAAGCGTATGAGCGCTTTACAGGGCGTACAAGAGAACAGACTTCCATGCTGCTGGAAGACCGGGACATTCCGGATGACCAAAAAGAAAAGATGGTCACTTTCGCAGTCGATATGAATACAGCATATTTTTCCGGGGAACTTGATCCTGGAACAGATTACAGGGCACTGGAAGAATGGAAGCTTTGGGAGCAGTACGGTAAGGACACATTCTGGTATTTCTACTTCAACAGTATGCTGGACTAGTATCTTCTCTGAAAAAATGATAGATAACTAAAAAAATGCAGTCATTCGGAGGGAACGCTTCAGGCGGAATCCTTCTTGAATGATGCTTTTTTTGATATGATTCTGAGTAATGATAAGAAAGGAACCTGATCATGAAAAAGGTAGAAATCGAAGATTTTGCGAAAATCAAAAAACTTTCAGATCCTGTTCTTTCTCCTTCGGGAAAGAAACTTGCAGTGACTGTAACGGAAGGAGACGTAGAAAAGAACGCTTATAAGACAGACATATGGGTATATGACGAGGCTCATACTCCATCATTCTTCCGCCTCACAGCATCCGAGAATGGTAAAGCACCCTGCTTCCTGGATGAGAATACTGTTCTGTTCCCCGGAGACCGTTTGAATGCACATCCCGCAAAGGACGGAGTTGTATACACCGTATATAACAGCATTTCCCTGAACGGCGGTGAAGCATGTGAATACATGGTTCTTCCATTTGCGGCATCCGGTCTGTATCCGCTGTCTGATGACTGCTTCCTGGTACAGGGATCCGTCAACCTGAGCCTGCCTGATTTCTCTGCAATGAGCGATGATGAGAAGAAAAAGGCGCTGGCACAACTGGAAGAAGAAAAAGACTATTCAGTATTTGATGAACTGCCGTTCTGGTTCAACGGCCGCGGAGTCATCAATAAGCTGCGTGCAGGCCTGTTCCTCGTCAACAGAAAAGCAGATACACAGGAAAAACTGACAGACAGATATTTTGATCTGCACGGTTTCTCTGTGAACGACGCAAAAGACAGAGTCGTTTACTGGGGAAATGAGTTCACAACAGTGAACCCTCAGAAATCCAGACTGTTTATCCGTGACCTGAAGGATGGCAGTGCCGTTGAAGTTAAACTGGAGAACAAATATAACATCAGCGGTGCTGTATTCAGCGGCGAACAGGTGATCTTCCTTGGGGCTACTGGTGAAACATACGGTTCATCCGAAAATCCGAAATTCTATCTCTGCAATGCGGACGGATCATTTGAACTGCTGGCAGCGCCTGATCCGAGCCTTGGCGGTGTCGGAAGTGATATTGCCGGAGGCGGCAAAGCTGTATTCGGCGGAGACGGGATCTTCTTTGTCCAGACTGTCGGATATCATTCAGTATTCAGACATATGGACCTGAGCGGAAATATCGAAACACTGGTCGATGACATCAACATTGTTAACTGTGCAGTAGGTACAGATCCGGTCTATTTCCTCGGTATGGAAAAAGACAGACCGCAGGAAGTCTATATGAAGAAAGACGGCTGTGTAACAAAGCTTTCCTGCTTCAACGAAGCATATGTCAATGAACATGAGATCGCTTCAACAGAGCACTTTGCATTCACAGACAAAGATGGCGTGGAGATCGACGGATGGGTACTTTATCCGGCGGACTTTGATAAGGAAAAGAAGTATCCTGCAGTGTTTGACGTACACGGCGGACCTCAGGCTGCGTATGGAGAAGGTTTCTTCCACGAAATGCAGTATTGGGCAGCACAGGGATATATCGTATTCTTCTGCAATCCGAGAGGTTCTTCCGGCAAAGGCGGCGCTTTTGCGGACATTTACGGAGACAATTACGGCGTCAGGGACTATAACGATCTGATGGAATTTACAGATCAGGTACTGGCAAGAGTACCTCAGATCGATCAGGACCGTGTTGCGATGACCGGCGGAAGCTACGGCGGTTTCATGGCAAACTGGATCGTCGGACATACCGACAGATTTGCGGCGATCGCTTCTCAGAGATCGATCTCCAACTATCTGTCCAAGTGCCTGACAACGGATATCGGTTATTATCATAACCTCTCCGCGATCCAGGCTGATCCCTGGAGCAGTCCGGAAAAGATGTGGGCGCATTCACCGCTTGCATACGCGGACAAGGCTAAGACACCGACACTGTTCATCCAGTCTGATGAAGACTACAGATGCTGGATGGCAGACGCGATACAGATGCTGCAGGCATTGCTGATGCACGGAGTACCTGCACGTATGTGCCTGTTCCACGGTGAAAACCATGAACTGAGCAGAAGCGGCAAGCCGAAGCACAGGATAAGAAGACTGAAGGAGATCACTGACTGGTTCGATCAGTACGCAAAGAATAAATAATACAGGAAACAGCCGGGACTGCAGGAATACAGTTCCGGTCTTCTGTTTTTCAGCCATATTGACGACTATGATATATTGATGAAAAGCAGAGGTTTTATGATTATCAACACGGGACAGAGAACAGATATACCGGCATTCTATGCGGAATGGTTTGCCAACAGGCTGAAAGAAGGATTCGTATGTGTGAGAAATCCGTTTCATCATGAAACGGTCACAAGATACAGACTGGATCCATCCGTGGTTGATGTGATCGGCTTCTGCAGTAAAAACCCTGCAGGAATGTTTCCCTATATGGATCTGCTGAAGGATTACGGGCAGTACTGGTTTGTGACGATCACACCATACGGTAAGGATATTGAACCGAATGTACCGGATAAGCATCAGATCCTGAGGGATTTTCAAACACTTTCGAATATCGTAGGTGTTGATTCCATCGGCTGGAGATATGATCCGATCCTGCTGAATGAGAAATATACAGCTGAGTATCATCTGCGCGCATTTCAGACAATGGCATCAGAACTGGAAGGATATACAAATACCGTGGTGATCAGCTTCATCGATCTGTATGAAAAAGTGAAGCGGAATTTTCCGGAAGTAAGAGAAGTGCCGATCACAGACAGAATCATGATCGGAAAAGAGATCATCCGGATCGCAGGAGAACATGGAATGACTGTCAGACCATGCTCAGAAGGAACCCTGCTGGAACCTTACGGAGCGGACTGCCGGGGGTGCATGACGCTTGATGTATACGAAAAGGCGATCCATCATAAACTGAAAGTACCGTCATTCAAGCCTGCCAGGGAAGGGTGCGTCTGCTATCTGTCAGGTGATATCGGTGCCTACGACAGCTGCGGGCATCTCTGCAGATACTGCTATGCGAACAACGATCCCAAAAAGGTCAGAGAGAATATGCTTGCGCATGATGTGAATTCTCCCTTCCTTATCGGAAACTATGAGGATTCGGATATCATCCATGATGCAGAGCAGAAGTCATGGAAGGACATCCGGCTCTCATTGTTTGAATAATGCCTCATGTTTTGAATGCTGAATTGAGAACTTTTCTGTTAATAAATGATGATCAAAGGCTGACTTATAACGAAAACGTATAAGTTGGCCTTTTTGTGTTATTAGTCAATTTTCCCGTTAAAAACTATATTGTAAGCGGTAACAGTAAGGAAAAAGGCCGGAGAAACTGCCGGATAAGGGGAATATCCGGACGGGTAGAACGGTACTGAAATTCCTGAAATTATAACTTATATGTTGGAAGGGAGAACAACATGACAACACAGATGTATTTGTGCCTTGGTTTATTCGTCTTCATGATCGGCGGCTATGTCTTTGCACGTAAGCTCAAAACAACAAACGGTGTCATTGCACTTTGCGCGATCATTCTTACCGCATGGTCAGGTATCGTACCGGCCAAAAACGTTCTTGGAAACTTTGCAAACGCAAACGTACTGCTCATTACAGGTATGTTCATTGTTTCTGCCGGCTTCAACCGTACGCAGGCAGTAAGCAAGCTTTCAAATCTGGTCTATAAGATCGCAGGCGGAAACTTCACAGTCGTCATGGCAGGTTATCTGCTGATGACATTCCTGCTCTGCAACCTGATCCCCAGCCCTGTTGCAGTATTCACGATCATGGCTCCGCTGATGTCTGCGAGCTGTGAATCATTCAATATCAGTCCTTCCAAAGTCATCTTCGCGCTTGGTCTCGTAGCAGTCGGCACAGCAGGCGTTCTGCCGATCGGCGGCGGAGCAGCTACGTTCGCAACACAGAACGGCTACCTGGAATCCTATGGATATACTGACTACCAGATGCAGCTGCTGGATCCCTTCAAGGGACGTATCCTCTCAGCCATCATCATTCTGGTTTATGCGATCTTCATTGCACCGAAATTCGCACCTGAACAGCCGTCTGTACCGATCCAGGGAATGGAAGGAAAAGGCAAGGCAGTTGCGAAAAAAGAACCGCTTGATCCGACAAGAGAATTCCTCGGCTACTTCCTGTTCATTCTCACAACCCTCGGTCTGGTATTCTCTTCCAAACTGCATCTTGATAACTGGCAGGTAGCTATGACAGGCGCTACACTGGAAGTTGCCTTAGGAGTCCTGAAACCGAAAGAAGCTACAAGTGCTGTACCGTTCCAGATCGTACTGATGCTGATCGCGGCGCTGTCTGTAGGCGGTGCAATGGTTGAATGCGGACTTGGTGACCTGATCGGTGATGCACTGGCAAAAGCACTGGGCGGAACACATAACAGCTATATCATCGGCGGCGCATTCTTCGTCATCCCGTTCATCCTGACACAGTTCATGCAGAACCAGTCAGTAGGCAACATCTTCCGTCCGATCGCGATCCTGACATGCAAGGCACTTGGTGCCAACCCGGTAGGACCGCTGATCCTTCTGAGTGCAGCATGCCTGACAGCCTTCCTGACACCTTCTGCTACAGCTACTGTTCCTCTGATGATGGGCTTCGGCGGATATGACCAGAAAGACCTGCTGAAGATGGGCTGGCTGCCTTCCCTGATCATCTGCATCGCTTCTGTCATCGTTACAATGACAGTATTCCCGGCATTCTGATAACGGGAATCATACAAACGTCTGAACCAGCAAGTGTAACTGACCATAAGCCGGTCTGATAGAGAAAGGAAAAAACTATGCTGAAAAAATATGTTATTAAGAACGGTACCGTTCTTTCTATCCTGAATGGAGAAGAAAAGAAAGCTGATGTCCTTGTAGAAGACGGCATCATTACAAAGATCGCTGAGAACATTAAAACTGAAGAAGCGGAAGTTTTCAATGCTGAAGGAATGTACGTCTCTGTTGGCTGGCTTGACGCACACTGCCACTTTGCCAACTATGTAGAAGGCCAGGGCGGTATCAGTCCGCAGGATGATCTGCTGAGACAGGGAGTTACCTATGCGCTGGATCTCGGTTCACTTGGTCCGGAAAACTATGAGCAGTACAGGGAAACGATCCTCTGGCGTACAGATCTGCGTTTCATGTCATATCTGAATATTTCCAGAAGAGGCTGCGGCGGAACAGTTAACCGTACCGATTTCGACGGGCCTGAAGATATCGACCGTGAAATGGTGATCAGGATCGCAAATAAATACAGACATGAACTGCTCGGTCTCAAGGCAAGGATCGATGATAAGTTCTGCTATGATCCTGTATATGTCATGGAACAGCTCAGATCTCTGGCAGATGAACTGAATATGCCGATTGCAGTTCATGCGCCACGCAGCCGTATCGGTGTAGAAAAACTGCTTACTTACCTGAAAAAGGGTGATGTTCTCTGTCATACACTTGCCGGAAACAGTGAAGTCATGAAGGTCGTGGATGATGAAGGACATATCAAACAGTGCGTTCTCGACGGAAGAGACAGAGGCGTTATCTTCGATCTGTCCCACGGAACTAATGCGTACAGCTATGATACAGCGGAAACAGCCTGGAAAGCCGGTTTCTTCACAGATACGATCTCCAGTGATCTTCACGGCGGAAACATCAGAGGACCGGTATACAATCTCGGTGTTGTGATGACCAAAGTCAGAGGGCTGACACAGAAGCCCTGGTGGTGGATCCTGAACAAGACGATCGCTGCGCCGGTCGAACTTCAGGGCATCAAGGATAAGGAAACAGAACTGAGAGAAGGCATGAAAGCAGATATGACCGTCTTTAAGATCGAAAAAGGCGAATTCACATATCTGGATTCCAAGAAGGAAAGCAGGACTTTCAGTGAAAAAGCTACAGCTGTCTATACATGCACAGGTACAAAAGTATACACATGCAGGGACAGAGCATCCGAATAAACACTGTTATCTCCCGGAGTTGATCTCCGGGAGATTTTACGTCTGCAGGATCGGTGTCCTGCAGAAAAACAAAAAGGAGACATGTTTCTCCTTCTTGCCGGTTCAGCAGGTCATTCTGCTGTTTCTTCACTGTGTCTGTGGTGCCCGTGATGAGGACGGTGTTCTTTGTTCCCAATGATCTTGCCAAGCAGATCATTGAGCTGTACCTTCTCCTCTTCGCTCAGTGAACCGAAGAGATTATTGAAACGTTCTTCCCGTTCATCACGGATCTCCGCTGCACGGGCATTTCCTTTCTCAGTCAGGGTGATCAGGGTCGCACGTTTATCCTCAGGATCGACATTGCGGACAATGTATCCTTCATCTTCCAGCTTATTGATAAATTCAGACATGGAAGAAGGATTAACATGCATCATTTCAGCCAGTTCTTTCTGATGGATGCCTTCTCTGGATGAGATGGTCAGCAGAAGATGTTCCCTGGCAAGAGGCGGACGTCTGTGCATCGGCGGACGCTGGCAGTTTTCTGGACCCTCAGGAGGATGGTTCTCGTTCATCGGACCTTCGGGATGACGGGGTTCCGGCATGCTCATGCGCATTCTTCTCTGTAAGTGCATCAGTCTGCGGAACAGCTGTTCATTAACTGTGAGTTCTCTCATTTTTTTATACCTCCTGTACCTTCTTTATGTTTCGGTAACCGAACTAAATATAGCACAGGGTAAAAACTTGTCAATATATTTCGGTAACCGAATTAATATTTTTGTGATTTATGTTCTTTTTTTTACTTTTCAGAGGACGTTCCTGTTATCATTGTTTGAGTAAAAAGGGGACGGTAACATGGGAATTGCTGTATTTGGCGCAGTATTTGTGGATATTAAAGGATATCCGCTCTCACAATATATTCCCGGAGGCAGAAATGTCGGAAGGGTCGTACAGGTTCACGGCGGTGTCAGCAGAAATGTTGCGGAGGATATTGCCAATCTGCATCTGAAGCCCACTTTTATCAGTGTTGTAGATGAAAGCGGAATATCGACGGACGTTTTGGACCGGTTAAGGCGGAAGAAAGTCAACACCAAATATATCAGGCGCACTGCGGACGGCCTTGGTACCTGGCTTGCTGTGTTTGACAACCAGGGAGATGTAACAGCTTCGATATCCAAGCGTCCTGATCTCTCGGAGATCGAGTCGATATTGGCCGAATACGGGGATGAGATCTTCTCTTCCGCCGACAGCATTGTCGTCGAGATCGATATGGAAGAAAATCTGGTCAGCAGGATCCTTGAACTGGCAGAACAGTATCATAAAGAGGTGTATGCTGTGGTCTCCAACATGTCGATCGCTATGGAACGCAGAGGGATGCTGGAAAAGCTCAGCTGCCTGGTATGCAATCAGCAGGAAGCCGGTCTGCTGTTTTCGGTCAATTACGATCACTGCACTGCGGAAGAACTTGCGGAAGATATCAAAGAGCGTGCTGAGCAAGCCAAGATCAGACGTCTGGTCGTAACGATGGGTGAGAACGGAGCTGCGTATACTGAGACAGGATACGGTTCCGGTTACTGCTCCGCGAAGAATGTAGATATTATAGATACGACCGGCTGTGGGGATGCGTTCTTTGCAGGAGTTGCGGTCGGACTGACATATGGCAAGACACTGAAGGAATCATGCGAGATCGGTACTGTTCTGGCATCCAGCGTGATCGCAACGAACGAAAGTGTATGTCCATCCTTCAGACCGGAAGAATTCGGGCTGAAGATCTGAAACAACAGGGGGAAAACTATGACAAGGAAAAAACGGATCGGACTGTCGCCGCTCCTGACGCTGGTGCTGTGTCTTGTGACAGCAGCTGCAGGAGGCGCCTATACAGTATGGTCCCTTGCGGAAGAAAAGTACGGGGGAGACCATCCTGCTTATACAAAGCAGGCAGTCAGGGAATTAAACAGCAGTTCCATGGAATACAAGCTGGCTGAAAAGGTATTGGGAGCTGATCAGATGGCAGCTCTCAGAACGCCGGATCAGACTGTTAATGCCAATGAAGTGCTGCTGTCTGAACTGTCAAAGGAAGAGATCGATCCTGATACAAACGGAGACGGTGTTTATATTGAGCATATTTATTCCGCGACATATGAAGGATACATGATGGTCGTGAAAGACCCGAAAAAGGTATTTGTAGCGATCAATCCCGACATGGGAAGCGGAAGAGCTGCACCGGAACTGGAAGACTACGTTGAAATGCATAAAGCTCTTGCCGGGATCAACGGCGGCGGTTTTGAGGATGCCGGTGGTACAGGCAACGGAAGTATTCCCGCAGGTATTACCATTCTCAACGGAAAACTGATCAGCGGAGGATCACCTCAGCCGATCCTCGGTATTACAAAGGATCATAAACTTGTTACTTTGACGACTACCGGACAGGGTGCATTGGATATGGGAGTTGTGGAAGCAGTCACATTCGGACCGACGTTTATTACAAACGGCAAAGTTACCTATGTGCCCGGCACTGACAATCTGAACAACCTGAATCCCAGAACTGCTGTCGGACAGACAAAAGACGGCACGTTCCTGCTGCTGGTTATTGACGGAAGAGGACCTTCCTCCTTTGGCGCAAAGTACGAAGATGTTGTAAAGATTTTCCAGGACTATGAAGCAGTCATGGCAGGCAACCTGGACGGCGGAAACTCAAGTGTCATGATCTATAACGGCAGATATGTTCATTATCCTGTTTCAATGTATGATTCCAGAAACCTTCCGTCGGTTCTTCTGGTCAGGGGGGACAAATAATGGCAAAGAGAAAAGTCAGACCGTCCATGGTGTTCCTGTTTGCGGCATTGACAGCCGCAGCCTCTTTCGGGGGCGGACATCTGTATGTGCGCTCACAGGCTGAAAAATATGCAGAAGAAGATGCTGCTATGCCTGAAACAGCAATGAATGCATACGTTGAACGTTTGTCAGCCAATCAGTTTGACGGCATATATGCAGCAACGCAGAGGATCTCTGCAGGCTACGATACGGAAAATGTTTATAACGAGAAGCTGGCAAGTCTGTTTACGCAGTCTGAACCGCTTCATGCAGTGAAGATGGGTGAAACGGATAATGCTGTTTCATATCGCATTTATTCCGATACTGCAGCGATCGCAGACGCATCATTGATGAAGAACGGAAATGAGTGGGAACTTGCTGTGCCGCTGAAGGGTCAGGAATCCTATACGCTGGAAGTGCCTGCAGGTTCACTGGTTTCCGTAAACGATATTCCTTTTACCAAGGATATGCTGGTTGAAGCAGATGTTCCTGCAGCAGTATGTTCACAGATGCCGGCACAGACTGTAGTCCCGCATATGGATATCTACCGGATCGATGGACTGCTGGGTGAGCCGGAAATAACGATCAGCGGCATTGCCAAAACAGCAAATGTAAAGAATGTACTGAGCGGAAACCTGATAGTCGGTGAAGAGGTAACCGATCAGAAGATCCTTGATATGATCATCAAGTGCGGCGAAACGATCGCGAAGTTCCCTGCACAGGAAGCTACACTCGGAGATGTAGCGGCAATCGCATTCACACAGTCTTACTGGTATCAGAGATATCAGACTGTACAGAATTACTGGTTTACGTCTCACGCTATCTCTAACTTCTCCAACGAAAAAGTACTGAAGTGCATCAAACTCGATGATGACACGATGCTTGCCCATGTTGTATTCGACTATTTTGCGGACAATGGTGAAGTACACAGAACATGGCACATCGGATATCAGATGACATTGATGAAGTCCGGTGATACATGGAAGGTCGCCAACATGGGAATCGATAACGAGCTGAATCCCAACACCGTGGATCCTGAATCTGATCCTGAATGATCCATATCGGAAAACGAATATCAAATTAATACACGCATTAACTGCAGCAGACAGGTTTGTGTAAACAGCTCAAACCGGGGGATGCTGCAGCTTTTACATAAAGTTTTCATCTCCTGTAAGCAAAGTTGTTTGTACAGTCACGCTGGTCGACAAAGACAGACCCGCGTCAGTTTGTTATAATCTGAATAAATATGTAATTGCTGTATTGCATTGAGGAGATGTTATGAACAATCAGCTGAAAAAGATCCTTTCAACCACGTTGAGCATGTTTTTGTCATTTGGTATGATACAGATCCCTGTATCTGCAGAAGGTGAGACTGCCCCGGAAGAAGCGAACACGCTTGAACAGGTGGTAACTGAAGAACAGGAAGAGGAATCTGTATCTGAAGAGATCACTGAGGAAGCAGAGGAAACACAAGAAGTTGTTTCTGAAGAAACAACTGAATTACAGGAGGGATCTGAAGAAGAGGGAACCGATGAAAATGAGTTATTGACAGAGAAATCAGATGAAAATAATGTTCTTCTGGAAGATGAAGAAACAGAGATAACGGAATCATTAAATGAAATACCGGAAGAAGTGTTGGAAGAAGAAACCGAAGAAGAAAATCTGAATTTTGATGATGAGGTCGATGACTCTGGAATGTGTGGAGATAATCTGACTTGGGTAATGACGAAATCACATGTATTAACAATTTCCGGGTCGGGACCAATGTATGATTATACCAGTGGATCAACATCCAGTAATCCGTCACCGTTTAGAAAATATATAAAATTTTATGGCGGTGAAGTTCAAAAAATCATAATTGAAGACGGAGTAACGCATATCGGTAACTATAGTTTTACTGATCTTAAGCATAGTACATGGAATCAGGACATGATTGTTATTCCTGACAGTGTTGAATCAATTGGTAAATTAGCCTTTGCATTTTCTCTTCCGGTAAACAACATACCATCTCAACTGAAATCAGTTGGAGAACAGGCGTTCAGAGCCAATAATATTACAAAGGCTGTGCTTCCGGAAACCTTAACTACCCTTTCAAATAGTCTGTTTTGTCAGTGCAGAAATCTTGAAGAAGTACAAATACTGGGCGACGTAACTGTAATTCCCAATAGTGCTTTCAGTGAATGCAACATACTTAAAAAGGTTGGGCTGCCTTTAGGATTAACTGGTATTGGTCAATATGCTTTTTCCGACTGTGGAATGGAAGAAATCACACTTCCCATCAATCTTCAGACAATTGGAGAGCATGCATTTGATAATTGCGATAATCTGAAAGAAATCATAATACCAAAGAATGTCACTTCAATATATGATGCTTTTGGCTATTGTGATAAATTAGAAAAAGTTGTGTATCAAAATGGTACTACGTTAATAGCAGGTGGAGCATTTTATAAATGCTATGAATTAAAAACTGTAGTAATTCCTTCATCAGTTACCGAAATTGAACAAGCATGCTCAGCAGTACAGGCAGAAGATGTATATTACTACGGAACAGAAAAAGAATGGGAAAAGATCTCTTTCACGGATAATGGACGTTGGTGGCTTAGAAATGCAACGATTCATTATGGCGGTGTGCCAAAAGAATTTGGTGATCTTTTATATGTTATTTTAGGCGATGGAGAAAGTCAGCATATCAGAATTGTTGGTGTGAGTAATACTTCAGCAAGTGATATACAAATACCTGAAACCATAGAAGACTACCCTGTCAGTGAAATCGGGAGTGATGCTTTTGAGAATAATACTGCAATAGTATCTGTAACATTTCCGGAGAATCTAAAGAATATTTATAATGATGCGCTGAAGGGTTGTTCCGGTTTGACTTCAGTTGAATTTGGCTCAAATATTGACTGCATAGAACAAAATGCGTTTTCGGGTTGCTATCACCTAAATACAATTGAATTCAGCGGAAGCATAGATGATTGGGATTCTATGAGTATCCAAGAAGGAAATGAAATATTATCCAAAGTCCTTGTAGATAAATTCAGTTACGGGGGGTTGAATAAACATGAAGTGTGGTCATTTCCGAACCCTGGATTTTACAATTACAAAAGCGACTATGTCAGTCAGCTAGAAAAGCGTTTGGATATTCTTGGAAAAGTATATCTTTCAAATCAGTTCAATGAAGTACTGTATGCAGATTCATGTTCACACTGCTATGGAATGGCCGCAACTGTAATTCTCAACAAATACGATCATCGTTTTACTGTCGGCAACTTATCAGATTGTGCTTTGAATGCTGATTCCAGAGAATTTATCATGAATCACTACATGGCACAATTCCAACCGGAATACCAGTTTCAGTTTAAAATAACCAGTAATTTAGTAAATGTTCTTAGAACTCTTGATCATGCTGCTGAAGAGGCAAACAACGGTGCATTGCCATTCCTGGTATCTTATCCTTCTCATACTGTTGTATGTTATGGAAAAGAGGAAGGACACTATTCATATCAAGGAAAAACATATTCAACGAGAGCATTAATATATGACTCGAATTATCCAGGTTTATATAGTCCGGAGTTCTGTATCTACTATAATCTGAACAAAAATGAATATATTGTACCTGCTTATGAGGGTGTAACTACTTTTATTCCTTATTTTGGAGAAAACGGAGAGTATACCACTTTAAACCAAATGGCTACAGATATCATTGTTATAAGCAATGACTTGGGTTTAATGGACCCGGTAAAATACGGTGATCTAACATATACAGAAAGATACTTAAAATCCTATATTGTGATGGGCAAAATCATTAATGATACTACCCCTCAAGTGATATCTTCACTGATTAATCAGGGGATAGAAACGGTCTCATATTTCTTTGACTCTTCAAGCAACGACAGTGAACATAACATGATACATTTTGTACTGCCGGAGGATTGCGAAGGAGTAACAATACCCAAAGAATTACTGAATAGTGATTATGCTTTCTATTTGGTGGATGAGAATAATTTCGAATATGTTACTGCCGAGAGTGATTCAGATATCAGGATTACTTTCGATGGGAAAATGTCATTTTCAGGAAAAAATACAACTTATACAGCAATATTAGGTAATTGTACGAAACTTGGTGAGCATATCAGTTCGTACTTAATTGCAGGAGAAACCAACGGTGTATTAAAAGCATTCTACAATGACGGGAAATTAGACATTTATGGTGATGATCTTGTAGGAACAAATGTATCCAGCATTGATGAAAATGTCACAGATAAGTATGAAATAAACGAAAACATTAATGTGTTATCAATCATTGGTGACAATAATGAAATGGCGGTAGACACTTCGGTAAGTACTGGTGATATTCTGCCGATGGATATACCTACAGACGGAATCATACCTAATGGGATCTGGACTGCCGGTATCAAAGATAAACAGTATGCCGGTTCAGCAATCAAGCAGAACTTCAGAGTATATGACGGAACGAGATTGCTAAAGGAAAAGACGGACTACACGGTCACATACAAGAACAATACCAATGCATATACATATGAAGGAGACAGAGCGTCCTTCATCCCTGTAAAAGGAGATAAAACACCGTATATCCTGATCACCGGGAAAGGCAATTATTCCGGAAAGACATATGTCCCGTTCTCGATCGATAAGGTTGACCTGAATGATCCTGATCAGGTATATATCGAGGAAAGCATTACTTTGAAAGCTAACGGTAAAGTACAGAGGCCGGTTCCTGTCATTACCTTCAACGGAAAGACAGTCAGTTCCAAGGAGTATACACTGTATTATTATGACAGGTACGGAATGGAACTTACCAAAAAGAACGGACCAAAAGAAGCAGGAACATATACGATCGTAGTAGTTGCCAACAGGAAAAACTTTGTTGGGGAAAAAGAGATACAGATCCCTCTGACGATAGCAGAAGAAACAAACAAGCAGAAAGCAGTTGCGTTAAGTAAGGCAATAACTGTCACTGTTGGAAACGCAGAATATGATGGTGTATTGAAGGAAACTGCAAGAATAACCTCCAAAACCGGATATGAACTGGAAGAAGGAAGGGATTATGAAGTCAGTTATTCAGCAAATGTAAAAGCCGGAACCGCAACAGTCACAGCTACCGGTAAAGGAATCTATACCGGAACAGTCAAGAAGACATTCAAGATCACACCTCGTCTGTATGCAGAACATACAGAAGAATTCACATTTGATGTGAGTGACGCTGTTTACAGCAAGGGCGGAGCGATACCTGAAGTACATGTATTCTGGAATGGTAATGAACTGAAAGCCGGAACAGATTACACTTTGAAGTATACGAACAACAAGCAAACTGTTACGGATGGCAAAGTACAGATCACTTTCAAAGGCAACTTCAAAGGAAGTGCTGATACATCGTTTAAGATTGCCAAGAAAGATATAGCATCAGTTAATATCACTGCGAAAGATCTTGTGTATAAGAAGGGCAAGTATAAGAGCACACCTGTACTGACAGACATAGACGGAAAGAAACTGAAGGCCGGAACGGATTATGACAAAGCATATGAATACACATACAGCAACGGAGATCCGATCGAAGGAGATGTACCTGCAGGAAGTGAAGTAACAGTCACGGTATATGCAAAAGGCAGCAATTATACTGAACATACTTCTTATACCTATAAGATCCTGGAATCAAAGAACAATCTTTCCTCAGCGACAGTCCAGTTCAAAGACAGCGAAGGCAAGACGGTCAAGAGTCTAACGAAGAACTATACCGGAGAAGAAGTGACACTGAGTAAAGAAGAACTGATCGTCACCATGAAGGCAAAAGAAAATGGAAAGACAGTAACAGTTCCGGTCGGTCCTGAAAACTATGAGATCGTAAGCTATACCAACAACGTAAACAAGGGGACAGCGAAAGCAACACTCAAAGGAATAGGAGAATACGGAGGAACAAAGACTGTATCATTCAAGATCGGACAAAGAAGTATCGTTGATTACTGGCAAGGAGTAAAGAACTTCTTCAGCAAACTGTTTTAAACAACCATATAGGGGTGGCCGGAAGGCCGCCTCTGTTTTTAACATTGAAAAACACCGGAACAATTCCAGTGTGTATGATCAGCCTGCTGTTTCGTCTGTATATGCGTCACTGACAACAATGATGACCTTATATTCGGGAGAAACGGATGTAATTGCCGGCTGGAAGATCTCCCATGTTTTCATGATCGCGAATTCATCTGCCTGATCGATGAATTTCTTTTCGCTGAGTTTCTCTTCCAGAGAACCATAGGCAGACTGTTCCAGTTCATTCTGCTGTTCGGCAGTCAGGGAAATATCACCGAATGCCAACAGTCCATGTTCCGTATCACTGAACTCTGTTGCGGTGATATCCGGCTTGACTGTGTGAAGCTGTGCATGCGGGATGGCAATCGTTACGGTTTTGTTTTCATCGTCGACAAGGATATGGTCTGCGTCGATATAGCTGAGATCTACAGTATAGATGCCGTCCGCATGGAACGTGATGTCTTTCATCTTGGAAAAGATCTTTAACTGACCGAGTCCTGCTTTGGTGATCGTTGTCGTCATCTGCACTGACTGTTCCATGACGATCATTTCCTGTTTCTGCTTTGTTTCACCCAATACAGCATCCTGGAAATCGGCAGCGGTAAAACCTGTGAAGGTCTGGTCCAGTACTTCGTCGATCTCATGGTGGACGTCTTCAACAATATGATCGACCGGATTATCGATCGGTTTGAAGACATACTGCTGAAGCAGCTGAAGAATGACCATGCCGGACAGAAGTCCTATGATAAAGCTTCCTACCCATGAGAATCCTCGTGAGTTCGTCCTGACCGGTTTCCTGACAGGTTCCGGAGCTGTATAAGCAGTCTGTCTGTTTTTCTCTTTTTCCGCCTGCTGAAGCGCTTCGTGCAGGCGTCTGTTTTCTTCTTTGATATCCTGATTGTTCCGGAACAGACGTTCATTTTCCAAACGCAGTTCTTCGGTTTCATCTGATATAACGGGAGTGTTTTTCTGATCTGTCATGAAACAGCCTCCTTTACTCTTCGAATTTTCCTTTGAGTACTGCCTTTCCGTCTTTTGCGGCAAGGGCACCCTTCGCAAGGACCAGTCTGATGTCCATATCCCTGCTGTAAAGGATCATGTCCGCATCGTATCCGACAGAAAGATGTCCTTTTCTGTCATGCATTGCAAGTACATGCGCGGGATTGGAAGTAAACGGCTTCAGTGTTTTTTCAAGAGGTACATGTTTTTCCAGGACCATGATCTTCAGAAGCTGATGCAGGCTCCTCGGAGTGCTGTATGTCAGACCGATCAGTTCCTGCTTGTCATTGAATTTCGGCATCGAACCGAATCCGTCACTGGTGACGGTGACGTTGTTTTCACCGTTGTGTTCGAATACACGGATGATCTTTTCTGCAGCAGAGCGGTTTCCCGCAGCATCTTCACCGGCGGTGATATCGATGTTGCCGCCCATTCCGATCCATTTGATACCCTGTTCCAGAAGCTGCTCAGTCCGACCCATATGAGTCGGCTGAATGATCTGTATGGGAAGATCGGAATGCTCGATGGCTTCGAATAATGGCTGAAGCGCTGCTTTTCCGCTGCCCATATGAACTGTCACATAACCCGGTTTTCCGCCCAGCATGCCGCCTCTGCGTGCGTCAGTGGCCAGTCGTATCAGTTCTTCTGAGGTGATATTTGAACTGCGGTGATCGCTTGCGGCTGTCTTAACACCGACGACCAGATCGATCAGGAGGATGTCCCGTTCAACGGAACCTGTCAGTGTAACTGCCGGATAACCATAGGAACCCGTGAGGATACGGCAGGTAATGCCGCCTTCTTCAAAGGACCTTGCTTTGGCAAGCAGGTTCTCGATACTGCGGGTGATCCCATCGGTCCCGAGAAGACCTACGACAGTTGTTACACCGCTCTCTACGAGACAGGAAAAAGGAGCTTCCGGGACACGTGTGGATGGTCCGCCTTCACCGCCTCCGCCGGTAATATGTTCATGCAGGTCTATATAACCCGGCACAAGTATTTGTCCGTTAGCTTCAATGATCTCAAGATCACTGAGTGAAGCATATTCATCCAGGTGATCGCTGATCTTTGCGATCCTGTTTCCTTCGATCAGAACATCTTTGATACCGAGATGTTCCGGTGCATATACATCTGCCTGTCTGATCAGTTTCATAATGCCTGTCTCCTTAAAAAAACCGGTTTACCCGGTTTCATTTTAATTGACTTTTCTTTGTTTGAGAACGTAGTTTTTGATCGCTTCAAATGTTTCAATACTGAGGTCATGTTCGACTTTGCATGCGTCCTCAGCGGCTGTTTCCGGAGAGACTCCGAGTGCCATAAACATATCTGTCAGCAGTTCATGACGTTCATATATTTTTGTGGCTATTTCCAGCCCCGGTTCAAGCAACTTGATAGCCCCGTCCTTCTCCATGGAAATATATCCGTTTTCACGGAGTTTCTTCATGGCAACACTGACGCTGGCTTTGCTGAAGTTTTTCTCATTGGCAATATCAACAGAGTGGACAACACCCTTTTTTTTCTGGATCATCAGGATCGCTTCAAGATAGTCTTCCGCCGACTCATATATCTGCATAATGGTTCCTCCTGCAAAATACAACCTCATTTATTATTTTAGCAAAAGAGCATAAAAAAGGAAGTTAATAGCCCTGAGAGCCTGATATCCTCCGGCTGTTTGAGGGAACCAGTCACCAATAACATGATAAAATACTGGTGAGGCATTTTATGAAGAAAATATTATTATATGGTTTAACTGATCAGGAATCCGATCTTCTGCAGGACTGCGCCGTGGAACTGGGGATCCCCGTTTATATCGTCGGTGATTCGGCGCTGGATGAAAATCTGGGAAGACTGTTCGGACTGAACGACGACCTGGATACAAGGGCTGAGGAATTTGATGAGGAGTTCATGATCATGGATGGCATGACCAAGGAAGACCTGCTGGAACTGCTCAGGGTATTTGACAAACACGGCTTCGAATTTGACGGTGTGAAGGTCATGCGGACACCTTCCAATGAACAATGGACACTGCGTGAACTTCTTAAGGAAACACAGTCTGAGCACCGTCTTGCCAAACGCGCCATGATCCTGACCCAGTTGCTGAAGTCATGCAATATGCTGGATCTGAGTACAATGCAGCCGGAAGATAGGCAGAAGTTCAAGGAAAGCCTGATGGATTCGTTTATGCTGCTGCAGTCAGGCACGTATACATTGGAAGAGATCGATGACTGTCTGCACCGTGTCAGTGAAGGGCTGAAAGCAGCACACAAACTGTATAACTGAGGGATGATATGCGTAAGATCTGTGTAACAGGCGGCGCGAATGTTGACATCTGCGGCGCATCTTTTGAGGAATTAAGGGCATATGATTCAAATCCGGGTATGATCGAGATCAGATTCGGAGGTGTGGGAAGGAATATTGCTGAGATCTGTGCGCTGATCGGACAGAAGGTCCGGTTTGTAACAGCCTTCTCTTCGGATTTCTATGGAAAAGAAATGAAGAAAGACTGTGAAGCGCTCGGCATGGACTGCAGTTATGCAAAGATATCGGATGCCTATCCGAGTTCCATCTACCTTGCAATTCTGGATGAGAAGCGTGATATGCGGATCGCCATGAGCGATATGCGTATTCTTGATGAACTGACGCCGGAGGATGCCCTGAACGGCGTGAAGGATCTGAATGACAATGATATACTGGTACTTGATGCAAATTTGTCGGAAAGTCTTCTGCATGAACTTGCATTGAAGGCCGGCGGACTGAAAGCGGCAGATCCTGTCAGTATTTCCAAAGCAAAACGGTTCGTTCCGATCCTCGGCAGCCTGCAGATATTCAAGCCGAACCAGTTTGAGTCTGCATCCCTGACAGGTATTACGATCGTGGATGAACACGATGCGGTCCAATCACTTGACTGGTTTCTGGAAAGAGGAGTCAGGGAAGTGATCATATCGATGGCGGACAGAGGTATCCTTCTGGGAACTCAGGAAGGAAAACACTGGATCCGTCACCGTATTATTGACCTGGAAAATGCCACAGGCGGAGGGGATACCTTTATGGGAGCCTATGTCTGTGAGAGATTGAATGGAGCTGATCCCAGAGCATCTGCTGTTTATGCGCTCAGTGCTGCAGTAACGGCGATCGAACAGAATTCAGTCAGAAAACGTCAGCTGAATGATGCAGAGATCAGAGAGGGAATCGCATCCCTGAATATAGAGGAGAAGATATTGTTATGAACATCAGAGTAAATGAAGAAGTGGCACAGGCATTAAAAGAAAACAGACCTGTCGTGGCACTGGAATCCACGATTATTTCACACGGCATGCCTTATCCGCAGAATGTTGAGACCGCACTTCAGGTGGAAAAAATCGTCCGTGACAACGGAGCTGTTCCGGCTACGATCGGGATCATTGACGGTGTAGGTGTCGTCGGAATGAAGCCGGAAGAGATCGAGGAATTCGGAAAGCGCGGTATGTCGATACCTAAGGTATCCAGACGTGACCTGCCGGTGATCTTCGCTGAGAAGTCATGGGGCGCAACAACAGTAGCCACAACAATGATCCTTGCGGCAAAAGCAGGCGTGGAATTCTTTGTGACAGGCGGTATCGGAGGTGTTCACAGAGGCGCCGAAACAACGTTTGATGTTTCTGCCGATCTGGAAGAACTGGCAAGAACGAATGTCACGGTGATCTGTGCCGGAGCCAAGGCGATCCTTGATCTTCCCAAGACACTGGAAGTGCTTGAAACCAAAGGCGTGCCTGTACTGGGATACCGGACACAGGAACTGCCTGCCTTCTATACAAGAACAAGCGGACTGAAAGTTGATTATGCTCTGAAAGATGCAGAGGATGCCGCAAATATCGTTAAGGCAAAGAGAGACTTCGGACTGGATGGAGGCATTCTGATCACGAATCCGATCCCGGAAGAATATTCAATGGATCCGGCAGAGATCAATGCTGCAATCGATAAGGCACTTCAGGAAATGGATGAAAAGGGCATCAAAGGAAAAGAATGCACGCCGTTCCTGCTGGCAAAGGTTGCTGAGATCACAGGCGGAGATTCCCTGAATTCAAATATCAGGCTTGTATTCAATAACGCAGCTCTCGGAGCACAGATCGCTGCGGCTTACTGCAGGTTGTAATTATGTTCAGAAAAAGTGACACACTGACAGATATTGTTACCAAAGATGACCTGATCGATACATTCAAGGCACTTGGCCTGGGACCCGGAAGGATCATTGAGGTACATTCCTCCTTGTCTTCCCTGGGTTATGTTGTAGGCGGGGCTCAGACAGTTGTAGATGCACTGATGGAATGCGTAACAGAAGAAGGAACGATCATTATGCCGGTACAGCTGGGAGACAATACCGATCCCAGTTCCTGGAACAACCCGCCGGTCAGACCGAATCTCTGGGATACGATCAGGGAAAGCATGCCTGTTCCTGATCCCCGTCATTCTGACCTTAGAAAAATGGGTGCAGTTGTTGAGAACTTCCGGCAGCGCGATGGCGTGATATTCTCACCTCATCCCTGTGAAGCATATGCAGCATGGGGAAAATTCGCGAAGGTACTCTGTAACCACCAGTCTTTCCATTTCCCGCTTTCCGAGGAATCACCTGCAGCCCGTCTTTATGAACTGAAGGGTGATGTGCTCATGATCGGGACAGGACTTGATACATGCACATGTCTTCATCTTGCGGAATATCGTTCAGACTGCAGACCGATCGTTATCCGCGGAACAAGTACCGGAACAGAAGATGGTCCGCAGTGGAGAAAATATTTGGACCTCGAAGTCAACAGTGACGACTTTACAGCACTGGAGCAGATACTCGTTAAAAGAGGCATCTTCCGGCAGCTGGTGCTGAATCAATGCAAGATCAGCTGTTTCCCTGCGGCAGACGCCATTGATGAAGCAATGAATTATTTCGACAGATCAACTGTATACGACCTTTACAGATCATAACACCGATCATGTTTCAGCCAGGCTGACGTTATATCCTCAGCTGCCTGAGACATGATTTTTTTGTCTCACTCAGCTGAACGTTATGAAGAATGCCTGAAAATCATGTGAAACAAACGGCAATATCATAAAACTATGGTCGATTTCTAACGAAAGTCCCTTATCAGTGAAAGTCCCTTAAAAACACTGAAAATCAAAGAAGACCAAGTATTAAAGTATTCAAAAATGTGGTATTTATTAGTTACAGAGCTGTGATTTGGCCGCGTTAAAGGTATT
>JAILLA010000038.1 GCA_024693325.1 Solobacterium sp.
CCGAAAGGAAGGAGAAACGATATGAAACTATCATCCTTTATGTACTTCGCTTCTTTTGGCGTAAATACATTTCTTTTCCGGAAAAAAGAACCCATCCTCGGAATGATATAGCCCCTGTCAAGTAGACAGTCGAAATATCTAAAGCAAATGCCATGACCAAGCCAGAATTTACACTGGCTTGGTTTTTAAATTGTGTCAGTACTGGCTTGGTTCTTAAGTGAATTGATATGGTCCCAGAACTTGATGATCCTGTTGTTCTTCGGAATCGGATAATCAACAGGTGTTTGGGCACTCAGTGCCTCTCTCCTGACTTCACCGGCAGTCTTTCCCTTGTACCGGTGCTGAGGATATTCGTTGATATAGTAATCAAATGCAGAGTATATTGCTTCCTCCATCGACTCATAGGAACTGACATCAGGGAATAGAACATCAATCAGATCTTTCAGGATTCCCTGAAATCCTTCCATAGGTCCGTTGTCGATACAGCGGGATACCCTGGACATGGACTGTGTCATGCCAAGTTTTTCCAGCATCGTTTTGAAGACTTTTCTTGTGTACTGGAACCCTCTGTCGGAATGGAAAAGCGGTTTTGCGTCCGGATTGGCTCTGACCGCATTCTCCAATGACTGATTGACCAGTGCCACATCATTCCGTTTACTGACAGCTATGCCGACCGGGTATCTGTCGTAGAGATCGATGACCGTTGAAATGTAGATCTTGGCTGCGGTACCGGGTATCTTCTTCTCTGTGATGTCTGTACACCATTTCTCATTTGGTCTATCCGCATGGAAATCTCTTTTCAGGATATTCTCAGCCACCTGTTCCGGCTTGGATCCATGCCATGTAGAGCGTTTGTATCTTGGTCTGCTGGAACGGATGTTATTGATGCACATGATGCGATAGACCCGCTTGTGGTTGACGCGGGATTCTCCTTCCTTCAGGTGATGATTGATATGATCGGTCATTGCGAGTTTCCCGAACAGGCTGTTATTTCTTTCTGCGACCGCTTTGATTCTCTCCAGCAGCCGTTGATTTGCGAGTTCTCTTTCTGATGGCTTACGCTTCTTCCATTTGTAATAAGCTGCACGTGATACTCCCAGGAGTTCACAGATCCAGCGGATGCCCCAGTCCTTGTGCTCATCGATCAGCTGATAGATGTGTTCTTTATTGGCTTTCTTTACTGCGATCCGTCTGGCTTTTGGAAGTCCTTTACCCACCTCCTCTCGAATTCGTCCACTTTTTTTAGCAGTTCGTTCTCTCTTTCCTTCATCATCAGCTCGTGCTCAAGCTGTTTGATGCGGCGCTGAAGCTTTTCGGTTTCACTCAGTTCTTCTTCCTGCTTATGCTTCCCGCGATTATCTTTCAGGCCATCTGTACCATTGGCTTCATAATTACGTACCCATTGATAGACCTGAGAATAACTGCAGTCATATTTCAAAGAAGTTCCCTTATAATCCTTCTGATGCTCAATGCAGTATTGTACGATCTCTTTGCGTTCATCCAGTGTTGTTTTCTTTCTCTTAGCCATGTAGACCTCCGGGTGGGGATCATAATCCCTTAGTTCTTCATAGCTATTGTACTTGGAAATCCAGTCTCTTATCTGCTTTCTTGATCGGATTCCGTATTTTGCCGCAAGATCGGTTAATGAATAAGCTCCACTCAGATATTCTTCAACCACTTGTGTTTTGAACTCCTTGGAATAGGCTGTGTTTGTCTGTCTTGGCAGAAGTATATCAGGGCCGTTTTCACGATAGCGATTGGCCCATTCCCGTACTTGTCTTTTTCCGTGCTTTCCCATCAAAAGCTCAGCCGCGATCTCATTGGCACTCTTTCTTCCACTGATATAATCCTCTGCAGCTTTCAGTTTTTGTTCGCATGTATATTTTACGTTTCTTCCCATTAATAAAGTCCCACCCCCGTTGTCAGCGCTGTGGATGTTTGCTTTTTCTACTTTAGTGTCACTATATCAGAACAGTTTTCGTTACACACAAATTCAATCTTCATTGCAGACACTGTTCGGTCAATAACATTACAGCCATCATTCATCCCTATGATCAGATCTATCGGGAAATGAAACAGCTGTATGACATGGGTGTCCGGATCC
>JAILLA010000024.1 GCA_024693325.1 Solobacterium sp.
TATTTGATATATCGAAGGGGGTCTATAGACCATGAAAGATAAATTGATGGACGGCCTGCTTAATTTTGCAGGCAAACTCCAGGCGAATCGCTTTATGTCCTCCATCAAAAACGGATTTACCGATTTGATGCCGGTCATCATCACAGGTTCGTTCTGTACTCTTATCTCCAACGTTGTACTTTCAGTCAATCCCGGCTATCTGTCCGTAGCTAACATTCCGGGCATGGCTTGGCTGAACGTATTAACACCGATCTTCACAGCTGCTAACTATGGCACGATGAACATGCTGGCTATCGGCATCTGCATTCTGATCGCTATGCACCTGGCTGAAACCTATGGCAACCACGACCGTGTTGTTCCGATCGTTGCCCTGGCTTCATTCATCTCACTGTGCCAGACAAGCACAACAGTAAAAGACGCAGCAGGAGCTGATATCGTCGTCAACAACGTACTGCCTTCCACAGTAACAAATGCGCAGGGCCTGTTCGTTGCTATGCTGACATCCATCTTCTCCACAATGCTGTTCTGCAGACTGGTTTCAAGCGGAAAACTGGAAATCAAACTTCCTGAATCCGTACCGTCCAACGTTGCACGTTCATTCTCAGTCCTGTTCCCGGCTGCTCTGTCAATCCTTGCTATTTCAGCATTCGGATTCGCATTCAAGATGGTTACAGGCATGACACTGTTCGATGCGATCAAGACATTCCTCCAGGCTCCGCTGCAGGGCGTTATGACAGGTCTGCCCGGCTATCTGGCTTATGTTCTGTTCGCTAACATCCTCTGGATGTTCGGTATCCACGGAACACAGACACTGTCCGCAGTTGCTTCCCCGATCCTGCTCGCTTCCTTCGCTGAAAACGAAGCAGCATACCTGGCTAACCAGCCGATTCCGAATATCATCTGCACACCGTTCTCCTCAATGTACAACACACTGACAGGTGCTGGTATCACAGGTGGTATGATCATCGCTATCATGCTGTTCTCCAAGCGTGAAGACTACAGACAGATCGCTAAGCTGTCCATCCCTTGCGGAATCTTCAACATCAACGAACCGATGACATTCGGTATCCCGATCGTCCTGAACCCGATGTTCGCTGTACCGTTCCTGCTGGCTCCTGTACTCGGCGCTACGATCGGTTACTTCCTGACAAAGATCGGATTCTGCGGATACGGTGTTGTTAACGCTCCTTGGACAACTCCTCCGGTCATTGCTGCATTCCTTGACACTGGCGGATCAGTTGGTGCTGCAATCACTCAGGTTCTCATCCTGGCTGTTTCCACTTTACTGTATACACCGTTCATTATTGCTGCAAACTCCCAGACTGGAGAAGAGTAATTCAAGCAGAATAAATGACTTTGAACCGGTGCTGGTATAATCGGGTTAACCGAGAAACCGGCACCGGTTTCTTCTTTTCTGAACATATGTACTGCTTGTGAGGTGAATCATATGCTGATCAAAGACAAACTGAAGGATATCAGTAAATTCTCTTCTTCGGAAAGACAGATCGCCGAATTCATTCTGGGTCATCCCGATGAATTCATTGATATGTCGATCATTGATGTTTCCAGGCATCTTTATGTCAGTAAATCCACGATCATCCGTTTTTCAAAGAAACTCGGATTTACGGGACATAAGGATCTCTGCCTGACACTGGCAAAAGAAATGAATACATTCGGCGGAAATGTTGAACGCCTCGAAGAAACGATTCCTTTCTCGTCCGGTGACAGTGATAAAGCGATCGCAGATAAGATCACGATGCTGAATTTCCAGGCACTGACTGATACTTATTCCTACGTTGATCTTGATCAGCTCAGAAAGATCGCGGACCTGATCCGTGAAAAAAAGAAGATCACGCTTTACGGGCTTGTTGAATCATTTCTGCTGGCTGCCGATTTCCAGTACAAACTGATGAATATCGGTATCGAAGTAAGTCTCCCTGATGTTCCCGGTCTGTATTTCCGGCAGAGTTCTACCCAGAAAGAAGATTCGCTTGCCATGATCATCAGCTATTACGGCAGGCATACGGAGCTGATCCATACAGCACAGCTGCTCGCAATGGGAAATGTTCACCTGATCCTTCTGACCGGACCGGGCAACAATCCGATCATTCCGTACGCGAATGAGATCGTCCGTGTCAACGTCAATGAACCGCACCCGAAGATCGGTTCGATCAGTTCAAGAACCGCTATGGCACTTGTCCTGGATATCATTTACTCGTATGTGTTCTCCAGTGATTATGAGAAAAACCTGCAGTATATCATCGAAAAATCAGATATCAGGAAACAGATCAGGGGAGAATCCTGATCATTACCGGCACGATGTATTTGCACAAACAGGATGAATATGCGAGAATATTACACGTGCACTGATGCTTCGGAGGAAATATGGCAAAGAACAAACTGAAAAGCGCAAAGGTAAAAAAGACAGATACAGCAGTACAGGAAGAAACAGCTGTTGTTGAAGAAACTGTTGAAAAGGATCCCCGCATCAGGGATAAAAAAGCTACCATGCTTGGCAATCAGCGCCTTGTAAACAATATTACAAAAGAAAATATGATCATCTATTTTCTGACCGCTACCATTCCGCCGGTCGGCCTTTACATGCTGTGGAAAAAGGATAATACGATCCCCGATGGAGCAAGATATGTATGGACTGTGATCGCGATTGCCGTAATATACGCATGGATCATGCAGCTGAATGGTATCCAGCTGGCCACAAGGTATTGATAAAAGAGCTGAACTGCTCTTTTTTTGCAGGAGGACCTATGACATATAAAGCGCTATTTTTTGACTTCGACTATACGCTTGGCAGCAGGGATGTCTACGCGTACCAGCTTTATCTGCGGGCAGTGAACGAAAACAGTTCGATCGATGATCCGGTCCTGAAAGAAGCGATCGTGCAGGACTGCATGATATGGGACCAGAAGGGGAATGAAAGCAAATACTATGTACGGGATATGCTGAAGGAACGTTACGGCATAGAACTGAAGTATGATGATTTCAGTGTCTGGTGGGATGATCATCTGTGGGAGTATTCCTGCGCATACGATGATGCATATGATACGGTTTCAAAACTGAAGGAAAAGGGATATCTGATCGGCATGCTGTCGAACGGAACAAGTGAAGGGCAGCGCCTGAAACTGCGGAATGCAGGCCTGGAAGACCTGTTTGACGCGATCGCGGTATCACAGGATATCGGTTTCAAAAAGCCGGATGTGCGTCTGTTTGAGCATGCGATGAAACTGCTGAATGTTACCCCGGAGGAATCCGTCATGGTCGGTGATATTTACGGCAGGGATATTCTCGGCGCATACAGGGCAGGCATGAGACCTGTATGGTTCTGCGTGGAACCGAATATGCCGCATCACGCGGATATCACCGTCATCCATGCTCTGAAAGAACTGTTGGAATATTTCTGAGCATCAGGGAATGCAGGCTGTATGCCTGTTTTTTTTGTGTGCAGTGGAACCGACAAATAAAAACATGTCTGTCGGATGCAGACATGTCAGCAGTATCCGGATCAGGAAGCAGTACGTTCCCGGTGCAGTTCCATGCACACATGAGGGATCCCGTCCTCCAGGAATTCGTCCGAAGTGATCGTGAATCCTTCCCGCGCATAGAAGCCTACAGCGTACGTCTGTGCTTCGAGATAGATGGTATCGGCACCGGTTTCAAATGCTGTCCTGACAGCCTGACTCAGAACTTGGGCGCCATATCCCTTTGCCCTTACCATCGTAAGCATTCTTCCGATCTGCACGGTCGTGCTGTCTTTTTGGAATATACGGCATGAAGCCAGATGACGGTCATCTTCCTCCAGGATCACAAATGTCGATCTGAGGTCAGTCTCATCAATATCGGGATAGGGGCAGTTCTGCTCGACAACAAAAACGTCCTGCCTTGCTTTCAGCATTCTGTAGAGCTCATCTTTTGTCAGCTGTTCATATGTTTTTACTTTGATCATAGCTGTATTGTAACGGAAAATATGTTCCGCAGGAAGAATAATACACGCGGTATTCAAAACAACCCTGTGAGAAACCTATAACTGTTATAATGGTGTTAACAGTAACAGGAGGAAAAATCATCATGACAGTATTCGGCGTATCGGTATATCCCGATCTGAGCCCGATGAGTGAGATCAGTGAATATCTTCATCTGGCCTCAAAGTACGGCTTTACCAGGGTCTTTTCAAGCATGTTCTCGGTAGAAGGAACAAATGAGGAGATCGTCGATTATTTCAGAGAATTCATCAAAACAGCCCACGAATGCGGAATGCGCGTTTCCCTGGACGTGAACACATCGTTCCTGACAAAGCTCGGCCAGTCATACGACAATGTTTCACTGTTCCATGAGATCGGCTGCGATATCATCCGTCTTGACGGTTCATACGGTGTTGAGAAGGACATCATCATGACCCAAAATCCTTATGGTATCCAGGTGGAAATGAATGCTTCATCATCCGGTGCCAAGGAGATCGCGTATTTCAAAGAGCACGGCGTACCTGAAGACCGCGTGCTTGTGTGCCACAATTTCTACCCGCAGCGCTATACGGGACTGAAGTGGAACAATTTCCTTGAGACAAACCGCAAGCTCAGGCCTTACGGATACCGCATGGCAGCCTTTGTATCATCCAATAATGAAAACACACACGGTGTATGGGATGCCAGAGACGGACTGCCGACCGTTGAACGCATGCGCGGCCTGCCCATCGACCTGCAGGTAAGGATCATGCTGGCGACAGGGGACGTGGACGATATCCTGATCGGCAACGCATACGCATCGGAAGCAGAATTCCAGGCGATCGCAGAAGTCATGAAACCGGCAAGACCGATCGAAGATTCACCGATCTACAAGCGTCTGCAGGCATATGGTTCCGACCTGTCCAGATTCAAGGAATGCAAGCGTCTGAAAGTCATCCCCGAACCGGATATCACGGAGATCGAACGCGGCAACCTGTTTGACCTGATCCCGCAGGCTGATTATGGCGACAGTTCCGAATGGATCTGGCGTTCCAGAATGGGAAGAATGGTCAACGCGGACAGACCGATCCCGCCGAAGCACTATGACGGCGAAACATTCCCGGTCGGAAGCGTTGTGGTAGTCAATGACAATTACCGTCATTATTCGGGCGAACTCCAGATCGTCAAGATCCCGATCGCAAATGACGGTCAGAGAAACCTGATCGGACGTCTGGCACCGGGTGAACTGATGATGCTGGAACTGATCAACGACGGCGACCTCGTTGAGTTTATGGAATACAAACCATATTGAGAAAGGAGCTCATTCATGGATTACAAAACACTCAGACCTTTCCCGGAAGGATTCCTCTGGGGCGGCTCATCCAGTGCCTATCAATGTGAAGGCGCCTGGGATGAAGACGGAAAGGGACCGTCTGTGAAAGACGTTGACCCGATCGTTCCCGGTACATCCGACTGGAAGGTAACATCCGACCACTACCACAGATTCAAAGAAGACATCGCGCTGATGGCGGAAATGCACTTCAATGAATTCCGTTTCTCGATCGCGTGGACAAGGATCATGCCGGACGGCGTGACAGAGAATCCCAAGGGGATCGCGCATTACCATGAAGTGATCGATGAATGCCATAAGTACGGGATCGAACCGGTAGTCACCCTGTATCACTTTGACCTGCCGCAGGCACTTCAGGAAAAATACGGAGGCTGGGCAGACAGACGATGCATCGATGATTTCGTCAATTACTGCAGGGTCTGCTACAGGGAATACGGCTCAAAGGTCAAATACTTCCTGACGATCAATGAGCAGAACATGATGGTCCTGTATAATCCGGAACGCCTGACAAACGAAAAGAAGGTCTGGCAGGAAAACCATCACATGCTGGTGGCCGGCGCAAAAGCCATGACCGCATGCCACGAAATGTGCGGCGCGAAGATCGGACCGGCACCGAACATTACGGCAGTCTATCCTGCAACGAGCCGCCCGGAAGATGTGCTGGCAGCGATGGACTGGGATCAGATGAGAAACCGTCTGTTCCTGGATCCGGCGGTATTCGGAACATATCCGGAAGCTCTGGAAAACTTCATGAAGGACCGCGGAGTCTTCCCCGAGACAACGGAAGAGGACTTCGAAGCGCTGAAAAACGGCAGGCCGGACTTCATTGCGTTCAATTACTACGGAGCCGGATGCGTCCGCTATATGTCTGAAAGCGAAGCACAGGACGCAGCGAAAAATGCCGAAGGGATCCAGCATTTCATGACAGGTCTCATGAGCTATCCCGGCATGTGCGCAAGCGTCAGAAATGAACTGCAGGAACATACTTCCTACGGCATGGGCATCGACCCTGTCGGGCTGCGGGCAACGTTGAGACAGCTTTATGAACGTTATCATCTGCCTCTGATCATTACAGAGAACGGATGCGGCGTTCCCGATACCCTGGAAGCCGACGGAACTGTCCATGATGACTATCGTATCGATTATCTGAGAAGACACATCAGGGCATGCCAGGAAGCGATCACAGACGGTGTGGAACTCTTCGGTTATTCACCGTGGTCCGCATTTGACCTTGTTTCTACGCATCAGGGCATTACCAAGAGATACGGATTCATCTATATCAACCGTGATGAATTTGATCTGAAGGATCTGGCAAGGATCAAAAAGGATTCGTTCTACTGGTACGCAAAAGTCTGCGCTTCAAATGGAAAGGAACTCGGATAAATGAAACTTTGCATGAACGGGGATGACCTCGGCTATACGATGGCGAATACACTGGGTATTTTCCAGGCGTACAGGGACGGCATCCTGCGATCTACGACCGCTTTGACAAACTCCGATCACATCGAACGTGCTGCAGACCTTTCGCGTCAGTATCCGGGTCTTGGCATCGGGGTCCATCTGACCCTGACACTGGACAGGCCGCTGACTGAAAACAAGACACTGCATGATGAAAACGGCATGTTCTGGACCGGCAGGACCACGATCTGGACAAAAGATCCCGATTACAATGAGATCTATCAGGAATGGAAGGCACAGATCGAACGCTATATCCAGCTCTTCGGAAGAAAACCGACGCACCTTGATTCCCATCACAGTGTCCACGACGCAACGGAACAGGCACTGAAGATCGCCAAGGATCTGGCACAGGAATACGGGCTGTGTCTGAGAAGATACAACGATCAGTTCGAGTTCTGCGGAAAGCTGTATGGTCCCGGCTTTACAAGAGAAAACCTGATCGCAGTCCTGGAAGAAAACAAGGACAAGGATCTCGAGATCATGTGTCATCCGGGATGGTGTGATCTGGAACTGTATCGCAAGAGCTCGTATGCCGCAGGACGCGTACAGGAACTGGATGTACTGTGCAGTGAAGAGGTGAAACGATACATCTCTGATAACGGCATCGAACTGTGCCATTACTAAATACCATATTAAAGTTTTAACGTTCTAAAACTGATTGAAAAGAAAGCGATTTCGTATTATTCTATATACATAAAGAGGGTCGCTAACAAAGCGATAAAGGAGATAACAATGACAAAGAAAATCACACTTTTCTGTGCAGCTGGCATGTCAACTTCACTGTTAGTCAGCAAAATGCGTGAAGAAGCAGCTAAAAACGGTTGGGACTATGATATCAACGCTTATTCCCTTACAGAATCCGCAGTACAGGGCCCGCTGGCTGACTGCATTCTTCTCGGACCGCAGGTTCGTTACGCAACAAACAAGATGAAGGCTGACTTCCCTGACAAGCCGGTTGATTCAATCGAAATGCGTGCTTATGGCATGATGGATGGCAAAACTGTCGTTGCTAAAGCTAGAAAAATGATGGGTGACGCATAATGTCTGAGATGGATGGCATTGAACTCGTAGCGTTTAACATCATCGCTTCCGTCGGCACAGCTCGTTCCTGCTATATCGGTGCAATCGACGCTGCAGCTGAAGGTAAATTTGATGAAGCTCGCCAGATGATCAAAGACGGCCAGGAAGCTTTCGTTCTCGGTCATGATGCTCATATGGGCCTGCTCACAAAGATGGCTAACGGTGAAACTGTTGAAACAAACCTGCTCATGCTCCATGCTGAAGACCAGCTGATGAGCGCTGAAGGTTTCGGCATTCTTGCTGAACGTTTCATCCAGCTCTACGAAAAAGTACTTGCTAAGTAATTGATAATTCAAGGACTCTCCGTGGTGAAGCGGAGGGTCTTTTTTTGATCAATAAAACCGGAATATCCGAAGATATCCCGGCTGTTCATTACAGTAGATCAAGCAGTTCCTGCCTGGAGAGGCTTGCGGATGACATGCGTTCATCCGACAGTACTTTCTCGGCAAGCTCTTTTTTAGTATTCTGCAGTTCGATGATCCGCTCCTCGATCGTATCCTGGAGGATCACCCGGTATACGGTGACGACATTTTTCTGACCGATCCTGTGTGCGCGGTCGCTGGCCTGGTTCTCGACTGCTGTGTTCCACCATGGGTCATAATGGATAACGATATCAGCGGCAGTCAGGTTCAGTCCCGTTCCTCCGGCTTTCAATGAAATGAAGAATACCGGTATGTCGTCTGTCTGGAAGCTGTCGACCATTTTGATCCGTTCGACGGAGGGCGTGCTTCCGGTCAGCAGATGATACTGGATCTTTTCTTTCCGCAGCCTGGCGATCAGGATGTCCAGCATGGATGTGAACTGGGAAAATACAAGGACTTTATGCCCGCCTGTGATCGCCGCCTTCAGCAGTTCCATAAAGGTCTCTTCCTTGGCGGAATTGCCCTTGTATGTATTGTAAAGCAGGGCAGGCGTACAGCAGATCTGGCGCAGACGCGTCAGTTCGGCCAGCACCTCGATGCGGCTTTCCTTGAATTCTTTATCCGTCTTTGTGCTCAGTTCGTTTTTCAGGTTCTGAACAGCTGCCTGGTAAAGCTGTGCCTGTTCCGCTTCCAGCGGCGCATAGATGACTTCCTCAAGCTTCGGCGGCAGATCCTGCAGCACATCCCGTTTCATTCTTCTCAGAATAAACGGTGAAGTGATCTGCTGCAGTCTTTGGAATGCTTCCTCATCGTTCAGCAGGATGATCGGTTCTTCGTAAGTATGTCTGAACAGCTGATAGCTGTGCAGAAGACCCGGCATCAGGTAATCAAAGATGCTCCAGAGCTCGCTCAGCCTGTTCTCGATGGGTGTACCTGTCAGAGCGACCCTGAACTTCGCACTGACTGCTTTGACGCTTTTGGCACTCAATGTTCCCGGGTTCTTGATATACTGCGCCTCATCGATGATCATGCAGTCGAAATCAATGTCCTGATAAACAGAAATGTCTTTCTGCAGCAGGCTGTATGAAGTGATCAGGATGTCCTGTTCATTCGTCCTGCGGATCAGTTCCTGACGGATGGAAGCCGGACCGTTGATGATCTGGTACGGCAGTTCCGGCGCGAATTTCCTGATCTCTTTTGCCCAGTTGTAAACAAGGGAAGAAGGGCATACGATCAATGTCCGCTTCCTGTTCTTCCAGGCACTGAGAACGGCAATGATCTGCAGTGTTTTACCCAGTCCCATTTCATCCGCAAGCAGACCGCCCATTCCCAGGTCTCTCAGGCTGCACAGCCATGAGAAACCTTTTTTCTGGTAATCCCTGATAACAGGTGCCAGGTTGGCGGGCACTTCATACTCATTCTGTTCGACCGTCGTGATCCGTCTGGACAGGTCTTCAAATACCGTGTCCGGATCAAATGAAACGGATCCGGACTGACTGAGCCCGCTGAGATAGACAGCCCTGTAGAGCGGCATCTCGGAATGACCTTTTCTGAGCTCAGACTGGGAGATCTGCAGTTCCTCCACCGTGTCGTACAGTTCATTGAAACCATCATTGATCTCGACAAAGTCACCCGAGCGCAGCCGGTAGTATTTCAGCTTCCTGCTGTAGCGGGAAAGGATCTCTGCGATCTGTTCATTGGAAAGGGTATCGGATACCATATCCAGCCTGAGCAGATCGTCCTGTACGGAAATGCCTACATGGACCTGTCCGGTGTTCTTCAGCTGGATCTTTTTGAGATTATCCGAGATCATGACCTCCGCGTATTCACGCAGCTCATGGATCCTGTCCCTGAGGAATTCATATATCTTTTCTTCGTCAGTGATGCTGATGAGCTGACGCTCCATGTCCGTTTCCGTAAAGATATCCCTGAGAACACTGATAAACGAGCATTCCCGGTACAGGTCCCTGATATCATCAGGGTCATCTTCCGTGAACAGGCTGAACCGATGTTCTCCGTAATTGACATATGCGTCACATGTAATGACCGAAGGATCCGGCGCATCCAGGTACAGCGTATATGCCGGTTTCGGAGGCATATAATCAGCTTCATTGAATCCATCGGCTATGATGGCAAACCGTTCCCTGACATTTGGCCAGACAGTCCTGGTGAAATCCTTCATGTCTTTTTCATTGATGTACTGCTTTGCCGTGGAAGCCCGGGAAAGAAAGTCGACAAACGGCATGATACTGCCGGTATCCTCTGCGGATATATACAGGTCCCATAAAGATCCGTTCCTGACAAATACATAGAGATGACGAAGACCCTTCAGGCAGAAGAGAGGACCGCAGGAGAAAGAATAACCGCCGTTTTCCTCCTTCATGACGATATCTGCGCTGATCGGTCCGGTACTGACGGAACCGATCTGTTCGGGAGGATTTCCGATCAGCAGATGGTGCGGATCATTCTGTATGATGCTCATCAGTCTGTCGGTGAGAGAATTCTTCAGCCGTACATCAGATCCGATATAGGGCGGTACACCGTTTGCCGTGACAGCGCTGTTCATCATTTCACCGATCGAGATCAGAAGATCCAGGATCTGCGCGGATGTTCCTTTGAAACTTTCTTCTGTGATGATCCTGGAACCTGTCCTGCCGGGGTAGTACGGCTTATGATGTGTCATGCATTCGATGAAATCACTGATGGATGGTATGATCCTTTCTGAATTTCCTGACTGCAGCAGGAATCTCACGCTGCATCCGTTATCCATGACATCCGTGAGGACCGGGAACAGCTCTGCGCTGTCCTTCCTGCTTTTGATGACCGAAGTTCTGTACTGCCCGATCATCGTCATGACAGAATCTGATGTTTCATGCTCGATGGAGAATGAATCCAGCATTTCTTCAATTGCCTGAGGGTAGCCATGATCAATGAGAACGGGAGACTCATATGTATATTTCATGATCAGCGCAGCTGTATGCGGACACATTTTTCCGGTTTCCGAGTACTCTCCGCAGCTGCATTTCATCTGTTCGACCGTTTCCTGCTCTTTGTCGATCAAAGCAGCAGCCTGGTATCTTCCCGCATCGATCACGTTTGCGCCGATCAGATCATACTGGCGGTCTTTGACCATTGTATAAACAGTTCCGACTCCTCCTGAATAATAAAGATCTCTTGCTTTTTCAAGTTTCTTCCTGTCATCCAGATAGGTTTCAAGTACGTCTTCTGTAATCATGTTCTGTCTCCATCTGTTTATCATACCATGAAACGGGGGAAACATGTTCCGGTACGTCTTTTTCAGAAGGGTATAAAAAAACTCCCTGAACGGGAGTGTAATGTTTATTCTTTGTCGAGCAGCGGAGTAAGTGTTTTGATGATCGCCCTGGCTTCAACTTCACTGAGCCATGTGACCTTTCCGTCTTTGTCTTTCTTCATCACGATCGCCAGTCCTTTGGCGTTCGGATCCTTTTCTTTCAGGAAAGACAGGCTGTTGTCCTCATAGGGAGACGGATGTGCTGTTTTGTTGTAAACGATCTGATACGGATCGCCCAGCATCGTAAACGGCATGATGCACAGATCACGGTTTTCATCATATCTCTCTTTATGCAGGCGTCTGACGATCTTGTTTGTTTCCGCAAAAAGCGTATCGACAGCGTAGCCTGTGGTCTTGCTGTCATTGACTTCTGTTTTCTCGGAATCGGTATAATAAGTTCTTAAATTAAGGTTCCCTTTGAAAAAGTGCGGCTCATCATTCCCGTAAATTGCAACAGTGCATACCAGGTAATGAAAATACGAATAGAATTCTGTGAGGTCAGCCATAATTATCTCCTATACTCCCTTATATCATACGCTGTTTAAACAGCAGATGCCAGTTTTTTTCACAAGCCAAATGAGATAAAAAGGGGTTATTACAAGAATTTCTGACGAAGGAGGGATACTGTATGAATAACGATCATGCCCGGCATGTTACGATAGGGGAAAGGACAGGATCATGCAGACAAGGACAGAAGCACTGTACAAACTTTCCAGATCAAAATTCAGATCATCATTCCATCTGAATGAGGCGGACCGGACATATGTACGGGAAAAGGGAATTGATACAATCCGGCAGCACGCGTCAGACTTTATACGTACCCGCCTGGCACCTGCCTGGCCGGAGAATGACGGAAAGCAGACACCGATGAAAGGGCACCCTGTATTCAAAGCCCAGCATGCCTGTGCATGCTGCTGCAGGGGATGTCTTGAGAAATGGTACAGGGTCCCAAAAGGGACAGAACTGACGGAAGTACAGCAGGAAAAGATCGTGAACCTGCTCATGGCATGGATCGAAGAGGAAATGAAAACGCAGCGTTAGCAGCTGCGCTTTTCAGTTATTCTTCGATGAAGATCCGTTTGATCCTGACCGGAGTGCGCGGACGGTCATAAGCATCCGTCGGTACGGAAGCGATCTCGTCAACTGTTTCCAGTCCTTCGACTACATGGCCGAATGCAGCATAGTTTCCATCCAGATGCGGTGCATCCGCATGCATGATGAAGAACTGGCTGGATGCGGAGTTCGGATTCATGGCTCTTGCCATGGAGATGACGCCGCGCTTGTGAGAGATCGGGTTCTTGTGTCCGTTGGACCTGAATTCACCGACGATATGTTCTTTGGAACCGCCTGTTCCGTTGCCCAGCGGATCACCGCCCTGGATCATGAATCCGCGGATGATGCGGTGGAATGTCAGGCCGTCGTAGAAGCCTTCGGAAACAAGCTTTTCAAAGTTTGCGCATGTGACCGGAGCACTGACCGGGTCAAGCTCAAGCCTGATGGTATGTCCGTTCATCATTTCAATAACGATCATAATGTTTTCCTTTCTGTACCTTGCTGTGCTGGCCTTGTCAGGATCTCCTGCAGGTCTTCTTCCTCTTCATCTGTCAGTTCTTTTCCGACAGGTTTGTATTCCTGCCTGCGCAGGCTGCGCATTCTTCTGTTTTCCTCCTCCAGCAGCTGCTTCATTTCAATATCCTGCTTCACGGATTTAGCATACAGGCCGTTGAAGACTGCATTCAGCAGGAAAGCAGACCCGATCCCCATGAAGATCGGGAAGTCTTCATCAATGATGTAGAAACCTGTCAGAAAGAACAGGGAGGCCATGAAGCCGTTGAATAGGGCTAGTCCGATTGATAAATAACGTTTCAGATGATCACTCATACCGGTACCTCAACAGAAGATATTCTAACACGGACAGTTATTCGATTGCATCCAAATGTACGGACAGGACGTCTGCCTGCTCCCGCAGTTCCAGGAGTACGGCATCTGCGCTGCCTGTCATGTCGGTGATGTCCACGGAAATGGTGACAGCAGCTTTGGATGCGACGGGGATGGACTGGGATATTGTGATTACAGACATATGCATGGCTGATAAAGTGCTGATCACCTTGGAAAGCGCTCCAGGTCTGTCGAGCAGGACGATCGAGAAGATCGCTCTTCTGCGGGATTCAGTGCCTTCCGTGCGGAATACATAGTCTTTGTACTTATAGAAGGTGTTTCTTGAAATACCGGCCATTCTGGCTGCTTCCGTCACCGAAGATGCCTCATGACGGGAGAGCAGATCCCTGGCTTCGATCACTTTTTCAAGATAATCCGGAAGGATCTTTTTATGTACGATCAGAAAATCGGATGCCATGTTCCCTCCTCAAGGTATCCGGCACCCTGGAATGCCGGTTCTGTTTCCGTGATATACCATTTTTCGTCAAACGCTGCCAGTGCATTCCTGACTGATTCTTCCAGGTGTCTGAGGCTGATGGAGATACATGTGGAACCGGAACCGCTGATCAGGAACACACCGTCCGTACCGGCGGATGCCAGTGCTTTGACTTCATCAAAGTGAGGGATAAATGCTTTTCTGTACGGCTCATGGATCTGATCGACAGATGCTGTCTTCAGCAGATCAAGATCACCGTCCGCCAGCGCTTTGGCCAGCAGGATCGCGTGCGCGCTGTTGGTAACAGCGATCTGTCTGCTGTATGTGTCCGGCAGGGCACGTCTGGCTTCTGCCGTGGATACTTCAACATCCGGAATATACAGCGTATAGATCCAGTCCGGACTCAGCGGCATCTTCTGCGTGATAACGGAAGCTTCATTGATCGAAGCTGTCAGTCCGCCGAACAGGGCAGGAGCCGCATTGTCAGGATGTCCTTCCAGTTTTGTACACAGTTCCAGCGCCTCCCGGGCAGTCAGTTTTCCTTCATGCAGGAGCGCATAAGCGCTGACGCCTCCGCAGGTCAGCGAAGCAGAAGAGCCGAGTCCCCTGGATACGGGGATCGAACAGTCGAAGACCGCACGGATATGATCATCACAACCGCAGTACTGTCCCGCCGCATGATATGCCTTCAGGAACAGATTGTCCGGATTGTTGTACTGTTCTTCCACATTGACCAGTTCATCATGGTCATTGAGTGAGATATCGAATGTATTGTAAATGCTGAACGCAAGGCCAAGGCAGTCAAATCCCGGTCCGAGATTTGATGTGCTGGCAGGGATCCTGATCTTAACCATTGGCGATCTCCTCCATCCTCTGTCTGATCCGGTTTATACCGTCTTCCCGGCTGATGCTTTCCGTGAAGCGGACGGGCAGGTCCTTCAGCTGCGCCAGTCCCGGCGGAACCGGTTCCCCGGTCAGACTGCTCAGCTTCTGCATGGCTTCAAATCCGTCACTGCACGATTCCCCGGTAAGACATCTGTAAACATCCTGCGGGAATTTAAAGGCGGACGCTGTCGACAGAACGATGCACGGTGTATTGTCACCTGTGCGCTGAATATGCTGGTGCATACCGTTCAGAGCGATCGCCGTATGCGGATCGATCAGCAGATGTTCCCGTTCATACAATGAGCGGATCTCTTCGGCACAATCCTCTTCACTGCACCAGTAACCCTGAAACAGGGAAGAGATCGAGTTTTTCATGTTTTCGGGAATGGTGAAGGATCCCTGCTCAGACAAGGAACGCATCAGATCCCTGATCAGCGCGTCATCATGTCCGCTTTCTTCAAACAGCAGACGTTCGAGATTGCTTGAAACAAGGATATCCATGGAAGGGGACATCGTCGTATAGAACGGGCGTCTGATATCGTATGTGCCTGTTGCCAGGAAGTCCGACAGGACATTGTTCCGGTTGGACGCACAGATCAGGTGCTTTACGGGAAGACCGATCCTGCGGGCATAATAACCGGCAAGAATGTCCCCGAAATTTCCGGTAGGGACCACAAAGTTCACGGGTTCCCCGGCTTTGACCGCGTTCTGCCGTACCAGCTTTGCATAGGAAGAGAAATAATATACGATCTGCGGAACAAGCCTTCCGATATTGATGGAATTCGCGCTGGATACCCTGACGCCTTTTGCGGCGCTGCGCACTGTCTCACTGACGGCTGCCTCTTTGACCATGCGCTGACAGTCATCAAAGTTGCCCTTGACGGCAATGACGCATACATTATTTCCCGCTGCCGTCTGCATCTGCAGCTTCTGGACCTCCGATACCCCGTCCTCCGGATAGAATACGGTCACGGCTGTATGCGGAACATCCGCAAACCCGGAGAGCGCAGCCTTACCGGTATCACCGGAAGTGGCAGTCAGGATCGAGATCGTATCACTGCAGTCATCCAGATCATACGCGCAGCTCATGAAGCGGGGCAGGATCGTCAGGGCGAGATCCTTGAATGCGGAAGTCGGCCCATGCCAGAGATCCATCAGCCAGCCGTCGCTCATGCGGCGCATGGGAACGATCTCAGGCGTATCGAACTTCGCGTCATAGGCACCGTACACACATGCATGGATGTCATCTCTGCTCAGGTCATCGAAGAATACGGAGATGACAGCCTCAGCGATCGTCCGGTAATCATCTGAAACAAGAACCGAGGGATCGGGTACGGTATCGATCGATTCCGGCACAAACAGTCCGCCATCCTGTGACAATCCGCGTATGACAGCCTCATGTGCTCTGACATGAATATCTTTATTTCTTGTACTGATATAAACAGGCATTTTTTTCTCCTTGTAAGTATGACTATGAAATGATACTATGTTCTCATTGTAAAAACAACTGTATTCAAAACGGAAACAGGAGGCGTTATGAAGATAGGACTGCTGGGGCACGGAGTTGTCGGAAGAGGCGTAACAGAGATCATTGACGGACATTTTCCGCAGATCACCGTTTCGTCCATACTGGTCAAAGATCTGTCGGAGGGAAACGATCCCAGATATACGACAGATGCGTACGAGATCCTTAATGATCCCCTGATCGATACAGTGATCGAATGCATGGGCGGCATCGAGCCAGCATTTACATATGTCAGGACTGCGCTTGAAAACGGAAAGCATGCGGTCACTTCCAACAAGAAGATGCTTGCGCATCATCTGAAGGAACTTGCGGATACGGCTGAAGCGAATCAGCGCTCTCTGCGTTTTGAGGCATCCTGCGGCGGCTGCATTCCCTGGATCCACGAACTGGAACGCACCCAGCGGATCGATGAGATCACCTCATTCCGCGGCATTATGAACGGAACGACCAATTATATCCTCTCCGATATGACAAGCTCAGGCGCCGATTTCAATGAAACACTGAAAGAAGCACAGAAGCTCGGTTATGCGGAAGCTGATCCCTCCGACGACATTGACGGCAACGACGTCGCATATAAGTGCTGCATCTCAGCATTCAGCGCATTCCATAAAACAGTCGATCCGGATGATATTCCTCATTTCGGAATCCGCCATCTGAAAAAGTCCGATATCGCATACGCAAAGGCGGACGGCAGAGTGATCAAGCTGATCGGCAGAGGATGCCTGAATGAAGGAAAACTGTCGGTTTGGGTCATGCCGGTCATGCTGAGAGGGGATGATCCGATGTGTCTCGTATCATCCAACCTGAACCGGATCGAACTGAGCTGCCGGACGCTTGGCACCGCTTCATTCGGCGGACAGGGTGCGGGTTCGCTCCCGACTGCCCATGCTGTGGTACAGGATGTCCTGTCCATCGCAGAATCCGGCATTCCAAAAAACCGGGAAGCGTCAGATAACCATATTGAAACAGTACGCGGGACATATTATGTATCCGGCAGGGATCTTTCCCTGTTTGAGCCTGTCAGCGCAGAGCACCATGAGGGCTGGCTGCTGACACGTGAGATGTCACTGCAGGAACTGACTGCGCTGATGCAGAACAGTCATGACGTATTTGTATGTGAGGTGAGCAGATGATCAAGGTAGCGAAGTTCGGCGGCTCCAGCGTTGCCAACGCGGAGCAGTTCGCCAAAGTCAGACAGATCGTGCAGTCGGATCCGTCAAGGAAGTTCATAGTTGTCAGTGCCTGCGGCAAGGAATACAAGGAAGATCACAAAGTGACGGATCTTTTGTATCTCTGCCACGCGCATCTGAAATACGGTGTTACATATGAGCCGATCTTTTCCATGGTGGAAAACAAGTACAGAAGCATAGCCGAAGAGCTGCATCTGAAAACAGACCTGGATGAAGAATTCAATAAGATCCGCTCCATTATGAAAAAGGATCTCTCCGAGGATTACCTTGTCAGCAGAGGTGAATACCTGACAGCGATCCTGATGGCTGAATACCTGGATTTTGTCTTCCTGGATGCGTCAAAGGTGATCCGCTTCAAATATGACGGATCGATCGACCTGGATTACACAGCGCATGTCATCAACGAATACGCGCACCAGTCCAAAGGGATCGTTGTGCCGGGTTTCTACGGCGCGCTGCCCAACGGCGTGATCCGCGTCATGTCCAGAGGCGGCTCAGACATTACCGGTTCCGTTCTGGCCAACGCCATCGATGCGGATGTCTATGAGAACTGGACGGATGTTTCCGGTTTCTTCATGGCAGATCCCCGGATCATCGACCACCCGCTGCAGATCCCGCGCATCAATTACAATGAGCTGCGTGAAATGAGCTATATGGGTGCCAATGTCCTCCATGATGATGCAGTATTTCCGGTCAAGATGAAAAACATCCCGATCAATGTCCGGAATACGAATGAACCGGACAACCCGGGTACGATGATCATGGAAGACTGTACAGAATACGACAGGAAGAATCCGCCGCACTTTATCACCGGCATTACCGGAAGAAAAGACTATACGGTCATCACAATCGTCCGGAACCAGTCCGTATCAGGCATTTCATTCCTGAGAAGACTGCTGTCGGTATTTGAAGAATTCAATGTCGCTGTCGAAACGCTTCCGACGACCGTTGATACGGTATCCGTGATCGTTGCCAGCGAAAGCGTCAGCCACTGCCTGTACGAGATCATCGGCAGGATCAAGGAAGACCTGGCACCGGAAGATCTTCATATGGAAGACCATGTGGCGATCGTCGCCATCGTCGGACGCGGCATGAAACAGCAGCCGGGCATTTCCGGCAAGCTGATCTCCGAGTTCGGAAACAACGGGATCAACATCAAAGTGCTGTCACAGACAAATGATGAAAGATGCATTGAAGTAGGCGTATTGAACCGTGATTTTGAAAAGGCGATCCAGTGCATTTACGATAAATTTATCAAGGAAGAAGGAGAACAGGTATGAAGATCGGAATTCTTGGCGCAACGGGAGCCGTCGGCAGACAGATGCTGCAGTGCATTGAAGAACAGCTGCCGGAATGTGAAGAAGTACGTCTGTTTGCCAGTGAGCGTTCCAGAGGAAAGACTGCGAAATGGAAGCAGGAGACGCTCACGATCGATGTGCTGAATGCAGAAAACGTACAGGGACTGGACTATGTACTTGGTGCTGTTTCCGCTTCCCTGGCAAAAGAATACGCTCCGCTGATCACAGGAGCAGGCGCAGTCTTTGTCGACAATTCCAGATATTTCAGACTGTTCGACGATGTACCGCTTGTCGTTCCTGAGATCAACGGCGAAGACGCCCTGAAGCATCACGGCATCATTGCCAATCCGAACTGCAGCACGATCATCACGATGATGGCTGCCGCTCCGATCGCAAAGATCTCACCTATCACAAAGATCATCGCTTCCACATACCAGGCCGTATCCGGCGCAGGCATTGAAGGAATGCGTGAACTGACCGAACAGGTCAAAGCGATCAGTGAGGGAAACAAGGTAGAACCGCACGTCTTCCCGGCACAGATCGCCTATAACTGCATCCCGGCGATCGGATCCGAACAGGAGGAAGGATATACCTCGGAAGAAATGAAAATGCAGTACGAAGGACGCAAGATCCTGCATCTGCCTGATCTGAAAGTAACATGTACATGTGTCCGTGTTCCCGTATACCGCTCGCACTCCATCAGTTTCTCCCTGCAGTGTGAAGAACCGGTCGAACCGGAACAGGCGATCGAAGCGATCAAAGCATTCCCGGGCGACGTCTATGCGGACGATTTCCTTCCGATGCCCCTTGACACCTCCGACCAGGATCTTGTCTATGTCGGAAGGATCCGCCGTGATCTTGTATTTGACGGAGGACTGGCTGTATGGTGCTGCGGAGACCAGATCCGCAAAGGCGCTGCCTCCAATGCCGTAGCGATCATCCGTTATCTCCACGATCATTTGTGAAAATTTGATAAAACTGATGTTCACCTCGTCTGTTCGGTATAATTCATTGAAATATTGTGATAAAATACTTACGCAAGTGAGGAAAAAAAGTATGTTTAAAAGATCTGTCATAGCATTTTTGGCAACAGCTGGTGCTGCTGCGATCGCTCTTACAGCATATATGCTCTGGAAGAGAACCCAGGAAGAGCAGGAAGAAGCAGTTCCTGAGCAGGAACCCGAAGATGAAGTTGTCCGCTTCGTAGACATCACAAATGATGATCAGACTGAAGACAAAGAAAACGGTTCCGGACTGAGTGCTGAAAAGGTGCTTGATCAGGCCGAAGAGACTGTGGAAAAGGCTGCAGAAGCAGTTGAAGAACTGAAGGAAACTGTTCAGGAGACAGTCGAAGAAGCTGTTGAAGAAGCAGCTGATAAAGCTGAAGAACTGAAAGAAGCAGTTGAAGAAGCAGTTGAAGAAAAGACCGAAGAAGCTGCAGAAGCAGTCGAAGAACTGAAGAAAACTGTTGAAGAAACAGCAGAAAAAGCTGCTGAGTTCAAAGAGACAGTTGTAGAAACTGTCGAAGAAGCAGCTGAAGAAGCAAAAGAAGCTGTTGAAGAAACAGTGGAAGAGCTGACGGAAGAAGAACCTCAGGCAGCTGAAGAAGTACCTGCTGAAGAAGAACAGCCGGTCAGAAGCGAAGCTGATGAACTGGATGCACTGCTTGATGAAGTGCTGAAAACAGAAGACCTTCCGATGGATGAAGAAAGCCTGAGAAACATCGACCTTGGCGTTGATGTTCCGGAAGAACAGCTGGAAACAGCAGTCGCAGGCAAACCTTATGCACCGGAAGTTGAGCAGATCGCTGAACTGTATCAGTTCCTGGACAAGGATTTCATTGAAGAACTGTTCTACAAGAACAGCGAATTCACTTCCAAGTTCCCGGTAGATACACTGATCCGCCTGTCCCATAAGTGCTATTTCTCCGACACAGCGATCATGAGAGAGTTCGAACGCATCGCTGTCAACAACGGCTACGCCGCAGAAGAAATGAATGATCATGAAACGGTCGTTTCCCGTAAGATGTTTACAGAAGAGGGATCGATCCTGAGTGATATCTTCAATGTAGCGAACCAGGTCGAAGCACTGCGCGGCTCCTACGAAGGATACCGTATCGATTGACAGACAATGGCCTCCCGACGGAGGCTTTTTCTTTTGGGTCAAGCAGATGACAACTGTGTTTTTTGTAATATAATGGTATGGTTCTTAAGGAGGCTCCATGAGCGTTATTGAAGTAAAAGACCTGACTTTCTCATATGACGGAGAAACACCTGCGGTACAGGGTGTGTCATTTACTGTTGAGAAAGGATCATATACGACACTGATCGGTCATAACGGAAGCGGCAAATCAACAGTTGCCAAGCTTCTTGCCGGTCTTTTGGAAAAAGAGAAGGGTACGATCGTCATTGACAGTATGGAACTGAACGATGAGAATCTTCATGCGCTCCGCCGCCGTATCGGCATCGTATTCCAGAATCCCGACAATCAGTTCATCGGTTCGACCGTACGTGATGATATCGCCTTCGGACTGGAGAACCATTGTGTACCGCAGCCTGATATGGACGGCATTATCGAAGAGTTCGCCGCCCGTACGGGGATGACGGCATATCTGAATACAGAACCGACACATCTTTCCGGCGGCCAGAAACAGAGAGTCGCGATCGCCGGCGTGCTTGCCATGAAGCCGGAGATCCTGATCTTTGATGAGGCTACCAGCATGCTGGATCCCCAGGGCAAGGATGAGATCAAACGCGTCATCATGGAACTGCACAAAGAGAGCGGTCTGACGATCGTTTCCATCACGCACGATGTCGATGAAGTGACCGGAAGCGACGCTGTCATCGTCCTTGACCAGGGTAAGGTCGCAATGACAGGCACACCGCGCGAGATCTTCGCGCAGTCCGACCGTCTGAAGAAAATGCACCTGGAACTGCCGTTTGCCCTGCAGTTGTCCGAACAGCTGAAGAAGCACGGTGTCAGCACCGGGGATGAAATAACTATGGAAGGAGTGGTGGAAGCGTTATGCCGATTGCATTTGAACAGGTAAGCCATATTTACAGTGACGGCACACCATTCCGTTATCAGGCATTGTATGACATCGATCTGAACCTGAAGGAAGGGAAGATCACTGCTGTGATCGGACAGACCGGTTCAGGCAAAAGCACGCTCGTACAGCACCTGAACGCGCTGCTGCTGCCGTCTTCCGGGACTGTTTATGTCCTGGACAGAAAGATCGAAGCAGGCACACGTCCCAAGGGACTGAAGTCTCTCCGGAAGGATGTCGGCCTGGTCTTTCAGTTCCCCGAATACCAGCTGTTTGAGGAAACTGTCCTGAAGGACGTATCCTTCGGTCCGAAGAATTTCGGCGTGAGCGAAGAAGATGCCGCAAAGAAATCACTGGAAGTCCTGAAACTTGTCGGGATCGATCCCTCATATGCCGAACGCAGCCCGCTCGAGCTTTCGGGCGGCCAGAAGCGCAGGGTCGCGATCGCCGGTATCCTTGCGATGGATCCCTCGGTACTGGTCCTGGACGAACCGACTGCCGGTCTTGATCCGCAGGGAACGATCGAAATGATGAAGCTCTTCAAACGCCTGAACCAGGAAATGCATAAGACGATCCTGATCGTTACGCATGACATGGAACAGGTATACAACTATTGCGACGAAGTGGTCGTCATGGAACACGGGAAGGTAAAGCTGCAGCAGGGTGTCGATGAATTCTTCTCACATCCCGAGCAGTGCATTGAACTGCATATCCTCCCGCCGGATATTATCCGGATGAAGACGATGCTGAGAGAAAAAGGATTCAGGATCGGTGATGAGATCCGCGATGTGCAGGCACTGGCCAAATGCATCGCAAGGCAGGTGAAACATGGGTAATTTTACACTCGGACGTTACATGCCTCTGGATTCACCGGTCCATAAGATGGATCCCAGAGCGAAGATCGGCGCTATGCTGATCGTGATGATCGCTGTCTTTTTCCCGTCAGGCTGGACAGGCTACGGCATATTGTTCGTCATCGCGGCAGGAATGATCCTGCTGTCAAGGCTTTCCTTTAAATTCATCTGGAAGTCCATGAAGCCGATGATGTTCATGATGCTGTTCCTGATGGTGATCAACTGCTTCGTGATCAAGACAGGTACGCTTGTACTGACACTCGGATCATTTACGATCTACAGCGATGCTTTGCTGCAGACAGCGTATATCGTTGTCCGACTGCTTCTGATGATCATGATCACCACCTGTCTGACAGCGACAACAAAGCCTCTGGATATGACACTCGGCATTGAAGATCTGCTGTCGCCGTTCAGAAAGATCGGCGTACCCGCACATGAGATCGCCATGCTGATCAGTATCGCACTGCGTTTTATTCCTGATCTGATCGAAGAAACCCAGAAGATCATGAAGGCGCAGGAAAGCAGGGGTGTTGACCTGAAGGAAGGCAAGATGATGGAAAGGATCATGGCGATCCTTTCACTGATCGTTCCGCTGTTCGTATCCGCTTTCCAGAGAGCGGATGACCTGGCAAACGCCATGGAGGCGAGAGGATATGCGCCGGGAGAGACACGCACCAGATACAAGGTGCTGAAAATGCACAGAAGGGACTATATCCTTCTGCTGGGTGCAGCGTGTGTGCTCGCGTGCATGATCTGGCTCTCGTATTTCAGATGAAACGGTATAAATGCACAGTCGCGTACTGCGGGGCACATTATTCCGGATGGCAGATACAGCCGGACGGAAACAGTATCCAGGACTATATCGAAAGAGCGATCAGGGAGATCGCCCATGAACCGGTCCATATCACTGCGTCAGGCAGGACTGATGCCGGCGTGAATGCCTGGGGACAGGTATTCCATTTTGATACGGAAACAGTCATGAAACCGAGAAAATGGACAGGCGCGATCAACAGCCGCCTGCCCGATGATATCCATATCCGCCTGACGGAAGAAGCGCCGAAGTTCTTTCACGCGCGCTTCTGTGTGCGTTCCAAGTGCTATGAATACCGCATCAATCTCGGGGAATATGATGTGTTCTCAAAGGATTACGCTTATCAGTGTCCTTATGAACTGGATGTTGACCTGATGAAACAGGCATCCCTGTATCTGATCGGAACACATGACTTTACATCACTGAATTCAACACCGCTGAAGGAGATCAAAGATCAGGTCCGTACAGTCGACTCGATCGATTTCCGCCGCGAAGGCAGCCAGCTGGTGCTTTCCTTTGCAGGAAAAGGATTTCTCAGATATATGGTAAGGATGATGACAGCCCAGCTGATGGAAGTCGGCAGGCACAGAATGACTCCTGAAGAACTGAACGAAATGCTGGAAGCACGGTCCAAACGAGTGGACAGAAGAAATGCAAAACCGGAAGGGCTGAGCCTGATGGAAGTCGGATACTTCGACATTCTCGGCATGACGGATGAAATGATGATCCGCGAGTCCCTGAGAAGCGATGTGGTCCCCGACTGGTATCGCCTGGAAGAACGGTATGCCGGCAAGCCTGAGCTGTTCTATGTGATGACGGAACGCCACGGTCAGAGAGTGACCGGGATCCTGGAATGCAGCGATCAGAACAGCCCTGCAAGGATGCTGATCGATGATGAAAACAATCTGAAACAGGCAGAAGAAATGCTGAAAGACGCATCTGCTTACCTGAAAGAACACGATCTTTCCGAAGGCTGTGAAATAGTCGTTCGCTAAGCGAAAAAACTTAAATTTCTTGTTGACGAAAAAGCCTCGCCAAACTAGAATGTAATTCGGCTAACCAGCCATGTAGCCCCGGAAACTACATAGGAGGTAGTAAGCTATTATGCGTCAGACAACAATGATCAAACCGAAAGAAGTTGTCCGTCAATGGTATGTCGTTGATGCGACAGACTGCACACTGGGTCGTCTTGCTTCCCAGGTTGCGACTGTATTAAGAGGAAAACACAAGCCGACATATACGCCTAATGTCGACTGCGGTGACTATGTCATCGTCATCAATGCGGAAAAGATCAAGATCACGGGTGACCAGGATGAGAAGAAATTCTATTTCAGCCACTCTATGTATCCGGGTGGACTCCGCGTCAGATCCACAAAAGTTATGCGTGAAAAGTATACTGTTGAATGGGTCGAAAAGGCGATCAAGGGAATGCTCCCTCACAATAAGCTCGGTGATGTAATGCGTAAACATGTATTTGTTTATGAAGGACCTGAGCACCCGCATGCGGCACAGAAGCCGATCGAAATGAAGATTAAGGACTAAGGAGGAGATGGATTAAATGGCAACGAAAAAGAGAAGTGCGGTCACTTATATCGGAACCGGACGCCGTAAGCAGTCCACTGCTCGTGTCTTTATGACTCCGGGTACAGGCGTTATTACAGTAAACGGAAAGACTCTGGAAGAATACCTTCCTCAGGCTACTCTGAGAATGATCGTCAACAGCCCGCTGGTTCTGACAGAAACAGCAGGACAGTTCGACATCAAGATCAACGTCAGAGGCGGCGGTTACACAGGCCAGGCCGGTGCAATGCGTCATGGTATTGCACGCGCTCTGCTTGAAGCAAGTGCTGACTATCGTCCGGCACTGAAAAAGGCAGGCTTCCTGACTCGTGATTCCCGTGCTAAGGAACGTAAGAAGTACGGTCTCAAAGGTGCAAGACGCGCACCGCAGTACAGCAAGCGTTAATCGTTTGGCATTACTGTCAGCTCATTGCAAAAGAACACTTCGGATTATATTCCGGGGTGTTTTTTCGATATAGCACTGTGTTTTGTACGAGAAGCATCGTGCATACAATACGCATGAAAAATCGTTCTCACGATCACGAAAACGCAAATTAGACAGGAGATCCTCTTTTTGTTCATAATGTGCAGTCATTTTTTCACAATAATCCATTAGAGTACCGTGCTGGACGAACATACTGTTCCGTTCTACACTTGAAATAAGCTGTTCATTCCCCAGACGGTCTTTACAAAAACCGTTCCGGAAACAGCTCAATACCGACAATGACGCTGATGTGCCATCACATCAGCAGAAACAGAGAATAAAGAAAGGTTGGTTTATAATTATGAAAGCAGCAGTCAGATACTATACAAAAACCGGAAACACAAAGCGTCTTGCAGAAGCTGTTTCAGGAGCAGTCGGAGCAGAAGCACTTCCCATCAGTACTCCCGTTGATGAGCCTGTAGATATCCTTTTCCTTGGAAATTCTTATTATGCGTTCACCATCGATCCTGAAGTCAGGGAATTTATCCGTTCGCTTGATAAAAACAAGATCGGACGCATCGTCAACTTCGGTTCAGCGGCAATGCTGAATTCAACATGGAAAAAAGTTAAAGCTGAAGCAGACAAAGCCGGCATCAAAATGGATGAACGTGAATTCCATTGCAAGGGAGAGTTCAAAGGTGTTCACAAAGGCAGACCGAATGCAGAAGACCTTGCGGCAGCAGAAGCTTTTGCAAGGTCGATCATCAGTGAATAATACCAAAACAGTTCCAGACACAGAAAGGCGGTACTTATGAAAATACTTGTAACCGGATTTGACCCGTTCGGAGGTGAAACCATCAATCCAGCCATTGAATCAGTCAAACGGCTGGATGATGTGATCGCAGGAGCCGAGATCATCAAACTTGAGGTTCCCACAGTCTGCTATAAATCGATCGAAACGATCCGCCGGAAGATCATTGAATGTGATCCCGATGTGATCCTTTCCATCGGGCAGGCAGGCGGCAGAACAGACCTGTCTGTTGAACGTGTCGGCATCAATGTTTCAGACTGCGCTATTCCGGATAACGAAGGAAATACACCGACAGACGAGCCGATCTTCGCGGATGGTCCGGATGCGTATTTCTCTGCACTGCCGATCAAGGCAATGGTCCGTGAGATCCGCGCAGCCGGTATTCCTGCTTCCGTATCCAATACAGCAGGTACCTTCATCTGCAACCATGTACTGTACGGTATCCGCTATGTATGCGAACATGAGTTCCCCGGAAAACGGAGCGGCTTCATACACATCCCGTTCATGCCGGAGCAGACTGTGAACAAACGCAATATGCCGAGCATGAACCTCAACGATATCGTCAAAGGACTGACGGCCGCGATCACCGCGATCGTCACATATTCGGACGATATCCATACAGCTGAAGGAACAACACACTGAAAGCGGAAATATTCTGTTTTCTTTTATGTAAACTGTCTTTTTTTGGCGTATACAGGGATGAGGAGGTAACATAATGGAACTATCATTCCTGCAGGAAAAAGAGATCGCCATCGCAGAAGCACACGGTTTATCACAACAGCAGATTAAAGTGCTCTCCAACGGAAGACTGAATTATCTTCAGATGGCCGTATTAAGACAGGCTATGGAACAGGGGGCAGACATGAAGACTGTGAAAAAAGCAGCCCGGCCCCGGCTTTCCCCGGAAGAAATGTCTGAACTGATCAGTCATCCGGAACAGCTGAACAGATCTATCAAACTGCCTGTAATAGTACTCCCGCTGATATTGACTGTGTTGTTTACCGGAGTGCTGTACAGTGTATGGAAATGTGCTATATATTTACGCAGGGAAAGACTGGAACTGAGGTCGGAAGAGATCACACTGCTGTGCGGTGATACATTTCAGCCAGGACAATATATTCTCAGATACTCTCAGCAAGATGATCTGTATCTGCCGGACAGTTTTGTCGCAGAAGTACCTGAAACCAGGATCGCAGTGTACCGTACTGCTTCCGGGGATCAGAAGATCCTGCGGATCAGGATATATGATAAGCAGGAACCGGTGATCAGGGTCACGGAAACACCTGACCCGGATCACTGTATGGACGGAGTACTGTCAGCCCATGACAACGCTGACGGGGAACTGAAGGCATATGTATCCTGCAGAGTGGAAGGTGATCAGATCATATATTCCGTCTCTGATTCTTCCGGCAACCGGACAGAGGTCAGCCGCATCTGCAGAAAAGAAAACGAAGAGGTTTGAAAAGATGATTGAAATAGAAAAGCTATCTGACAAATACCGTGTCAGGAAACTGGATGAAAATGATATTGAAGAAATCAGGCAGATCTGCCTGTCCAATCCGCTGTTTTACGAATATACCCGGGCACAGTCCGGATATGAAGACATCAGAAATGATATGCATGTATGTCCGGACGGAAAAAGTCCGGATGACAAATACTATGTTGGTTTCTTTGACAAGCAGGGCATGGTCGCAGTCATGGACCTGATCGACGGATATCCGGATGCAGGGACTGCCTTCATCGGTTTTTTCATGATGCGCAAGGATGCACAGGGAAAGGGAACAGGAAGCGCGATCGTTTCAGAGGTCTGCAGCTATCTGAAAGAAACCGGATTTTCGGCAGTACGCTTGTGCATCAACAAAGGAAATCCTCAGTCTACGCATTTCTGGACAAAAAACAGGTTCGTGATCCTCAGAGAGTATGTACGTGATGACGGTACGGTATATCTGGCGGAAAGGAACCTGTGCTGAATCGATTCTTAAGAATAGTTCAGGTACTATTAGTGGTACAATACTCCTATACAGAAAGAAGGACGGCTATGAGAAAACTATTGATCGCAGCATCCTGTCTGCTGCTTCTTGCAGGATGCTCAAAAAAGAAAAAAGATGATGAACCGGCAGAAACACCAAAGCCAACTGCCTCGGCAGCACCGGTCGTTGTGGTAACCCCGCCCGCGGACAGTGATCCTTCCGCTACGGCGAGTTCGAGTCCGACTCCTTTTGCGTATTCAACAATGACGCCGGAGCCTACTGCAGCCCCGACACCCACTCCAACCCCGACAGCCAGTGCTGACCCGGTATATACTGCGGGAACATACGGCTGGGTCGAGGTCAAGGTCGACGGTCTGAATGTCCGTGATAAAGCAGGTACAGACGGCAACGTCAAAGGCCAGACACAGAACGGATCGAAACTGTACGTCTATGCAAAACCGGTGCAGAACGGTGGTTACACCTGGTACAAGATCGATAAAGATTCAGAACAATGGATCGCCGATAAGGATGGCACATGGCTGAAATACACTTCCTATCCGGAAGCAGTATCGACAGACACGATCACGGGAGATCCCGTCAAGACAGACGGAACGGTAGGATGGGTACTGGTCAAGGTAGACCAGCTGAACATTCGTGATAAGTCAGGAACAGACGGCAAGGTCGTCGGTCAGGCTAAGAACGGCGGAAAATACTATGTATACGGTGAACCTGTCTCTGCGGGTGGTTATACATGGTATAAGATCAGCGGAACGGATAATGCATGGATCGCTGATTCCGGTGAATGGCTGACATATACAAAATTTGAATAAAAAGATAACACTGTAAATGAACCGGTCCTGAAAGCAGGAAACGGTTTCTGACAGCAGATCAAATTCCAAACATACAATGCGGTTACCGCTGCAATGATCAGAGGTTCCGCATTTTTATATTTGTTTTGTTATTGCAAAACATTTTTTAATTCCTTCGTGGAATCATGATCTCTTTGTCCGTATATTTTAGTGTTGACATAACGGAACATCCGTTCTGCTGAGACAGTGAAAGGAGATACTCCCATGAAGAGATTTAAAGCTTTGAAAATGCGGATCTATCCGACAGATGAGCAGATATCTGTAATCAGACAGACATTCGGCTCCTGCAGATTCGTCTATAATCATATGCTTGAACGGTACATCAAAACTCTGAATCGACGTAATAAGCGTCTCTCATGTTTTGATATGCAGTATCTTCTTTCCGGTATGAAACACTATCTTCCCTGGCTCGCCGATATCGATCACACTGCTTTGAAATGTGCCTGCAGGAATGTTGATGATGCCCTCAAACGCTTCTCTTCCGGATAGAACAACTATCCGAGGTTTAAAAGCAAACGCTTCAGAAGACAGTCATACACCACGACTCAGATGCAATTCGTCAAGTATGACCATACAGCACAGACAGTTACTCTTCCTGTACTGGGCTGTGTGAAGTGTTCGGAAAAACGTGTATTGAAAGAGGGATGCAGGTTCCTTCGTGCAACCGTATCATGTCAGAACGGAAAGTATTATGCGTCACTTCTTTACCAGTATGAAGAAGACATCAGACCGGTTCAGATCACAGATGAAAAACAAGTCTGCGGACTGGACTATAAGTCTGACGGTCTTTACGTATCCAGTAAAGGTGAATGCCCGCATATGCCGCATTATTTCCGTAAAGCAGAGAAGAAGCTCCTTCATGAACAGCGTAAGCTCAGTCATATGATCGAAAGTCATATTACAGGATACAAATACATTGAAGACAGAAGAATACCTGTATATGACAGACCGCTGTATGAGTGCAGGAATGTACAGAAGCAGAGAGCAGTCGTATCCGGAGTACATGAGCATATTGCCAATCAGCGAAGTGACTGGCTGCACAAGTGTTCAAAGGAGATGGCAGAGAAATACAGTGCTGTCTGTGTTGAGAACATGAACATGAAGGAAGTGGCAGATAAGAACTTTGGTATCGGGAAGTCTACGATGGACAACGGATACGGAACGTTCCTCACCAACCTGGCATACAAGCTGGAGGACAGAGGGAAGCGTCTGGTCAGAGTAGGCAGGTACTATCCGTCATCACAGAGATGCTGTACATGCGGATATGTCTATCCCGTGATCAAAGACCTGAGCATCCGCTGGTGGACCTGTCCTGCATGCGGTACAGATCACAACAGGGATGTAAATGCGGCGATCAACATCAAACATGAAGGTTTACGTATCTTAGGGATCACGTAAACAAAAGAAAAAGACTGACCATACGGTGAGGGACCATCGAAATCGGTCAGTCTTACAAACTCAAGCCTGCGGAGACAGCTATGTCGGGCATTACGGAATGTAATGCAGTTATCTGTCGATGAAGCAGGAAGTGAAATTCTATCGGGAATGTATT
>JAILLA010000046.1 GCA_024693325.1 Solobacterium sp.
CATTTTAAGAAATAATCAACATTCCCTTCCAAATTGGGCGTAGTTAAATATGGCAGTGGTTTTACTATACTTTGGTCAACATTTGACCATTTGTCAGTATCCTCTGCCTGTTTTGAGCAACGCATGAAAGTTCTTATTATAGCACAAAAAGCTGTCCGTTTTCAGCAGACAGCTTCTGTATGGATGTTTTCAGATCGAATAGACTGTCAGATCTTCATCTGCACAGCTGTCGATCAGTTCCTGCGGTCCGACGATGCAGAATACGGCATTCTCAAACATCCTGTTCAGGATGCCGCCTGCTTCGGAAAGATCTTCCATGCTGGTCTTCAGCAGCTGTTCCCTGAGCTCGGCATTCTTTTCCGGAGTCAGATTTGTGAAGACTCGTCCGTCTGCCACCCGGATCTTGGCACTCGGTGACAGGAGCGGGTCCATCGTATTCAGCGCGCCGATGACATAGGACGTCAGATCCTGGTCGCTTTGGGCGAACTGTTTCAGGTAATCACCGCACCTGCGGAATACGTTCAGTGAAATCGCAGGATTCGGATCCCTGTAGGATGAACAAGTGATCAGTCCGGAGTAGCCCGGGGTAAAGGCTGTTCCGTATGCACCGTTCTTGACACGTACCTCATTCCAGAGGTAGCCGTATGTCAGGATCTGTGCCGCCGTGCGGTAGATACCGCGGTAATCATCTCCGGCATTCTGCAGAGCACCGGCCATTGCGGAGTATCCTACCTGGGAAGGGATCAGGATCGCTTCGTTTCCTGTTTCCAGTCTCGGATAATGCACGACTGACCTGTGTGCTTCGGAGTACGGCAGGTCCATGATCAGTTCCTGCGCTGTATCAAATCCTTCTCTTCCGGTACATGAGATCGTCAGTCTGGCTCTTGAGAACAGCACTTCGCGGTACAGTTCAAACTCATTGATCATTTCATCGATCCGCTCATCAAAGTGATCAGCGAAGTCATTGATGAACCTGCTGTATGTATACCCGCTGAGTGCTTCCCTGGCTGCACCGTCTGCCGTGATGTGCGCGGCAGTGCGCAGGCCTGCCAGTGCCTGACCGTTGGCGATCATTGCCTGACGCATATATTCCTGTTCCTGCTTAAGCAGGGGCAGGATCATATTCCTATCAAAGACTGTATTCTGCAGGACTTCCAGGATCAGTTCTTTTGCCTGTTCCAGATTCTTTTCCAGGACAGAGCAGAAGACATTGAACACAGGCAGACATGCTGTGGTATCGGCAGGTGCCCTGTATACATCAGCAGAGAATCCTAATGCGCCAAGGTCTCTCCTGATCCTTGACTGCAGCTGCTGGACGGAATAATTCTCTGTCGGCAGACTGCGGAACAGTCCTGCAAAGAAATTGACTGCCGGAAGCTCGTCGATCTTAACGCCGGCTAGCGAGAAGTACAGATTCAGGTAAACGATCCCGGACCGTTCCGCCGGATAACTCAGAATCTGTGCCCCGTGATAATCGGTGATCTTTTCAGGTTTCGGTTCCTTGAAATCAGTATCAATATCCTCCAGTTTCAATGAAGGAAGCGTCGCTTTCTGTTCCGGTGTATCTTCTGTATTCTGCCATTCATCAAGCGCGAGGTTTTCCCGTACCAGACGGCTGACGGTTTCTTCATCCCATGCATCTGCGGCACGTTCCAGTTTTTCCGCTTCTCTACGGGCACGCTTTTCTGCCAGTGCCGGATCAGGAACTGCCGTCACTCTGACCAGATGTTCTTCATCAAGCAGGAAATCTTTGAGCAGCTGTTCGAAATAGCCCTCTTTCAGTTTTTCCCTGAGTTCATCAAACACATAATTGGCATTGAGATACAGCATCGGATCTCCGTCATACAGCCATGAATTCATGGCAGATGACACATACATCAGACCTGCGGGTTCCCTGGGTTCCAGATACTGGAACTGCAGCTGGTTCAAAGACGCAAGGATCTCTTCATGATCCAGTCCGTTCTCTACTGTCTTTCTGGCAGTTTCGATAACTGTTCTGACCGCGAGGTCTGCTTTGTCTTCATCCGTATTGCGTATGACAAGGACTGCCCAGGGCTGCTGGATCCCGTCATACAGTTCCAGCTCGACATCCTGTCCGAGTCCGGCATCGATGACTGCCTTTTTGAACGGCGATTCATTCGTACCGACCAGGATCTGGGACAGTACGCTCCATGCGGCATTCTGCTGGATATCATCGTATCTGCTGATGATCTTTGCCAGAGCGACATGCACCATGTTTTCCTGGCCTTCATCTTCACCGACCTCATAAGGGATTACGGAAGAACATGCCTTTACCGGTTCCTGCAGCCTGATCGGAGGTGCCGGATCGATCCTGTCGTATTTGGACAGGTATTCATCATCGATGAACGCAAGCATTTCATCGATATCCACGCTGCCGTCCAGGATGATCCTGCTGTTTGACGGATGATAATACGTTCTGTGTGTTTCCAGGAACTGTTCATATGTCAGATCGGTGATGCATTCAGGGTCGCCTCCGGAAACATACTGATAGCAGTTGTCCGGATAGAGCAGACGGTTCAGTTCATTCACCAGAACCGTATCAACAGAAGAGAATGAACCCTTCATTTCACTATGTACGACACCTTTGTACGCAGGCGCATCCTTCGGATCACGGATCTCGTAATGCCATCCTTCCTGACGGAAGATATTCGGTTCCTGGTAGATCCTGGGACGGAATACCGCATCAAGATAAACAGATGTCAGGTTCATGAAATCCTTCCTGTTTCTGGAGGAAACAGGATACATTGTTTTATCGGGATATGTCATTGCGTTCAGGAATGTCTGCAGACTGCTTTTCAGCAGATCGACAAACGGTTCCCTGACAGGGTATTTCTCGGATCCGTTGAGCACGGAATGTTCGAGTATATGAAAAACTCCGGTGTCATCGGTCGGTGTGGTCTGAAACGTGATCGCGAATGTCATGTTCTGGTCTTCGCGGTCAAGCCACAGCAGCCGTGCACCTGATCTTTCATGTTCCATTTCATACAGAACCCCGCCGCAATCAGGAACTCCCCGGATCTGTCTGACCCGGAAGCCATGAGTCAGCTCGTTGATCTGCATCAGAATTCAAGTTCGACAGGTGCAGCTGTAAAGCTGGAGATCACTGCTTTTCCTTCCTCAAAACAGAATACTGCTGTATTGCCGTCGCCGGGCTGATACATTCTTCTAAGACTCGGATAATCTTCCAGCATGGATTCCTGTGCTTCGATCCTTTCATCCAGTACAAGTCTGCCGCAGACGCGGATCCATGTACCGTCTTTTCCCATTGCGGAGATCTCTGCCTTCGGATTGGCAAGCAGCTGCTTTGCGCAGTCCTTTTTCAGGCCTGTCTGAATATACAGCTTTCCTTCAAAAATATGTGCCGTGCCAAACGGTCTGACACGAGGCTGATCCCCGTCAACCGTTGCCAGAAAATAGGTACCTGCATTCTTCAGGTATTCGCATACACGTTCAAGATCACTCATTTTCAAGTCCTCAACTTTCAGTATTATTTTATCCTAAACTGCCTGTCCTTGCATTGAACCAGCACACAAAACGTACTGCTGAGGTACTTTTTCAGCTGCGATCGAAAAAGACAGGTATTGCACCTGCCTGTTTCCCTGATCACCGCAGTGTCTCGAGGAATTCTTTCATAGTATCTTCCGTAATATCAGCAAAGTATGTATACTCGATCCCTTCGTAAGAAAGGTATGCTGTCGTCATATGTTCAATGCCCGGATTAGGTGCTTCCCACATGGCGGGACCCATGCCTGCCATGGATACATTGCGTGTTGATACGATCATCGCGTCCGTATCGATCGATGAGATATGATAGGTCTCAACAGATTCATTTTCCGAATAGTGATCCGGGTCCTGCACATTGATCTCCGTACTGATGATCAGACCGGCTCTTTCCGCAGTTTCAGCATCCGTGATGATCCGGATCTGCAGACCGATCGGTGAACTGTATGTTTTTCCTTTCCGGTAACGGAATTCCGTCTCCGTTGTATCAGATCCTGCCGGCAGGACCTTGAAACCTTTAAGGTCGCCGGTCACATAGGCAAAGTCCTGGAATGACATGCCGCAGATATGATCGTGCTGCTGCTTGTCATATACGATCATCGGATAATAGTGCACCAGTTTTCCGTTACGCACACATGTATCATCCGCTGAATCCAGCAGGTCGATCCCGAACGCTGTTTCGGCATCCGTCAGGGAATCAAATTTTGCCGGCAGTGACGGATGATATGTGACTTCCTGGTTCTCCATCGTTACCGGGAGCTGTTCCCCGCTGTCGGAAAACAGTGTGTACTGCAGTTTTTCCAGCAATTGCGCTGCACTGACCCGAACACCCGGTATCAAGAACAGCAGTGCTGCAGCAGCCAGCACCGGTACTGCTTTCCTGTACAATGTCTGTTTCAATGCAGGTCCGGACCTGACATATGCCAGGACTTCCCTGTTCTGCTGTCCGGTCATACTGACCGAATGATATGCTTCTTTCAGATCATTCTGATCCATCCGTTTCATCTCCTTCCGTCCATATGTGTTTCAAAAGTTCCCTGCCGCGTTTCGCCCGCATCTTCGCCGCCGCTTCCGTGATCCCCAGCAGTTCTGCAGTCTCGGCATAGGAATATCCTTCGAGGTAATGCAGAACGATGACCGATCTGTATTTCCGGGGCAGGTCCAGCAGCGCAGACAGAATATCTCTGTGAGCCGGGGAGATGGCAGGGATCTGAGACAGATCGGCTTCCTGTCTCTTTTTCAGCCATGATGACCTCAGCAGATCTTTTGCCCGGTTGATCGTCACCCGGATCACCCATTGTCTGCAGTGCGTATCATCCGCAAAGGTTCCTTCATACCGGTACAGTCTGAGCATCACATCCTGCACGATATCCAATGCGTCGTCCGTGTTTTTCACATAAGTAAACGCAATGCGGTATGCCGTATCGTGCAGCAGCTCATACAGCCGGTTAAATTCACTTTCTCTCATCGTTCCCCCCTTCTGACTGATACACGAATCAAGCGGATTGATCGTAACTAAAAATATAAAAATCCTTCCTGATCAGCTGTTAAGCCGGTCCAGGAAGGAATTCAGTTCCGTCAGTTCTTGAGGCCGCGCAGGATGCGCAGCTTGGTTTCCCGGATCTTTGCGGCATATCTGCTTGTAAAGATGACGCCTACAATGATCATTCCATACGCAATGCCGAGTCCGCAGCTTCCGATGAATTCATACGGAGGTGTTGTGTCCAGTCCCAATAAGACGGTCACCAGAAATGCCGTAAATCCGATCAGTCCGGCAATAAACATCCAATGCATCCTCTGCATCAGTCTTGCCTTTTCCTCGCTGCTGTAATCTGCTACCTGAAGTACTGTTTCCTTTAATTCTTCGTTCATACGCTCACGCTCCCTTTCTCCGTTCAGGATCTCACGGAGATCAACAGCGTACAGATCTGAGAGTTCGACCAGGATATCCAGGTCAGGCATGTTCGCTCCTGTCTCCCAGCGGGACACTGTCCGCCGGGCAACCCCGAGCTGTTCTGCCAGCTGTTCCTGGGTCAATCCTTTTTCTTTTCTGAGTTCCTGAAGGAACATTCCGATTTTCATGAGATCCATCGTCCGATGACCTCCTTTCTGACTTCAGAGTAATAGCTTCCGGTATGTCCGTACAGGACACAAAGTGAGCATATGCATCGATTCAGGCAATGAGACAAGGTGTGTCCCATGATTTTTCATGCAGATCGTAGTATTTTTGGAATAACCGGCCGGTTTATTTATAGGGTTTCGCCGGATCATCCGGGAAATGGTATTCCCCTTCCAGGTATCCCAGCAGGAATGCTTTGGCCAGGCTGTTCTTTCTGATATATATCTTCGCGTCTTCTTTGCTGAACCATTTCCAGGAATCGATCTCCCGGTTCGGATGCGGCTGCTGTCCTTCGACCGTGACGGTAAAGTTCAGCATCAGTGTATTGGACGGTGCGAAGTAATGGCTGTGGTTGAAGTGTACGCCGACCACATCCAGATCCATTTCTTCCTTGACCTCACGGACCGCAGCGTCTTCTGCGTCCTCACCCTTATTGATATAGCCTGCCACCAGGATATACTCATCCCCGCCGTACTGACGGATCATCAGGATCCGTTCATTTGATTCGTCCGTTACGATCATGGACACGGCGGTATTGAAGACAGGGAAACGGAATTCATTGCACGTTGTGCAGAACGGAATATCACCCTCGTCCTGCAGGTATTTTCTGATCAGTTTTGTACCGCAGTGCATGCAGTAATTCATCTCAGGTACTTTCATACAGCCTCCTGCTATCAATATTTATATGAAGAAATATCACTGATCCCTCCTTCGGGCAGATCATCATAGATTCCCGGCGGATCATAATCAACGTACATGCGGAATGAGCCGCGCCGCTGGAAGGTGTGAACCATTTCATGCCAGGAAGAATAATACTCATCCAGGAATTCATCCTTCTCTGCCGGGGTGTAATAGAGCTTGTTTCCGCCGTAATCGACACTGAAGACGACCGTAATGTTGTTTTCATTCAGGTCGATCTCTCCGGACTGGATATACTGCTTGTCGAAATCAGCGATCTTCATCCCGTCCGTATCAGGGAACTGGGTCTCTTCAAATGCGTAATTTTTGTTCCCGCCTTTTGTGACATGCCGGTACCAGATATATTCACACCGGACATCCCCATATGCTTTCACAAAGTCTTCCCAGCTGTCTCCGTATTTGATGCCTCTGCTGGTCGTGATGCCTTCGTCCGAATATCTGCTGATGTAGTCATCGTCGAAGCTCAGTGAACGGACGTTCTGCATCGCTTCTCCATCCTGATAAAAGACATAGTCTTCTACGGAAAGATAGCCGTCTACCGAACGGTCTTCCAGAAACAGCGTGGAACTGTTGTATGCGGTACGGACACTGACTGCCAGGATCGTCGCGCACAGTATGGCGGTAAACCGTTTCAGGTAGTATTTTCTGTCCTTCTTCACCGGCTGCTTTGACTGTGCTCTGCGGGGAGCTGCTGAGCGGGAGGATTGCTGTATGGTCTCTGTTTCTTCCTCTTCTTCAAACAGACTCGTCCGTTTCTCTTCCTGCTGCTGCGTACTCATCGTTCATCACACTCCGATCTATCAGTTCGATCATCTCCCGTTCTGCCTGTACTTCCGAGGCATACGGCCATATTCTGTACATGGATTCCATCCATTTTTTCAGAACTGCTGCTTTCTGTTCATTCTTCATGATGCATTTCTGCACCGCATATTCTGTCCGCTGTGCGCTCAGACTGCTTTTCATCGTCCTGAGTGCTTTTGTATACGCTGCCGTTATCAGTCCGGGATCCGTATTCCCGGTCAGTATTTCCAGACAGACTTTTTCAATCATGATCTGATTCCTGTAAACACCCGGGACGGCAGGCCAATGCCTGATCTTTTCCATCAGTTCAAGCGCTTCCGGGAACCGGTGTTCATCGATCAGCCTTGCCATTCTCAGGACTGCCAGGGATGCACAGAGACTGTACTTCATATCTTCTTCCGGAGGCATTTCAAACAGATCTGCCGGCATATCCTTCAAGCGGTCTCCGTATGACTGGAGCGCGTTGATCCTGAGCTGCCTCCACAGTGCCTGCTTCGCGCTGAAGGACTTTACGATCTCCAGTGTATTGCGGCCGTCGTTGCTGACGGAATCGGAGGTCAGGGGAATGCCGTTGATCAGGGCATATACGACACCTGTTCCCGCAAACAGCATCAGTACCATCTGTACGAACGGGGATGAAACCGATCTGCAGATCACGACCGCGATCAGCGCTGTCAGAAGATTCATGATCACTCCGCCCAGGTTATAGAATACGCCGGGATAGTCATCACAGGTGCCGGGCGGATCCAGCAGACACTGTCCGCCTGTTCCTGCCAGGGAATACTTCCTGCGTATGATCCGGTCATCCTTTTTGACCCAGATCATGCTCAGGATGCGGAACGATACAAAGCGGTAGCCGCTCAGCAGGCCGGCGATCAGATGTCCGCCTTCATGAAGGATGATCTGGACAAACGCGGAAAAATAAAATCCTCCAAGCGCCCATGCCATCAGTCTCAGCATCGATACATCTGCCATCCGGTCCTGTAAATGCACGATCCACATACCAAGCAGGATCCCGCCGAAAAGACCGCCTGCCAGCATGATGATATTTGACGAATATTTCTTCAAAAACTTCATATGGATACCTACCGCGTTCATCATATCAGATTGTGATATGATTGAACCATTCAGAAAGGACCAAATTATGCTTGAACAATTACAGCTCGAACATTATCTGACACTGTGCATGAGATCAGAAGCTGATTTCGCGGAAGTGTTTGAAGAATTCGAAGTCAGTGAAACGATCTCCGCTCTGAACGGTGAAGTGGAAAATGTCAATCCGGTCATCAAAAGCGGGATCAGTTTCCGTCTGTACAAAGGCGTACAGTCCGTATATGCCTATACCAACAATACCGATGACGACAATCTGACAGCACTGATCAACGACCTGAGGGATGCGATCGGTTCTGCGGATCAGGGACCTGAGGTAAAACTGACGCGCGTTGAATACGAAAACAGGCATCCTGTAAAGATCGATTTCGAGAACGTTCCCCTGGAAGATAAGGTCTCCCTGCTGAAGCGTGCTGACGCAAGTGCCAAAGCATATGATGAGAGGATCGTCAAAGTTCAGGGAAATCTTCTCAATGTTAAGCAGAACGTACAGATCTCCAACAGCGAAGGCAGACTGATCAGCGACACAAGAGTCCGTACAAGACTCATGGTCAACGCGTTTGCCAAGGAGGGTGACAACTTCCAGAGCGGTGCTGACCGTCCGGGCGGAGGAATGGGCCTTGAGTTCTATGAGACTTCCACACCGGAGGCTGCCGGCAGAGAAGCAGCCAGGATCGCGATCGTCAATCTGTCTGCCAAAGACTGCCCTTCCGGAAAAATGCCTGTCATTATTGACAACGGATTCGGCGGTGTCATCTTCCACGAAGCCTGCGGTCATTCCCTGGAAGCGACCAGTGTTTCGCTCAATATGAGCGTCTTCTCCGGCAAACTCGGACAGAAGATCGCAAATGAATGCGTATCGGCAGTGGATGACGGTACGATCCCGAATGCATGGGGTTCCGAAAACATCGATGATGAAGGAAACTTCCAGAAACGCAGAGTCCTGATCGAAAATGGCATCCTGAAGTCCTACATGATCGACCGTCTGAACGGACGTAGAATGGGCATGGAGTCCACCTCCAGTTCCAGACGTCAGTCTTATCAGTTTGAACCGACTTCCAGAATGTCCAATACATTTATCCTTCCCGGCAATGCTTCCTTTGAAGAACTGTTTGAAGGCGTTGAAAAAGGCCTGTATGCCGCAAAGATGGGCGGCGGTTCCGTCAACCCGCAGACAGGTGAATTCAATTTTACGGTGCTTGAAGGCTATATGATCGAAAACGGAAAGGTCTCTTATCCTGTCAGAGGTGCTTCCCTGATCGGAAACGGTGCGGATATCCTCTTCAATATCGATAAAGTCTGCAGCAACCTTAAGACCGGACAGGGTATGTGCGGTTCCCTCAGCGGATCCATACCGACCGATGTCGGCCAGCCGGCACTCCGTGTCACATCCATTACAGTCGGAGGTACCTCACATGAATAAGCAGCAGTGGATAACCTGTGCGTTAGAACAGGGTTTTGAAAGCTTTGAGATCTATCAGGAAGAGACCAGGGAACGTACTGTCTCCTGGTACAACGGCAAGACAAACACATTTGTCACCAGCAATGTCACGGGCACATCACTGCGCGGTGTCATTGACGGCAAAATGGTCACATTTGCTACAGAGGATCCCGAAGACGGAATGATGGTCTCCGTGATCACTTCCATGAAGAGCCAGGCAGCTGTCACCGGGGACGAAGAACCCGGTATCATCCGCAGGCCGGAGGAATCCAAAGTCACCGCTGTACCCGGGACATGGGTCAGGCCATCCGTTGCAGAGATCACGGATCTCCTGGCAAGGACTGAAAAGCAGATCCTTGCATATGATCCGAGGATCATTATGGCTTCCAGGATCCAGTGGAGTGAGGAAACAGCAGTCCGTACGATCGTCAATTCATACGGAATGGATGCAGAAGACAGGAATACGGTACAGATCCTGATGGCAAGCGCTGCCGCTAAAGAAGGAAACGAAGTCAAAAACACATATGAATCAGAACCGGTCAGGGAGATCGGAACATTCGATCTGGATAAGTTTGTTGCTAAAACATGCGATGCAGCGCTCAACAAGCTCAATGCTGCATCCCTGCCCAGCAATACCTATCCTGTCATCTTTGAACACGGGGCGATGACATCCCTGTTTACTGCATTCAGCGGAATGTTCAGCGGTGAAATGATCTCAAAAGGCATCTCCCCTCTGAACGATAAACTCGGTACGAAGATCTTCTCGGAGAAGATCACGGTCATCGATGATCCCGGCAGTCAGGATACGGTATCCATGTATCGTTACGATGATGAGGGATGTCCGACCTTCTGCAAGACAGTCGTTGACCAGGGCGTGTTCACTACGATCCTTCATAATTCCGCCAGTGCCGCAAAGATGAATGCTGAGAGTACCGGCAACGGCTTCAAAGCCTCCTACTCTTCAACAGTCGGTGTCCGTCCGATGAACTGTTTTATCCTGAAAGGCGATAAGACTCTGGATGAGCTGTGCAGTGAGATGAAGAACGGATTTGTCATTACAGACCTTGCCGGTCTGCATGCGGGCATAAACTTCGTTACAACAAACTTCTCCCTGCAGTGCAGCGGATACTGGGTAAAGGACGGCGTCCGTGATCACAGTGTTTCGCTTGTCACAACAGCAGGAAACTTCCTTGAACTGATGAAGAATGTCACGGCAATCGGAAATGATCTGGACTGGAGCTGGCATTCCACAGCCTGCCCGAGCATCGCGTTCAGCGGATGCGCGATCGCCGGAGAATAAACCTGTAAAGCTTTGCGGTCAGCCGCAGAGCTTTTTCATTTCTGCAGGAACTCATTGTGATGAAAATCTTTTCATCATTGTGTATCGCTTTTCATTTACACTGCCAGCGCATAAAATGTGTACATGGAGGTTTCTTATGGACTTCGATCTGAATAAACGATACTGTTACTACTTCAGACAGATCTCCGATATTCCCCGCGGATCCTATCATGAAAAAGCCGTCAGCGATTATATCGTCAGCTGGGCGAAAGAACTCGGACTGGCTGTCAAACAGGATCATGTATGGAATGTCATTGTGGAAAAACCCGCATCTCCCGGCCGGGAAGATGCTGAACCAGTCATCCTGCAGGCGCACCTGGATATGGTATGTGAAAAGAACAAGGGCGTTGAGCATGACTTCATGAAAGATCCGCTTGATCTTTATGTTGATGAGAACGGCTGGCTTCATGCAAGAGGAACGACGCTTGGTGCGGATGACGGCATGGGAGTCGCGTATATCATGGCGGTCCTGGAAGACGATGGCCTGGTACATCCTCCGATCCAGGCATTGTTTACCGTACAGGAAGAAGTCGGTCTGTTAGGCGCCATGGAACTGAAAGCAGAAGACATTCACGCGAAGCGTCTGATCTCTCTTGACGGCGGAGGTGTGAATGAGACTGCAGTCAGTTCTGCCGGAGGCGGTACCTTCATAGTTTCAAAAAAGATCGATACGGAAGAAAACCATGATCCGGCATATGCTCTGGGAATACGAGGTCTGAAAGGCGGACATTCCGGACTGATGATCCATCTGGAACGGGGCAATTCCAACAAACTGATCGCCCGAGTCCTCAAAGAGCTGCAGCTTGCCGGCGCGGATATCCGTCTTGTGAACATATCCGGCGGACTGAAGAACAATGCGATCCCGAGGGAAGCAGATGCGGTATTTACATCAGCTGATGAGCCCGCTTTCCTGGAAAAGATCATCCGGACATCGGAACAGAATATTCAGGCAGAACTGGAATTCTCCGATGAAGGCTTCCATGTCCTGTTTGAAAAGACCGGTGGCGTACCGGAACATTTCACACAGGAAGTCTCCGATGATATCATCAATTATATGTATCTGGTACCGGACGGTTTCAGGCACCGTTCCATGGTGATCGACGGTCTGACGGTCAATTCACTGAATCTCGGTGTTGTCACAACAGAAAACGGAAAAACAGTGCTCGATATCTCGGTCCGCAGTGCTCTTGAGACCTATACAGATGATCTTGAGGATCAGCTGAGAACACTTGCCGAATACCTGCGTATGGATGTGGTCTGCCTGGAACATCATCCAAGCTGGCCGTATGCTAAAGAATCCGGTCTGCGCAGAGTATATGCGGAAGTCCTGGAGCGGTATGATATGGAACTGGTGGAAGTCGCTGCGCACGGCGGTCTGGAAGCCGGTGTATTCTGCGGATTCGTGCCCGGAATGGACATCATTACAATGGGGGCAGATACGGAAAATGTGCATACCCCTGATGAAACAATGGACCTTGCTTCATTCGACAGAGCGTACGGACTGCTCTGTGAAATACTTGCGGAACTTCATTAAAGGAGAAAGAATATGGAATTCGATTTGAACAAACGTCACTGCTACTGGTTTGATGCACTCGCACAGATCCCCCGCGGCTCGGGGAACGAAAAAGCTGCCAGCGATTTTATCGTACAGTTTGCAAAAGATCATGGTCTGAACTATAAACAGGACCATGTGTGGAATGTGATCGTAGACAAACCTGCATCCCCGGGATACGAAGATGCAGAGCCGCTGATCATGCAGGCGCATCTTGATGTTGTATGTGAAAAGAACAAGGATGTCGAGCATGACTTCACCAAGGATCCTCTGGATCTCTATGTTGATGAAGAAGGATGGCTCCATGCAAGAGGAACAACACTTGGCTGTGATGATGGTTTCGGTGTTTCCTATATGCTGGCGGTACTGGAAGACGATACTCTTCCGCATCCTCCTCTGTCCTGTATGTTCACGACCATGGAGGAGATCGGCCTGCTTGGCGCAAGGGAACTGAAGAAAGAAGATATCCACGGCAAACGTCTGATCAATCTGGACAGCGGCGGGGAAACAAAAACATCCGTCAGTTCTGCCGGCGGATGCACAGCTGTTGTTACAAGAACGCTCGAATTTGAAGACAATACGGATCCGACATACATGCTCGGTGTCCGCGGACTGCTCGGCGGTCATTCCGGCGGACTGATCCATCTGGAACGCGGCAACTCCAATACACTGGCAGCCAGGATCCTGAAGGAACTCCTGCTTGCCGGAATGGACGTCCGTCTTGTCAGCTTCAATGGCGGCCTGAAGTTCAATGCGATCCCCAGGGAAGCAGATGTATATTTCACCTCAAAGGCACCGAAAGAAGAGCTGGAAGCACAGATCCGTCTGTCGGAAAAGAATATCCTTTCCGAACTGGAATTCTCCGATGCAGGCTTCAAAGTACTGTTTGAAGCAGCAGATACCGCTGAGAAGAGATATACGGAATCCCTCAGCAATGAGCTCATCGATTTCCTCTTCCTTGTTATCAACGGTTTCCAGCACAGATCCATGGCGATCGAAGGCCTGACTGCAGCGTCCCTGAACTTCGGTACTGTCACAACAGATGATACAAAGTTCGAAGCAACTGCCCTGATGCGTTCCGCACTGGAGAGCCATATGGATGACATGATCAACCACGTCAAAGTCATGAGTACGCTCCTGCATATGGACGCAACGTTCAAGGACCGTTTCCCGGGATGGGCTTATGCAAAGAATTCCCCGCTGAGAGAGATCGCACGGAAGGTTGAAGAAGCACACGGGCATACCCTGGAAGAATCAGCTTCCCATGGCGGTCTTGAATGCTCGATCTTCAAGGGACTGGTACCGGAACTGGATATCATTACCTTCGGACCGATCGCATCCGGTGCGCATACACCTGATGAAAAGCTTGATCTGGCTTCTTTCGACAGAACCTTTGAAATGCTGAAAGAGATCATCGCAGCCTGCCGCTGATCATAAACTGTAAAAGCCGGGAATGAACGCCCGGCTTTCTTGTGCTCTGTTATCTGATCTGTGTGATCAGTGCAGTCATTTCCTCTTTTGATACACCTTCAGCAAACTGGATCGCATATGCATATCCTTCATCTTCCCATACCGCACCGGAAACAGATCCGTTATTTCCTCTGACAGCAACATCCCTGCCATCGATAGTTAACACCGCTGTTTCTTTGTATGAATTGTAATCTCCGCTGATGTCGCCATCACCGGAAGCTTTGCGGATCCTGTAAACTTCCAGACCGTCTGTTTCATTTCTGACGATCACTTCCAGCATCTGACCGCTGATGACATGGTAATATGCAGTGCTGACAGTTTCCGGCAGTGTCAGTTCAAAGCCGCATACTGCTTCTGCTTCCTGTAATGTGTCGTACTCTACGCACGGATTTGCAATCTGTGAATTCATAACCTCCAGCTCCTCATCTGTTTCCCCTATTCCGATCCCGGACACCTCCAGGATCTCTGCATTGCCGTTCAGGTCTTCATATACCGTCACCATGGCATATTCGCTGTCTGCATCAGGCACGACTAGCGTCTCCCTGCAAAGGATCATGTAATTCTTTCCGGAAACAAGCTGTGAACCGATATAGGCAATCGGTTCATAGGACGCTCCCGTCAGTCCTTCCATTGCTTTTTCAAATGCTGCTCTGACTTCTTCGTTCTGATCAAGGGAAATATCACCTTCATTGGCTGACCAGCCCCCGAATACATTTGCAGTATTGATCAGTGTTTTGATCCCGGTCACTGATGCATTCCCATCCAGGTCCTCGTATACATAGACCAGCATCATTTCTGTTCGTGTGTTCTCAACTGTAGGCCTGCCTCTGCACAGGATGCAGTAATTGGTTCCGCCGACGATCTGTTTTGCCAGCACTGCCAGCGGTTCATATGTATATCCATCCAATGTTTCTTTTGCTTTTTCAAATGCATTCTTTGCGTCAATGTTTGCGTCAGGCGAGGTATCTACTTTGATCTTTTCCCATCCTCCGGGAAGGATCGTCATGGTTTCTTCCGTCTCCTCAGGAGTGATCTCCGGTGTATTCACCTGTTCAGTCTGTGTACTGCAGGCGCATAATGCGGCTGCTGTGACTGCTGTCATAAACCATACAGCTGTTTTTCTGATATTCTTTTTCATACTTCTCATTCCTTATCCGCCAGCCTGTTCCATCCGGCTTCAACCCTATACACAGACATTTCTTTTTCCGGGTCACAAATGATTTCAAAGAAAATGATCCCCAAATCATGCACACAGATGGAACAGGTGTGTATGAAGAGACGGGATCATTTCTTTTGTTGTGAATGTTATCTTCTCCGGATGAATCTGATGATCAGCCAGACCAGCAGGATGAACAGGATCAGCGGTATGAGGATCCCTCCTGCCAGGAGCAGAAGGATATATGTACCGTAGTTATTGGATCTTTTCGGGTTTGAGACTGTGCAGAGCTCAAACTCCAGTTCCTGTTCGGGAAGACGGTCAAACGACTGCGTGTATACATTGCCGTCTTTCACAAAGCTGTCATGGTTTGATCTCAGCATCTCATACGGTGTTTCGATCCGGATATCGAGGGATGAGAACTCTTTCCATGTGGATGCCGGAGACAGCAGATATGTGTACGTATATACAGGCGGTTCAAATCCTGTATCGATCTTCGGATACATCGGGGCAGTCACGGTATTGATCAGCCGTTCTCCCGGTCCAAGATCGATCTCATAAACATACCAGCGCATCAGGAAGTGTTCCAGTGACCGGTACGGCTCATTCAATATAAATGAGGATCCGCTGCTTTCCTTCAGCATGGTCACATATGCGTTGTACCAGTCCGTAACAGATATTTCTGACGAGTCATCGTAATCTCTGAAAACATAATCAAGGAATGTATATTCATTCCTGGACTGAAGCGTCATTGCGGCTTCTGTACGGTCATCCTTCTGTTCCGAAAATGTCCACTCCGGTTCTCCGGTATCTTCCCCGAAAACATACAGCGTCACTTTCTTCCCGTCTTCCGCATGGATCCCGACTTCATATGTTCCTGCCTCCCGGTCATAGCTTCCTCTTTCCTGGGGTTCCGTAAGGATCCTTGTTTTCTGATCTGCACGGAACACAGCTGACGCTTCATAAGAGGAATCAGTCTCTCCTGCTTCCATCAGCCAGACATATTCTGTCACAGGCAGCTCAGAATCGTAGAAGTCATCTGCCATATATCCATCCTGCAGCAGGGGGATGTCATGTTCCAGACTGAATTTTGACCAGTCATCTTTATATGTGGCACGGATATCACTGCTGATGGTTTCACCGTTGACCTGTACGTTATATTTCTCATGGTTAAAACGCTGTCTTGCGTCATCGGGGATATAGTGAGGATATGTCCCGAACGGGAATGCCAGTACCGCATGGATATCCAGTTCTGTCGGATTGAAGACCGTGTATTCCGCAGTCACTTTCGCATTGTAGTTTTCAAAAAATGAGGCGCTGCTGTAATAATTTGACGGCAGATCATCAATATGAAAGATCAGGTCTTCATGCTCAACGACCAGAGGGCAATCCTCTGTCAGTACGACAACACCTGTTCCGTCACTTCCGTCAACATATGTTATGGCAGAATTTGCATGTACACTGATCACCGTAAAAGCTGTCACTGCGGCTGCCGAAACGATTTTCTTGAATTTCATAAGCGTTTACCTTTGATGTCATTATAACAAAGCATTTATGATTTCTTTTTTTGATTTATATTTGTTCACGAAGAATAAAAACTTCCGTCCGATCATTGTGATCGTCAGGAAGTCTTCAGCTGCTCAGTATCCGAGTTTTTCAGCAGTACGCTCTGCGTCATCCAGCAGGCGTTCAAACTTCTTCAGTGCTGTTTCTACAGGTTCAGGCGTTGTCAGATCGACACCGGCATGTTTCAGCTCATCCAGGGGATAACGTGACCCGCCCATGGAAAGGAATTCCCTGTATTTCTTCACTGCAGGTTCTCCATCCCTCAGGATGCCTTCTGACAGGGCTGCGGCTGTGGAATAGCCGGTAGCGTACACATAAACATAGAACGGGTTGTAGAAATGAGGGATCCTTGCCCATTCATACTGTACTTCATCATCGATGACCATATCAGGTCCGAAATACAGCCTGATCAGTTTTTTATACAGTTCATTGAGTGCTGACGGGCTTAATGCTTCGCCGCGTTCATACATTGCATGTGCTTCTTTTTCGAACTCGGCGAACATCGTCTGACGGTAAACCGTTCCCTTAAATCCTTCAAGGTTCAGGTTCAGAAGAGCCAGACGTTCCTTCGGATCATCCGTTACCTGAAGCAGCTGGTCGACCAGCAGGTTCTCATTGACCGTGGAAGCCACCTCAGCTACGAACAGTGTGTAGCCGGCATACTGCGCAGGCTGGTGTGTCTTGGAATGCCATGTATGCATGGAATGTCCCATCTCATGCGCCAGTGTCGATACACTGTCCAGCGTGCCGGTAAAGTTCGTCAGGATATACGGGTTGGAATCGTATGTGCCTGAAGAGAATGCACCGCCTGTTTTTCCCTTGTTGGGATACACATCGATCCAGCCGGAATTCATGCCGTTTCTGACTGTTTCCACATAGTCTGCGCCAAGCGGGGATACGGCATTCAGCACCATTTCCTTTGCCTCGTCATAGGTATAACGTTTATCGCTTCCCTTGACGAGCGGTGCGTACACATCATAGTAATGGATATCTTCCAGTCCAAGGAGACGTTTTCTCAGCGCAACATAACGATACATTGCCGGCATATATTTATGAACGGATCCGATCAGGCTGTCATAGACAGACAGCGGGATATTCGTTTCGGAAAGGCTCATCTCACGGGAAGAACCATAGTGTCTGGCAGACGCTTCTGCAGCAGCACCCTTGACGGCCCCGCTGTATGTGGCAGCCAGTGTATTGATGTGTTGTTTGAATGTTTTGTAGTAGCTTCTGAACGCGTTTTCCCTGAGCACCCTGTCATTGGATGTCTGCAGCAGGATGTAGTTGGAACCTGTCAGTTCATGTTCGTTTCCTTCTCCGTCCTTCACACTGTCAAATACGAGATCCGCATCCAGCAGGTTGTCCGCGATCTCGGAAGGCGCAGACATGACTTCACCGAGTCCTGCAAGCAGCTTTTCTTCTGCAGCAGATAATGTATGCGGCTTTCTTCTGACCAGATTTTCAAGTGTAAATGCGTACGGCTTCAGCAGTTCATCTTTCGCGATCTCTTTCAGCAGGTTCTCATCCAGGGAAAGGATCTCGGGTTCGGCAAATGATCCGACTGTCATAAAGGCAACATATTTTCCGAATACACGGGCATACATGGACTGTGCCTGTTCTGCCCTGGTATCCTCACTTCTGCGCAGGGACGCGTATGTCATAAGGTCATCCATTTTCCGCTCTGCCTGTGTTTCCGCATCCAGGAATTCCCTGATCGTTTCTGCATTGTTCAGCCTGCCTTCATACTGCGCGATCTCTCCGATCAGCGAATCTGTTTCCAGGAACGCCTTTTCCCATTCCTCATCATTTTTGAACAGACTGCTCAGATCCCATTGATACGCGGGATCCATATCAATTCTTTCTTTTAATTGTTCAGCCATAATTCCTCCATGTTTACCGGAATATCTTACCACGGCCGCCGGTTTCTTTCACCATTCCGATAAGATTGCGATTATTGTTCAAATACAATACAATTGCGTTATGAAACCTGCTCTGTGGATACGAACACTGATATTTATACCGTTGTCTGCGCTTCTGTGCGGCGGCGTTTATTATATGACCTCACAGCAGGAGGAAGCCAGGCAGGTCGCTGCAGTACCTGTTCCCACAGCATCTGCTGTACCTGTCGTCACTCCGGAGCCGTCACCTTCCGCAACACCGGAACCGACGGAGACACCGACTCCCACTCCTACGGCGACACCGACTCCTACCCCGACACCAACGCCGACGCCGACTCCCACGCCCACTCCGACACCGACTGCCACTCCGACACCTCTGCCGGATGCGCCGCTTGTCCTGGAGAAAGAAACAGTCACGACTGTCGGCGGCAATGAAGTGTCTGTCAGGATCACAACATCTTCCGATGTAACGATCACGACATATTGTTCTCCCGGCATATCCACCTGGTATGATCCCGGGATTCTGTATATCTACCCGTCCAATGCCGGTACTGTAACAGTTACGGCATCCGGTACAGGTTATGAGTCTGTCTCCAAAATGATCCAGGTAAACTGGACCGAACCGACTCCGACTCCTACACCAACACCGACCCCGACGCCCACTCCGACACCGGATACCATGGCTTCCGAGCCGACTCCGCCGCCGCAGGGAGGTTCTTCCGGTACAGGATATACCTCGGATTATGACAGCAATCTCTATGTTCCGACAGTTTCCAGAAATGATGACATGTCATTCTGGTTCCGTTCCTGCATGGTGGATATGAAAGACCAGTTCTTTGATACAGCGGAAAGCTATGGTGTTGACCCGTATCTTGCGCTGGCGATCTCTGATCAGGAGACCGGCTACGGATCATCCTATGCCGCATGTGAACAGAACAACTACGGAGGTCTGATCGGCTATGAAGGTGTCATCACATTCGACACCCCGCAGGATGGTCTGAATGCATTCATGAATACACTAAGGAATTATAAAAACGCCGGAAAGCGCACCATTGAAGAGATCGCTTCATGGTACTGCGGGGGAAATACCCACTGGATCCAGCGCATCATTACGATCTATAACTCCTTCCATCAATAAATTACACAGGGGGTCCTGATACAGATCCCCTGATTTTTTATAGACCTATATTTCTGCCTTCCGGAACGATATAGACGAGCTCCGGTGCGTTAAAGAGTCTTGGCAATGGCTGTGAGGTATTCGCTAGGCCTCTTGATATTACCAGATATCCGTACGGTCCTTTATGGATGTCTGACGTATATTCCGGGAAAAGACCCTGGTTATGGCAGTACAGTCCCTGCCACCTGCCCTTTCTGCGGAATCTGATCTGTCCCCCGTGCGCATGTCCGCTCAGTACCAGGTCGATCTTCCGCTCTTTGAGATACGGTTCCTGCAGAGCCCAGTACTCAGGATGATGGGACATCAGGATCCTGTATCCGGGTAGTTTTTCAAATTCATCTAGCCATTGATGATCCGGGATCTTTGACTTTCCCTTCATCCGGGCAGACGATAATCCGCCGATGAAGATGCCCGGGCGGAACTCTGCCCATGTATTGTCCAGAATGACCGTACCTGTATTCCGGATCAGTTCCATATCCTGCCTTGTCAGAACATATTCGTGGTTGCCGAGTGAAAAATACGTTGGAGCGATACGGACACAACTGTTGAGCAGTTCCATGGCATTTTCGCTTTCTTCCATCTTCAGAAACCCCGGATTGGATTCCACTCCGTAGATCAGATCACCGCATATCGCGATCAGGTCCGGTCTGTACTTCTCCAGGGACGCGATCACCCTGGCCGGTGGATTGTTGTGAATGTCCGCAACCAAAGCGATGACCGGGCGTTCCGTCACCTGCAGCTGATCCATTCTGATCCGGTAAAACGTTTCGTTCATAATACTCCTGATAAAGAAAACCAGATGTCTGTCTGGTTTTCAGCTGGTTCTGTGAATGATCAATAGATCTCGGTATCTCTGATGGATTCGTTCTTGATCCTGGTGTATACGATCACATACATGGCAACGACAAATCCGACAAACAGCATTGTTGCGGTACTGTTGTTGACCATGGCTGTCGCATCATAGAACGCATGGAACGCGACCGGAACAAGATAGGAAAGTACACGGTTGGTGACCATGCCCTGATGATCCCCTCTGACGTCGCAGATCTTGGCTCTTCCATAGAAGGCACCCATATATACCGCAAAGGCCATGTGAGCAGGCACTGCCAGAACGCCTCTCATCCAGGCAACGGATAATCCGTACTGGAAAACATACAGCAGATTTTCGATTGCCGCAAAGCCAAGCGATACAAATACCGCATATACGACTCCGTCATAACGATAGTTGAAGTCCGGAGACCGCCAGGTAAAGCGTTTCAGGAAGAACAGTTTTGTTCCTTCTTCGACCAGTGCCACGATCACGGCAGTTGCGATGTAATACATCGTTTCCGAACTGATCGGTACAGTCGGCAGGAATCCGTCCAGCAGCAGCTGCTCCAGCAGGATCGATGCGCCAGCAGCCAGGAGTCCGCCGAAGATCAGCCTGACCAGAAGACTCATCGGTTCCTTCTCATAGATATCATGCTTATAGATGAATCTCATCAGGAAGACAGCAGGAAAGAACGCAGCGACTGCGTAGATCAGAACGGTAGTGACCATCGGGCTTGTCAATAAAAACATATTTATACCTTCTTTCCTCAGTTATTGCACTGATGCACGATCCTGTAGATCGTATTTTTCGGTATTCCGGTCTTTTTCGCAATATCCTTGACAGCATCACTCGCTGTCATGCCGAGTGCCTGGGACTCCCTGAGCATTTCCAGGATCAGGTCGCTGTCGACATCCTTGGAATAATCGTCTGTGTTCCCTTCCACGACCACGACCATCTCACCTTTCAGGCCGTCGAGTTCCGGGATCAGTTCGGATACGGTGCCTCTCAGGAATTCCTCATGTACCTTGGTCAATTCCCTTGCAATGCAGCATCTTCTGTCACCGAATACTTCCAGAAGACTTTTCATCATCTTCTCGATCCTGTGCGGTGCCTCATAGAATACAAGTGTCATCGGATAGTTTTTGTATTCTCCGAGCTTTCTCTTTCTGTCACCGCTGCCCTGCGGAAGGAATCCGACAAATATAAACGGCTGGGCGATCAGTCCGCTCGCGACAAGACCGTTCAGCATAGCGTTGCAGCCGGAAAGCGGGACAACATTGAATCCTTTGGCGGTCGCCTCTGTCACGACCTTCTGTCCGGGATCATTGATCAGCGGATATCCGGCATCGGATATCAGTGCGACATTCTGTCCCTGCATCAGAAGATTGATGATGCCGTGTGCCGAAGCCTCTTCATTGAAGTTCTGATACGCGATCAGGCGGCTGTGAATATCAAAGTGCTTCAGCAGCTGTCCTGAAGTTCTTGTATCTTCACACGCAATGACATCTACGCTTTTCAGTACGTCGATCGCCCTGGGCGTCATCTCCGACAGATTGCCGATCGGAGTCGGTACCAGGAATAACGTAGGCTTCTCATTTTCAAAACTCTTCTGTCTGATCACGCTCAGGCTCCTTTCGAAGCTTCCTTTTCCTTGGATCTGGAGGACTTGAAGCTTCTGACGGTCATGTTCGGATTCTTTGTGGTATCCATTGACTTCGGCCTCTGATTGCTGCGGTGATGATTGTTGTTATTGTTGTTCCGCCTGTTGTTTCCGTTATTGGCGTTCTTCTGTCCTTTATTGGCAGCTCCTGCATTTTCCGTCTTGTTGACATTGACTGCCGGCTGCTTATTGTTCTTGGCATTGGGGAAAGCAGGCTTCGGCATTGCCGGGCGCTGTTTGTCACGGACAGTCTGTACAGATGGAGCCAGCGGTTCCGATACAGAAGCGGACAGTTCACGTCTCTGTTCATTGTTTTCGATGACCTTGGCAGCCACGCTGATCTTCTGAGGTCTTCTGCCCGGTACACGTTTCGGTGTGGATACACCTTTGCGTACCTGGGTCTTTTCCCTCAGATCATCTATGGTCAGGATCTGGACTGATTCGGCATTTTCGATCTTAGCCTCATTGGTCATGACATTGATCGAAGTGACGCGGTACAGTTCATCTTCATATTCAACATGAGCACCCATTTTCGGGAGTCCGGCTGTCAGTTCCTTATAGTTCTCGTCTTCATATTTCAGACAGCACATCAGTTTGCCGCACATTCCCGACAGCTTCTCAATATTCAGCGCAAGCAGCTGGTTCTTGGCCATGTTGATGGAGATCACATCAAAGCGGCTCTTGAATCTTGAACAGCAGCATTCCATGCCGCACATTCCGATCCCGCCTACCATCTTTGCCTTGTCGCGTTCACCGATCTGGCGGAGTTCGATCCTGCAGTGCAGTCTGGAACCCAGACGCTTCAGAAGTTCGCGGAAGTCTACTCTCTGTTCCGCAAGATATACGAACAGGACTTTGGAACGATCCAGTGTATAGTCGGCACTCAGAAGGTTCATTTCCAGACCGAGGCTGGCGATCTCTTCGTTGCAGACTTTGAAAGCTTCTTCCGCTTTGGCAAAGTTTTCCTCATAATTCCGCTTATCCTGATCCAGTGCTTTTCTCAATACCGGCTTCAGCGGAGTCCTGATCGGGAACTTTTCAGTACTCAGCGGCTGTGCCTGGACTTCTCCGAGTTCAAGTCCCTGGGCTGTTTCAACAACGACCCATTCTCCCGGTACGAAATCAGGTGAATCCGTACCGAATGAATATGCTTTTGAGGCATTCTTGAATTTCACGGCGACGACGTACGGATATTCAATGACCGGTTCTTCGGTGATCGCTTCGATCTCTTCGGTCTGTTCAATTACTTCACTCATATATATGTTTCCTCCAGTCTGCAGACTGCCTGCGCCAGCAGCAGTCCCAGATCATTGTTTCGATTGCAGCGGTCACGCTGTTCTATGGCAATACGCAGTACATCCTTTAAAGATCTGCGTCTTTTCTGATCCTGAATGGCTTCATAATACCACACAGGTCCCTCAGGAGACCCTGTCAGTGCATCCTCGCACATCATGATCAGAAAACTGAAAAACAGGTTCATGACAGCCAGGTCCTCATCTTTTCCCGACGGACCTCCCTCCGTGCTTTTTTTGGCTCCGGAGCGGTAGACCAGATCATAGTCCACCAGCAGCAGCCGGGGATCCCCGTCAACTCCCAGGAACTGACGGAACATCTTTCTTGCGGTCTGCCAGACTGCCGATACGACATAATCTGCCTGTCCTGAGATCAGATGTGCGACCCTGGACATGAAATACGCGTCTTCCCGGTCAACACCGTTTTCTTCCGCAAGTCTCATACTGACATCCTGCGGCAATGCCTGGAACGGCAGCAGTACGCATCTGGAACGGATCGTCGGAAGTACACGTCCGACATTGTCGGATGTCAGTATGGCGTATACATATTCACCCGGTTCTTCCAGAAATTTCAGGATGGAATTCATGGCAGCACTGCTGGAATTTTCACATTGTTCCAGAACATATACCTGGCATGGGCATTCCAGGGGCTTTCTGGCAAAGGTATCCTGCAGATCATCGATGCTCTGCTTGTCGATCGTTTTCTTTTCATTGCCGTTCAGCCAGATCAGGTCCGCACAATTGCGGTCAGCGATCCTCTGCAGCAGTGCCTGCTGTGTTTCATCACAGTCTTCTTCATGGACAAGACCATCCGTATGACCGCTGAGCAGACTCTGCGCCAATAACAAAGCAAGCTCGCTTTTCAGGGTTCCCTGCGGGCCGTGAAACAGATAGGCATGGCTCAGTCCTCTGCCCTTCATTGCCCGTTCAAGAGCCTGGTAAGGAACTGATTCATATTGTTCCAGCAGTTTTCTTGCTTTGATCCGGTTCTCCATTACACTTCATCCAGTATCCGTTTGACAGCCTGATAAGCTGCCTCTGTAACTTCTTCAACGCTCTTTGAGGCGTCGATCAGTATCATGCGGTCCTTGTACCGCTCAATGATCTCACGGTATCCGTTCCATACATCCATATGGAAACTCAGTTTTTCCTGATCCAGGCGGTCGAGGTAGGCTCTGCCTTTCTGAATACGTTCCAGTCCTGTTTCCGCATCAATATCCAGGAAGATCGTATAGTCAGGCATATGTCCTTCGATCGCGAATTCATTGATACTCATGACGGGATCGATCCCGATATGTCTTCCGCAGCCCTGATATGCCAGGGAACTGTCTACAAATCTGTCGGAGATCACATGGATCCCCTGTTCCAGGGCAGGCAGCACCTTTTCCACCAGGTGCTGGCGTCTGCTCGCTGCGTAAAGCAGAGCTTCCGTACGGTTATCCATTGCGGTATTCTCGGGATCCAGGATCACATTGCGGATCTGTTCCGCGATCGCGCTTCCGCCGGGTTCTCTCGTCAGGATCACTGAATAGCCTTCTTTGATCAGACGTTCTGTAACCTTGACACTGACGGTCGTCTTGCCGCTTCCGTCAGGCCCTTCAAATGTAATAAACTTTGCTCCGGACATAGTAAAAACCCGCCTTTCCTACAGACTTATAAAATATTATAGCATGATAGCGCAAGCCTGCACACTGAGCCTTGCTGTGTTGTGAATTAATTCACTTACCGCTTGATTTCCTCTGCGAGCCTGTTATAATATGCTCAACATGAGGGAGTAACCGGTGATCCATTCACCGTATGGACCAACATCACGGACACTGTCCTGGTCCATAACAAATGGTAAGACTCATGCAGAGCAATATGCTGTGTATGAGAAAATACGGATTTCTGCCAGATACAGCATATGCTGTATCTGTTTTTGGTAAAAGGAAGTGAAATTTGCATGAAAACAACAAACAAATGCCCGAAATGCGGCAGTAAAAAGATCATCCGCATCGATGGTGATATCAGAGGCTACGGAGCAGGCAATAACATTATGGTCGGCATGACAGTTTTCTCCGCTGTTAAAGTCAACAGATATCTGTGCTGTGAATGCGGTTATTCGGAAGAATGGATCGACCCGGCAGATATTCTGGCACTGCGTGAACGGTACGGAAAATGATATGATGTTGTCTGTCAGCAGGAGGGAGCACTATGGATATTTATGAACAGATCAGATCATATAAACCATTCAACGAACAGGAATCGCAGGACCGGGAAGAACTGCTCAGATGGCTGAAAAGCGGTATTGATATCTGGAGCAGAAACTGCAGGGCAGCTCATCTGACAGCGTCCGCCTGGATCGTTTCGCCGGACAGAACAAAAGTACTGATGGCATATCACAGACTTTACCGTTCCTGGTCATGGCTGGGAGGTCACGCAGACGGTGATCATGACCTTCTGCATGTCGCGGAAAAGGAAGTCTGTGAAGAATGCGGACTGACAGAATTCCGGCCTGTTTCAAAAGATATTTATTCCCTGGAGATCCTGACTGTTGACGGACATGTGAAGAAGGGCGTCTATGTACCTTCCCATCTGCACCTGAATGTCACCTATCTGATCGAAGCAGATCCGGAACTCCCGGTACGTCCGAAGGAAGATGAGAACAAAGCCGTCCAGTGGTTTGAAAGGGACGCTGCGGTCAGTGCTTCCAGTGAACCGTGGTTCAGAGAACATATCTATTCAAAGCTGAATCAGAAGCTGACGCTTCTTTAACAGCTAGTGAACGACCGGCAGAAATGCCGGTTTGTTGTATAATTGAGACATCATGACTGACAGTAAACAAACATCTTATCTGAACAGTTCCCTGATCGAGGAATACTTAAACTGTGAACATATACGGATCATCACTTACAGAACGACCGGTTCCACCAATGATGAAGCGCGCAGACTGCTGAAAGAAGGTACGGAAGGTACGATCCTGATCGCTGCTGATGAGCAGACTGCCGGCAGAGGCAGAAAAGGACACAGTTTCTTTTCCCCTGCTTCGGGACTCTATTACACGCTTGTTCTGCATCCGGAGGATGAACAGTCAGCGATCGCCCGCATGACGATCGCGGCAGCCGTTTCATTGTATGAGGCCGTGCTCTCCTGCACAGGTATTTCCTGTGACATCAAATGGGTCAATGATCTCTATCTGAACGGGAAGAAAACAGCGGGTATCCTGTGTGAAGCGCCCCGCGACAGCAAAGGCCGTCTGCTTGGCATCATTACGGGGATCGGCGTCAATATCTATACAGAGTCTTTTCCGGATGACATCAAGGACACCGCAGGTTCCCTGAACTGCCCTGATCTTGACAAGAATCTTCTGACTGCGCGCCTGACCGAACGTCTGATCTGGTGGGCGGACCGTCTCCATGACCCGGCATTGATCGCTGCGTACAAGGAACACTCTTTCCTGTTAGGCAGGGAAGTCTCATTTGAACAGAACGGACAGTCCATCACGGGAACTGCCGTGGATATCAATGATGAAGGCAACCTGATCGTTGAAGCAGACCGGACATATGTCCTGAGTTCCGGCGAGGTCTCACTCAGATCATGGGAATAACACTATGAATGACAAGCGTATATCATTCCATCTGACCGGTGCCTTTTCTTTCGCTCACATGCTGGAAGACTTTTTATGTGCCTATACAGTATTCGGTTACCTGACAACCTTTGCTGAACCGGAGTTTGTCTTTCTCTGGTACAACTTCTCTGCATTTGCACTTCAGCTGCCGTTCGGAGCACTGATCGACCTGTGGATGCAGAAAACAGACCGTAAATTACTGCCGGGTATGATATTCGGTCTGAGCGGACTGCTCCTGACAGTACTGGTATATCTTATATGTCTCTTTCTGCATGTTAAGTCCAACCTTGCGGTATTCCTGATTGGTCTGGGAAACTGCCTGTTTCATGTCGGCGGAGGTGTCATTTCGATCAATGAAGATGACAGAAGCAGATGGCGGGGAAAAGGTCTCGGTGTCTTTGTGGCCCCGGGTGCCATCGGACTGTATATAGGCGGACTGATCTCCTATTTCTACTATGTCAGGACCACAGCAGTACTGACACTGCTCATCACAGCTGTACTCTGCTTCCGCAGCATCCAGCTGTACAGGAACTGTCCTGACCCGGTCCTCAATGACAGTACAGACACTGATATCCCTCTGATCCCGATCATCGTCTGTTTCATCGTTGTCGTACTGCGCTCCCTGACCGGTCTGGCAGTCAGGTTTCCCTGGAAAACCGGTATTCCCCTGTCAGCTCTTGCCGTACTGCTGCTGGCAGGAGGCAAAACAGCAGGCGGTTTTCTCGGCGCATCCATCGGATACAGAAAGACGATCACAGTCACTCTGGCAGCCGCTGCTGTCTGTTATTTCCTGGGAAATCATACGATCACAGGACTTGCGGCGGTCTTTCTGTTCAATATGACGATGCCGGTCACACTCTATCTGCTTGCCAGGAAGATGCCCGATCTTCCCGGAACAGCATTCGGTATCCTGACAATGGCATTGTTCATCGGATTCCTGCCTGTATATTTCAATCAGATCAACAGTGTATCACCAGTTAAACTCGGTACCGCTTCATCATTGATCTCATTGATCCTGTTATTATGGGTCACCGGAGAACAGAGATCATGATCTTCCTGTATCCCCTGGTCCTGACACTGATCATCGAGCTGGCTGCGGCATATATGCTCGGTGTGCGCAGCAGGCGTTCCTTTCTGATCATATTTCTGGCGAACTGCCTGACCAATCCGCTGCTGACCATCAGCATATCTCTCCTGCCTGCACAAGCACTCATGCGGAAACTGATCATATACGGCATATTTGAACCTGTTGTCATACTTTCCGAATTCCTGATTTACCGCTATGATTTAGAAGAAGATATAAAGCCGTTCAGATTATCATTGATCCTGAATCTGGCTTCGGTGCTTGGAGGACTGTTATGGTTAAGCATTTTCTGAGAAAAATCACTGTGATGATGACGATCATCCCTCTTCTCTTCTGTACATTCGTACTTCATGTACAGGCTGATGTCCCGTATGATCCGATCGAACACATCACACAAAAAACAAACTATCTGATTCCTGCATTGATAGCCTGTGCTGCTGCCGCAGTATTGCTGATATTCAGGATCAGGAAAAACAAACAATGAAACAAGGCCTGCAGAAGGCAGGTCTTATTCGTTCTTCCCAGATGAAAAGCTGCCCGTTATGAGCAGCTTCTGTAAATTATCCTTCAAATTCCTTTGCGACGGTTTCAAGCAGGGAAATGATCGGCAGATGCTGGGGACATGCGCCTTCGCACTGTCCGCACTGAATGCAGGCACTTGCCTTATTGCGCAGTCTGCAGTTGATGTTGTAATTCGAAATGGCATTTTCTTTTTTATTGAACTGTTTATACATATTCCATGCTCCGAAGATCTTCGGGATCGGAATATTCATCGGACAGCCCGGTTCACAATAGTGACAGCTGGTGCACAGGATCCTGTCTAAAGAATTCAGGTCGTCCTGTACCAGGCGGATCAGCTCCTGTTCTTCTTCACTCAGCGGTTTGAAGTCTTTCATGTAGGAAAGGTTATCCTGCATCTGCGCAATATTGCTCATACCGCTGAGCACAGCAAGAATTCCGTCAAGGGATGCCGCAAAACGGATTCCCCATGAAGCAATAGACGCTTCCGGTGCATAAGACTTAAGTCTGTCGCCGATCTGATTCGGAAGTTCCGCAAGAATGCCGCCTTTGACAGGTTCCATGATCACGACCTGTTTTCCGTGTTTGCGGGCGACTTCCCAGTTACCTCTTGAAGCGATCGCAGGGTTTTCCCAGTCCGCATAATTGATCTGAAGCTGTACAAAGTCCACATCGGGATGTTCGGTCAGGATCCGGTCAAGAAGATCCGGTGTGTCGTGGAATGAGAATCCGTAGTGTTTGATCAGACCTTTTTCCTTCTGCTCTCTGACAAAATCCCAGAGACCGAATTTCTCATAGATCGGATAGTTGGTATCACGAATGGAATGAAGCAGATAATAATCAAAATAACCTGCCTGTGTACGTTCAAGGGATGTCACAAACTGCTGCTCAGCTTCTTCTTTTGTAGAAGCACGCCAGCCGTTCAGTTTGGTTGCCAGTGTAAATGTATCGCGGGGATGGCGTTCGATCAAAGCCTTACGGATCGCTTCTTCACTGCCTTCATAGACAAATGCCGTATCAAAGTACGTTCCGCCGGCTTCCAGAAACAGATCGACCATAGTCTTTACCTGTTCGACATCAATGGATCCGTCTTCCAGCTTCGGCAGACGCATCAGTCCGAATCCAAGTTTCAGTTTGTTTTCCATATCAATACTCCTCTGATATTACTGTAAACTACTGCGGTGAAAAAACAGTGAAAAGTGCTCCTGTTTATTCCCAAATCATGACCACCCGTAAAACGGGTGGTTTGCTCTAAGGCTATAAGCCTGAGAGTGCCAGCCAGCGTCTTAAGGCGCTGGCTTTTCCACTCTCGTATGTCAAAGCCACTATTGCATTTTTAACCATCGCTGGCCGTTAACG
>JAILLA010000054.1 GCA_024693325.1 Solobacterium sp.
ATGATTGCCATCACAAGGAATTACTCCGTTATACGGATATTGTATGTATATCTCTTCATCCAACATAACCAAATTATAAAAGAAGCAGACACTTTCGTATCTGCTCACTCTGATTTGGTCACCGCAGGTGGCCTTTTTTTAGGAAGTACTAAATAATAGTATCAAAATATGTAATATACTACTAAAAAATAGCAGTTTTAAGTGGCGGCACAAAAACATCCTGTCCAAACAGGACAGAATGCTCAGCAGAAGTTATCAGAACATATATGAATATTTTCGCATCTGCTGATATATGATCTCCCGTACTCTTTCTTTTATTTCAGCAGGATAATACGGCTCCTCAGCCAGGATCTGATCAACAGTCTGATGTGTAAAGTGAAAATGAAGCTGCTGAGGATACATACTTTCCACTGCGTCAAGCTGTTCCTGGAAATCCCATGCGATCGTTTTTGACTTTACGGTCTTCATCAGTTTGATCGTGTCTTCACTGAGCGGGTAGTCCATTTCAGTGTCAGACATCAGAGAAGCTCCATTGTCAAAAACAGGACACAGCCGGCAGTTTCCATCCGGTTTCTGGATCACTGCAATATTGTGAAGATGACGGTCTTCGTTCAGAAAGAACGCATCGATCTCAAGCAGTAAGCAGAGGTAGTCACCAAAATGATGAAGGCCGGTCAGTGCTTCTGTCTGCCTGATCAGGAAAGATGCACGATCCGGCACTTCCGGTATTCTGAAAACCGAACTGTAAAAGCTTTCTGTACTGTGAAATTGATGGAACAGCCTTTCCAATGTAATCAGGGATTCTCCGGGTTTCAGAAAATCAGCGCTGGAACATCCGTTCAGTATGCGTGATCTGTATTTGATCTGTTCTGTTTCATACATTGTGATCATTTCCGGTTTCAGATCTGAATATTTCAGCAGGCATGAAACTGTATATTCCGCCAGGCCCTGATAACCTGATTGATCCGCTTTGTACCAGCGGCCGCCGGTATTCCATTTCAGCTGATTTCCTTTTGAAGACAGTCTGTTTTCTGAACAAATATCTTTTTCAAACAGTTCAATCATAATGTTTCCTCACGATCTTGATCCAGAAGTGGTCCTCTGCCATTCTTCCCTGTGTTTTTTCGATGATCATGAAAGGATCATAGAAAGGAAGTCCAAGTTCATCCAGCTGCAGTTTCATCTTATCCCTGGTTCTGGGAAAACATCTGCTTTCAAGGAAGTCAAGGTATTGGGCAAACGTCGGCTGGTCTATTGTGCCGAACGCTCTGTACATAGGAAGCGCTGTGAAGTTTTTGATCCGTATGATCCGGTCTTTTTCATTCACGTCGATCATCGTACAGCACTGATCATAATACATATACAGCAGACGGACAGGATATTCCTGCTCCGGAAGTTCATATTTTTCCGGAATCGTTCTGTCCTCAAACAACAATAAGATCAACGGGATAACAGGTCCTTTGACAGGTGTGTCGTTCTGTTCCCATTTCGAAACAGTCTTAACCGATACACAGATAAAATCAGCAAATTCCTGCTGGGTCAAGTTCAGGCGCTTTCGTGCGTTTTTAATGTCTACCGCATGAAGTTCATCGGGAAAAACAAAAGTTCTTTTCTTCTTCATGATTCAAAAATACTATAAAATAGCAGTAAAATCAATAAATTACTACTAATATGTAGTAGTATTGCGACGATTCATCAGTACTCGGAGAGAATGCGGCATGGATGAAGAATTTCTGCCGGAAAATCATGAAGCAGGATATACATGAAATATGAGCATAAAAATACAGCTGACTGTATACAAATTATCAAAAACTGATTTTTTCATTGCCAAACAGATCATTTGTTATATAATGAGATGGCTTGAGGGAGTAGCCGGCATTGATGCCGGGCAGGTCGTCAGCACGGTGGAAACACCCGGGCTGCCATGAAAGGTGAGACTCGTGCACAGATTTTGCTGTGGACGAGAATATGAAGATTCCGGATACAGCAGGTCTGTATCCGTTTTATATAGGAGGGGTTATGTTAACCGCAATACTGTTATTCCTGTTAGGATTTCTGTTATTGATCAAGGGCGGAGACTGGTTCGTAGACGGAGCAACCGGGATCGCTCATCGCTTTCATCTGCCGGAACTTCTGATCGGTGCTACCGTTGTGTCCATCGGTACAACACTGCCGGAAGTTATGGTATCTTCACAGGCTGCTCTGCAGCACAACAGCGGTATTTCCTACGGAAATGCCATCGGTTCCATTATCTGCAACACCAGCCTGATCGCGGCACTGACACTGGCTGTCAAGCCGGGTCCTGTCAACCGCAATTCATTGAAACTGCCTGCAGCCGCATTCTTCATTGCTGCACTGTTCTATTCTGCGATCGCTTATACAACAGGTGCTTTCTCCAGATGGCAGGGTATCCTGTTCCTTGTATACTTCGTGGCATATATGTTCCTTTCCGTGAAACAGATGACGTCCTCCGGTGAACAGCCTGAGGAAGAAGAGGAAGATCAGCCGCAGCGCACATTGATGATCGAGATCGTACTGCTCGTACTCGGTGCGGCAGCGATCGCTGTCGGTGCAAACCTGCTTGTTGAAAACGGAACGATCATTGCAGCTGCGCTGGGTGTTCCCGATTCTGTCATCGGACTGACGATGGTAGCGCTCGGTACTTCACTGCCAGAGCTGATCACAGCGATCACATCCCTGATGAAGGGTCATGGTGCTCTGTCACTGGGCAATGTCATCGGCGCAAACCTGTTCAATATCATCCTCGTATCAGGTATGGCGATCACGATCTCACCGTTCGCGATCCCTGCTGAGAAGACACTGATGGGAATGAATTCATCACTTCTGGTGGATATCCCGGTCATGCTGGGTGTCATGATGCTGTTATGCTTCCCGCCTCTGAAGACAGGCAAACTGTACAGATGGCAGGGAATCATTCTGCTGTGCATCTACTTTGCATTCACGGCATATCAGTTCCTGATCTGAGTTCAAACAATGAAGATGCTCCGGCATCTTTTTTGTTTCCTTCTTTATCTGATAACGATTCAGAATCACAAAACAGATCCCCATAACCACGGGATCACAGAATATACTGCATAAAGAAGCTGTACCAGGCTGACCTGTTATTTCCATCAGGAACATGATTTTTCCGGGTGCCAGATCCTGTTCTTGTGCCGTGAAAAACAGAATCATGTATAATTTTGACTAAAGAGCAACATCTGCCATGATTGTTGTGATAAAAGGGAGAAGATTATGAAAAGCATGTTCAGCATGATCCTTTCTGTTTTCATGTTGTTCAGCAGTACTGGGAACGGTCTGCAGAATATCTATGCAGAAATGGATGAAAACAATGAAGAACCGGCTGCGGCAGAAGTCGAAGAGGCAGAACCGGAGACAGAGGTCACGGAAGAAACAGAAGAAATGCCTGTTTTGACAGAGATCGCAGAAACTTTGGAGGAAGAACTTCCGGCCATCGAAACAGAGGAGCCTGAAGAAGCAGAACCTGAAGTCATGGAAGCCGCAGGAGAACCTGCTGAAGGAGAGCCTGCACAGACAATGGCTGAAGGATATACCGCAAAGGTAACATATCAGCTTTCTGAAGGGGAACATATGATCGTTAACGGTGAAGAGGTCACCGGATTATACACGGAAACGGTCGATTATTATGAGGAGTATGGGCTATATTGTTTTCATCTCACAGACAGTGTTCCTGAGAAGAATGGATCGTCGTTTCTTGGCTGGAAAGTGACCGTAAACGGTTATGAGCAGGATGGAGACTACTATACCAGCGGATATGATCTCAACCCCGAAGATGATGAAGGTTCTTATATTTCAGAGACTAATGTTGAGGTTGTATGCACGCCTGTCTGGACACGGGTACTGACGTTTACCATTGCCTATCATCTGAACATGGAAGGAGCGACTCTCTTTGATTCTGCAGAATCAGTGGTCACTCGTACATATGAAAACATTAAAGAGAGCAGATTTTCTTTCCCCTGGCCTTCTAAAGAAGGAATGTCATATATTGGCTGGTCATTTACAGAAGATGCGGAAGACAAGATCACTGTGGCAGAACTGTTCGATAAGGCGGAGACCAGTTCCACGATCGATCTGTACGCAAGATGGAAGGAAGCCACGCTGTACTATGTGATCTATCGGGTAGATCCGAATGAGGGATATATCTATCTGGATGAGAATGGACAGCCGGTTTACGAATTTACGGATACATTTGCATTTGAAGATGATGGTCGGATGGTACGTCCCACATCCACTTTCCTTTATCCCATCAGCACTGTTGAAGGAAAGATATTCAACGGATGGATCGGATCTGCACTGGATTTTTCAGGAAATAATATTGTAGATAAAACCCTTTATCCGGGTGATGCCCTTAATCTCGGAGGACGTGAAGCCCTTGTGTTTGATGAAGAAAACAAGGATGTATTTAACGCTTCATGGACTGATGGGGAAACGTATACGATGCGCCTTCATCTGAATGGCGGGACATTGTCCAACAGATCTGAATATACGCAGGATTTTGTTATGGACGGTGATACTGCTGTAACATCGTTCACAGAGTACGATGTGGATAGAGGTGTGGCTCTTCCAAATACCGAACATACATGGTATCTGGAAACCTGGTGGAAGATCGTCAATTCCAACAGGCCGTTTATGGGCTGGAGTACTTCTCCGGAACCTGCACAAGATGAGACCCTGTATAAAGATCTTGGCAGTGTATTCCGTAATGCTGAAGGATATCAGATCCCTGTGTCAGATATTGAACTCTATGCGATATGGGGAGAAGCACCAGCTTTGCCGTGGACCGTTAAATATGTTCTGCCGGAAGGTGCTTCCTGGGGAGGTGAAGAACCTCAGACAGAATATGAATACGCAACAGTTGAAGAGACTCATACTGTCATGACTGTAAACCCCGTAGCTTTACAGCCCGGAAAGAGATTCAGCGGCTGGAAGGCTGTTAAGGAAAATGCTCCGGAAACTGATCTTGGAATGGTATACGGCAATGATGTTATTTCTTCTGTTGATACATTTGAAGTTGCTCCGGGGGATTCCATCATTCTGACGCCTGTCTGGAATGACATAACTTACAAGATCCTTTTCCGTGCCAATGCGGATGACGCGATCATCATCAGTGATGATGTATCCGGAAATACTCAGGGTGCAATGCAGCGGTTTGAATATGCTGAGAGTTATTTGATCAATCAGCAGGCGATCCGGGAAAACTATGTACTTACCGGATGGGCATTGACGTCTGACGGAGATCCGGTCTTCCAGAACGGTGACAAAGTTTCTTTTGAAACATTGTTCGCAGAAACAGAAGCATTGGAACTCTTTGCTGTATGGAGAGAAAAGTCTGTTGAAACATATACTGTCAGCTTCCATGTCAACGGCGGTGTGATCGAAGGACATCCTGCAAATAAGAGCGGTGTTGCGGTATTCGATGCCACAGCTGAAGACCTGCTTGAAATATATACGTTTAAACCGGGCTATATGTTTGCCGGCTGGTTCACAGACAGTAAACTGACAAAAGCACTTGATACAGACACGCTTGAAAATGGCCCGAAAAAGTTTGCTTTGTATGCGAGGTATGTAGCTGTCAGGTATTATGTTGAACTTAACGCAAATGCAGCGGACGCATATATTCTGGTGAACGATGTATCGTCCGGGGGACAGTTCCCGTCACAGACAGACTTTGTCAGTGCAACATTCGGACAGGCAATGGCACTTACCGCAAAAGCGATCCGTCCGGGATACACATTCAAGGGCTGGGCAGAAACAGCTGATGGGGCAGTGAAGTACAAGAGCGGAACAAAGTATAAGAGCTTTGCGGAAGATCCGAAAAAAAATGAGACGATCAGCCTTTATGCAGTTTGGGAGATCAACACATACACTCTGAAGCTGAACGTCAACGGCGGAACAGTCGATGGACTGACAGTCAAAAAGAATGTCGCAACGACCAAGTTCAACGCAGAAAACGCATGGGACATCCAGAATAAATATGTTTACAGTGCTGAAGCAGTTCACAGAAACGGATATATCTTCAAAGGCTGGTACCTTGATAAGAAGTTCAAGAATCCGGCATGGACACCGGAAGATGATGTACCGCCGGCAAGAGCTCTGAATAACATGACACTGTACGCCAAGTGGGAAGCGAAAGACTACTATGTAACGATGCACGCAAATGCCGATGACGCATATATCCTGGTGAAGGATGTGTCGTCCGGAGAACAGAGACCGTCACCGTCAGACTTTGTCAGCGCAACATACGGAAAGGCAAAGGCACTTACCGCAAAAGCAGTCCGTCCCGGTTATACATTTAAAGGCTGGGCAGAGACAGCGGACGGAGCAGTGAAGTACAAGAGTGGAACGAAGTATAAGAACTTCGCGGAAGATCCTGAACTGTACGGAACAGTAGATCTCTATGCAGTATGGGCGATCAACACATATACCCTGAAACTGAACGTCAGCGGCGGAACAGTCGATGAACAGACGGTCAAGAAGAATGTCGCAACGATCAAGTTCAACGCAGAAAATGCAGAGGAGATCCAGAACAAATACGTCTACAGCGCAGAAGCAGTATACAGAAACGGATATATCTTCAAAGGCTGGTACAAAGACAAGAAGTTCAAGAATCCTGTATGGACACCGGAAGGCGGGGAAGCGACAGAAAAGGTCCTGAAGAACCTCACGCTGTATGCAAAGTGGGAAGCGAAAGACTACTATGTAACGATGCACGCAAATGCCGATGACGCATATATCCTGGTTAAGGATGTGTCGTCCGGAGAACATAGACCGTCACCGACAGACTTTGTCAGTGCAACATACGGAAAAGCGATGGCACTCACCGCAAAAGCGATCCGTCCGGGCTACACATTCAAAGGCTGGGCAGAGACAGCGGACGGAGCAGTGAAGTACAAGAGCGGAACGAAGTATAAGAACTTCGCGGAAGATCCTGAACAGTATGGGACAGTTGATCTTTATGCAGTATGGTCTGCCAATACATATACGATCTCGATCAAAGTGAATGGCGGAACAGTACAGGATTTGAAGGTATCCAGCGGTACAGCGAAAACGACATATACTGTAGAGGATACTTCAGCATTCAGGTATTTATCCGAACCGGGTCTGTATTCCAAAGCAGGCTATGTATTTGAAGGCCTGTATACAGATAAAGCTCTGACAAAACCGTTTGATCAGACAACACTTTTGAATCCGCCTGCAAATATCACAGTATATATCAAGTGGGTCAAAGAGTGAGGTACAGCAGGCTGCCTGTTAAACTGAACAGATAGAAGTAAAGGCGGTGTACCGAAAATACACTGCCTTTTGCTTGGGGGTTATATGGAAAAGACAAAGAAATACCTTAATCATCTGATACAGATCCTGATGGAAGGATATCTTTTTGTCATGTTTACTGTATTCCCTCTTTATGTCGGACAGCAGAAATATGAAACGATTGCATATGACAAATATGAATTGTTCATGAAAGCATCTTTGATCTTGGCAGGCTGTTTTGTACTTCTGCAGATCGTGAGAATGATCCTCTGCAGAAAAGAACTAAAAGTACAGAGGCTGGTGCTGAATGCTTCAGATGTATGTGTCGTACTGTACGCTTTGGCTGTACTGATATCGTATCTTTTCGCATATGACCGTTCGGAAGCACTGAAAGGGGCGATCGGATGGTATACAGGTTTCCTGACCCAGGCAATCATGATCATGATCTTCTTCCTGTACTCCAGGTTTTATCACTGGAACAAGAGAGTGATCGTGTATATGATGTCAGGCTCGTTCATAGTTATCCTTCTGGCTGTATTGAACCGGTTCCGTATCTGTCTGATCGAACCGGAGAACTATATTTCAACTTTTATCTCAACGATTGGAAATATCAACTGGCTGGCATCCTTCCTGCTGATCACTGTTTCATTTGTTACGGGAATGTATACTGCCGGTATCTTCAAGCATAGATATACAAGTGTTGCGGCTATGATCTATCTGTTCTTCGGATATGCGGCACTGGTCACAAACGGCAGTAATTCAGTCTATCCTGCACTGCTTGTGATGCTGGTATTCATGACTGTTTTCGGGCTTTCAGATAAAGACGTCATGAAGAGAGTGCTGATCTGCGTGATCATGTTCTTCGGAACATATGAGTGTCTGGGTATTTACGGGATGGTATATGGCTCAAAAGCATTCAAACAGCTGCTGATGAACATCTCAAATCTGAAAGAATCATTTATTACTATGCACTGCGGGGCAATGGTGATCCTGATAGCTGCGGCGGGCATTCTGTATCTTCATAAACGTCCTGACAGTCATTTGATAAGGTCCGAAAAAGTCACAGAACAGGTCCTGAAATATCTTTGTGCAGCAGGACTTCTGATCATCCTGGCTGTACTGTTGATCCAGGTTACGGGAATGATTGATATTCCTGATACCTTCGGACATAACAGAGGACTGATCTGGCGGCTGAGCAGGCAAATCTACCATGAACTTCCTTTATATCGGAAATTAATAGGTGTCGGTCCGGACAGTTACGGCAACTATACGATGCTTGACTGGGATTTCATGATGGAGCTGATGGAATATTATCCGAACATGCGTGTAACGACTGCGCATAGTGAACCATTTACAACCCTGATCAATCTTGGAATACCCGGTGCTGCAGCGTATCTGGCAATGATCTTCAGTACAGTGTTTACCGTTCTGAACGGGAAAACAAAAGCTGAAAAAATGTACCGGATCCCGGTCATACTTGCGCTGGTGTCCCATCACGTGAACCTTCTGGTTTCATTCCAGATCGTACCGGTATTGCCGTATCTGTTTTTGATCCTGGGCATTTCCCGCTGGTTCTTTTCCGGTCGGAACAGGCTGCAGGCTGAATAACATCTGTTCTTTGTTTCTGCTTTTATGACAGTATTCCTGTTATACTTGAGTCAGGAGTATGAATATGATAATCAGGGAATTTGACGGAAGCAGCCCGCTGTTTGTACTGGTGGGTGAACATGAACCGGAAGTATTTCATAACGCTCTTCCGGATATCCGTATGCTTGCGGTATCCGGCTTTGACTGGAATGAGAAGCTTTCCCCGTGGCCGGCCCCGAGAGTATTCAGAAACGGAGATGATTTCGGCGGAAAAGCTGACGAGCTGATCGAAGAACTGCTGGAAGTACTGAAACAGTATCCGGGCAGGAAATACATCGCCGGCTATTCACTGGCAGGACTGTTTGCGCTGTACACAGCTACTAAAACAGATCAGTTTGAAGGGTGTGCTTCCGTATCGGGATCACTCTGGTATCCGGACTTTGAAGACTATATTCAGACGCATCCTGTCCGGTGCCGGTCAGTATATCTGTCATTGGGTGATCAGGAAAAGAACATCCGGAATCCTCTGATGAAGACTGTGGAAGAAAAGACAGAACGGATCAGCAGTTTCATTGCACAGTATGCAGACACGATGTTCGAGATGAATCCGGGCAATCACTTCAACGAACCTGAAAAGCGTATGGCAAAAGCTGTCAGGGGATTGTTGCAAATGCAGCAGAAATGATTCATAATGAAAATGGTTCTCAATAATATGAGCGAGAGAAGAAACACACGTCAAAAGGCGATCATCGAACATGCCGTTTCAGGGATGGGTATTCACCGGACAGCGGAAGAGGTCTATGCCATTGTTCATGAGAACGATGCTGCGATCGGACTGGCTACCGTATACCGTCATCTGAACAGGATGTACAAAGACGGGAAGGTACAGAGGCTGTCAGTCAGCGGTACCTATTATTACGATGTCAATTCCGATCCTCATGATCATTTTCACTGTACGGTATGCGGGAAGCTGATGGATATTCCCGCAGAATATGATCAGTCGCTGGACCGAAAGACGGCTGAACGGATCGGAGCGGCTATGGTAACACATACCGTGATGTATGAAGGAATATGCAGTAATTGTCAGAAACATAATGAAGGGAGAACATGACATGGAACTGAAAGGATCAAAGACAGAGAAAAACTTACAGAATGCTTTTGCAGGAGAATCACAGGCTCGCAACAAGTACACTTACTTTGCTGAAAAGGCAAGAGAAGAAGGCTACGAGCAGATCGCTGACCTCTTCCTGGAAACAGCACGCAATGAACAGGAACACGCAAAGATCTGGTTCAAGGCACTGTGCGGCGGCGAGATCCCCACAACAGCTGAATGCCTGAAGATGGCTGCAGAAGGCGAAAACTTCGAATGGACAGAAATGTACAAAGAAATGGCAGCTACAGCCCGTGAAGAAGGCTTCACAAGGATCGCTGCTCAGATGGACATGGTTGCCAAGGTAGAAAAAGAACACGAAGAACGTTATCTGAAACTCAAGGCAAACGTTGAAGGTTCCAAAGTTTTCGAAAAAGAAGAACCTGTTGTATGGCAGTGCGAGATCTGCGGTTACACACTGACTGCTAAAAAAGCACCGAAAGTCTGCCCTCTGTGCGGATACAAAGAGTCATTCTTCGAGATCAAGAAAGAAAACTTCTAAGATCTGTCTGACAGCACAGTCAGAAGACTGCGTAAAGAAGAAGAGCCGGTCAAACCGGCTTTTTCGCTTCTTATAAATGATAGATCTTCTCTGCAGTACCTGAGAGGATCAGTTCTTTTTCCTCTTCGGAGATATCCAGATCTGCCACAAACTGCGGGCCTCCGGTCAGCCATATCTTTTTGACAGGATAACTTGATCCGTAGATCATGTGATCCGCGCCAAGAATCTTTACAGCCAGTTCGAGGTTTTCTTTTCCCCAGGGCTGTGAATGGGACAACTCGAAATAAATATGTTCTCTGAACTGCTCCTTGATGTCTGTTCTGCCAGCCTGGAAGCGTCCTCCGCCGGAATCGGTCGGGAAGAACATCGTAACAAACGCATAATAAGCACCGCCCAGCATGGAATGAACCATTTTCAGGTTGGGCAGTTCATCAAACATTCCGCTGAATATTTCCCGGGAAACTGCAGTCACCTGGTCCTGGCATCTGCCGAAAGATCTTCTCAGATTGTTGTAGTCGATCAGGGACTGATGATCTACAGGCAGAGGAGTATGGTGTACATAAACAGGGATATTCAGATCGTTGACATGTTTGAAGAATGTCCGGAACATCGGATCATCCAGATATTTTGTGCCGTAATGTGCAGAAACCTGTACGCCGTGCATATGAAGTTCATTGATGCATCTGTCCAGTTCATCCAGGCTTTCCTGATCTCCATACGGAGGCACAACAGCCAGCGGTACCATTCGTCCGCCGGTACGTTCAGAGAACTGAGCAGACAGATCGTTGAATTTTCTGCACAGATCAAGATTCATCCATTCCTGACATCCCGGCAGTTTCATAACCGCTTTATCAACACAGGCTTCATCCATTTCCTTTAACTGGTGTTCAAGTACATAATCACCCTGGAAATAGTTCAGGTTATCGTATCCTTCGGGTTTTTCAATCTTAATCGCTTTCCTGCCGTCGTCAAGAACATAACCGACAGCTCTGACGCCGTACTCCTGCGGAACGGTACGCAGGAAAGCATGAAAGAGTTTCTCATCAGTAAACAGTTCTTCCGGAATCCAGTAAATATTCGCATCAGTCACATGATATTCATTTGTATCTTTTCTCAGCATATTCCCTCCATGATGTCATTACATCCTCAGTATAGGCTTTGATGAGCAGAGCTCATTGGCGACAATTGCGTATGAAATAAAGAAGTTCATGATATGATTACTGACGGAGTTAGTATGCTGGATATTACTTTGCTTGGATGCGGCGGCACGATGCCGCTGCCTGGCCGCTGGCTGACATCTCTTGTTGTCAGGTACAGGGGAAGGAATATACTGATCGACGCGGGTGAAGGAACACAGATCGCAATGAAGCAGGCAGGCTTAAGCGCACATGATATCGATCTGATCCTGATCACGCATTTTCATGGTGATCATGTTATGGGTCTTCCGGGTATGCTCATGTCCATGGGAACTTCCGGGAGAACAGAGCCTGTTACGATCGTCGGACCGAAAGGCCTGCTTGAGATCGTTCCGAAGCTCTGTGTAGTCGCGGGTATCCCGTTTGAAGTCATGGGACATGAACTCAGCGGCAGAAAAGAAGAATTTGATGTACCGGGTTTCTCTGAACTGCATGTGCATGCATTCCGTGTTTCACACAGTGTGGAAACATGGGGCTATTCACTGGTCCTGGACCGTGCAGGTAAGTTCAATGCAGATGCGGCAAAGGCATTGAACATCCCTCTGAAGTACTGGAACCGCCTGCAGAAAGGTGAAGAGATCGACAGTGAAGAAGGGCATTTCACACCGGATATGGTGATGGGTCCGCCAAGGAAAGGTCTGAAAGTCACCTACACAACAGACAGCAGACCATGTGACTCGATCAGGGAAGCCGCTGTGAACGCAGATCTGTTTGTCTGTGAAGGCATGTACGGCGATGAGGAAAAACAATATGCGGCTGCGCTTAAGAAACATATGACATTCTCTGAAGCTGCACATATCGCTGCGGAAGCACAGCCGAAACAGATGTGGCTGACACACTACAGTCCATCCGAGCAGGATCCGGAATACTGGATGGAACAGATAAGAAATATCTTCCCGGAAACATATCCGGGATTTGACGGAAAGTCCGGAACTCTTAAGTTTGATGCAGACTGATAAAGACAATGAACCCTGATGCACTGAGCAGAAGGGTTTTCTTATGCTTCAGAAGGTGTTTATGAAGACTCGTTTTATGAATGAGAGTTCTGCGGGTTGACTTTTATCATGATAAGTATAGAGGTAAAGACATGGAAAAAGCACCGCGTCCGATCCGTTCAGAGCTGAAATCACACCGGATCGTTCAAGAAGAAGAAAAACCCATCCGCTGGTCATATATGAAGATCCTGCGGGAGCACAGTGATTTGAAAGAATTTTACCCGGAGATCGATCCTTATGCGGAAGCGTATAGGATGCGGGATAACATGTGGGCAATCTATACGGAAAGTCTGGACGGTGCTGGAGATCCCTGGATGTATCTCATCAACGGGCCTGAGCGGGCAATGCTGATAGATACATCATTCGGACTGGGAAACCTGAAGGGACTGGTCAATTATCTGACCGGAAACAAGGAACTGATCGTAGTCAATACACATGCTCATCCGGATCACAGTATGGGAAATGGACAGTTTGAGAGGATCTTCTGCAATGAATATGAAGTGCCCTTTCTGCAGAAGAAAAATGATCCCCACATATGGGACAGTCTCTTTAATGAAAACAGACAGCCGCTGTATACGGAGTTTGATCCTGCCGATCTCATTGATTTCCATCCGTTTGAGATCAAAGGCGTACCGGATGGATACAGGTTCGATCTTGGACAGGGTTATGAAGTGGAACTGGTCCATCTGCCGGGACACAGTGCAGGCATGAGCGGGTTTATTGATCACTATAACCGCATCCTGTTTTCGGGAGATCTCACAGGGATCCTGAACAAGCCTGCAGACACCCCGTACTGGCGTCTGCACACAGTGGAAGCCCTGAGAGATGGACTGAGGAAACTGGTGCCCCGCCTGGATCATATTGAAGGCGTATTTCCGGGCCACGGCATGCTCGACCAATCGCCTGTAGTGATCGAATACCTGCTGGAGGCTACGGAAGCAGTCATAAAGGATCCGGAAAACTATGACCGGATCAGAACAACGATGCGCAGAGGAACACCGAGGGCCAGCTGTGTCAAATACATCTATCAGGGGAGCGCATTGCGCTACAGTCCTGATAATGTGTATTACAGCCAGGATCCAAACATAACAGCAAATACGGAGGAAAAATAAACATGCTTGAAGCTGCTCATGCAAAACGAATCATCACACCGCAGGGTTCAGTCCCCATCCAGGGACATGCCATGCGCAAATCACCGTCAACAGGCGTTCATGATGAACTGGAAGTACATGTTCTTTTACTGAATCTGGAAGGAACGGAGCTCTGTTTCATCAACGCTGATCTGGCGGGCATTGACTTTGCGTTCGGCAACCGTGTAAAGACAGCTGTCAGGGAAGCATACGGAATCGATGAAGAACTGACAGTATTCAGTACAACACATACACACAGCGGACCTGTTACCACGACCGGCGGAGATCATAAGCCGGATCCTGAATATATGGACATGCTGTTGGAACGGACCATGGAAGCTGTACAGGAAGCGTATACGCACAGAAAACCGTTTGACCATGTGACATACCGCCAGGATGAGGTGATCGGGTTTTACGGCAACCGCAACGGACGTGATCTGCCGGGAGACCAGACAGTTACGATCCTGGAATTCCGTGATGCGGAAGAACATGTTGTTGAAGCGTTCGTCAATATGGCATGCCATTCCACAGTCAACAGTCCGCTGGAGCTGAACCTGAGTGCTGACCTGCTCGGAAATGTCAGAAGAGAACTGACACCTTATCTTGGTGTGGAACCTGTCATGAGCAACGGTGCTGCCGGTGATATGTCCAACCGTCTGTACAGACACAATAACGATTTTGCTGAACTGAAGAGAGTGACTGTCGGAATTGCCGCCAGGGCAGCAGGTTTTTTGGATACAGGCAGACTGGATCTGACAGGAGTCAGACACCGTACAGTCAGTTATACAGTCGATTATGATACCGATAAATCAGGGCTGGAAGAAAAGAAAGCGGAACTGGAAGCGAAACTCGAAACGGCCGTGGAATTCGATGACCGGAAATGGCTGCTGTCCGAGATCGCCGGCTGTGAACGCAAACTGAAAGTCGACCATGTACATATCTGTCTGGACAGCACGATCATCCGTCTGGGTGAACTGGAGCTGGTCGTCATACCGTGTGAACTGGCTAGTGCATTCGGAAAACAGATCAAGTCAGCTTCCAATGCGAAGGTATGCCTGATATGGGGCTACTCGAACGGACATTCCACATATGTTGTTGAAGCCAAGGGATTCAACGGAGGACATGACGGTATTTCCACACAGCTGAAACGCGGACAGGCAGAGGAGTATGTCGGAAAACTGATACAGGCTCTGTACTGAAAAAAGCTCATAATCACGAATTGTCATATTAAAAAAAGATATTGTGACAGAAAGATTGGAAGCGCTGCCATTACAATGATATTGCATGGATGAACATGCTGCAGAATTGACGGAGAACAGCTTCCTTAAATTTCCGCATTAATGAGGAAAATATAAAGAGGCAGTTCTTAACATTGTGGTTCTGTAAATACATTTTCGTACAAATGTGCCGCAATAAGTGCTGAATAATACGGAAAAAACAAAATGACGCAAAATTGTGGGATGATGTACAATTGAAAATGTAAAGTAGAAAGGAGGAAGTATTCATGGCATATGAACCACTTCCAAACGGAATCATCGAAGTCCGCGTAGACGACAGAATGGTACATGGAATCGTCGCGACTATGTGGATCCCCGGCCTGAACACGACTCGTGCAATGGTCGTCAACGAAGCAGCATCCAACGATCCGATGCAGCGCAACCTGCAGAGAATGTCAATTCCTGCCGGCGTCAACATGTCTCTTCTGGCTCCTGCCAAAGCTGCCGCAAATCTGAATAATGGTAATTATGCGGGTCAGCGTGTGTATGTATGCGGAAGATTCATCAGTGATATCTATCAGCTGTTCAAAGCCGGTGTCAAACTTCCTCGCGTCAACCTTGGCAACGTCACACAGAATACGGGTGAAGTTACCGTTCTTGACAACACGGTACGTGTCAATGCTGAAGAAAAGAGAATGCTGAAGGAAATGTCCGATGCGGGCGTTCCGATCGTAGCTCAGTTCAGAAACGACAATACACCGAAAGATCTTCGCAGTCTGCTTTGATCATTAACAAAGGTTTTATGAAAGGGTAAAACAGAAAGGGGACAAATAATTCATGTTTACACCATTTCAAGTAATTCTTGTCTGTGTGTATTGGTGGCTGTTCACACTGGTATCCGGTGACATCCAGCTCATCAACTACGCGGCAGAAGTATTCCACGGACTGGTTTGCGGACTCATTATGGGTGACGTTAAAACAGGCCTCGAAGTCGGCGCCACAATGTGCCTTATGGGCATGGGTATCGGTGGATTCGGCGGAGCTTCCGTTCCGAACTATCAGTTTGGCGCTCTGACCGGTACAGTATTCGCAATCTCCTCAGGACAGGGTCTGGAAGCAGGTCTGGCGATCGGTATCCCGATTGCTACACTGGGCACAGAATTCGACATGCTGTCCAAGATGGCAGGTTCCTTCTTCCTTCACAAGCAGATCGATATGTCACATGCTCACAGATTCAATGAAATGGGCAAGTGGATCTGGGCTTGGAAAGCATTCAAAGCTACATTCTACACACTGCCTGTTCTCCTTGGTATGACAGCAGGTGCAGGACTGATCAACAATCTGCTGAACAGCATTCCCGGCTGGCTCATGAAGGGCCTGAATACAGCTGCCGGCGCTCTGCCTGCAGTAGGTCTTGCAATCCTTCTGAAGTACATGAATCTCAAAAAATGGTGGGTATGGCTCGTATTCGGTTACGTTATGGTCTCCTACTTCGGACAGTCCATGCTGTCAACAGCATTGCTTGCTATGATCGCAGCAATTCTTACATTCAAGTATCTTGAAGACCGCGACTCCAGAACAGCAGTTGTTGGAGCTGCAATGGGAGGAGATGACTACGATGAGTAATGTACAGGGCGTTCTTCTGACAAGAGAAGATTTAAAGAAAGTATTACACCGTTACCTCTGGGTTCGTCAGTCACCGTTTAACTACGAAACAATGCAGTCCGGCGGCTGGGTATGGGCTATCGATCCTGCTATGCAGAAGATCTATGATGGCGATGCAGACCTGCTGGAAAAGAAGTATGATGAACACTTCAGATTCTTCAACTCACACCCCTGGATGAACAACCTCATCATGGGCGCCTGCCTTGCGATCGAATCCACAAAGACACCGGATGCTACAGATACAGCAGTTACACTCCGTACTGCTCTGATGGGCCCTCTGGCCGGTCTTGGTGACTCACTGATCTGGGTTCTTGCAAAGAACATCATGTCAGCTATCGCAGCTTACATGGCTCTCGACGGAAGCACGATCGGTATTTGGATGGCTCTGCTCGTACAGTGGGCTATCTGGGCTATCTTCTACACAGGATTCTTCAAAGCATATGATCAGGGAATCAGCTTCGTTACTGACAGAAGACAGCAGCTCGACCACCTGACAGAAGCAGCACAGATCGTTGGTCTGGCTGTTGTCGGTGCAATGGTCGCTTCAACAGTTAAGGTTCTGTTCGGTCTGACATTCAATGTCGGTGAACTGACAAAGAACCTGAACGACCTGCTCGATTCCATCTTCCCTCACTTCGGAAACATCGTTACAGTTGCACTGGTATACTGGGGACTGACAAAACCGAAGATGACATCCGGAAAGATGGTTCTGATCGTACTGATCGCAACAATGGTACTGTCCGTTATCGGCTTCCTTGCCTGATCTGATCTACAGCAACTAGTTATTCAAGGCGTATATGTAACTGTATACGCCTTATTATTTCCGCCTGTATCCGTATACCGGGGACAGGCGGAAGTGATCTGATATAATAAATGAAATGCAGGTAAATGATTATGCTCGAATTTGAAACCAGAACAAATAGATTTATGGAATGGTTTGAAAAGAACCATGTGTCCATTGAACGGAAGATCGCGAAAAATGATTTTTCCGATGCCAATGCAAAGTTAAAGGACCAGCTGGGCAAAGTGCTTCCCGGTGTAGCCTTCCGCGTCAATAAAGTGAGGAAGGAAGAAACATATATCCTGGAATTCAATACACAGCTGATCCCGACGGTCAAGGCAGCGGCGATCGCTTTCTGTAAGATGCTGCCGGAGGATCTTTCCGGTACATGGAAATTCTGCTGGTCACATCCTGCCTGCAAAGGAACGGTGGAAGTCAACGGAAAAATATTTGATTCCTCCGACGTAAAGGTCTTTCCGCAGTTTGATGACAAAAGAAAGAAAGTCACACTGCTGGTTGAAAAGACGGACAAACTGGCTGAGCTTTCAAATGAAGAAGTATTCTCTGTCTTTTATATGCTGCTGTCCGATTATCTGGGAGAGAGTGCTGTGGAAGCATATATCGGTGCGACCCAGTTCCTCAAAGGGCTGTCCAAGTTCAAATACCGCAACGAACATCCATATACGATGAATGAGTTTGCGCAGGTATTCAAACGTGAGATCAAAGAGCGCGGCTGGCAGGATCCCGATCAGATCCTGATGCAGTCAACGGATTATCAGGCAAAGACAAAGAGTTATGAGATCCGTATGGATATTACCCAGGGCAGAACGCTCTGTCCTGACCTGCTGAAAGAAGAAGGACTGCCGGAAAAGGCAAGACATGAATTCCTGAAGCGATGCAGTATCGGTCTGTACAGTGCCGTAACGGAACTGACACCTGATATGTCGAAGGATGAACGGACAAGATCCAGGATCAGCATTGAAAAGGATGTACGGGCGATCCTCGATCAGAATAAAAAAGGTATGGTGATCAACAGCGCTATGGGCAATGCCCACTGCTATGCTGACTTCCTCGTCTACAGTGACGAAGCACTGGAAAAGGTCAGACAGATGGCAGCTCAGTATGAGGACTGCAGGATCATCAATCTGCAGAAGGACAACTATGATCCAGATTAGCCTGATCCAGAAGCGTCTGCTGAGTGAACTGTATAACGGAACGCCCTACAGCTCCAAGACTTTAGGGAATCTTTTAGGTGTCTCTGACCGTACCGTACGCAATGAGATCATGAAACTGAACGAAGTCCTGAGGGATCATGGAGCACAGGTCACTGCCAAGGCAAGGACCGGATGTATGCTGGAAGTGACAGACAATGCCGCCTTTGCGGAATTCTGCAGTACACACGGGATCGACAGTGAATACATGACAAGACTTCCCGAGTATCTTCAGCTTGCGCATGCGCTGATCAGGACGATCATCTGTTCGGAAGCACCGCTGCACCTGACAGATCTTGCGGAAATGTATTATACGAATATTACGGCTGTGAAGAATGCTGTCAGCAGTGCAAGAGAGATCCTCAGGGAATATCATCTGACGATCACCAGCACAAGAGGCGGTCTGCAGATACTCGGGCGGGAACATGACATCCGCGTCCTGCTGGTCAATGAATACGGCTTCATGAACAGTTCAGACATGGTAGATACTTCCAATGAAGAATACAGACGTCTGTTTGCGTTTGATAAGCAGAAAATACAGCAGATCCTGCATGCAGTTGCGGAGATCCAGAAAGGATTTGACGCCCGGAACTATAATCTCTCTGTCTACAGTATTAACTATATTGCCGGACTGATCCTGATCTCAGAAGTACGGCAGCGGAAAGGGCATCAGCTGGAATACGATTCCAGAACAGTATTGAACCTGTCAGAGTACCGTTCCTACCTTGTTGCCAGACAGCTTGTGGTCAGACTACGTGAGATCCTGGGGTACCAGCTGGATGAAATGCATACAGTCATGCTCACCATGTGTTTCGCGGGTTTGAGGATCATCAGAACATATACCGAAGAGATCAGTAAAAACTATCTGGTATGCCGCAGATTTGCGATCGAACTGATCGATTATCTGTCTGACATCAACCATTTCGGACTGTTCCGGAATGACAATATCCTGATCAACAGTATTTCTTTCTACCTGATGAGCTATATGATGCGTGCGGATCATGGTATCGTCACAACACAATTTTCGGAAGACCGTGTCAAGCAGCTGCCGCCGATGGCACAGAAGCTTTCCATGCAGGCATTCTTTTATCTTTACCGGGAATATCAGCTGCCCTATAGCAGGGAGGAGATCCACAGACTGGCCAATGTATTCCATCCGGCACTCGGAAGGAAGCGGCTTGAGATCATTCAGCTCAATGCCTGTGTTGTTTCAAGGATCGATATGACGACAGCCGCAGGTACTGCAGAACGGCTGAAGCGCAATTTCGGATCCATCCTGAACAAAGTCGATGTGTTTGAGATCTATCAGCTGAAGGATATCGATCTGTCCGGGTATGATGTCATGTTTTCCACATATGAGGAATCTGATCTCAGATCGTTTACTGACCAGCCCCTGCCTCAGCTGTATCATCTTGGCCTGTTCTTCCATACGATCGATAAAAACAGGATCTACGCCTTCCTGACAAGCGTGCTGAACTATAAGAGCAACATTGATGCGCCGTTCCGTTTCCTGGACAGTAAAAACCTGTATTACGGAGTCAAAGCGGCCAATGAACAGGATTGCCTGAGACTGTTATGTGAATACCTGGAGAACGATATCGATAATGCGCAGCAGCTGCAGTCTGAACTGGAGATCATGGAATACACCATGCCGTCATATGTGTCCAACAGCGTCGTCATGGTTTCCGGACTGCTTCCGCATGCGGAAAGGACCATGCTGAGCATCATGGTCCTGGAAAAACCGATCCTCTGGGGATATAAAGTCAACAAAGCACAGATTATCGTGTACTGGGATCAGGGAATGAATGATACAATGTCTTCGTTGTTTGAATTCGGATATCTTCCGAATTTCATACAGAATGTCTGCAATAAACAGGAATTCATTGAAGCACTGATCGCCGGAGAACCGTGTAGTAGGATCAATGAAATGATTGCCGGATATCAGGCAGTCTCATTCTGATACAGACAGGAGGAAACCAGATGAACATTTTGCTTTATGTAACTGCGTCAGCGATGCTTGTGTTTATAGGATACACGATCGTCACAGGAAAAAAACAACAGCAGGAAAAACTGGACCGTTTTTACATGCTGTCCAAAAACAAGGTAGAAGTCATTCCGTGTTCTGCCGGATGGCTGAGCATGCAGGTCGGTGTTCTGCTGCTGGTCGTATTCATGACGATCTATGTATCCCAGCATCCGGAACAGTCCGGATCCGCTGACGCGACAGGATTCCTGATCGTTTGCGTCGGTCTGCTGATCATACTCGTCCTGAACATGTCATTGATGAAAAAATATCAGGAGCTTTATGTCAATAAAGACGGTTTCATGGATGACGGAAAGGTCATCCGCTATACAAGCATCAAGTCGATCGATCCTTCACTGACCAATTGTACCGTAACCACATATTCCAACCAGGAACTCAAGATCAGTTCAGCCAAAGGAAAAGCGCTGATGAAACTGCTTGATGAAAGAGAACAGGCAAAGAATACAAAGAAATGAATAAGATGGAGTCATCCGGCTCCATCTTTTTATCTGCTGTTTTCAGCCGGCTGATATCCGGCAACATATTCCGTGATCTGTGAAACAGGTTCACGGAATCCTCCGGACGTCCACTGAAACAGAACAGCCCAGAGTCCGCCGGCCATATAGGACGGAAAGTATGCATCATTCCTGATCAATGAAGCACCTGACAGGTAATTGCTGAACCGGCTCATCAGGACATGGAACAGGCCGCGCCTGTACAGGAGCTGCAGGTATTTCCTGTGCTCATGCCAGAACGTAAAAAACCATGAGATCTGCCCCATCAGGTCATCCTCTGATCCCCCGGGCATCCTGTCTTCATATTCCCTGGTCAGTACGGAATAATAATCGTCCAAAACGTCATATCTGGAACTGTAATACAGATAGAATGTACGCCGGGAAATGCCTGCTTCCTCACAGATCTCCAGTATCGTGATATCTTCGAACGGGAAACGTTCAAGCAGACTCAGGAACGAAGTGATCATTGCCTGACGTGCGTAGTTTTCATAATAAGGAAGTGTCGGTTTCATTTCTTTTTTCTCACTTTCTGCAAAGTGTGCATCTTTATCCGTATCCGTTGACAGCAGTCTGACGGTCTTTTTATCATGAAATCATAAAGTGCACAAATGCGCAATAATTGGAGGTTTTATGTATAATCGACTCTTTGAAAAAGGACACATCGGTTCTGTCCAGATCAAGAACAGGATCGTCATGACCGCTATGACGACCGGTTATGCCGGCCTGGACGGGACACCGACTGAACAGCTCTGCAGGTACTATGAAGAACGCGCAAGAGGCGGTGTAGGCCTGATCGTTACAGAGATCTTCCGTGTCAACCAGGTACATGGCGTTGCGTTCCCCCGCCAGCTTTATGCCCTGAACCCGATGAATATCCAGCCTCTTGCCCAGATGGTGGACCGCGTACACCAGTACGGAACGAAGATCTTCGCCCAGATCCATCACGGCGGCAGCACCAATTCACCTGAACTCAATAACGGAAGGATCGTCGCCCCGAGTGCTGTACCCAATGTATCCGGCATCATGCCTGATCCGCTGACATTGGAAGAGATCGAAGAACTGAAACAGCAGTTCATCGGTACTGCGGCAGCCTGCCAGGCAGCCGGCTTTGACGGCGTAGAACTGCACGGGGCCCATGGCTACCTGCTCTGTCAGTTCATGTCTGCAGCTTTCAACAAGAGAGATGATCAGTACGGCGGAAGTATTGAAAACAGATGCCGGATCGTAACCGAGATGATCCAGGGTATCAAGTACGTATGCGGAAAAGACTTCCCTGTTGCTGTGCGTATATCCTGTGATGAACACGACCCGTTCCATCCGGATTCAATTACGCTGGAAGAGGGCGTACAGATCGCCAGGATCCTGGAAGCAGCCGGCGCAGATATGATCGATGTTTCCAACGGCAACTACTTTGTGCCGTACGGTGAAAACGAAGAACCGTATTCCTATTCGGAAGGCTGGCGCGCACCGGAAACGACTGCAGTCAAACAGGCTGTCAATATTCCGGTTACGGGTGTATCCAATATCAAGACGCCTGACTGCGCAGAAAAACTGCTGGAAGCAGGCGTATGTGACTTCGTCGGTATCGGCAGAGGCAGTATTGCGGATCCGGAATGGGGCCGTAAAGCAGCCCGCGGCAGGAATGACCTGATCCATCACTGCATCGGCTGTCTGTACTGTTTCGAATCACTTATGGCAGTAGGCTATGTCCGCTGCTCAGTCAACCCGCAGGCAGGCAGGGAAGCAGCGTTCAGCCGCCGTATGCGTAAGAATAAGGCCGGTGATAAGGTGACTGTCGTCGGAGGAGGCGTTGCCGGTATGGAAGCAGCAGCGACATTGGCAAAACGCGGATTCACGGTAACACTGCTTGAGAAAGAAAATGAACTCGGCGGCGAACTGAATCTTGCCGGCGCGACAGCACCTTATAAGAACAAGGTAAGCTGGCTGCGTACCACACTTGAAGAAGAGATGAAGCTGGCGGGCGTCAATGTACTGACCGGCTGTGAAGCTGACGTGGAAACAGTTAAGAAACTGGAACCGAGGGCAGTCTTCCTGGCAACAGGCGGAAAACCGATCGTACCGGATCTGCCGGGCATCAGCGGAAAGAATGTTGTTTCAGCATATGACGTGATTCGCGGAAATGTCAGACCTTCCGGAAAGGTCGTCATCGTCGGCGCAGGCCTGACCGGATTGGAAACAGCAGAACTACTGTTCAGGAACGGTGAGGCAGAAAGCGTCACAGTCGTTGATATGCTGGAAAAGATCGGTGCCAATATGTATCCTTCGATCTTCATTGATGTCACTCATCAGATGGAGGGAAAACCCCTGACACTGAGAGCAGGCATGAAACTGAAGGAAGTCACGGAAACAGGTATTATCTGCGATGATCTTGCAAACGGAAAAGAAGAAACGATCACAGCAGACTGCGTAGTCCTGGCAATGGGCATCCGCAGTGACAATGAACTCATCAGACAGTTTGAAGAAGCATTTGACAGAGTGATCCCGCTCGGACAGACACACAGGAATCCGGGCCGTATCGCCACATCCATGGCAGACGGATATATCGCAGCCAGGGGCTTTGATCCGAAAGTCTGATCAACAGGATTGCCTTAATCAGCGGTCCGTCAATGGATCGCTTTTTCATATATGTCCTGCTTTACCGCCTAACTTATAGAAGCCGGCAGAAAAAGAAGATATGATGATACCGGGAATGAAAAAGAAGGGACGGTATATGACAGAAAAAGAAAAAATGATCAGGGGCGAGCTTTATGATCCATCCGATCAGGAGCTTACCATACTGCGTATCAAGGCGCGTAAGCTTGCCCGCAGATATAATCTGACAGATGAAGATGAAACGGAAAAAGGTGAAGCGATCCTGCGGGAACTTCTGCCGGAAACACCGAATCTGCCAGCTCTGCAGGCACCTGTCTGCTTTGATTATGGCTCCAACACCACATTCGGCAGATTCTGTGCAGTTAATTTCAACTTTACATGTCTGGATGTATGTCCGGTACACATCGGAGACAATGTCATGATCGGTCCGAACGTTACACTGGCAACTCCGATGCATCCGCTGCTTCCGGAAGAACGGAATGTCAGGCAGCGTGAGGACGGCAGCTGGTATAATCTGGAATACGCAAAGCCGATCACGATCGAAGATGACTGCTGGATCGCTTCCAATGTTGTGGTGTGCGGCGGCGTGACGATCGGGAAAGGCAGTGTCATCGGAGCCGGAAGCGTTGTGACAAGAAGTATCCCTGCCGGCTGCATAGCGGCAGGCAATCCATGCCGTGTGATCAGACAGATCACCGAACAGGACAGAATGGAAAAACAGGCAGATAATCCGCGGTAAGCGGAAACCTGCCTGTTTTAATCAGTATTATTTCAGATAGAACTCATCCCCGAGAAGAGACATGCACAGATCTGTTGACAGGACGATGGTATTGGCGTCCTTTTTCTTGAAGATGATCTTTTTGACATCCTGTCCGGCAAAGCCCTGCATGGAGGAAGCGTCTTCTACATGCAGAATGAATTCGATCTCATTCACTTCATACCAGCCCTTGTACTGTCCCATACCTGCATAGCAGTTTTCGGTAAATACAAACTCACCGTTTGTTTCAAACTTCACGGAAGGTTCGAACTGTTCCGGAACACCGGCCGAAGGATCGTGTCTAGCGGTGAATTCACCGTTGATATACTGGGAACTGCTTGCCATGGAATTGCCGGAACTGGTGGAAGGCTTTTGACCGCTTGTGGTAAATGTATCACCTTTCCTGGAAGCTGTCAGGTCGTCCTGCAGGACCAGAGTATCCTCATCAAGGATATCCATTTCGAAGTTATATACATTCTTTCCGTTCTGATCATAGAGGTCGTTGTCAAAGTTGCTGAAGAGGAGGGTATTGCCTTCTCTGCCGTACAGACCATTGACCTGAATGGCACCCATTCCCTGGACTTCAGTCAGGGAGAATGTACCGTCATCATGGAACTCAATGAATGATTTACCGAAGGGATTATTCTGGTCTGTGTTGTAATATGCGATATATTCTTCATCAGAAGAACCGCCTTCAGGTGTATTGGTCGGTTTCGGTTTGGATGTGACTGCAGGAGCAGAGGTGGATACGGAGGACGGTGTCCATACCGGTTTCTCTGTCGTGAATACATCATCAGAGAGCGAACCGGCAAGCATTGTTTTCAGAACGATCTTGTTGTCATCACTGATCTCGAACAGGACTTTTTCAAAGTTTCCGACCCCTGTTTTTGTGACATTCAGTGTGATGACGTTTTCCTTGATCTCCCATGTTCCCTGCATTTCATAGAAGCCGCTGTGCGTATTGTCTGTCAGAACAAATGAACCGTCTTTGCCGAACCATACCTTGGCATGTTCAGCGTTGCCGTACTGATCAACAGTATTATAGTAGGTTTTTCCGCCGATCTCATAAGGTGAAGCCGGCTGGTCATCGGGTTTGGAAGTGCATCCGAAGAGGAGTACAAGGCATAAAACAGCCAGTGATCTCAGAATGTTTTTCATAGAAGACCTCCTGTGTATCCTATTTATATCATTGTAGCAGGCATATGTCTTTCTGAGAGGTCTTAATACACCGATCAGGATCCTGCAGAATGATAATGAGCTTATAATCTGCATAATGTTTTCGGATTCCGCGCGGACTATCGGATACTGAAAAAAGCTGCAGTCCGTTCCATTATCAGGAAAACAAAAGAACATTCGAAATAATTTACGCAATATCGCCGCAAAACTAAAACACGGGAAATATCGCATATTTATCGCATTTTCTCGTGTTTTCTATCTTATTCAGCTGTCAAAGACAGTATCGCAGCATGCATATGTCTTTTGAGAGGCATTAATACCTTGAACGGTCCGATCAATATCGGATCAGAACGATAATGGAGATATAATATGCTGTGTAAAGATGATAATCACGCAGGAGACAAATACATGATATATACCGATATGACAAAAAAAGCGATCCGTCTGATCTTCAAGGCACATGCAGGTCAGACAGATAAATGCGGACTTCCTTATGTATGTCATCCGCTGCATGTTGCGGAAAGCATGGAGGACGAAGTGACATGCACCGCGGCACTGCTGCACGATGTTGTAGAAGACACGGATATAACATTTGAGGATCTTTCAGAGATGGGCTTTCCACAGGAAGTCATCCGGATCCTCAGGCTTCTCACACATGATCCGGCTGTTCCGTACATGGATTATGTACGCAGGCTCAAAGATGATCCCCAAGCAGTCAAGGTGAAGCTCTCTGATCTCAGGCATAACAGTGACCTGACCAGGATCGATCATGTCACACAGAACGATCTCGACAGGGTAAAGAAGTACAGCAAGGCAATGGCGCTGCTTCTTGATCAGGAACAGGAATAAACAATAATAGGCGGATGGTTCCGAATTTGGATCATCCGCCATGTTTATGAAATCAGACGATTTATTCGATCGTCTGCACGATGCCTGAGAACAGCAGGGAATTGTCAGGAGAAACAACGGTAAAGAAGAACGGTCTGTCCAGTACGAAGTCTGTTTCTTCCTGGGGCATTCCTGCTCCGGCCATGGCCAGTTCGGTATACGCAGCACCGGTCACACCTTCTTCATCGATCTCCACCATAGCCGCATGTTCTGCCGCATTTACAAAGATCTGCTCAGCTTCGTCAGTCAGCGGTGTGAAATCTGCCGCATCAGGATCCAATGCATCGATGATGCCGAGATGCTTCAGACTTTCGATCAGGTCTGTCTTTCCGGAGACCTTAAATTTCGGAACGGAAAGATGTACGATCGGGAAGCCTGCATCTCCTGCCCAGTTGTTCCTGCAGATACTGAGGGCATCCGGGTCAGCAGCCAGATCTTTCACATCGGTCCCTTCTTCAGGCAGGAAGAAGTACATCGTTCCGCTGTCTGTGAGGTTCAGTCCGACTGCCCGGAAATGATCTGTCTGATACAGACTCATCATGAGATCACGGTGCATCATCTGCACGTCGGTATCTCCGTCAGCCCCATGGAATACAGCGGTATCCGTACGCTCCGGAGAAAAACGTTCAGACCAGGATGCTTTAAAATAGATCGTTGAGACCAGTCCGAGGATCGTTCTCTCATCCAGCTTCATATCTTTTGTATAGTCAGAGAGCAGTCCTCCTGTATTTTCATCTGTCCATTCCTGCAGCTGTCTGTCGAGTTCCGCTGAACCCATCTCACCGCAGAATGATGATGCATAATAAATGTCCGCCAGCCGCTGCAGTGTTTCTTCGTTGTATGTGATGTCATTCCTGAGCCACATGGAGTCTGCCAGGATACTTTTTACGGACGGGGTATCCAGGTAGTTGGCTTTCCACATGGCAGATGCGCGGCTGCGCAGGGAATCGATATCGGATGCCTTCAGGACATCCATGATCTGAGCTCTCGTATTGCCGTCAGATACTTCCGACAGCATTGATAACGCAATATAAATGTTCAGCGGTGAACAGACGGTATTCCTGTTATCTTCCGTCACCAGCAGTTCTTTCTGTATGGCAGCGTAATATTCATCCATGTTCTGCTGCAGCCGGGAAGACGCGTTCACCGTTTCGCGGTAGCTCTGCCACCAGTCCCAGTGCGAGTTTCCCATTAAGAATGCCTCAGCACTGACGCCTTCCGCTTCAGCACCGGGATAGACAGCTTTAACCATCTTTACCTCTTCTGTACCCGGTTCATTTGATACTTCAGCAGTACTTGTGCTGTCAGGTTCTTTTGTCTCCTGTATTTCCGCGGGTTTCGTACCGCCGCAGCCTGCCGTGAGCGCAAGCGCACACAGCACGGATATGATCTTGATCTTCTTCATATCATCAGACTCCTTACAACAATGAACACCGGGATATCAGCACAAACGTCACATGTTTCCGGCCTGCTTTTATCATAACTGTATGAATGCGTATTTGTCTTCCTGTCTGTTCCGCATAAGATGCGCTAAGGGTGAATGAATTTATGCAGGGAAGACGGTAATGACCGCATGATAAAATGCATATGTAAACTACAGGAGGGATCATGAGGCAGATATATATCGGAAAATGGTCATTTAAACCCGGTCCGAAAGGACTCTGCAGATATGAATTCGACATTTCTGCAGACACCATGGAACTGAAAGAGGAGATCCTGACAGACATTGTCATCGGCGCCCAGTATCTGGACAAGGAAAAGAGTGTTTTATATGCGTCTGATGAAGGATTCAGAACAGTCAATGGCGCAGAAACAGGCGGTATCTTCGCGGTCAAACTGAAAGAAGACGGTTCATTCGGGGAGATCCTGTCTTATACACGTGCAGCGAATCCCAAGACAAGCTATATCTGGCCGGTCAAAGGAGGAGAATACCTGGTGATTTCCAATCACTCTTCATCCAAAGCTGTCAGGCATGCCGTCAAAAAAGGCGGACAGGTATATATGGAAGAGGTCAGGGACCAGGCATCTCTGAATCTGCTGAGGCTGAATGAAGACGGCTCTGTCAGAGAACTGTGCGATGCTCTGATTTATGACAGTACTGAAACAGATGGAAATGTCCGTTTTCCGCATATGCATAATGTCATGGCAGATCCGGAAGGAAGAATGTTTATTGCCTGTGATAAAGGAATGGACAGGATAATAACATTCCGCGTGGATACTGAATCAGGAAAGCTGATCGAACTGCAGAGAACAGATACTGAAAACAATACGGCACCGAGGTACACCGTATTCCGTCATGACGCGGATATCGTGTATGAAAACAATGAGAACTGGCCCGGGATCTGCAGTTACCGGTTCAATGCAGAGACAGGAGTTCTGGAACTGATACAGTCACTGGTGATCGGAGATGAATCGTACCGCAGACCGAATGCATCAGACCTTGTCCTGAATGAAAACGGAACGATGCTGTATGCGGCGCTGCGCTGTACAAATGAGATCGTCATGATCCGTACAGACAGTACAGGTTTTATGAAAGAAGCAGGCAGGATATCCTGCCTGGGAAAAGGTCCGAGAGGACTGTATATCAGCGGAAACAGACTTTTCTGCATGAACCAGGAGTCCGGTGAGGTCGTCTGCTTTACGCTCAATGAACAGGGAATGCCTGACACGGAACACGCTGTCATATCGCAGGCTCCGCTGGCTGGGAATATGACAATGAAGGAGGTATGACATATGGAAAAGATCAAAGTTGGTTTTCTCGGTACAAGAGGACATACATTGAAGTTTATCGATCTTGTCAACAGCTTTCCTGAATCGACAGCTGCTGCGATCTGGTCGGATGATCCTGCAAAGGCTGAGCAGACTGCTGAAGAAGGAAAGATCCTCTGCATGCAGACACCGGAGGAAGTACTGGAAAAGGCGGATGCCGTGGTGATCACAGCGCCGAATGTATATAAGAAGGAACTGGTGATCAAAGCTGCCAATGCCGGGAAGCACATATTCCTGGAAAAACCTCTTGCGATCAACAAAGCAGATGCGAAGGAAATGGCAGATGCTGTGCGTCAGTCAGGCGTGAAATTCTACATGTCGGATCCGTTTGTACGCAATGGAACGATCGGTCTGCGGAACCTGATCCGGGACGGCGTGCTGGGTGACATCTATGGAGCGGATGTGCGTATTGCTGTAGACCGTGCGGTAACACCGGGTCATCCTCCTGTATGGAACAAAGAAACAGCGCTCGGCGGGATCATGTCGGATATCGGAGGTCATGGGATCCATGTCATCCATTATCTCTTTGGCATGCCGGTCTCCGTAACTGCAGCACTGCAGTACATTACGGAAAGCGCAAAAGCCAGCGGAATGGAAGACCAGGGACAGGTGATCATGCAGTATGCGGACGGAAACAGTGCAGTACTGTCTGCGTCATGGTGCAGCGGCGGAGACAGCGCACATACGATCGTATACGGAACAAAGGGCTGGGCAAGGACCGAACGGGTAAAGGACGGTACGGAAACAGAAAAACTGTTTGTTTATACGAAAGATAAAGTGAAAGAACTGAGCGGGGATGAGCTTCCTGCCAGACCGCTCAGGCATATCAGGTATTTCATAGAAATGATCGTCAGGAACCTGCCGAATGACATCATCGGGAAAGATGATCTCAGCAATTCAGGTGTCTCCATTGACAGCGCGGAGGAATATGCCGCAATACTGGAAGCGGTCTATGAATCAGACCGTACAGGAAAAAGGATCAAATTATAGGCTCAGAAAAGGACCCGCATAACGCAGATCCTTTTCTTTCTGGAAACAGTGTTCCGAGGGCGAAAGATAACTCTATTTAAAGAATAGCGTGCAGACTGCATAAAAACTATCAAATAAAAATCAGAATATATAACAATGTTCTGCGAAACACATAAAATCGTGGCATTTTCACGACAATTCCATAAAGATTTCATATAATGGCAATATGAAGAAGAGAACAGGAACATATATTACCGACAATGTCCTCACAAAGGAGTCAGAACAGATCCATTATCAGCATGAGGAAGTCCCGTATTATGTAACATTTCAGTCCCGTTATTCCGGGCACCATGTTGTCCAGGGAGTTCCGCACTGGCATCAGGATGTGGAACTGACATATATTGTCAGAGGAACGTCAGAACTGGAAGTGGCAGGGGTGCAGTATACGATCCAGGCAGGAGACGGGTATTTTGTCAACGCCAGGCAGATCCATACTGGACGTTCATCAGAACGTGATTTTATCTGTGTCAGGATCCATCCGATCCTGCTGTGCGCGAATGAATATATTGAAAAGACATTTGTACTGCCTGTGATCAACGATCCGTCAATGGCATTTGTCCATCTGTCTCATAACATTCCCTGGCAGAAAGAGATCCTGGATATGATCCTTCACATTTATGAGGAAGACCGTGCCGGAAAGGATACACTGCCTCTGACGATACAAAGCAGCATATTCGCTATCTGGAAGCTGCTGTATGAGCACCGCTCTGCTGATGAAGTCAGAAAGGCTCCTGAAAGCCACCATATGACTTCATTGAAGAGGATGATCGGCTACGTTCAGGAGAACTATCAGAACAGGATCACACTGAAACAGATCGCTGATGCCGGCAATGTATCAGCCAGTACATGCAACAACATCTTCAATACGCTTATCCATCAGTCGCCGGTCCGCTTTCTGCTGTCCTGCCGTCTGAATTATTCAACAAAGATGCTGAAAGAGACAGATATGACTGTAACGGAGATCGCCGGACAGTGCGGATTCTCATCAGCGAGCTATTTTACGGAAATGTTCCACAGAGAGTACGGTATGACACCTGTGGATTTCAGAAAGGCAGAACAGGAAGAATTATGATCAAAAACATCAAAGTGTTTGCGGCAGACATAGACGGAACACTTGTCAACAAAGGCAAAGAAATGCATCCGGGCACAAGGGATGCCCTGATACGTCTCCATAGGGAAGGCGTCAGGATCGGCGTGGCATCGGGAAGACCGCTCGATCACAGAACACTGGAGAAAAACAAGGAATGGGACCTTCCATTTGAATTCGATTATGCCATCGGAATGAACGGCGGGGATCTCTATGACAGGGAAACAGGAGAGTATGAACACTTCTTTCTTCTGGAACCTGATACGATCCGTGAGATCCTGTCATTCATTGCCCCGCTCGATGTCAATGCGATCGTTTATGAAAACGGCTATGATCTCGTCAGGGCACTGCGCATGGATGACTTCATGAGAAGTTCCATTGCCCGCAATCATTCCATCGTAGAGATCGGCGGGATCGATGAACTGAGCAGACGACCTACAGGCAAGATCGAGGTCCATTACAAACCCGAAAACGCCGAAGAGGTACTTTCAGTTGTAGATGCGCATCCTTCGGAAAAATGGATCGCAGTCCGAACCTTTACCGGAACCGTGGAATTTCTGGATCCCCGTATAAACAAGGGAATGGCTCTGGAAAAATACGCACAGAGATACAATATCCCGATGTCTGAAACGATCGCCTTCGGGGATATGGAAAATGATATCCAGCTCCTGCAGTACGCAGGCTGGGGCGTCTGCCTGAAGAACGGCTCAGACGACACCAAAGCTGCCGCGGATGACATTACGGAATATCCCGTAGAAGAAGACGGGATCGGCAGATACCTTCAGAAACACTGGTTTCATGATTGAACCGGGAGATTTATCTGTATAACAAAACAGTTCATGGAGCCCATGAACTGCTTTTGTTATACGATTTCATTCAGCGGTACGATATCGATCTGTTCTTCGAGCAGACGTTCCCGGATCATTTTGGCGAATTCCGCCGCATGTGCCCCATCCCCATGGATACATACGGAATCAGCACGGATATCAATATCCTTTCCGGTGATCGCAGTGACCTTTCCTTCTTTGATCATGCGGATGACCCTGTTTACCGCAGTGTCCGCATCCGTGATCATGGAACCCGGTGTGCTGCGGGATACCAGCGTGCCGTCCTCATTGTACGCGCGGTCCGCAAACACTTCCGCGGCAGCCCGCAGTCCCATCTCTTTCGCAGTCCTGTACAGCTCTCCCGCAGGCAGTGCCAGGATGATCAACGACGGGTCAAAGTCCCATACTGCCTGACAGATTGCTTTTGCCAGGGTCTTGTCTTTCGCTGCCATGTTATAGATGGCACCGTGCGGTTTGACATGCTGGAGCGCCATGCCGTGTGCTTTGACAAAGGCATGCAGGGCACCGATCTGATAGAGCGTGTCGGTATATGCTTCTTCCGGGGTCGTGCTGATCTGTCTTCTTCCGAAGCCTGCCAGGTCATGGAAGCCCGGATGCGCGCCGATCTGCACGCCTGCTTCCCAGGCAAGCCTGACGGTCCTGTTCATGACCATAGGGTCGGACGCATGGAACCCGCAGGCGGCGTTGATCGATGTAATGTACGGGATGATCTGACTGTCATTGCCCATATTCCAGCTGCCGAAGCTTTCGCCCATATCACAGTTAAAGTCGATCTTCATGTCCGGTACCTCCCATTACGAATCTGTTGACAAAGCCGGTATCTGCAGTCCCGCTGCAGAAGGCATCGGAATGCAGGATCTTGTATTGGAGATCCAGGTTGGTATCAACACCGGAGATGACAGTCTCATCCAGGGCTGTGCGCATTTTCATGATGGCAGAATCCCTGTCCTTCGCATGCACGATGATCTTGGCGATCATGGAATCATATTCGGAAGGTATCGTATATCCGGTATACAGCGCGGTATCCACGCGCACGCCGTTTCCTCCCGGCAGATGCAGGTTCCTGATCGTACCCGGACTCGGTATGAAACCTTTCTCGGGAATCTCGGCATTGATGCGGCATTCGATCGTATGTCCGTGCATCCGGACATCTTCCTGTCTGAGGGAAAGAGGTTCCCCGTAGGCAATGCGGATCTGTTCTGTGACGATGTCCGTATCAGTTTCCATTTCCGTAACGCCGTGCTCTACCTGGATCCTGGTATTCATTTCCAGGAAATAGTAATTGCCGTCCCGGTCAATGATGAACTCAACAGTACCGGCACCTGTGTAATGCGCTGCGGATGCGGCACTGACCGCATCGCGGTACATCAGTTTTCTTGTTTCATCGCTGATCGCCGGACTTGGTGATTCTTCGATCAGTTTCTGGTGGTTCCGCTGTACGGAGCAGTCCCGGTCACCGAGCGTTATGATATGCCCGAACTGATCCGCGAGCACCTGTACTTCGACATGCCGGGGATCCTCCACCAGTTTTTCCAGGTACATTGCATCATCCGAGAAGGCATTGACCGCTTCGCTCTGTGCCATGCTGAAGTCCTGTTCAAAACGCTGGGGACTCCGGCACTCACGCATGCCTTTTCCGCCGCCCCCGAGGATGGCTTTGATCATGACCGGCCAGCCGATGGTTTCCGCTGTCTTCTTCGCTTCCCTCACATCATATAAAGGTGCATCACTTCCCGGTACGACAGGTACGCCTGCCGCTTTCATCATGGAACGTGCTTCCTGCTTGTTTCCCATGCGGCGCATCGTTTCCGGTTCCGGTCCGATAAAGATCAGACCGCTTTTCCTGCAGGCTTCCGCAAAGTCCGCGTTTTCGGACAGGAAGCCGTATCCCGGATGGACGGCATCGCATCCGAAGTTCAGGGCTGCCGTAATGATATTGGAGATGTTCATATAGGAATGTCTGCCGCTTCCCTCACCGATGCATACGCGGTAGTCCGCAAGTCTGATATGCATGGCAGAGGCATCTTCCTTGGAATAGACAGCCACGGACGTGATGCCCATATCCCTCAGGGCACGGATGATCCTGACGGCGATCTCTCCTCTGGCGGCGACAAGTACGCGCCTGGCTGACATATTACAGCTTCCTGACACGGAACAGCGGCTGTCCGTATTCCACTTTCTGCTCGTTTGATACAAGGACTGCAAGGATCTCACAGTCAAAGTCCGCCTGTATTTCATTCATCATCTTCATCGCTTCGATGATGCATACGGTATCTCCGGCATGTACCTTGTCGCCGGTCCTGACATATGCCGGGATCAGCGGTCCGGATGCGGAATAAAAGGTACCGACGATCGGACTTGTGATGTTGACGGTCATGTCTTCTTTGTCGGCAGTCCGCTGTACCGCAGGTTCTGTCTGTACAGCAGTACCTGCTGTATTGCGGGACATGCTGATCTTGAAATCACCGTCTTTGATGGTCAGTTCATTCAATGATGAATTTTCAAGAAGCTTTACCAGCTTTTCGATCTGATCAAGTTCCATAGTTCAATACCTCAATTCTCTTCAAACAGCTGTTTCATCCGCTTGGCGGTCAGCCTGATGTCCAGCACCTCTTTGCAGGGCTGATGTATCTGATCGCGCATGGACTGGAACTCAAGTTCCTCCTCACGGATCAGTTTCTGTGCGGTCTCCACGGAGACCTGTCTGAAATGTATCTTGTCGGAGATCCTTCTCTGGGCGATCTTCGGAAGGTCCACGGAGATCACACAGGCGATCTTTGCATAGCCGCCGGTCGTCTGCCTGTCACACAGCATGATGATCGGTTTGCCGTGTCCGGGTACCTGGACCGCGCCAAAGGGGATGCCGTCGGAAATAATGTCGCTTCCCTGACGGGACTCGATGAACGGTCCGTCCAGCCGGACGCCCATTCTGTCAAAGTCGCTTGTCACGGTATATTCACTGTTCAGGAATGTACGGATGCCTGCATCCGGGAACATGTCATCCTGGGGACCTGCGATGACCCTGATCTCTGCTTTGTCCGATTCAAACTCATGCAGTTCCAGTTTCCTTGAAAGGAACCAGGGGAGATACTTGCGCCGTTTGATGCGTTCCTCAATATAGTCGCCGTCTTCCAGTTTTCTTCCTTTGAATCCGCCGATCCCGCTGACCGTATCGGTGGACCTGCTTCCCATGACAACAGGGATCTGCAGGTAATTGGAGAAGGCAATATAGCACAGTCTGCCGCTGCGGGCACTGCCGAGCTTCAGAATGTCCCCTTTTCTGACATAAAGAGCCTGATACATCGGTACAGGTTCATCATTGATCATAGGACGGAAATCACCGCCGGCCATGGCAATGATCATTTCGGAAGTAAACTCAATGGTCGGTCCGATCAGCGTGCATTCCAGAACGGCTTCATTCTCCGGATTGTCCAGCAGGAGGTTGGCAATGCGGAAAGAACGCCTGTCCGCTGCTCCGCATACGTGGAAGCCGAGATCCTGGTAACCGGTCCTTCCGGAGTCCTGCACGGTCGTAAACATTCCGCCTTTTATGATCCGGATCCCCATGATGTGCCTCCTTCCGTAATGATATGGACATGTTCGCCGTTTGCCACAGCCTGTTCCATGTCCAGGTATTCCGCCTCAGAAACAGGCTGAAAGCGGACGATGTCCGTCGGCCTGAACAGTACGGGATCTTTTGAGGCAGGATCATAGATCCTGACAGGTGTTTTTGCGATCAGTCTCCAGCCGCCCGGGGAGTCCAGGGGATAGATGCCTGTCTGGCTGCCGCCGATCCCGACGGAGCCTGCCGGGATCCTGATCCTCGGTTCATCCAGGCGCCTGACAGCGATCCGTTCATCCAGACCGCCGAGATAGGGGAATCCCGGAAGGAACCCGATCATGTGGACAAAATAGTCAGTGCCGGAATGAATGGCAATGACCTCCTCCTCGGAAAGCCCGCATAACTCTGCCACAGAGGGCAGGTCCTCACCATAGATGCCGCCGTATACAGCGGGAATGGTGATATGCCTCTGAGTGACTGTGATATCGTCTTCCTGCAGGGAAGACAGGTCCTTCAGACGGTCACGCAGTGACTGCCATGAGATCAGGGCAGGGTCATAGCAGACCATCAGGGAACAGTATGCTGGGATCAGATCGGTAATGCCGATGATCTTTGCGGACCTGATCTGTGACATCAGGTTATATATCCCGATGGTGTTTTCAGAACTGATTGTCTGTTCCAGCCGGATCAGGACTGCGCTGTCACCGGAGGGAATGATCGAACGGATATGTTTCATAAAGGCCTCTTTTTTACCTGCATTCATTGTAGCGATACGCGGAAGGATGTGCAAATACAGTACTGCAGACAATGTCATATTCTGCGTTCATGAGACCCGCAGCCAGAGCATTGAGCTGACCGTCTGTCCATTTATACTTGTTATGGATCATAACAGTAAAATAATTGCATAATGCAACCGGTATGTTTATGATTATTGTGGAGCACATCAAACATGAAAATGATCTGGAAATATCTGAAACCGGTCAGCAGGATGATGTTTGTCGGACTGCTGATCAAAGTGATCGGTTCCATACTGGAACTGATGCTGCCATATATATTGTCGAAGATCATCGACGATATCGTTCCGCTGAAGAGCACTGTTTTGATCGCGGAATGGGGCGGCATCATGATCCTGTGTTCGATCCTGGCATGGTGGTGCAATATCCGGGCAAACCGGTCTGCTGCTGAAGTGTCCAGGCGCGCTACCAGAGCCATCCGTCATGATCTGTTTGAGAAGACGCTGTATCTGAGCTGTGAAAAAACAGATGCATTTACGATCCCTTCCCTGGAAACAAGACTGACAAGTGATACATATAATGTTCACCGTATGCTCGGCATGATGCAGAGAATGGGTGTCAAGGCTCCGATCATCGTGGTCGGAGGTCTGGCGATCACCCTGTTTATGGACAACTTCCTGTTCCTGGCATTACTGGCGGTCATTCCTTTTATCTGCGTGCTCGTTTATGTACGCGCTACAAAGGGCGTGCCCCTGTTTGCGAAGGTACAGCAGATCAGCGACAGGATGGTAGGCGTTGTCCGTGAGAACGTACAGGGCATCCGTGTCATCAAGGCGCTCAGCAGGATCGAGAATGAGAAAAAGAGATACGCTGCTGTCAACAAAGCCCAGCATGACCAGGAGATCTATGCCAACCGTACCATGGCAATTATTTCCCCGGGAATGAACCTGTTCCTGAACCTCGGCCTGACGGGCGTGATCCTGCTTGGCGCATACCGCGTCAACCAGGGACTCTCCGAAACAGGACGCATCATTGCGTTCATGTCATACTTTACGATCATTTCCCGCAGTATGATGGCGATCAGCCGTATGTTCATCATGTATTCCAGGGGCATTGCCAGTGCTAACCGTATTGACGAGGTACTGCAGACAGAATCAGAGAAGTCCTGGAAGCCGGGCAATTATCCCGACGGGGATCCGCAGTATGCGATCGAATTCCGTGATGTTTCCTTCTCTTATCTGAAGGTCAAGGACAACCTGAGGCATATCAGCTTCAGGATCAGACCGGGTGAATCACTCGGTATCCTCGGTGCCACCGGCTCCGGAAAAACGACAGTCATGAGCCTGCTGCTGCACTTCTATGATATTGACAGCGGAGCGATCTATCTGAACGGAACGGACATCCGGAATATCGAACCGTCAGAACTGAGAAGACAGTTCGGTCTTGTCATGCAGAATGACTTCCTGTTCTCGGATACGATCGCGGAAAATATCCGTTTCGGACGTGAAGTCAGCGATGACTCCATGGAAGATGCAATCGACAGCGCCCAGGCTTCCGAATTCATCAACCAGCTGGAAGAGCGTACGGAACATGAACTGACCACGAACGGTACCAATGTATCCGGCGGTCAGCGTCAGAGGATCCTGCTGTCACGCGCGTTCGCTTCCAACCCGAAATACCTGCTGCTGGATGACTCCAGCAGTGCCCTGGACTATGCGACAGACGCAAGACTGCGCAGAGCATTGGCAGAGAAGTATCCGGATACGACGATGGTGATCATTGCGCAGCGTGTATCTTCGATCCGCAGCTGCGATCAGATCATGATCCTGGACAACGGTGACCTTTCAGACATCGGAACAGATGAAGAACTCACAGCAAGGAGCGCATTGTATGCCTCGATCTGTGAATCACAGATGGGAGGTGCTCTCTTTGAATAAGGAAAGAAAGAAGACGCCTGTCAATAAGAAGGCAGTGCTGATCAGAATGGGCTCCTATCTCTGGGACAACAAGGGAATGATGAGCCTTGCTCTGTTCCTGACCATAGCAGCCAACCTGGCAAACCTGTACGTGCCCAGTGTCTCCGGAAATGCGATCGATGCGATCGGAGGCAAAGGCCTCGTAAACTTTGATATGGTGCTGTATTACTGTAAGATCATGCTGGCACTGATCCTGGTCAATGCCGTATTCTCATACATGGCACGCATGGTCATCGTCAGGGTTTCAGCCAATATTACCAGAACGATGAGACAGCAGGTATTTGAACATCTGCTGACACTGCCTGTCGGATTCTTCGACAGGAACCAGGTCGGAGACATCATCTCCAAGATCTCCTATGACATCGATACGATCAATACATCGCTGTCCAGCGACCTGATCACGATCCTGACAAGCCTGATCACGGTCATCGGTTCCGCATGGATGATGCTGAGGATCGCGCCTGTGCTGTGCCTGATCTTTATCGTGACCATACCGCTGATCATCTTTGTGACCAGACAGCGTACCCGCAAGGTCAGACCGCTCTTCCATGAGCGTTCCAGAAGACTCGGCCTTCTGAACGGCTTTGCCGAAGAAATGCTGTCGGGACATAAGACGATCAAGGCTTACGGTCAGGAAGATACGATCATCGGCAGATTCGATCAGAAAAACCAGGAAGCGGTCGATGCTTATTATGAGGCAGACTATCAGGGGACCCTGGTAGGACCTACCGTTCAGTTCATCAATAACCTGTCGCTGTCCATGGTGACAGCGTTTGGCGCACTGCTGTTCCTGTTCGGGCGGATCACGATCGGCAATATTTCTTCGTTCACGCTGTATTCCAGAAAATTCTCGGGTCCGATCAGTGAAACGGCGAACCTGTTCGCGGAACTGCAGTCAGCGATCTCTGCCGCAAACCGTGTATTCGGTCTGCTGGATGAGCCGAGCGAGCCGGCAGACGATCCGGATGCTGCAGTGATCGGCACAGCCGAAGGAAGCGTTGACTTTGATCAGCTGCATTTCTCCTATATAAAAGGAACAGAGATCCTGCACGGGATCAACATTCATGCAAGACCCGGACAGATGATCGCGATCGTCGGTCCTACCGGTGCAGGCAAGACAACGATCATCAATCTGCTGATGCGTTTCTATGATCCGGACAGCGGAACGATCTCGATCGACGGACATGACATCATGCACAGCACAAGGGAATCCGTCAGGAAACAGTTCTCCATGGTCCTGCAGGATACATGGCTGTTTGAAGGCACGATCTATGAGAATGTTGCCTACGGCAATGACAAGGCCGGCAAGGAAGATGTGGAACGTGTCTGCAAGGCTGCCCATATGCATGACTTCATCATGTCCCTGAGGAACGGATATGATACCGTGCTGACAGACAGCGGCGTCAATATTTCCAAAGGACAGAAACAGCTGCTGACGATCGCAAGGGCGATGCTGTCGGATTCGAGGATGCTGATCCTGGACGAGGCAACGTCGAACGTTGACTCACATACCGAACAGCTGATCCAGGACGCTATGCTGGAGCTGTGCAAAGGAAAGACGACGTTCATCATTGCGCACAGACTGTCAACGATCAAAACAGCTGATCAGATCCTGGTACTGAACCACGGAAGCCTGATCGAGCAGGGTACACATGAGTCTCTGCTGGCAGAAAAAGGCTTCTATGCCGGACTGTTCAATGCACAATGGGATAACTGAGGGTATTCGCAGGGATACCCTTCTTATATATATTGGGATCCTGTAAAGATTTTCTCTAAAGACCAAAAACAGTATAAATGGTCATTTTGTGAGGGAATTAATTAGCTAAAAAGACTATGTTTATTACAACTTTAATGGTATGATTTGCGCGCAGAAGAGAAAAGACGGAGGTTTGCAGATGAAAACAGTTGAAGAACTGAAACAGATTGCTAATGATGTCCGGATAGATATTATCAGGCAGGTTAGCAGAGCACAGTCCGGTCATCCCGGAGGATCCCTGGGCTGTACTGACATTCTCACGGTACTCTACTTTAATGTAATGGATATTACTCCGGAAAATGCGGTCAGCATTGACCGTGACCGTTTCGTACTTTCCAAAGGACATGCATCACCTGCTTTATACGCGATCCTGGCTGCCAAGGGAATCATTCCCCATGAAGAGCTGAAGACATTCAGACAGCTGGATTCAAGACTGCAGGGTCATCCCAATATGAACATGGTTCCGGGTGTCGATATGAGCACCGGGTCTCTGGGACAGGGACTTTCCGCAGCTAACGGCATGGCACTGGCCAACCGCCTGGACGGCAATGATCACAGGATCTACTGTCTGATGGGTGACGGCGAAGTGGAAGAAGGACAGATCTGGGAAGCAGCAATGGCTGCCCATCACTATAAGCTTGACAATCTGTGCGGTATTGTTGACGTCAACAACCTCCAGATCGACGGCACGACAGATCACGTCATCGGTCCCAACCCGATCGGACCGAAGTTCGCAGCGTTCGGCTGGAACGTGATCGAGATCGACGGACATGATTATAACGAGATCCAGAATGCTTTCGCTGAAGCAAAGACTGTCAAAGGTGTACCGACAGTCATCATTGCCAATACGGTCAAGGGCAAAGGCGTTTCATTCATGGAAAACAATGTGGACTGGCATGGAAAGGCTCCGAGCGGCGATCTGATCAAGGTTGCCCTGAATGACCTTGGAGCACAGGAGGAATAAACATGGCACGCGCAACCAGAGAAGCTTATGGAGAAGAGCTGGCAAAGCTCGTTCAGGAAGATCCCAAGATCGTAGTGCTTGACGCAGACCTGGCCGGGTCCACTCACAGTATCAAAGCAGGCAAAGTAGCGCCTGAACGTTTCTTTGATATGGGTATTGCTGAAGCAGACATGATCGGTACAGCTGCAGGCCTGGCGGCCAGCGGCTATACAGCATTCGCGTCCACATTCGCAATGTTCGCTACAGGCAGACCCTGGGAACAGATCAGGAACTCTGTCGTATATCCCCATCTGAATGTCAAGATCGCCGGATCACATGCAGGTATCTCCGTCGGTGAAGACGGTGTATCCCACCAGGCGATCGAAGATATCGCGATCATGCGTTCGATCCCTACCATGGAGATCTACTGCCCGGCTGACGCAGCTGAAACAAAGGCTGTCGTTGACTATGTCGCTAAGACAACAGAACCCTGCTATATCAGACTCGGCAGAGCTAAGGTCGAGGATGTATACGAGGAAGGCAATGTACCGGATATTACAAAGATCCATGTACTTGCACAGGGAAAGAAGATCGCAGTATTCGCTACAGGCCTGATGGTCAAGTCAGCACTGGAAGCGAGAGAGATGCTGCTGAAGGAAGGCGTAGACATCACAGTTGTTGATGTATGCGCGATCAAGCCTGCAGATGAGGCAGGTATTGTGGAAGTTCTGAAGAACCATGATGTGATCTTCACAGCTGAAGAACACAACATCATCAACGGTCTTGGCTCCATGATCGCAGAAGTATCTGTTACTCATTGCCCGAGATTTATCCACAGGATCGGTCTTCCTGATACATTCGCTGAGAGCGGAAGTGCTGCAGTGCTGCTGCATGCATACGGACTTGACGGCGAAGGTGTGTATAACGCTATTAAGAGCCATATCTAAAGCTTTACATTACTATATGTTTGTTAAACAGCCTGCATTAAAACAGGCTGTTTTTAATACACAGCAACAATTCATTTTCATTGTTAACAAATCGAGGATATTTGCCGGTGAAACTTTATTTCAGACATGATCAGATTGTCATGAAATCATGCCCGTTTTTTTACACGTTGTTTGAAATATCATGTTAGGAATGATAATATGAAAATACGTTTAATTATGTGCAAAAAGGGGTACATTTGGAAGCGTCAGCATAAACTCAGGTTCGTTTCATGAAAGATAAGTGGGGAAAAGACCGTTTCATATCAGAAAGAATACGCAAAAGAGTGACAGTTTTACTGGCATTCTTTGTTGTGTTGTCGACCTCATATGCAATGATCAAGCCCGGTGAAACACTGAACAGAGGACCGGCAGAGGGTTTTGTTTTCTTTGAGGGTGAAAGCACAGCTGAACCTGAGCTGATCAATGCCCAGGAACTGATCGACGAAGAAATGGCAAAAGAGTCTGCAGTACCTGTAGAAACAGAAGAACCGCAGCCTGCTGAAGAAACGCCTCTTGAAACAGAACTGCCGGCAGATGATACAACGGTAAATACAACTCCGGAGCCGACTTCAACACCGGCCGCTATCGTAGAACCTGTATTTACGGAAAATCCTGTGATCGCAGCTGAAGAAACTTCTGATCCTGAGGCAACTGTAATGCCTGAGGAAACAGAAACACCTGAACCTACAGCAGATGCTGTAGAGGAAGAGACACCGGATCCTGAAGAAACACCGGAAGCAGAAGACACAAAAGCAAGCATTATATATGATGACTGGATGTCTGTTAAAACAGATGATGAGAAGTTCGGACTTCAGGTCAAACTGCAGGAAGACAGTCTGATCCCGGAAGACGCAAAGATCGAACTGATCTCACTGAATGAAGAACACGAAGATTATAGTGAATACCGTGATAAGGCAATTGAAGCGGTAGCAGATGAATATGATCTTGATGCAGAACAGTTAAATGTACTGGATATTTTTGATCTGAGCTTTTATGACAAAGACGGAGCACTTGTACAGCCTTCGAATTCATCAAAGGTTAAGGTGAACTTTGACCAGTATACAGACGAAGAGAAGCTTCATGTTGTTCACTTTAAAGGAAGCACAGTTAAGAAAGAAGAACAAACATTAGAAGAAGAACCTGTATCCGTTAAGAAACAGTCTAAGAAGAACACTTTGGCTGCAGAGGTTCAGGCTAAAGCAATCAATGCAGACACAGATAATATAGAAATACTGGAATTTGAATCTGAGGAAGACGGAACAGTAACGTTTGAGACAGAGAGTTTTTCTGTGTATGCGGTTGTTGAAGAAGGTAATGAGGGTGATTATGCACGTATGAACCTTCACTTTATGAATGGGACAACAGAAGTTGCCATGATGATTGTGAAGAACGGTGACACCAGAGAAGAACTTAACAAAATCATTTACGATCCGGGTGTAGGAACAATTCCGGAAGGAACGATCTTTAAAGGATGGTCTACAACTGCTGCTTATACTGTTGATGATGCTGAAAATGGTATGGATATTGGTGAAGTCCGTGACTGGGCTGCAGCACGTACGATCACTGAAAATGAAGACGTTTATATTTATGCAATGCTCTATAAGAACTATGTAATTAATTACCTGGACGATAACAATGTCGGCGTAGGATCTGAAAACGTCTTTATGGTTTCAGGTGATACAACTGCTCCTTATACCGTTAATATGGGTTATACACCCGGAGATGATACGCATGCATTCCTGGGATGGAATGTTGCCGAGGGCAGTTCCAATATCGAAGGATATACTCCGGGTCGCCTTTATAAAAATGGAGAAGAGATTACCATTAGCGGTAATGTAACTTTCTCTGTTAACGCACCGGAAGGACATTGGCTGGTATTTGATGAGAATGGACGAGGCGCAACATATAATGCACCGGTATTCCTTGAAACAACTGATGTAACACAGAAGCCGGTCGCAGACTCTGCGATGACACGTTTTGGATATACTTTTGGTGGTTGGTATGACACAAAAGAGCATGCAGATGCTCATGCGGCAAACCCGTCCGTAACTACCGGAGCGTTCCAGTTTGGAAATACGATCAGTGACAGAACAACTATTTATGCAAGCTGGATCCCTACTACCAGAGCAGGTTATACAATTATTATCTGGAAACAAAATGTAAACGGTGATGGTTATGACTTTGCGGAAACAGTTACCGGAACAGGAAATGTCGGTACTAACATTCCGCTTGGAAATACGACTAACAGGAACTACACAGGATTCCATTTAAAGGAGACTCCTGCTGCAGTTCAAATTGTTCCGGAAGGTAATGCTGTTGTAAATGTCTACTATGATAGAACAGAATATACACTGAGATTCCAGATTTATGATTATACGTATACAGCTACAACAAGCAATAATGGAACGCAATACGGTATTGTCAATGGTGAATATGTGCAGCTGTCTCGTCATGGTAGAAACAACAATTATTACTGGACATATAATGATGGATGGATTAGTGAGGGGCCTAGATATACGGGCACTAGATATACAAGAAGCAGTAATCAAAGCTGGCAAACGGTAAAAGAAATCAAAGCTCTTTATGAGCAGAATATTTCAAGCAACTTCCCGATTGTAGGCACTAACGGAGTTACTTATGACAACGGTGAGCGTTGGGACCCGCAGAGTAATAACCAAGGATGGAATGAGGTTATGGTGCTAATTGAATCCATGCCTGCAGAAAGTATTAATTTCCATCTGGATGTAGCTACACGTCCGCTAAAGACTATGAATTATTACGTTGAGGCGTTGCCTACAGATACGGAAAACATTGTAACCCGCAACGGTACACGTTATGTGCTCTATAAATCTATTGGAGCCAGATATAATGGTGTAACTGCTGAAGACTTTGTCGAACTTGATGGCTTTACCAAAGTTGCTGCAGCAGCAACTGTAAATGGCCAAGCTTTGACACCTCACAGTGTTTCTGGTTTGAATGGACAATACTATATAGCCAGTACCTCACAAGATCAGACGATTTATTTCTTCTACAGCCGTGATAGTTATGTCATCAACTACATGGACGGTGTATATGTAGATGGAAACGGAAATACGATCGATGAACCAAAAACAGCAACTTGGGGTACTTCAGAAAGTATTCAGTATCAAGCAGATATCTCATCCTATAACAAAGGTGGAGCCAATTATTATACGCCAACCAAAGCAGGCTATGTTTTTGAAGGCTGGTATATAGATGATGCTTGTACACAGCCATATACATTTACAAATATGCCAAAAGGTGGTGTAACTGTTTATGCTAAGTGGCGTCAGATACAGTATCGTGTATTCTTGCATCCGAATGCTGATCATATACCAGATTTGGATTGGGGATCAGCAACACAGCAGTTGAACTTCCGTGTTTCACTAGGCGGTACAGTAAGTACTCCAACCGGCCGAAGCCAGGAATGGGAATTTGTCGGTTGGTATACTGATCCAAGTTGTTCAGCTTCATCTCTATTCTCATCGGACACAGTGCTGAACGAAAACACTGTAACAGCTGCCTATGATAAAACAAAAGATTTCACTGAGCCAATGGATAAATGGGGCAACGGTGCCACTACTAACGGTGACTTGGATCGTTTCTGGATCACAAAGAAGTTCGATCTATATGCTAAATGGCGTGCAAAATTGATTGGAGCAAATGGTATTGGAGTTGTCTATGATGCCGGCGAAGGTACAAATGCTCCTTCGGATAGAAATCTGTATCTTGATCAGGCACATGCCTCAGCTCAGCCTGCTTCGACTGCTCCGGCAGGGAAGCAATTTGTCAGATGGGTCGTACAAAAATGGAATAATACGTCAAATAGATATGAGGATACAAATGTATATGTGTATCCCGGCGATACATTCGAAGTATTAAAGAATAATGCTAAGTATGTGGTGACTCAAACAGATCCTGTTACGGGTGAAGTTATTAAAGCTACTTACACAGTACAGCTTCGCGCTGAATATGTTGATACAGGAACAGGTGTTCCAACACATATCAACTGGTACGGAAATAACGAAACAGTATCAACTGCACCCAGCAATTTTGTTGTAACACAGGAAAACGTACTGATTAACCAGGCAGTAGATGTTAAACCGGCGAATACATTCTCATATGTTGGACACACATTCTTGGGATGGGCACGTGTACCAACCAGTGATAATAACGGGAATCCATTGGATCCTTCGCTGGAATCAAAATTAAGCGGTAATAATTTGAGTTTAGCGGATCTTGGAGTTGCAGATCTGTTCTTGAAGTATGATGCTGCTACCGGTAAGTATGAAGCTACAAGTGTGACAGTCGGTGCCACGGAAGGAACAACAGTCAGCAAGGTTGCTCCGGATGAACGTTATCCATACCACGCAATGGTTGCTGTATGGGAGGTCAACACCTACAAGGTAACCATTAAAAAGCTGGTAGAAGGAGTTACCACAGATCAGAACTTTGAGATCAGTTACGACTTTGATGATACAAAACTGACTGATGGCAGTGTAACTTTACAGCATAATGGTTCACAGGTGCTTGAAGTTGATGTACCCCACGGTACAACGATCACAGTGTCAGAAACTGCAGAAGGTTATGAAAAGAGCATTGCCGCTACACTTACTCAGGATGGAAAAGGTGATCCACCTGAAACAGTAGGTGATGGAGCCTATGAGATTATTGGTGATACCACAATTACTGTAACGAATACCCGCCTGAAAGGAACGCTGGAAATCAGCAAACAGACTGAACCGGAAGGTATTGCTGATGATAAGAAGTTCAAAGTATCAGTGAAGAACAGTGCTGGTAAGTATCTGCAGGATATAGAAACATTAACCTTCAGCAATGAAGTACAGTGGTTGGATCTGTCAGTTGATGGGAAGCTGACAATTGAAAACCTGCCGGCTGATACATATAACGTAAATGAAGATACTGAGCAGACAGCAATCGACGGATACAGGTATGATGAAACAACGTACACTTCCGAAGATGGTACAGTTGAAGTTACAGCTGGTGAAACTGCATCATTTACAATAACAAACAAATACACAAAGTTAGTTGATGTCGTCGTTACCAAAGAGCTTGTGGATGATTATGCTGAAGCGGATAAGAGCTTCACATTCACTGCATCACTAAAGGAAAATGACACAGATGTGACCGGTCAGTATATTGGAGAAGTGGCTGAAGGTGAAACGGGATACTCATTCACTTTGGTTCCCGGGGAAGAAAAAACAATCAGTAAAACATTCGAGAAAGTTCCAATAGGTACTGAACTAACCGTTACTGAAACAGAAGATTCAGATTATACAACAACTGTAACAGTAGGAATTGAACAAGCTGAAGAAACCAACACTGGCATATTGAATGTCACTGAAGCTAACAACACAATCACATTTAAAAATACCAGAAAGCTATTCGTTGTTGATTTCAAGAAGACAGCAATGGATGGAGTGACACAATTGAGTAATTCGAAGTTCACGCTAACAAAAAAGAAAGGCAGTGTCTACGAGAGTTATCCAGATGGAGACCTAACGCTTGGCACAAGTAATCTGGAATTGGTAGTAGGTGACTATGAATTGACTGAAACCAGAGCTCCGGATGGATATGTTATCTTATCCAATAAAATACATCTGCATGTAAGTGCGGATGGAGTCGTAACTGTAGATCGAATTGAGTTCGCGGATGGTACAGCAATAGCAACATTAGAATCGGGTATTACCGAAAACTCTAAAGGAACTGTTACGATCAAGAATAAGCCCGGACAGGAACTGCCGCATACCGGAGGTTCCGGTACATTACCATATACATTAAGCGGATTTGTACTGATCTTATTCGCTGTGATGTACAGCTTCAGAATGAGGCGTAGAGAAAGGAGGAATGAATAAGCCTCTGATCTCGACGATAAGAAACGCCGAAACTGAAGATGTAACAATATTAAGGAAAACAAAAACAGATGCTTGCATATGAGAGCAGAAAGTCGAGATGCCCTCATATGCAGGCAATCGAAAGAGGCAGCTGTGGCAGATCAGTAATGATCAGAACAGCAACTCTCAACGATCTGAATAAGATTTATACAAACAAAGGATTTAGTTCTAATAGAACAAAAAGAAAGGGTAATGAAATGAAAAACGTTAAGAAATTCATGTCACTGATGATTGCTGTTGTCATGGTATTAGCAATGGCAGTTACATCATTTGCAGAAGAACCGACAAAAGGTACTATCACTGTAAAGAATGCAACTAAAGGTTATGAATATACTGCTTATAAAGTATTTGATGCAACATATGACGGAGATGCTGTCAGTTATACAACACCTGCTGCTAATGCTTCAAAACTTGATGATAGTTTGTTCGGTTGGAGTACAGCAGCTGATGAAAATGGTAATATCAGTGTTTGGGTAAAAGATGGTGTAGATGATGCTGATGTAATAGATTGGGTTAGTGAACACTATGCTGATTTTGGCGGAACAGCTATTCCAGGTGTATTTGACGAAACTGATAGCACAGTAACATTTAGCAATCTTGATTTTGGTTATTACTATATTACATCTGGTCTTGGTGCGACTGTTACAATTAATACTGCTGCTCCTACTGCAGAAGTATATGATAAAAACGATGCTGAAGACGCTGATCCCACGAAGACTATTGTGTCTGTTGATGGAACTGCAGTTGATAATCTTACAGAAACAGACGCTCATGTTGGCAGTGTGATTGGATTTGAGATTAACGCTATTACAACAAACTGGGTATATGAAGGTAATGAGCCTTCCGGTTGGAACATCCGTGAAGAATGGACAGTAACTGATACGCCGACAAGCATGAGCATCGATGAAGCTTCTGTTCATGTTTATGTAAATGGAACTGAAATTACTAGTGGGTTCACAAAGGCAATTGCAGATTCTGGTGCGCTTACAGTAACTATTGATATGATGGATGATAATGGTAACAGCATTTATCCTGCTAACTTAGGAGAAAAAGAAGGACAGATTCCCGTTAAGGTAACATATACTGCAACTGTCACAAAAGATGCTGGTGAAACTCCCGCAAAGAATGAAATTCCTGGAACAAGCCTCAAAGTTAACACATACCAGTTTGATCTTGAGAAGACAGATGGATCGACAGCATTGCTTGGTGCAAAGTTTGAAGTATACAATGGGGAAACAAAACTTACATTCACTGTAAATGAGGCTGGTCATTATGTATATGATGCACAGGGTACAGTTGACCAGATTGATCTCACAGAAGTTGCTACTGCTACTATCACTGGTCTTGATAAATGGGATTTGACTCTGAAGGAAGTTGTTGTTCCTAAAGGATATAATCAGGCTGAAGACACTGCTGTATTGAAAGATGATCTGAAACTTGTTGGTGATACTACATCTACTGCTACGGTAACTGTAGTTAACAAGCAGGGTTCTGTTCTTCCTTCCACAGGTGGTATCGGTACAACACTGTTCTATGTAATCGGTGCTATTCTCGTTCTTGGTTCCGGTGTTCTCATGGTTTCCAAGAAGCGTATGGGTGCTAACTAATTAGAAAAAGCGATTATATTAACTGAATAACCAACACAAAGGGACCTGAGCACGATCAGGTCCCTTGATCGTATATGTGATAGTGTGTTGTAAAGACAGAAACATGTTAATATTTAAGTAATCGGATTCACCTGGAGGAGATAATTAAATGATTATGTTTGAAAAGAAAGGTCCTGTTAATACGGACGAGACTGCCCGTATTGCAGTAGAGACTGCGAAAGCACGCAGTCTGCCTATCGTTGCCGCCAGCAACACCGGATCTGTAATCAGGGCTTTGCTGGAGGAAGCTGACAAACAGGAATATACCGGAACGATCGTCATGGTTACACATGTGTACGGAATGAAAGAAGCTAATTTCAATGAACTCAGTGATGAGGAGAGGGAATATCTTTCATCCAGAGGAGTAAAGATCGTAACTGCCGCTCATGCATTAAGCGGTGCAGAGCGCGGTATCAGCAGTGTGTATAAAGGGATCTATCCTGTAGAGATCGTTGCACAGACACTGAGGATGTTCGGTGCAGGCGTCAAGGTATGTGTGGAATGTGCCCTGATGGCTGCGGACAGCGGCAGTATCCGTGCTTATGAACCTGTCGTATGTGTAGGCGGTTCCGGTTCCGGTGCGGATACGGCATGTATACTGCTGCCGGGATATACCGCAAAGCTGTTTGAAACAAAGATCAGCGAGATACTTTGCAAACCCGGATTAATACAGTAAAGGAAATGACACTGAAGTTTTGTGCTTCATGTCAGAGGTATTTGGGAGAACATTGGGATAGCATAAACCTGAAGGTTTTTATAGGAAGGAGTCAATATGCTGAAAAGTCAGAAGATGAGAGAACTCGCACCAGAGCTTGATCCGTTGAGGATCGGAACGGGCTGGAAGGAAGAGGATCTCAGCAAACCGCAGATTTTTATCGAAAGTACATTCGGAGACAGCCATCCCGGCAGCGGACATCTGGACAAACTCGTTGAAGAAGCCAGAAGAGGGATCCGCGATGCCGGCGGATACGGAGCACGCTACTACTGTACTGACATGTGTGATGGAGAAAGTCAGGGTACAGACGGCATCAACTATTCGCTGGTCAGCCGTGAGATGATCGCCAATATGATCGAGATCCAGGCCAATGCGACTCCTTTTGACGGCGGTGTATTCATTGCCTCGTGTGACAAAGGCATGCCGGGCAACCTGATCGGTATGGCAAGGGTCAACATTCCTTCTGTTGCCGTGACAGGCGGAACGATGAAGGCAGCCGAAAAGATGCTTACACTGAATGAACTGGGATACTATGCCGCAAGAGTAGAACGCGGAGAGATCCCCGAGAGCGAACTGAAGTGGGCAAAACTCAACGCATGCCCGAGCTGCGGTGCATGTTCCTTTATCGGAACAGCCAGCACGATGCAGATCGTTGCGGAAGCACTCGGTCTCGCGCTGCCCGGCTCAGCATTGCTGCCGGCGACAAGCCCTGACCTGCTGGAATATGCATACAATGCAGGCAAACGCTCTGTAGAACTTGCAAAAGAAGGTATAAAGCCTTCCAATATCGTGACGATGGATTCCTTTGAGAACGCTATCCTGGTCCATGCGGCGATCTCAGGCAGCACGAACGCAATGCTGCATATCCCTGCATTAGCTCATGAATACGGGATCGAGATCACCGGGGATACATTCGACAGACTGCACAGAGGCGCGCACTACCTGCTCGACCTGAGACCGACAGGCAAATGGCCTGCAGAATGCTTCTATTATGCAGGCGGCGTCCCTGCCATTATGGAAGAGATCCGTCCTTTCCTGCACCTGGACGCTAAGACGATCACCGGCAAGACGTTAGGTGAGAACCTGGATGAACTGAAGACTAACGGTTATTACGAGAAGTGCCAGAAGTGGCTGGATGACTTCAATGAGCGCCAGAACGTGCATGTCACAAAAGAAGATATTATCCGTCCTTATGACAAAGCGATCGGAACAGACGGCTCCATTGCTGTCCTGAAGGGCAACCTGGCTCCCGAAGGCGCTGTCATCAAGCACACAGCCTGCCCGAAGGAAATGTATGAAGCTGTCCTGAACGCAAGACCGTTCGACAGTGAAGAAGAATGCCTGGATGCCGTACTGCATCACAAGGTCAACAAGGGTGATGCCGTATTTATCCGCTACGAAGGTCCGAAGGGATCCGGCATGCCTGAAATGTTCTATACATCCGAAGCGATCAGTTCCGATCCGGAACTCGGCAAGGCAATTGCCCTGATCACAGACGGAAGATTCTCCGGTGCTTCCACAGGACCTGTTATCGGTCACTGCTCACCGGAAGCTGCTTCCGGCGGACCGATCGCACTGGTAGAAGAGGGCGACCTGATCGAGCTGTCCGTTTCACAGAGAAAACTGAACATTGTCGGCGTCAAGGGTGAACGGAAAACTCCCGAAGAGATGGAAGCGATCCTCAATGAGAGAAAAGCAAAGTGGCAGGCAAGACCTCCGAAATACAAGAGCGGTGCTCTGAGGCTGTTCTATGAACATGCTGAATCACCGATGAAGGGAGCCTACCTCAAGTATGACTGAGCTCCACCTGCAGCACCTGCGTACGGAAATACCGAATGAAAAGACCCGGGACCTTGATCTCATGACAACAGAAGAACTTCTGTCTGTCATGAATGAAGAGGATCATAAATGTGCCGAAGCTGTCAAAGAAGCACTTCCCGAGATCGCAGAGGCGGTAAAGATCTGTATTGCGGCACTGAAACAGGGCGGAAGAATGGTCTATATCGGGGCAGGAACCAGCGGCAGGATCGGTATGATGGATTCTGCGGAATGTGTTCCCACATTCAACTGTGACCGCATCATAGCCTGCCTGGCGGGCGGCTTTGGTGCCGTATCCAAAGGTATTGAGAATGCCGAGGACAACATGGAACAGGGTGCGGAGGATCTGAAGAAACTCGGATTCTGTGACAGGGATGTCGTGATCGGCATTGCCGCAAGCGGCAGGACTCCGTATGTGATCGGTGCTTTGAAATATGCGGAAGAGATCCATGCAAAACGGATCACCGTATCATGCAACAAACATGCGGAAATGTCGCAGTATGCAGACGCAGCGATCGAAGTGGATGCCGGCAGTGAAGTGCTGACCGGCTCCACCAGACTGAAGTCCGGCACATGCCAGAAGCTCATCTGCAACATGCTGTCGACGGCAGCCATGCAGGGGATCGGAAAGATCTATAAAAACCTGATGGTAGACATGGTTCCGACCAACGCAAAACTCAGGGACAGGGCAGTCCGCATCATCTCGCAGGCAGCGGAATGTCCCATTGAAACAGCACGTGAATACTACGAGCGGTCAGGTCATGACATGAAGACGGCAATTGTCATGATATTAAGCGGAAAAACAAAAGATGAAGCACAGGAATGTCTGCGCAGCGCGGACGGTTTCGTGCGCAAAGCAGTGAATCCGCTGATGTGATTTTTCCGTCTTTCCTATATAATTATTTTGTAGAAACGAGGGATACTTATGGAACTCCTATTTAGAGAAGACCCTTATACAATCGAATCATTGGTATTTGATGATAAAGAGGTAAAATTCCGTGCGTTTGAGCACCGTATATACTGTGCTGATCCGATCGATCCGGAACATCAGGAACTGAGTATCTATGTACCGGAAGAGTATTACGAAGAAGGTACAACAGGTAAATATGACCTCCGCACAGCTCCGATCTTCATGCCTAATACGATCGGCGGCTTCCGTCCCGGATATTTCCAGAGACCGGGGATCGACCATCACGGCAAGGTCACAGCATCTGCGATCGCGCTGTATCTTGGTTATGTCGTTGTCGTACCGACAGCCAGAGGCATCGGTCTGAAAGATGAATTTGATATCAACATCGGTGTTGTTCCGGCCGCATTGGTAGACCTGAAAGCAGCGATCAGATATCTGCGTCATAACAAGGATGTCATTCCCGGAGATACAGAACGTATCATTACGAACGGAACCAGCGCAGGCGGAGCTATGAGCGCACTGCTTGGTTCGACCGGAAACCATCCTGACTTTGAACCATATCTGAAGGAGATCGGCGCTTGCGATGAACGCGATGATGTATTTGCGGCATCCTGCTACTGCCCGATCACAGACCTCGACCATGCGGACATGGCATATGAATGGGAATTCGGCGGCAGAAATGAATACCATATGAACAAACTGGTCGTGAATGAAGAAGCGGCCAAAGAAAACGGCGTCACAGAGGAAATGCTGGACAGCCTGAACCATAACGGTCATCCGGATTTCTCAAAGCTGCCGGAAGAACTCCGTCATAAGATCGTGGAAAAGGTACCTGTTACAGAGAACATGACGATCCAGCAGGGCTACCTGTCCAGAGACCTGGCAAAGATGTATCCTGCATATATCAACAGCCTGAACCTGAGAGATGAACGTGAAAATACACTTCAGCTGAATCCGGACGGTACCGGTACATTCCGTGCCTGGATCGCCCGTCAGGTCATCCGTTCCATGGAAAAGGCCGTGCTGGATGATTACAACATGAAGGAATATCCCTGGATCGATTTCCACAATGACAGGCCTGTTGGATTTGACTGGGAAGCCTTTGTTGATTTCCGTACAAGGATGAAGCCGACACCTGCATTTGACAAGACAGGTGAACCCGGTTCACCGGAAAACAAGGTGTTCGGAAGTCTGAGGATCGACAACCGTCACTTCACGACATTCGGCTACCTGCATGATAAGAGCGGCTGGCCGAAGGTACCTGCAGAGATCGTCAAACTGTACAACCCGCTGTACTACATCGCTGATCCAAGAGCCACCAAGGCAAAGAACTTCAGGATCAGGGCAGGTGCGCTGGACCGTGATACATCACTGGCAGTTTCATCTATCCTGACACTGGCATTAAGAAACAACAGTATTCCCGTAGACTATTTCATTCCCTGGGATACCGGGCACGGAGGAGATTATGATACAGGTGATCTCTTCCTCTGGATCCGAAACATCACAAGATGAACGAACGAAGCGACTCCGCAGAACTGCGGGGTCTTTTCATACAATGATATGGTATTTCTGACAAACTGAGCATATATGACGGGAAACCGTACATTACGTGATAGTATTCAAATATGACGATAGACAACGAAACAAAAGAGTTTATCAGGGAAGTCTTTGTACTTGCGCTCCCGGTAGGAATACAGCAGATCATCAACCTGCTCGTCAATATGATCGACAACATCATGGTCGGACAGCTCGGTGAGCTTGCGATCACGGCTGTATCGATCAGCGGCACCTACACATGGCTTGTCATGGTGGCAGGCATGGGCATGGCAAGAGGCGCCAATGTCATCATGTCCCAGTACTGGGGCGCCGGAAATGTCAAAAAGATCAAGAAGCTGTTTTCATTTGTGCTGACAGCTTCCGTTTTTGTTGCACTCATCTTCTTTGTGATCACTTCACTGTTTCCTGCCCAGATCATCCGGATCTATACATCGATCCCCGAATTCGTTGACCCGGGTGTCAGCTATCTGTCCATACTCAAGTACAGTTTCCTGCTGACAGGCATCAGCCAGACAGCAGTGATCATGCTGCAGTCGGTACGTTCCGTAAAGATCGGCCTGTATAACTCGATCCTGTCATGCTTCACGAACATCTTCCTGAACTGGGTGCTCATCTTCGGTCACTTCGGACTGCCCGCCATGGGTGTCAGAGGCGCTGCCCTGGCAACCGTTCTGGCACGTGCCATTGAACTGGTCATAACCCTGGTCTATCTGTTCCGGTTTGAACCGCATCTGAAGTTCCGCATCCATGAATTCGATCCCTTCCTGGACAGAGAATATCTGGAGAGCTTTATCAGGATCACCGCTCCGCTGCTGATGATCGATATCCTCTCCAACCTCGTTTCTTCCGTACAGACAATGATCACGGGCAGAATATCCCCGTATTATATTTCAGCGAATTCCATCGTCCATATGGCATGGACGATCCCCAACAGCTTCTGTGTGGGCACATCCACCGCCTGCAATGTCATGATCGGCAACCTGATCGGAAACAACGAATTTGAAAAAGCGAAGATCAATGCCAGACGCTTTGTCAAAACAGCTGTGGTATTCGGTATCTGCAGCAGCGGCATGGTCCAGGTGCTCCTGCCCATCCTGATGTCCTATTACAAGGTGACGCAGGAAACACTGACGCTGACAAGACAGATGGGTTATGCCGCATCATGTACTGTCCTGTTCCTGCCGATGACCTTCATGGTATTCAACGGGATCCTCAAGGCAGGCGGCCAGACAAAGAAACTGATGGTCGTAGATATGATCGCAAACTGGCTGATCGCGATACCTTTCGGATATGTTGCGGCATTCGTATTCCACTGGCATCCTGCGGTCCTTTACGCAGTCCTCAGAAGCGGCAATCTCTTTAAAGCCATCTGGGCATTGATCCAGTTAAAAAAGGATAATTGGATTTATAAGATTGCATGAATACAGACACGCTGTAAACTTTCCGTATGTTATACTGTTAAAGATGAAACAGATTATCTGTAGAAAGGCATAAGACAATGAGCGAAAATAACAATACACAGTCTCAGGCTATTACACTGACACTCTCACCTGAAGAAGCAGAAAATCAGGTTGCTGAACAGCAGGCTGCGCTTGAAGCCGCAAAGACAGAGCAGGCAGTTAAGGATCAGTATGATGAATCCAAGCTGACGGAAGCTGAACGCAGAACCGTCAATGAGTTCTCCAAGAAGATCGATATCATGGAGACAAATACGATCCTGCAGTATGGTTCGGCCGCTCAGAAGAAAGTTACTGACTTCAGTGACAGCGCTCTGAAGAATGTCAGAACACAGGACCTCGGTGAAGTAGGAGACCTGCTGAGCAATCTGGTTACAGAACTGAAAACAACAGACCAGAAAGAAGAAAAAGGCATCATGGGTCTGTTCAAAAAAGGCGGAAACAAAGTTGAACAGCTGAAAGCACGTTATGACAAGGCTGAAGCAAACGTTGATAAGATCGCTGCTGTTCTGGAAGACCACCAGATCGTCCTGCTGAAGGATATTGCCCTGCTTGACCAGCTGTATGAGCGCAATGCACAGAATACAAAAGAACTGTCCATGTATATCATCGCCGGCAAGAAGAAGCTGGAAGAAGTACGCAGGACGGAACTGCCTGCACTGGTAGAAAAAGCAAAACTGTCAGGACTGCCCGAGGATTCACAGGCTGCCAATGACCTGTCACAGGCATGCGACCGTTTCGAAAAGAAACTGTATGACCTGGAACTGACACGTCAGGTATCCATCCAGATGGCACCGCAGATCCGTCTGATCCAGAACAACGATACGCTGATGACAGAAAAGATCCAGAGCACGATCGTCAACACAATCCCTCTGTGGAAGAACCAGATCGTTCTGGCTATGGGCATCAACCACTCCAAGGAAGCTATGGAAGCAGAACGCGAAGTCACCAATATGACAAATGCGCTGCTGAAGAAGAATGCTGAAACACTGCATCAGGCTACAGTTGAAACAGCCAAGGAAGCAGAGCGCGGTGTTGTTGACATCGAAACACTCCAGCACACGAACCAGGAACTCATCGCTACACTGGACGAAGTTCTGACCATCCAGAAGGAAGGCCACGAGAAGCGTGTTGCGGCTGAACAGGAACTCGCAAGGATCGAGGCTCAGCTGGCAGACAAGCTTCTGGAAGTCAACTACCAGATGGATGTCAAGAACAGGAAGTAATCTCAATTGAACGGAAGGTCAGGGTATTCAAAGCCCTGATCTTTTTTCGTTTCATGGCAAAGAATGATTCGAAAATAAGTTATACTGTTTTCTGTAACCGCGGAGGTCAGAACATGAACAGTGAATATACAAAATGGGTCGCATGCTGGGGAAATGCGACATCGATCAGGAACCAGACTGACTGCATTTATGCAAAGGATCTGACACTGCGTTATCCTCTGAGAATGGTATTTGACGGATGTGCGCTGAGACTGCATTTTTCAAACCTGACAGGTACGGAGCCGGTCAGATTCTATGCCAATGCCGCCAGGGCTGTGTCAGATAAAGAGATCGATCCGGATACGGTGAAACAGGTGACTGTCAAAGGCAGTGCATGCATCGTACTGGAACCGGAGGAAGAGGCAGTCAGTGATGAAATAGAGTTTGCCATTACAGCAGGAGAAACGATCAGCGTATCCCTGTTCATGGAAGGATACAACCAGATGAATGCCGGTGTACTGATCACCGGACCTCTTTCCAAGGGATATTACTCCTATGGGAATTTCATGAATGATAAGGAATTACCACTGGATCTCACCAGGAAGACGAACTGGTTCTATTTCCTGAATACAGTGGATATCCTGACGGAAGAAAAGAACCATGCGCTGATCTGTTACGGGGATTCCATAACAGCTCAGTCATGGCCCGATTACCTGACGATCAGGGCATGGGAAGAAGGATACAGGAATGTATCGATCATCAGAAGGGCAGTCAGCGGTACCAGGATCCTGAGACAGTATGACAACATCACATATGCCGCATACGGCCTGAAGGGAGAAACACGCTTCCCGATCGAAATGAATACAGCAGGTGCTGATGCGGTACTGATCCAGCACGGCATCAATGACATCATTCATCCTGTGGGAACTGACGTTAACCCGTTCCGTCCCTGGAGCGATCTTCCCACAGCAGAAGAGATGGAAGAGGGCTTTACCAGGATCTACATCGACTATGCCAGGAAGCTTGGCATGAAGGTATGGGGAGGCACACTGATCCCGATCTACGGATGGAGAACATACGAACCTTTCCGCGAAGATCTGAAAAATGCCTTCAATGACTGGCTGAGAACAACCGACCTGCTGGACGGATGCGTCGACTTTGACAAGGCGGTCCGTGATCCCGAACATACTCCTGCATTTGCCGAAGGATATGATTCGGGCGATCATCTGCATCCTTCCGAAGAGGGATACAAAGCAATGGCATATGCCGTTGACAGTGAACTGCTGAAATGAAAAGAACGGTCCCGTAATTGGGATCGTTTATTCGTCATATTCTCCGTATTCACATCCGACATTGTATGCGTCAACTTCATCGATCAGTTCCGTACCGGAGATCGTTTTCCTGTACAATCTGACAGTACCTTGTCCGTTTCCGCCGTTCCAAAGTCTGTGGAAATGTTTTATACCGTTCGGGGCTTCATAATTGACCCACAGCATATCCTTTTTCTGACAGATGATCTCTGTTTCCATGACCGCATGTATATTTTCCTGGCGGATATGCCAGTATACAGCATCTTCATCTTCATCAAATGAGAACTGTGTCCTGACGATCAGGTGGAGCTTGGAGAAGTTGAAGTCATATTCTTCCCCTTCATACCAGAAGACTCCCAGCAGTCTTCTGTCCAGCGCAACATGGAAGATCTTCGGCCTGCCTCCGCCGATATCAAAGACACTGTTGTCCAGCCATTCATTTCTGCACCTGCTGAACAGATGATTGGAAGAAAGCCAGACCCATGGTGTTGTAAAATCACAGCCCCAGTTTTTATCTGCGTAGCCATAGGAGGTTTCCGGAGTTACCGTATATGTCTTTCCATTGCATACAACGGTGCCGGAATACTGTGTCTTCATGCCTTCCGCATGCCAGTACATGTCAAAGGCTTCAGCGTCTCTCATGGGCCTGCTGGCTCCGTATCCGACATTGAATGCGATCTGTTTGTCGACCGTGAGGTCCCAGGACATATCGCCGTCATCGCACATCCACTCAGGATGCCGGTGACTTCCGGTGACATGTACGGAGCCCTTCAGTTTTGTTTCACATGCCAGGCAGTCGTCTGCTTGAACGGAATACGGCGCATCCATATGGACATTAACGTCCTTCCATGCAAAGAACCTGTGCAGCTGGCAATGATCCTCACCCCAGCATCCGGCTTTTACCATGAGATAAGAGGGTTTGGGACGGTCAGGCAGCTGTCCCAGCACAGGTATATCCTTAGCCAGGTCCGGATTGCAGAGGAAGAATTCAATGAAGAACGGCTTCTCTTCACCTGTCAGCGCATCATGCGCGGTGAAGGAATGCCACCACCAGTCATAGCCCTGCTTCCTGAGATGACCTCTCAGCATGCACGAATCACGCGTAATATCATGAACATTGAACATTCTGATCACACTTTCTGTTTAATAATTCCAGAAGCTCAGACGGTCTGCGGATACTGTCAAAGCGAGGATCAGCTTTGATGCCCGGCTTGACAAGCGACTGTACCGGATGGATGCCGAGCTTTTGGGCAGCCTCAAGGTTGCCCGGAAGGTCATCCGCAAAGATACACTGCTGTGCAGGAAGTCCGATCTTCTTCAATGCATCATGATACAGCCGCGGATCCGGTTTGAAAATACCGAGTTCATAGCTGTAGGACGCACAGTCAAACAGATTTGCAATGCCGTAGGATTCCAGACGCTGAACAGTACTTGGCCATGTATCTGAAATGATGCCGATCCGATAGTTCTGTTTCCTGAGTTTTAAAAGCAGATCCCTGATGTCCGGCAGCAGGATATACTTCGGTTCATATACATAAGTGCGGTCATGGGATATTTCCCGGGCAATTTCTTTCGTGATCTGAAGCCCTGCATTGGTGATCAGGTCATAATAGAAACCGGTAAACGCGTCCTCCTCTTCTTCCCGTGTCCGCATCTGATGATGTTCGATCAGCGGCTGGCTTGCCTTCATCAGGGCATTTCTCCATAAAACCGGATCAACAGACTGCTGCAGTTCAAGGGGATAGTATTCCCTGAACTTCCTTGTCAGCATCCAGTCTCCTGTTTCCGGTATTTCAAGAGTCCACCCCAGATCAAATAAGATTCCGTTAAACTGTCTTGTCATACCTTAAGTATAAATGATGTTTTATTATCAGCATGTTATAATCGTTTCATGGCGGTACCGAAAAGACGTAAACGCAGGATCAACTATCTGGCACTTGCAGTGGCGATCTTGATCACATTGCTGTGCATTGTTTTGTTTGCGGCACTGATGATCGCTCTGACAAGCGGTCATAAACCGCCTGTTCAGCCTACGATCGAACCGACACCGACACCGGATCCCAGATACCTGCATGATTATGACTGGGAAAAGATGGATGGAAGCGATCAGTTCTGGGTCTATGAAGATGACAAGTATACATCCACGATCGGGATCGATGTGTCCGTCCATAATGAAGAGATCGACTGGGAAAAAGTCAAAGGATCAGGGGTAACGTTCGCGATCATACGCGCAGGCTACCGCGGTTATGAAACAGGCGAGATCCATGAGGATGTCCTTTACCACAGAAATATGAAAGGCGCTGCCGAAGCAGGCCTTGATCTGGGTGTATATTTCTTTTCACAGGCAAAGAATGTTGAAGAAGCGGAAGAAGAAGCACGCTTTGTTCTGTACGAGATTAAAGATTACGGCATCAAGTTCCCGATCGCTTACGATATGGAAGAAGTCACGGATCATGACAGGATCATCGATCTGACGACGGAAGAACGTACGGAAATTGCCAGGGCATTCTGCCAGGTCATCAAAGATGCCGGATATGACGCTGTCGTATACGGCAGCGAAAACTGGCTGACATATAAGATCAACATGGCTGACCTGCAGGACGACTATCCGTTCTGGCTGGCATCCTATCACAAGGTCTCTGTTTCAACAGACTTCCCGTTTGCCTTCCAGATGTGGCAGTACAGCAACATCGGGGAAATACCCGGGATCGACAAGGACACAGACCTGAACATTCTCTTTATCCCGAAACAGTAAAACCATGCCGGCCGGCATGGTTTTCATATGCACATGTTTATCTGTTTACAACGTTGATAGGATTTCCTTCCAGGAAAGCTCTCAGATTGTCGACAGTGATATCCATGATCCTCTGTCTGGCTGCCTGTGCTGCCCAGGAAATATGCGGGGTGATGATGCAGTTCTTTGCCGTGAGCAGGGGGTTGTCACCCTTGATCGGCTCTGTAGAAACAACATCCAGACCTGCAGCGTATACCTTTCCGCAGTTCAGTGCATCAGCCAGATCCTGTTCAACGACAAGCTGACCGCGGCTGTTGTTGATCAGGATGACGCCGTCTTTCATCTTGGCGATACTGTCTTTGTTGATCATGCCTTCTGTACTTGGGAACAGCGGGCAGTGCAGGAATATCACATCAGAACGGGCATACAGTTCATCAAGCTCAACATATTCCGCCAGTTCTTTACCGCGTTCATTCGGTGTTCTGTCGAAAGCAAGCACCTTCATATCCAGGGAATTCAAGATCCTTGCTGTAGCTTGACCGATCCTGCCCAGACCAATGATGCCGGCTGTTTTGCCGTACAGTTCGATCATCGGATAATCCCAGTAGCACCAGTCAACATTGTTTTCCCATCTTCCTTCATGGACAGTTTCATTGTGGTGTCCGATATGAGAGCAGATCTCCATCAGCAGGCTGACAGCGTACTGACCGACGATCTGTGTTCCGTATGTCGGAACATTGATGACGGGAATGTTTCTTTCTTTTGCGGCATTGACATCAACAACATTGTATCCTGTCGCAAGGACAAGGACAGCACGGATGTTTCCGCATGTCTCAAATGTCTTTGCTGTAACAGGAGTCTTGTTGATGATTATGATCTCAGCATCCCCGATCCGCTCACGGATAATGTCAGCGTCTACGTAACTCGTTCTGTCATATACGGCAAGCTCACCGAATTCTTTGAATGCATCCCAGGACAGATCGCCGGGATTCTCGGTATAACCGTCAAGAACAACAATTTTCATATGTTTCAGTCTCCTTAGTTCAGTCTTCCAGCAGTGCCCATGCACGGTTCAGGCAGCGCTTGGTATTTGCAAGAATGATTTCTTCGCTTTCAGAAGCGGTAGGGGATACTTCCATGGAAAGAACAAGCGGTTCATCTGCACGGAAGAAACCTTCTTCCTTGAGTACTTTCAAATAATCCAGAAGCTCCGGAATATCGTTCGCACTGTTCGGATAGCCGAGACGCTGGTGAAGATCACCGTATCCCTCTGCATCTTTATCTGCAACAGCATTGCCGAAATGCAGATGTGTAATATACGGACGGCAGGTACGGATCACATCAGCGGATTTTTCATGGCAGATCGGGAAGTGTGACAGATCGACCAGCAGTCCGAAATTCGGGCACAGTGTGCGGACATCTGCCGCAAATCTGGCAGCCAGCGGAGCCGGTCCGATCAGTGATGCTTTATCAACATCATAATCGAAAACTTCCAGTTCAACCATCATACCTTTTGATGCAGCATAACGGCATACATTGACAGTCGTCTTCAGCAGCTGACGGTAAGCTTCTTCTTTTGTTTCTTCCTGCCACTTGCCGGAAAGGAACGCAATGCCCTTCGCACCGAAGTATTCTGCGTCATCCAGACAGTTTTTCAATGTGTCTTCTGCTTTCTGCCTTCCTTCCTCATCCAGGTCATTCGGATTCAGCTTCGGTCCGAGCAGGGAAGGCTGCGCACCGTAGCATACTTTCAGATGTGACTGTTCAAGGAGGGCTTTGGCTTCTTCACGGTAAGCACCCAACTTGTTGACATTTACTTCGATCGCATCGAAATAATCATCAGCACAGATCTTTTTCAGTGACTCCAGTCCGTCCATCCTCGGATAGCTCATCCACTGGATCGTTCCAACCTGGAAATACTTGTGAATAGAATCTCTCATAATCTCACCTCTTCATCTTATTCATGTGAACGGAAGCTCTGCAGGCGGGCTTTTACGTCCTTCATTGCATTTCTGAGCATATCGGCGTCAGTTGTATGGATGCAGAGATTGATATCATCCGCAAAGATCTCCTGCAGGCTCTCAGGTCCGTGAATGCCGAATGCTTTACCGTATTTATGACATGCATCCGCAACTTTACGGATCGCATTTACTTCAATATCGCTTGTAAGCTGGCCGGGAACGCCCAGTGAGATGGAAAGGTCGTTCGGTCCGACGATCAGTGCGTCGACGCCTTCTGTTGCAGCGATCTCTTCAATATTCTCAATTGCCAGGGCTGTTTCGATCTGTGCAATTGTCAGGACTCTGTCATTGATCTCCTGCATGGCTTTTGTTGTTTCAATTCCGACCTGATAATAGGTAGCGCCGATCCCGGAACCGTATCCTCTGTCTCCGACCGGAGTATACTTGGACCAATGTACGATCTCCTTTGCCTGTTCTGCAGTTTCCGTCATCGGTACCATAACACCGCATGCGCCTGCATCCAGCGGACGGGAGATGCTTTCCTTATCAAGCATCGGAACTCTCAGCACTGCAGTCAGTCCTGCTGCGTGAGCCATCTGGAACATATCGTGAAGAGTTTCAAGATTATAAATGCCGTGCTCGCAGTCAAACATGATGAAGTCCATCCCTGCGTCTTTGGCAACGATGCAGAAAGCCGGATTTCGCTGCAGGCGAATCATTGTTCCGTAAACAGTTTCCCCATTTTTAAGTTTTTCTTTTAAATTCATATTTTTACCTTTCCTGGTTAGGCTTTATAAGCTGATCCGATTCCCTCTGCTTTCCATCAATGCCTCATATACTTTTGTCAGTTCGAGCGCAAATTCAAGAGAACCGGTCTGCGGCATTCTGTTTTCCAGAATGCATGTGAAGAATTCCAGAAGCTCATCATAGATACCCTGAAGGAAGAATGACATGTTTTCCAGGGTGGCTTTGCAGTTCTGTGCTTCCCATACAAGGGCTCCGGAATCAAAACCTTCCGGTACAAATGAGGTCGTTCTTCCGTAGACGGAAGGAATGCCTCTCTGGAGTATGACTCTGCTGGTATTGTCAATCTGCAGATGCCATGAGGGAGCATAGAAATGATAATCTTCCAAAGGCTGCGGGCCGCATGCGTGCAGCAGCGTTCCGACAGTTCCGTTTTCAAAGAAGAGTACACTGCTTCCGGATCCGCTTTCATTTCTAAGTGATACAGCGCTGTCAACTTTTCCGCCTGCCGCAAGCAGTACCGAAAGGGGATGACAGCCGTTGTTCAACCAGTCTTTGGTATTCCCTTCAGGTATACGGACAGGATAGACCGCCAGCATACTTTGAAGGTCACCGTATTCATCGCTGTGTATCACTTCCAATGCTTTCCTGACTGCGGGCATAAATGCCTTTTTATAGCCGGCCATTGCGACCAGTCCGTTCCGCAGTGAAATAAGTTCTTCAACCTGCAGTGAATTGACTGCAAGCGGTTTTTCTGCCCAGGCATGAATGCCGTGGGAGAATGCTTCTTTTATAAGAGAAGGATGTCTGTCTGCAGAAACACAGAAGAGTACAGCATCCAGATCCTCGTTCCGGTACATTTCTTCCGTATCCTGGTACCTTCTGCATCCGTATTCAGCTGCAGTTTTTTCTGCCATATCACGATTGCTGCGATTGCAGACGGCCTTCAGTTCAACCGGAAGGAAATGAAGTGCCGGAAGAATGTTCCGATAAGAATGAGAACCGATGCCGACGACAGCAGTGCGTACACGCCGCTCATATTCGCGTTGATACATGACAGTCACCTTTTATTGCCCGGCTTCAGCCGATCGTTGTTTTTTCTGAATGAATTTCCGAAGTGCCATTACGCTGACCTCATGGTCTTCCGCTGCTGAGAGCCCTGAAATACCGATCACTCCGACCATGCCGGTTCCCGGAATACAGATCGGGAATGCACCGCCTTTGCACTGGCACACAGTCTCGTCATAATACGATTCGAAAACCCTGCCTTTGGATTTATATTTTTCACCTGCGTACATGGAGCAATGCTCAAACATTTCCACAGTGCGGATCTTTCTTTCCGCAAACAGCCGGTTGTCTTCATTGGCATTTTTCATGCAGTGTGTAAAGAGAACAGATGCACCGCGCTTTATTACAATATATACACCCGGTTTTCCGCTTTCTTTGATCCATTCGACAGCGCAGAGGCCAAGCATCAGAGCGTCATCATTTGAGAAGGAAGGGACCTGCAGTTCCTGTTCAAGAAAGAGCAGTTCTGCAGCAAGATCACTCATAATTGCCTCCATACGTTATAACAGTAATAACAACAGGTTACACCATTATGTTATACCTGTTATAACACCAAGTCAATGCCAAACTGAATGAAAATTCCGTTTTCGTATATAAAATAAGAAAGCGTATACATTTTTCGTTAAATCTGTTGATTTTTCCTTCAAATATGACAAAAAAGGATTGACACACTGTTATAACAGTTATATCTTGAAGGTGGAAGGAATAACAGGTTACAACATGACTACAGAACTGCAGAACACGGGTGACAGCTTCGTAACTGCACCGGATGTTGCCTACTCAATTATCGTACAGAAAATTCTAGATGGGGAATTCCCCCCGGGAATGCAGCTTTCAAGAAGAAAGATGGCTGAGATTACAAATGTCAGTGTGATCCCGGTGATCGAAGCGCTGAAAAGGCTTGAAGAAGACGGACTTGTAGAATCAAAACCGAAATGGGGATCATACGTAACGATCCCTACAGTGGAGAAAGTAAATGATTCACTGGAAGCCAGGGAAGCGATCGAATGCCAGATAGCACGAATACTGAGTGAAAAGATGACAGATGAACAGTTCAATGAGTTGTATCAGATCGCAGAAAGGCTGGACACAGTTCCATATGCCGAAGACACGGTCGAACTGTCAAGAAATGCACATCTCAGGTTTCACAAGACACTGGCGGAATTCTCAGGAAACGCAATGCTGGTGAACATGTTTGAACGGATCAATCTGTTCTGGATCCTCTGCAATGCGCTGACCGTCAGGGCGAAGGATGTTGAATATCCCCGCTACTGGCATAGGAAGCTGATGGACGATATCCGCTCAGGAGATCCCGACAGGGCAGAAGCAAGTATGCGTGAACATGTAAGGGATTCCAAAGGCAGGATCATTGAGAGCGTACGAAACAGTCACTACTAAGATCAAACATTGCCGGTTAAAACAATCACACCGGCAAATCTTATCAATCTAGTGTTATAACAGGTATTACAGTTATTACTTTTATTTTATTTCTTAATTGCATGTCCCGGTCAAGAAAACGGATCATGCAGAAAACAGTGTGCACGTGTATTTTGGAGGAAAGACAACTATGAAAAACAAGACACTGAAGGCAATTCTCGGAACAACAATGGCAGCATTACTCCTGGCTGGATGCAGCGGCGGATCTTCTTCCGGTGGATCTTCATCCGGCGGTTCAACAGCTCCCGAATCTTCTTATCCCGAAGGTGATATTCAGATGGTCGTACCGGTCGGAGCCGGCGGCGATACAGATGCAAACGCAAGACTTCTTGCCCAGTATGCAGAAAAGGAACTCGGCGTTGCAATCCCTGTCGTAAACGTGAAAGGTTCCTCCGGAACAGTCGGTATGGAACAGGTCCGTACAGGTGAAGCAGATGGTTACCAGGCTCTGTTCTTCCACACAGAAGCGATGCTTCCGAAGATCGCAGGAATCTATGACTATAATCTGGATGATTTCCGTCTCGCAGGTGTCTGCCTTCAGGCAAATACAACACTTCTGATCACACACAATGATTCCGGTTTCACAACACTTCAGGAATTCATCGATGCAGCAAAAGCAGATCCGGGCAACATCGAATACGGTATGGCTGTCGGCGGATATCCTCAGCTCGTCGGTCTTGCACTTGAAAAAGAAGCAGGAATTGATCTGAACCTCGTAGATATCGGCGGCAACGCAGATAAGATCGCTGCACTTGCAGGTCACAATACAGACATCATCAACGTTGAATATGCACTTGTCAAAGACTACATCGCAACCGGAGAATTCATTCCGCTCGCACTGCTGTCCGCTGAACGCAACCCTCTGTTCAACGAAATTCCTACAGCAAAAGAACAGGGCCTGAACATGGAATTCGGAAAATTCTTCTTCGTAGCATTCCCGAAGGACACACCGGATGATGCAGTCAATACATTCAGTGCAGCAATGAAGGCAGTTGTTGCAAACCCGGATTTCGTAAAAGCAGCTCAGGACTCCTATGCACTGACACCTGTATACATGGATCCGGCTGAAGCAACCACTTATGCTAAGCAGGTTGAAGAGAACCTCCTGAAGTATGCAGATCTCTTTACCGCTGCCAACAACTAATAACTGATTTCCCGTATAGGAGATTTCATTCCTATGAAACAGTATTCTGATCTGATTACAGGTGCAGTCAGCCTGTTGATCGGTATCGCTCTTCTGGTGCTGAGCATTCCGATCGGTATTCAGGAAAACAACTTAATCGGAGCAGCGTTTCTGCCGGAAATCGTCTCTGTTATTATCATCGCGCTGTCTCTGAAGCTGATGTATGACGGCTTCAGAGCAGCTCAGGATTATGAAGAGACTGTACCTGAGTTTGTGAAAAATTATAAGGGTGCAGCAGTGATGATGGTTGCCTGCATTCTGTATGCGGAGCTTCTGAAACCGGTTGGATTCCTGATCACAAGTATTGTGTTCCTGTTTCTGACATTCTGTCTGATGACAAAAAAAGAAGAAACAAATTATCTGAAATTAGGTGCACTGACGATCGTATCGGTGTTTCTGATCTACTTTATCTTTACCAAGTTTTTCGGGATCCGTCTCCCTGCCGGTATTCTGAAGGGAATCATTTAAGAGGAGCGTCATTATGGGTGATATCTTAACCGGATTTGTATCAATTCTGAATCTTCCGATTCTGGCGTTGATCTTCCTCGGCGTTTTCATGGGTATTATCGTCGGTGCGATCCCCGGCCTGTCGGTAACGATGGGCGTTGCGCTGTTCCTGCCGATTACATTCGGCATGGAACCGATCGCCGGACTTGCGCTGCTGTGCGGTCTGTATATCGGTGGTACCTCGGGTGGTCTGATCTCCGCGATCCTTCTGAAAATGCCGGGAACTGCATCTTCAGTCGCTACTACATTTGACGGTCATCCGATGGCCATGAAAGGCGAAGCAGGAAAGGCACTCGGTGTCGGTATCGTAGCCTCCTTCTTCGGAGGACTGATCAGCTATGTTATCCTGATGTTCCTGGCACCGTTTATTGCCAAATTCGCCTTGAAGTTCGGACCGTATGAATACTTCTCGATCGCATTGTTCTCAATGACCATGATCGTATCACTGGCATCGGGTTCGATCGTAAAAGGCGTGCTCAGCGGCATGCTCGGATTCATCATTGCGTTCGTCGGAATCGCACCGATCACCAGCTTCCGCAGATTTACCTTCGGTATTTCTGATCTCAGTGCAGGTTTCTCGATCCTTCCTATTCTGATCGGATTCTTTGCTATAGCGGATATATTGGAAGCCTTGGAAAACAAAAATAAAAAGCAGGATCTGTCCACCCAGGATTTCAAGATCCGCGGATTTGGATTTACCAGAGATGACATCAAAGGCCAGGGATTCAACTTCTTCGCATCAACGATGATCGGAACCGGCGTCGGCATCCTGCCGGGACTCGGCGGAAGTATCTGCAACCTGCTTGCGTATTCCGTATGCAGAGGACATTCCAAATATCCTGAAAAGTACGGAACCGGCATCGTTGACGGACTGATCGCTTCCGAGGCTTCAAACAATGCCTGCACCGGCGGCGCAATGGTACCGCTGCTCACACTCGGACTTCCGGGTGACAACACAACTGCACTGATCCTGGCGGGATTTATGATCCACGGGATCACACCCGGACCGCTGCTGTTCAGAACACAGGGTCCGCTCGTCTACGGTATTTTCGCAGCACTGCTGATCGCAAATCTGATGATGCTGCTGATCGAGTTCCTGGGAATCCGTGTCTTTATCAGAATCCTGCAGGTTCCGAAGAATATTCTTCTTCCGATCATTACCGTCTTCTGTGTTGTAGGCGCGTACGCAAACAACAACCGTGTATTTGATGTACTTGTCATGATGCTGTTCGGTATCCTCGGATGGGTCATGAAAAAAGCAAAGCTGCCGGTAGCACCGACGATCCTTGCTTTCATTCTCTGCCCGACACTGGAAACAAATCTGAGAAGAGGACTGATGAAGAGCCAGGGAAGCTTCCTGCCGTTCCTGACTTCTCCGATCTCCTGCGTGTTCATTGTATTGGCTGTTGTCATGCTTGCGTACAATATCAGAAAAGAGATACTGAACGCAAAGAAGGCATAATAAATCAATTATCAGATTCAATATTCATCTGCTTCAGTCAGGGATCATCCCGGCTGAAGCTTTTATATTTTCTGCGGCAGGTTCTCCAGGACATTACGGAAGTTCCGGTAAAACTCACCGATATGAGCACCGTCGATCAGCCTATGGTTGACTTCCAGCGACATGCCGAGCATCAGCCTTCCGTTTTCTTCCTCATATTTTCCCCAGGCAATGCGGGGAATACTGTCGGAAGGATCTGTCATTCCTTCGTTGGTCAGTCCCGTCACATTGATCCACGGGAGACAGGAAATGAAGATCAGCTGGTCTGATTCCTTGCTTTCCACCAGGAAACATTCCTGGGTGGAAGTGATCCCGGCAGCAGCCCGGCAGAATTCTCCGGGTGTTTCAACATCGGTGTCTACGGTCGCGATACGGAACAGGGAACTGTTTTCCGGCATGTAGGTAAAGCTCGGATACCGTTTGTCCATATGCCAGATGCCGTCCGGACGGATCGTATACAGAAACGCATCCGTACGGTTCATGGCTTCGCTGACCGCCCATACCATGACGTGATAGAAAGACAGATGGCATTCACGGGCATATCTTTTCAGTTCGGTGACATCTGCCCGGAATGTGACGGACCAGAAAGGTTTCTCTGTATGAAGGAAATGTTCATACAGTTCTTTTCTTTCCCAGCTGTTAAGATCGACCTTATACTCACTCATTGGACTTCCACCTCTCTGAATGTATGTTCTACCAGTTCCGCTTCCGCAGCTCCTCTTGTCAGGTCACGGATGGTATCCGCGATACCGTCTTCTCTTGTTTCGAAAATGCAGGTCACCTGATCGCTGTAGTCAAATTCGGCATTTTCCGTATTCCTTCTGAGCCATCCTTCCAGTTTGCCGGAAAGATCATAGGGATACGTGATCTGCCAGACGTCTACCGGCACCTTGTCAAGCTTCTTCGCTTCTGCCAGGGCATCCGTTACAGAGCCGGAATATGCCCGGATCAGTCCGCCTGCGCCAAGCTTGATGCCTCCGAAATAACGGACAACACAGGCACATGTCGAAGACAGTCCGCTCTTGCGGATCGCTTCCAGCATCGGGACACCGGCTGTACCGGCCGGTTCATGGTTGTCACTGGAACGCTGGATCATATCATTCTCTCCGGTCACATAGGCGGTGCATACATGCGAAGCGTCAGGAAACTCCTTCCGGATCTTTTCAATATATGCCCGGGCTTCTTCCTCGGAAAAAGCCGGCGTAACACAGGCGATGAACCTGGACCGGTTAATGACGGTTTCTTTTCGGAATTCTTCTTTCAGCCGCATGCGGACCTCCTTTCTGACAATTATAGTATATAATTTTTGCAGGTAGATATTATGAGCAGAATTGTACAGTTGGATGAACAGACCGCGAACATGATCGCGGCAGGTGAAGTAGTTGAACGTCCCCAGGGCGTTGTCAAAGAACTGGTCGAGAACGCGATCGACGCAGGCAGTACAAGGATCACCATCACTGTCAGGGAAGGCGGACTTGCCTCACTGACGGTAACGGATGACGGATGCGGCATGGACAGCAAGGATGCTGTCATGGCTTTCCAGAGGCATGCCACCAGCAAGATCCGCACCCAGTCCGATCTGTGGCGGATCCATACATTGGGCTTCCGTGGGGAAGCGCTGCCTTCCATTGCCAGTGTTTCAAAGCTGACACTGACGACCAGTGACGGCAATGAAAGCACCAGGGTGAAGATCGAATACGGGAAGACCGTATCAGTCAGTGCATATCCGGCTGACCAGGGCACGGAGATCACCGTGGAAGGACTGTTCTACAAGACGCCCGCAAGACTGAAGCATATGCGCTCTGCTGCCTATGAGAATTCGCTGATCCAGGATGTTGTAACACGTTTTGCCATGAGCCATCCGGAGATCTCATTCCGGCTGATCAGTGACGGCCGCACAGCATTCCAGACGACCGGCAAAGGCAATCTGCTGGAAGTACTGTACCAGGCATGGGGCAGGGAGGCTGCGGAAAACGCAGTACCTGTAGAATTCTCGGACTTTGATTATACAGTCACCGGATATATCATCAAACCCCAGATCACGCGTTCCACCAGAAATTCCATGCATGTCTTCCTGAACGGGCGTATGGTCAGGACATTCCGGTTATATAAAGCAATCGAAGACGGATATGAGGACTTTATCGTTAAAGGACGGCATCCTTTGGCAGTCCTTCAGATCCGGATGGATTCCCAGCTGCTGGATGTGAATGTGCATCCGAGCAAGTGGGAAGTCCGCTTATCCAAGGAGAACCAGCTGGAACAGCTGATCCGTACGGAGATCAATCAGACACTGAAGAACACGGTGCTGGCACCGAAGGTAGAAGTCAGTACAGCGCGTCAGACATATTATGAACCGCTGACGCTGGACACACTGGACCTGAACACACCTGCGAAAGAAGAAGCACCTCTCATGGTTCAGCCGGAGCCTGTACAGCAAAAGCCTGTGCAGAAACCTGTCCGGGAAACAGCTGAAGTGATCAGTGAACCGGAACCTGCTCCGGTATATACTCCGCCTGTTGAAGCGGAGAAACCGGTCGTACGGGAGAAGCTTCCCGACATGCAGGTCATCGGGCAGCTCCATGGGAAGTTCATCCTGTGTGCTGTGGAAAACGGACTGGCAGTACTTGACCAGCATGCCTGCCAGGAACGCGTGCATTATGAGGAGATCAGGGCAAAACTGAATACGGAACCCGTCATGACAGACTGTCTCATCCCGCTGCAGGTCAAAGCATCCGCGGACCTGGTACAGAGGGTGGATGAGATCAATGAAGCGGTATCCGATCTGCATATCGCATTTGAACCGTTCGGCAGGGATCTGCTGATCGTCAGAAGGATCCCCCTGTGGATGAAGGACATCGATGCCCAGACATTCCTGCAGGATGTTATGGATTCCTTCCGGGAAGAACGTGAGATCCGATATGCCAGGATGGAAAAGAAAAAGATCGCTACGATGGCATGCCATCGATCGATCCGCTTCAACCGCAATCTGACGATGGATGAAATGAGGGAAGTCGTCAGGCAGCTCGGCACATGTGAGAACCCTTACCATTGTCCCCATGGCAGACCGACATTTGTGATACTGAGTGAAAAAGAACTGACAAAGGAGTTCCTGCGATGAAAAAGGTACTGGTCATCGTCGGACCGACTGCGTCAGGCAAAACAGATTTCTCCCTGGAGATGGCTGAAGCACTGCACGGTGAGATCATTTCCGGCGATTCCATACAGATGTTCCGGGGACTGGATATCGGTTCCGGAAAGATCAGGCCGGAAGAAATGAGAGGGATCCCGCATCATCTGATCGATACGCTGGATCCCAAGGATCATTACAGCGTGGCACAGTTCCAGCAGGATGCCAGAAGGGAGATCGACAATTGTCCGTCCTTCCCGATCATTGCCGGCGGAACAGGTCTCTACCTCAAGGCATGTCTGTATGATTATCAATTCAGTACGGAAGAGGGGGAAAGTCCCGCAGATCCTGAATTCGAAGAGATGGATACAGAAACGCTGTATGATATCCTGCTGAAACAGGATCCGAAACAGGCTGAAAAGATCCATGCGAACAACCGTCGAAGGATCATACGTACTTTAACGATCCTCAAACGCACAGGAACGCGTCAAAGTGATATTGTAGAAGCACAGGAGCACCGTCCCATCTATGATGTGTGGTTTGCCGGATGCACCATGGACAGAGCCCTGCTTCATGAGCGCATTGCCCGCAGAACACAGCAGATGATCGATGAAGGACTGGAAGAAGAGGTCCGCGGACTGCTGGATCAGGGTGTAACATTTGATGATCTCTGCATGAGAGGGATCGGATACAGGGAATGGAAACCGTATTTTGAAGGGAACGCCTCCGTCGAGGAAGTCCTTGAGGATATCCGGAAACATTCCAGACAATATGCCAGAAAACAATATACCTGGCTGAATCATCAGATGCCTGTCAACTGGTTTGAAGTACTGGATCCGGCAGACAGGCAGAGGATGAAGGAGGAAATTCTTGCATGGGCGAAGAACTCGAACGGGTAAAGCTGCTGCTTGGAGAAGAAGCAGTTGCCAGACTGAAAAACAGCACGGTCCTGGTTGCCGGAGTCGGCGGAGTCGGTTCTTATGCGGCGGAAGCACTGGCAAGGACCGGCATCGGACACCTGATCCTGGTAGACAAGGACACGGTGGCCTTATCCAACCTCAATAGACAGATCATGGCTGACCACAACACTGTGGATGTACCGAAAGTCACTGCCATGCATGAGCGCATCAAGAGCTTCAATACGGAATGTGAAGTGACGGAAGTGCAGGCGTTCCTCAATGCGGAGAATATCGGCATGGTCAGGAATGCTGACTTTGTGGTAGATGCCATCGACACAGTCACCAGCAAGCTCGATCTGATCGAAGCATGTCACGGCAACGGCATTCCCTTTGTGTCATCTCTTGGTATGGGAAACAGGCTGGACTCCTCTATGGTGACTTATACGGATCTGTGGAAGACACAGATGGACCCGCTTGCCAAGAGCGTGCGCCAGATGGCAAGAAAACGCGGCATCCGCTATCCTGTTCCGGTACTGTTCTCCTCTGAACAGCCCAGGACACAGAACAGGATCATCGATCCTGATGGCGAGACAAGAAAAGACAGAATACCGCCCGCAAGCGTGATCTTCGTTCCTGCCGCGGCAGGACTGCTTGCGGCAAGCATTGCGGTAAGAACGATACTGGAGAAATGAGTATGAACAAGAAGAAAATCAACCACAAGATCTCAATGGTGTACATTCTGAGAGGCATCCTTGCAGGACTGATCATTTCAATGATCATATTTGGGTTGGCTGTACTGATCGGAACGATGGGCTGGGGAGCTCCCAGCTATATTCTGATGGGACTCGGCATCACGGCAGGCTGCGGTGTTCTCGGCTTCCTGCTGTCATTCATCAAAAAAGGCGCTGTCATGAAGGATATCATCAAACAGGAAAAACAGTTCGGTGTTTCGTTTGACGCATCTCCTGTCAGGGAAGTCGGAAACAGCGGCACGATCTTCTGTTCAGACGACTGGCTCGTATTCCATGACCGCATGAAGACAAACGCATGGTACAAGGACAACATCAGCACGATCGAACGTGTCGGAAACCGTTCACCCCAAAATAAAAAAGGACTCATGAGGGTCACGGACCTGAAGGATAAAAAATACGCAATGGTCTATCAGATCAGCGGAGCAGACCTTGAAGCAGAACTGAACGACTGGCTGCACCCTTATATACAGCAGGAGGATATCCTGCCGCAGGAGAATGTCTGCCCGGGCTGCGGGACCGTTAACGAAGAAGGCGCGCTGTTCTGCGCAAACTGCGGCGCAAAACTGTTCTGACCAAATAATACTGTCTGTGAAGGCAGTATTTTTTGTGTAAGAAATTTGACTATTTCTCAAAAATATATATTATATTTCTTGAGCCGTGAAAACGGCAGAAAGGACTGGTGACAGAAATGAGTGAATTTCAGCGCACTGATTATTATTCTTCCACCGGGGATACGCTGAGAGCGTATGTTAACAAAGTTATGGTCAGGATGGGATGCGGTCTGGCATTGACCGGAGGCATTGCATTCCTGCTTTACACAAGTCTGATCAATGGAGGATTCTTCTACAACGTCCTCTCATCAATGTACTCAACGTTTATGGTGATCTGCTGCATCGTGCAGCTGGCTGTCGCAATGATCTTCAGTTTCAGACTGACATCACTGAGCACATCAACATGCAATGTTCTGTTCTATGCATATGCTGCACTGACAGGCGTAACATTCAGCGTCCTGCCTCTGGCATTTGACTTCGTAACGATCTTCCAGGCATTCCTGTTTACAGCTGTGATGTTCTTCAGCTGTGCAGTGATCGGCCATACGACAGATGTCGATATGACACGCTTCAGCGGTCTGCTGAGAGGCGGTCTGATCGCACTGCTGGTAACAACAGTCATCAGCATCTTCGTTCCGTCACTGAGAGGAAGCCTGCTGATCAGCTATCTGGCGATCGGACTGTTCCTTGCTCTGACAGCATATGACATGCAGAAGATCAAGAGCTTCTACTACAGCACAGACAGCTACGGCACACTGCGTGAGAACCTCGCAGTATACGGAGCATTCCAGTTATATCTGGACTTCATCAACCTGTTCCTGAGAGTCCTTCAGATCCTCGGAAACAGAAACAACAGACGTTAACATTTGTTCCCGGAAGAACACAGGCGGTGTCATAACAGGCATCGCTTTTTTTCTGTTCTGTCTGTTCAGCTGCATACAAAAAAGGGAGCTGCGCGCTCCCGGTTTGATTATAAGTGAAGTTTGACCCATTCGCCTTTGCGGAACCTTGCGCCAAGCATCAGGAATCTGGACAGCTGGTCGGACAGGATACCGAGCCAGATACCGTGCAGACCGAAGCCGAGCAGACCTGCCAGGACGAATGTAACAAGCGTTCTGATCAGGGTAACGCTGATCAGGGACGCGAACAGTGTATATCTGACATCTCCCGCACCTCTCAGACAGCCGCCGTAAACGACCTGTGAGATCTGTACGAGCACTGTGACCATGATATAGCGGCTGATCAGCACGCCCATCTCGATGGTTTCCGGATCACTGAAGTAGAGCGAGAAGAGGAACCTTCCGAATACGAAGAAGATGATCGCAAGCACGAAGGAGATAAACAGACCGATCTCCTGGCAGATCTTGCCGTATGCCAGTGCTTTTTCCTTGGCATTCGCTCCAAGGGAACGTCCTGTCAGTGCTACGGCAGCTACCTGCATGCCGTCTCCGAAGGCAAATCCCAGGCTCAGGAAGTTCATGCCGACCTGATGCGCAGCGAACGGATTTGTTCCGAGTTTTGCGGCAATGACAGCTGTTGTAACAAAGCCGACACGCATTGCCATGTTTTCAATGAAGAAGTTGACGCCAAGGCGGATCAGTGAAACAAATGTACGCCAGGTAGGTCTGATCTTCTTCTCGATCATGTAGGGAATACTGACGAAACTGTTTCTGGAGAACAGTGAACGCACGCTCATGATCATCGCTGCGACAGTACCGAGGACTGTAGCTACAGCAGCACCGAGGATGCCCCATTTCGGGAATCCGAAGTGACCGCCGATCAGCAGATAGTTGAATATGACGTTGATAATGCTTGATACAACATTGGTCGTCATTGCGATCTTGGTATTGCCCGAACCGCGCTGAGCGGAGTTGATCGCCAGGGATACAACGTTGAAGAACATACCGCCCATGATGATGCGGAAATACAGGACGGCCGGATCATGTGTATCCGCGTTGGAGCCGCAGAGCGTGATGATCTGACCGGCAAAGACAACACAGATCAATGTGACGATCAGGCACATGATCAGTGTATAGGTCAGTGATGTCAGAAGAACTTCATTGGCATTATCCTGACGTTCTTCACCTTTTCTTCTTGCGACCAGTGCCGATACAGCAATGTTCATTGACAGGAAGAAAGACAATCCGATGAATTTAGGCTGAGTTGTAAGACCGACTGCTGCGACAGAAGCTGCACCGAGTGTAGATACCATCAGGGTGTCGATCATGCCTGCCAGAGAAACGAAAAAGCTTTCCAGTACTGCAGGCCATGCCATGCGGATCGCTTCTCTGCGCAGGGCTCTTTTGTCATAATTTTTTTCAGACATTTCTGTAACCCCTTGATGTAAAGAATTATATACCTCTTTGACTTAACATGATAGAATTTGCCTTGAATTGAAGGGGGTAACAGGAATGTCGAATTCAAGAATCGTGAAATATACATGTCCTTACTGCAAAAGAGGATTCGATGTGGAAATATGGGATACCGTCACTGCCTCGACAGATCCCGATCTGAGAGACAGGTGCGTCAGCGGAGATGTGTTCAGGCTGTCCTGCCCGCACTGCAAGGAAGAGTTTATGGTGCAGTATCCGCTCGTATACATCGATGAAGATCATAAGTTTGTTCTCTGGCTGAGCGAAAAGGAAGCACCTGTATCCCTCAAACAGACGACAAAGCCGCTGACAGAACGGGGCTACGTTCTGAGAAGATGCGCCACACTGAAGGAATTCTGTGAGAAGATCCAGATCCTGGAAGACGGCGTCAGTGACGTCATGGCAGAACTTGCAAAGTATGACAGCTTCATTGAATTTACGGACAACGGAAAAGGAACGCCGGAAGAGATCACTGCCGTGGAATATCAGCGTACGGAAAACGGGATCATGAAGATCACGGTACGCTGCGGGGACAAAGGTATGTCATTCCTCATTCCTCTGACAATGCTGGAAGAAGAGATCGCCCAGAATCCGGATCTGTATGAAGTAAGCAATGATATTTTTCCGCTGATCAACAGTGAATGGATCATGAGTCTGTATCAGGAAGCAGACGGAACCGCATAAAAGAAGAAAACAGCCGGCCGGCTGTTATCTTTTTTTCGGTGGGAAGAAACTGAGTGACTTCAGGAATTCTTCCGGAAGCTGTTCCCGGATATGATCCATCGTCTGCTGAAGCGGGATCGGATAACGTTCCCAGCTGCTGTAGATGTTGTCAGGCGTATGATCAAGATACCATCCGTTGACAAGACCGGTCAGAGCCAGCTGGTTTGGCGTAATGTTTTCTTCTACACCTGCTTCCTGACAGATTTCACGGATCAGGTGATGCAGAGCTCTGTATGTATATTCATGATGCCTGGATGTCAGGAAGAACTTCCTGGTATCGTCGTTGATACCGACATCCGGCATATGCGCATACAGCACCTTTGATACACTTTCCATGAAGATAAATGTACCGTTGTATCTCCATGTGATGCCGCGTGTTGAAGAGCGGACAAACTCAATGGGTTCACCTGAAAGATACAGCTGTGATTCTTCCGGCTTTTTGATTCCATGTTCCAGAAATGTCCCTGCGTCAATATCCAGCGCAAGTCTTCCGTCATCCAGTCTGTGAAAATCACAGACACGGATATTCTGGATCTGGACCGGGGTAAGGCCGATGTATAATACCATCTCGATAATGCCCCTGTTCCGTGTCCCGATGGTCGGAAGGATATGGATGATCTTCTGAACGGTATCCGCCTGTACGAACATGTCCGTTGTAAATTCCGTACGGGGACGTTTTTCATTCTTCAGAAGACCGTTGAACGGATTGATATAACCTTCAACTGCACCGCTCTGTTCAATGCGCTTCGCAAGAGAACGCAGAGTGGCTTTATAACGGTGGGCTGTATTTGCGGAAAGAACACCGTTCTCGACTCTCTGGTCGAGTTCACCGAAGTATTCGACGGCTTCTTCTGTTGTCATGGTAAGGATCCGGTATTTACCGTTTCCAGCAGAGTGCATCAGATTGAGTACCTTTCGGTAATCGTTGACCGTCGAAGAAGCGGGATCAAGATCAGCAAGAATCCGCTCCCATAATTCCGCAGTAATACCTGCGGGAGTCCGGGTGATTCTCATAAGTATTCCTTTCGAAAAGCGTTTATATATTAGTTGACGACTCTTCTTTTGGCAAGGGAAATTATTTTTTTACATCTTTTGAAATCACATAATTTAACACATTTGTTACATATTTTGACGTATGGTCAATGGTACTATACAGTTACAGACAAGGAGTTGTCTGGTTGAATCGCTGCTCCCCCTTGGCAGTCATTCAATAATCTATCCCCTGATAATATGAAAAAAAGAAAAAGGTCCGCGAGGATCTTTTTCTGTTGTGCCATGCCGGATGATCAGTCAGAAACAGTTTCCTTTACGACCTTGATGCCGGCAATTTTGAAGCAGTTCGGCACATTGCCTTTTTCGTCTCTGTGGAACGCTACGCAGTCACAGCATCTGCCGTGTCTGGGACAGTCTGTGTTCGGACATGTGCAGGGATGATTGTTTGAACAGGGTCTAGCTTCACTCATGATCGGATCTCCTTGTTGGTGTAATCGTAAACGAGAAACTGCCGGTTAGGAAACACGAACATGGCTGCACGTAAATAAATCCGGAAAGTTTATGCCCGTATCATGAAAAAACCGCCGGTTATGATCAGCCGGCGGTCGGTGATTTAGTCGGTAATTTCTACAAGTTCATGTCCGGCAACAGAGAATCCCTGGTTGACTTCGAATGAAGTTGCGTACCAGTCACCTGTCTGCGGGTTATAGCGCATATTCGATGCGATGACGGACTTGTTGTTGATCGGAGCGTTGTCGCTCAGACGTGTACCGTCATTTTCTGCTTCTGCCAGGATCCTGACGGTGTAGTATCCGTTTGTATCTGCGGAAGGAGAAAGCTCATAAGTTGTTCTGTCTGTAGAGAACTTGCGGTTTGTGAAGGAGTATCCGCGGTTGACGGCAACACGGTTCTGCAGGGCAGTGCGGATGCTTTCGTCGATATGTTCCACAGAACTCATATCACCGTTGTTGGAACCGTTCAGGTAAGCTGTGTACAGCTGCTTGAAGTTGCGGGAGATCGTCTTGAAGTAATCAGGATCTTCTTCAACAACGACTTCCGGAGTAGGCTCCGGTGTATTTTCGGGCTCTGCGGAAGCAGTCGCGTCAGCGGGCAGTGTCTCGGCAGTCGGTTCCGGTGTAGATACCGGTTTGGAACCGCCGCTGCGGTCTCTCAGCAGGAAGAACCACAGTGCGCCGGCAAGCAGTGCCAGAAGCAGCAATGCCAGCAGGGCGATCCACAGTTTGCCGCCTTTCTTTTCATCATCTTCCGGAACCGGCGGCTCTGATTTCTGAAGATCATTAAGTTCGATCTCACGCTTCGCAGGTTTTTTCGGAATGTTGAGGTCAACTGCCTTCTCAGGCTCCGGAGCAGGTTCAGGTTTCCTGACGGGTTCCGGTTTTCTGACAGGCTCCGGTTCTTTTTCAACCGGCTTGAATATGACTGTCTGGCCTTCATCGACCAGCTTCTTCTCTGCTTTTTCTTCTTCCCGGAAGAGATTCGTATAGATCTCTGTTGTCTGGGGGTCGATATGTGCAGGAGCTTTGCTGAGAATGAACGGAACATCCAGCTCTTCCGTATCAGCTTCTTCATCCAGCGGATTCACAAAGTCGGAGCCTTCCGGTTCGTCCGGATTGAGTCCTGCCAGTCTCAGCGCAGTCTGTGTATTCTCATCATCATTGCGGGTCTGTCTCAGGATGAACGGGACATCATAGCTGCTGTCTGCAGGTCTGCTGTCTCGGGTATAGTTGCCGTCCAGCACGTCCTCTTCCTCGGTCGTGCTGTCGTCTGCCAGCAATGTCTTCAGGACATTGTGCAGATCACCCAGGGCATCATATTCACTCGTTTCTTCTTTCAGGTTCTCCTCGGAGATATCTTCGATCACAGGCAGGTCTTCCATCGTGATCGTATGATCCGTTTCTCTCTGAACGAACGGGATGTTGAAGCTGTCAGGTACATCTTCCGCTTCCGGTTCGTCGACCGTCATACGGATCGTTTCCTCAGGAGCTTCTTCTGTCTGCTGTTCTTCAGCAGGTGCTGCCGGAGGAGCTTCCTCGACAGCCGGTTCCTCTGCAGGCACTGCAGGGATGACCGGTTCAGGGATCTCTTCTTTCGGTGCGGAAGGGTTCATCGCGGGAATGGATGAAGTGAAGAAGAGCGGGATGCTGGAAGAAGCAGCGATCTTTTCTTCGGGTTCATCATTGTCATCACCGAGGTCCAGGAATGAAAGCAGATCATCATCGGATGTCTCTTCCTGGATCAGTTCAGGCATGACCGGTTCCGCCGGTTTTTCTTCAACGGGCTTTTTAGGAACAGCCGGTGTTTCTTTCGGGAAGTTCTCGTCTTTGATCACAGGGAAGATCCCGGTGTCAACAAGCTTTGCCGTACGCATTACGGGTACGGGAGGGATCGAGCGGTCATTGATATTGAAGATCAGTGTTTCGCCCAGTTTATCATCGTCCTGACGCTCTGTCGGAACAGGTCTTCCGCAGCGGGGGCAGAAGATCATGTCAGCTTCCAGGTCGCGTCCGCAATAAATGCATTTCTTGGTTTCTGTCATATCGTGTTAATCTCCCGGAAAAATTCTAATCCATCTTTTATTATATCGCAAACACTGAAGATAATCCTTCTGTAAATATTGAATGTCCTGGGCAGTTATACCCTGAAAAAAAGCTGACCGCTACAGTTTTTCGATCAGCCGTTCCAGGAAGCTCTTCTTTTTCGGTTTTTCCGTTTCTTTCTTTACCGGTACGTATTCCATCCGCACAGCATCTATTGTTTCCGGTGTCACCGTGACCAGCATATAGCTTTTTCCGGAGTAATCCCGGGAATACGCAAGGGACCCCGGATTCAGCATCCGTACGCCGTCCTCAATAAAATCCTGACAGATATGCATGTGTCCGAAGAATACCGTGTCACACCGGTTTTCCCGCGCATGCTTTGCCATCAGGTCATAATGGAAATATATCAGCATATCCAGATGACCGTGACAGACATAGATCCGTTGTCCAAGCACTTCGATGATGCGCCAGTCGGGAACGCTGTTTCCCAGGTAAAAATCATGGTTTCCGCGGATGAACAGAAACCCATCCATATCCTTTTCCTTCAGTTCGCTGTCACCGCAGTGCACAAACAGATCTGCCTCGGGATGATGTTCCCGCACGTACCGCAGGGAATCCCTGTCCATATGGCTGTCACTGCAGAGAACGATGATAAAAGGCTTTTCGGGATCTGCATTGATATGTGTTTCCGGTATTTTGTTCATCATCTGTCTCCGGGTCCATTATGACATGCACAGAGGCAAAATGAAAACCGGTCATAACATCCCGGGAAATAATAAAAGCTCTCCGGTCCGCATACATACAGACCGGAGAACCGGATAATCAGATCAAAGGACTGAAAACCTTACTTCAGTTTTCTGACAAGTTCCGCAAGCGCTTCATCTTTGCAGTCACGGAAGAAATACTCATCGAAGTGTTCGCCCGCAAAAGCGCTCTTTACCAGTTCCGGATCCAGATCGCAGAGGATATCTGCCAGCGGACGGAATGCAGCGGCACGGACACCGTCAAGGATCTTCTTGTTGCGCTGTTCCGGTACGACACGTTCTTTCGGATAGCCGCCGCCGAACGGTTCACTGAACAGTTTTTCGAAGATGTATTCCAGGTTCAGTTCACCGCCCCAGCCGAAGTTGAGGGCGAACGGGATCGAGATCGCGTTGCCGTCGTTGATCTGGGCAAATGTATAGGCATCCAGCGGGTGCTCAACATGTCCGCAGATAACGCCCGGGAAGGAATTCAGCGCAAGCATCGCTCCTTCACCTGTTCCGCATCCTGTCACGACAAAGTCAGCGGCACCGGAATTCAGAAGCACAGCTGCCAGAATGCCGTTAGTGACATAGGTCAGCGGTGCCGGATCATCTGCGGAATACATGCCGTAGTTGACGACTTCGTATCCCTTCGGTTCAACGACCTTACGGAGCGCTGTTTCGATCAGGCTGTTTTTTGCGGCCTGGGAATTTTCATTGATCAATGCAATTTTCATAAAATTGTGTTCTCCTTCGTCATCTATATTATAGAAAATTGTTACCCCGGAAGGAAATCTTTCGGGATGTATCTGATTTGATGTGATTGAAAAAGGAATCCGTTTTTCTGCTTCAACTTGATGATAATCCCACAGTAAATGCTGTTTGTCCGGGGCGTTTGCGTTGTATAATGAAAAAAATGGGCAGGTGGCATGATATGGATAAAAAATACAAGTGGAAGCTGTGGACAGTACTGATCTTATCGATACTGATCCTGATCGGTCTGGGATACCTTCATTATCTGAGAAAAGGAACTCAGCCTGTTGCTGTAGTAACACCGACGCCTGCGGAAACGCTGGCTCCTTCAGGATGCCCGACTTGCCCGGCAGATATCGTGATCACGGATGAACCTGCATCGACACCGGAGGCCACACAGACTCCGGCGCCGGCAACAGCAACCCCGGAACCGACGCAGGAGCCGACACAGGAACCTGTGGAAGTCACCGTGGACATTGATTCTGATGACAGTATCAACAAACTGGTCAATATTTCTTATCCGGTGGATCCCGGATATGTGCCGAAAGACCTGAGAGTCGTCAATATTCCGAGCAGTGAATCAGAGTATCTCCGTGAAGAAGCTGCCAACGCGCTGGAACAGATGTACAAGGCTGCCTGTGACAACCAGGTATACCTGAGGATCGTAGACGGCTACCGTTCCTATTCGGAACAGCTGGCACTGTACAACTATTATGAACGTATACACGGCAAGGCTTATACGGAATATGTGGATGACCATCCCGGCGCAAGTGAACACCAGCTCGGTCTGGCTGTCGATCTTGGCTGGTACAACGGAAACTGCCAGCTGAATCCCTGCATCGCGACATACCCGCAGTACCAGTGGCTGCTGGACAATTCCTATAAGTACGGATGGATCGCAAGATATCCGGACAAGAAATCCGATGTTACCCACATCACATACTCACCGTGGCATTTCCGCTATGTCGGTTCTGAGGAAGCAGCGAAGATCCATGACTCAGGCCTGACGATGGAGGAATACTACAAGCGTCCGGTCAAAACCAACTGATCAACAGTAAGGATAAAAGTTTGGGAGATCTCGATGATCTCCTTTCTTTATGCCCAAAAAGAAAACGGAGCGTTCCGGTAAACACTCCGTTGATCGGTGACTTACAACAGCGGGATATTGTACTGTTCAGCCAGTTCGTACATACGCTTCGGCCATACGGAAGCCTGTACTTCACCGACATGCGCCTTGTTCAGCAGCAGCATGCACAGTCTTGACTGACCGATGCCTCCGCCGATCGTATAGGGCAGTTCCTTGTTGAGGATCATCTGATGGTAGGGAAGCTTCAGTCTTCCTTCACAGCGGGAAGCCCTGCACTGTGTGACGATGGAATCCTCGTCAACACGGATACCCATGCTGGAGATCTCCAGAGCCATATCCAGGGAAGGCAGCCAGTAGAGCAGGTCGCCGTTCAGGTTCCAGTCATCATAGTCAGGCGCTCTTCCGTCATGCGGCCTGCCGTTGGCCAGAGGCCAGCCGATCTGCTTGATGAAGACACAGCGCTTGTCTTTTGTGATCAGGTCCTCACGCTCTTTCGGCGTCTTGCCCGGCCACAGTTCCTCCAGCTCCTTGCTGGTGACGAACGTGACGGTATCTTCGACATGGCATACTGCCTGCGGGTATTTATACCAGATCTCATGTTCCATATGCTTGATGATCCTGACGATCTCCCTGACCGTGTTTTCCAGGGTCTCATCATTGCGCTCTTCTTTGGCAATGATGCGTTCCCAGTCCCACTGGTCGACGTAGATGGAATGCAGGTTATCGAGGATCTCATCCCTGCGGATTGCGTTCATGTTGGTATAGAGTCCTTCATGCATCCCGAATCCGTACTTCTGCAGGGCAGCTCTCTTCCACTTGGCAAGCGAATGGACGACCTCGATCCGCTCATCCGGCATTTCCTGCATGTCAAAGCTGACAGGACGTTCAAATCCGTTCAGGTTGTCATTCAGGCCGGAACTCTTCATAACGAACATCGGCGCGCTTATACGTGACAGGTTCATTTCCCTGCCGAATTCCTTCTGGAAGGTATCTCTTAAGTATTTGATGGCTTCCTGTGTCTCACGGACGGTCAGGACAGGGCTGTAATTTTCCGGTACGATGAATTTCATGATCATTTCTCCAATACTGAGCCATTTTATCACTAACAGGAGGAAAAGGAAAACACGAAACCCAAAGGCATTTATTTTCCCTGAAGTTCCATATTCACCTGACTTCGGTTATAATCGGTGTACTGTAAAAAAGGAGAGGCGTAAATGGCTGAAACAAGGGGAATGATATTTACGGAAGGTCCGATCGCGGGACCGCTGATACGCTTTGCGCTGCCGATGCTTGCAGCATCATTTCTGCAGTCCATGTACGGGGCGGTGGACCTGATGGTCGTCGGCAGGTTTGCCGGTACAGCGGATGTTTCGGCTGTTTCCACCGGTTCCCAGGTCATGATGACAGTCACCAGCATCTTCATGGGACTTGCAATGGGCATGACGATCCTGCTCGGGCAGAAGATCGGGGAAGGAAACGCAAAAGAAGGCGGCCGCATCATCGGCGCAGGCATCCTGCTCTTTACTCTCATCGGTCTGACCGCGTCAATCCTGCTCGGCTCCTTTGCGCCGTCTCTTGCGGCATTGATGAACGCGCCGCCTGAATCGTTCGCAAGGGCATCGCAGTATATCCGGATCTGCGGCATCGGTTCGCTGGCGATCATTGCCTATAATACGCTCGGCGCGGTATTCCGGGGGATCGGTGATTCCCGGACACCGTTCATGTCAGTGACGATCGCCTGCATCTGCAATATCCTCGGGGACCTGCTGTTTGTCGCGGTGCTGGGCATGGGGACTGCCGGGGCAGCCCTGGCGACCGTCATGGCTCAGCTGATCAGCGTTGCAGTATCCCTGTATCTGGTCAGCAGGATGAACCTGCCGTTCACATTCTCATTCAGCGACATCGGCTGGCACCGCACACAGATCAGAAGGATCCTGGGCCTCGGGTTTCCGATCGCCCTGCAGGATTTCATGGTCAGCATCTCGTTCATGGTCATCCTGGCCATCGTCAACTCACTCGGCCTGATCGTTTCTGCCGGAGTCGGCGTAGCGGAAAAGGTATGCGGCTTCGTCATGCTGGTGCCTTCCGCATTCTCACAGGCTGTTTCCGCGTTCGCGTCCCAGAATAAAGGCGCCGGCAAATATGACCGCGCCGTCAGGGGAATGCTGTGCGCGGTCGGTATCTGCTTTGCGTTCAGCGTCATGATCAGCTGGTTTGTATTCTTCTACGGAACCATTCCTGCCGCCATGTTTGCCTCGGATCCCGTGGTCATCCATGCGGCAGCCGAATACCTGAAGGCATACGCGATCGACGTGCTCCTGACATCGCTGTTCTTCAATATGACCGGTTTCTTCAACGGGATCGGAAAGACACGATTTGTCATGATACAGGGGATCTTCGGTGCTTTTCTTGTCAGGATCCCTGTCTCCTACCTCATGAGCAGACGGAATCCCGTATCCGTATTCCTGCTCGGTCTTGCGACACCTGCTTCCTCACTGGTACAGGTGCTGTTATGTGTGCTATACTTTCTGAACATCAAACGCAAACATGAGTTTGATCAGAAACATTCATGATACAATGGGGATGATTTTACCCTGATTGTTTGGGAGGCTTTATGAAGATATTGATCGCCGGATGCGGAAAAGTCGGTTCGACACTGACAAAACAGCTGACATCCGAAGGACATGAAATAACCCTGATCGACCATGACCCGGAAGTACTGGAAGGGATCATGGAACGATATGATGTCATGGGTGTACAGGGCAATGCGGCTGCCATGGAAAGCCTCGAACAGGCAGGTGTCCAGGATGCTGATCTTCTGATCGCGGCTACGGACATGGACGAGGTCAATCTGCTGTCGTGTCTGACAGCACACGGGCTGAATGAAAAGCTGCATACGATCGGCAGGATCCGCAACCCTGAATACAGACGGCAGGCATATGAGATGCGTTCTGTATTCGGACTGAATATGGTGATCAATCCCGAACGGGAGGCAGCGACCAGCATTTCCCGTCTTTTGAAGTATCCGGGTTTCAGAACTATCGAAACATTTGCCAAGGGCAATGTCGAGATCGTTGAAGTACATGTTACCGCTGATTCCAAACTGAAGAACGTTGCGCTGAATCAGCTTCAGAATATCATTCACTGCACCGTACTTGTCTGTGCGATCGTTAGGGATGACAGATGCCTGATGCCGGACGGCAATTTCGTGCTGAAAGAAAACGACCATCTGTATATCACAGCGACCACTTCCAATCTTTCCGCATTGCTGAGATCCTTGGGCATCATTACGAAGCCGGTCAAAAATGTCCTGATCGCCGGCGGCGGAAGGATCTCCTATTATCTTGCAAGCCAGCTGCAGGAAAGCGGCATGACATGTGAGATCATTGAACAGAGCGCCAGACGCTGCGAGGAACTGGCACTGCTTCTGCCTGATGCAAGAGTCGTACAGGGTGACGCCAGCAACCAGAACTTCATGGAAACGGAACGCATCGATTCCTATGACGCGCTGGTCATGCTGACGGGACTGGATGAGCTGAATATCGTCATGGCCCTCTATGGCAGCGCAAGAGGTGTCAAGCATGTCGTCACAAAGGTAAGCCACGGTGAAAACAACCTGCTGCTGAACGAACTGGAGATCGGCAGCGTCGTTTCCCCGAAGGAGCTCTCCTGCAATACGATTGTCCAGTATGTCAGGGCGATGCAGAACCGCCAGGGTGCTGCGATCACCATTCACAGGATCGCCGGCGGACAGGCTGAGGCGATCGAATTCATCATCGATGAGAATTCAAAGCATATCGGTGAGAAGATCAAGAACCTGAAGCTGAAGAAAAATGTTCTGATCTCAAGCATCTCAAGAGGCGAAAATACGGAGATCGCATCGGGCAACTCTACCTATGAACTGGATGACACAGTCGTCGTCATTACGAATTCATCCAATCCGATCCTGCAGTTTAATGACATATTTGAGGCAGAATTCTGATGAACTATAAACAGGTTGGTTATATCATATCGCTGCTTCTGCTGATGGAAGCCGCCTTCATGATCCCGCCTCTGGCAATATCCTTTTACCTGGCGGAACATGCGGCGATCCGCGGCTATCTTGCATCGATCGTGATCATCATGATCACAGCAGGCATCCTGTACTGGGTCTGCCGTGACAGAAAGGGCGGGTTCTATGCCAAGGAAGGCATGGTTCTGACAGGTCTTGCGTGGATCATCATGTCCATGCTGGGCTGTCTGCCGTTCTATATTTCCGGTGAGATCCCGCGTTACGTGGATGCGCTGTTTGAGGTCGTCTCGGGATTTACAACGACAGGATCGTCGATCCTGACGAATGTGGAAGCCCTGGACAAAGGCCTGCTGTTCTGGCGCAGCTTTACACACTGGGTCGGCGGCATGGGTGTCCTGGTATTCCTGATGGCGATCGTACCGTTAAGCGGAAAGAACGGAGGCTTTACCCTGCATATCCTGAGAGCGGAAAGCCCGGGTCCTTCGGTAGGTAAGCTCGTACCCAAGATGAAGAAGACGGCTTCGATCCTGTACCTGATCTATGTCATCCTGACAGTACTGGATCTCATCTTCCTGCTGATCGGCGGGATGCCGCTGTTTGACGCGGTATGTACGGCGTTCGGTACGGCAGGTACCGGCGGCTTCGGCGTCAGGAACGATTCACTGGCAGGATACAGCCCGTATCTGCAGAATGTCACGACGGTGTTCATGCTGCTGTTCGGCGTAAACTTCAGCTGCTATTACCTGCTCATCCTGAAGAGCTTCAAGGAAGTATTCAGGGATGAAGAACTCAGACTGTACTGCGTGATCGTATTCAGCAGTATCGCCCTGATCGCATGGAATATCTCCGGCATGTACGCGAATATCGGGGAAGCGGTCCACCATTCCGCATTCCAGGTCGCATCCATTATTTCAACATCCGGTTTTGCCACGGCGGACTTTGACCTGTGGCCGAACTTCTCAAAGGCAATTCTGATGCTGCTGATGATATTCGGCGCCTGTGCGGGAAGCACCGGCGGCGGTATCAAAACGATCCGTCTGCTTCTGCTCTTCAAGAGCCTGAAGCGCAATATCCACCAGCAGATCCATCCGAACCGGATCAGTCATATCCGTGTCAACGGCGCCGTGATCGATGAGAAGGTCATTACGAATGTCGGTGTATATCTGATCGCGTATACCATGATCATCATCGTCAGCTTCCTGATCGTATCCCTGGACGGATTCTCGGTGGAAGCGAACGTGTCGGCTGTCCTGGCAACATTCAACAACATCGGACCGGGTCTTGCGGAAGTAGGACCGACCTGCAATTTCTATGCCTACAGCACACTTTCCAAGCTCGTCATGATCTTCGGAATGCTGGCAGGCAGACTGGAGATCATGCCGGTCATCGTACTGCTTTCACGCCAGACATGGAAGAAAGTTTAAACAGCATGTATCACATCGATACATGTTTTGTTTTTTACAGGATTTACGTCCGTTTCTCTGCTAAGATATACGTTGTGAGGTGAACATATGACTGAGAAACCGATCCACACATTTGTGGTACTTGCATATAAAGAATCACCGTATCTGGAACGCGCGATCAGATCGGTACTGGACCAGGAATATCCGAGCAGGGTCATCATCGGTACTTCCACGGACAATGAATACATCAGGGATCTGGCTGCCAAATACCAGCTTGAGGTCGTCGTCAACCCTGTCAAGAACAGCGGCAATATCGGAGATTTCGACTTTGCCTGGAGCCATGGCGACAATGAACTGGTCACCATTGCCCACCAGGATGACGAATACGAAAGAAGCTATTCCATGCGGGTGGTGGATGCTTACCGCAAGCATCCGGATTCCATCATTATCTTTACCGGCTATTATGAGATCCGTGACGGCAAAAAGGTCTTCTCAAACAAACTGCTGAACGTCAAGAAGCTGCTGCTGGCACCGCTCAGGGTACTGGGTTCAACAGAGTCCAGGTTCTGGAAACAGTCCGCGATCCGTTTCGGAAACGCGATCTGCTGCTCTGCCGTAACATTCGTACCGCGGAACATTCCGTTTGAGAAAGTATTCCGTCAGAAGGAATTCCTCGGAGAGGGTGACTGGTACGGATGGCTGAAGCTTTCCAAAGTAGACGGCAAGGCATTTACCTACATTCCCGATCCCCTGATGGGGCACAGGGTCCATGAAGAATCACATACATCCCGTGAAGTGAATGACGGCACGCGTACAGAGCAGGAATTCAGAATGCTGTGCAAATTCTGGCCTGCACCTATCGCAAGGATCATTGCCGGAGGATATAAGAGCGCACAGACATCCAATAAACTGAAATGACCGTGGAGGAAGAACGTGAAAATACTGATTATTATTCCGGCATACAACGAAGCAGACAACATTGTCAGGGTAACTGATCATTTGATCACGGACTATCCGCAGTATGATTATGTGATCATCAATGACGGCAGCACGGACCGCACGGCAGAGATCTGCCGTGAACATAGCTATCGCATGATCAAACATCCTGTCAATCTCGGGCTTGCCGGAGCAGTCCGCACCGGCATGAAGTATGCCCTTGCGCACGGATATGACGCAGCGATGCAGTATGACGGAGACGGACAGCACCGCCCGGAATACATCGCAGCCATGGCTGCGGAGATCGAAAAAGGATATGATATCGCGATCGGCAGCCGGTTTGTGACAGAGAAAAAAGACGGTTCCCTGCGTATGCTGGGAAGCCGTATGATCGAACGGTTCATACGCATGACGACCGGAAAGACGATCCATGATCCGACCAGCGGCATGAGAATGTACAACAGGAAGATCATCAGGGTTCTGGCAGAAAATGCCTCGCTGACACCGGAACCTGATACTGTCGCATACCTGATGCGCTGCGGCGCGACGGTCAGCGAAGTGCAGGTCACCATGGATGAACGCATTGCCGGGGAAAGCTACCTGAATCTCCGCCGCAGCATCCAGTACATGGCGACTGTCTGCACCAGCATCCTGTTCGTCGGATGGTTTCACGACAAACTGGATCTAAGGAGGGAATGAAGAATGACAATACCGTTTCGTATCATGCTGATAGCTGCAGCGATATTTACATTTTTCTTCATCATCTCAAATATCAGGAAAAGCAAACTCAGGATCAGCGACGCGCTGTACTGGTTCGGGTTTTCCACACTTCTGATCCTGCTGGCAGTATTCCCGCAGATCGCATTCTTCTTCGGAGAACTGTTCGGCATCATCTCGACCGTCAACCTGGTATTCCTTGTGATCATCGCACTGCTGATCCTCAGGGTCTTCACATTGACGCTCAGGCTGTCTGTGCTTGATCAGAAGCTGGAAGAGCTGGCTCAGGAGATGGCATTGAAGAATGCCGAAAAAGACATCGGAAAATAAAACAAAGGCCGTTCTGCAGTGCAGAACGGCATATTTTCATATGACCGGCTTTTCATGTACTGCGCACTGCGGCATCTCTGGTAGAGATGACATGATGGTTCTTGTTATTCAGCGTATCCGCTCGTTTACGACAGCATGTAAGCATGTTACCATAAGGATACAAAGGGCTTTGAGAATTATACGATCAAAAATTCAAGGTTCTGTATGGCGCAGAATTTTTCATTATTCTGCAGAAGGGGATTTATTATGACTATTCAGAAGCAAACGAAACGTCTGCTGACATCTTTCCTTGTATGCGCAGCGCTTTTTGCCGGCGGCGTGCAGCCGGCATATCATGTGTCTGCCGAAGAGGAAGATGTATCCATGATCGATGATACAGCTGTCGATGAAGTGCTGACGAAAACAGAAGAAACAGAAGAGATCACAGGAGAGGAACAGACGTCGGAAACATCTGATGAAATCATTGCCGATGATGAAGAAGAAACGGCTGTCATTGAAGAAGAACCGTCTGTGACCGAAGAGGAGACCGAACCTGAGATCATTGCGGAAGATGATCCTGAGATCATGGAAGAAGAAACAGCAGAAGAGGATATTACTCAGGAAACGGAAGAAGAAATAATTCCCGAAGAAGAGGAACCGGAAGATTCAGAAGTGATGGAGGAATATGAGCCGGAGTTTCGGTTTGGCGGGAAGGATCTCTCGTTGGACGGGTCCGGAATAACGGAACTTACGAGTGAGTATCTTGTTTCCGGAACAGTCACCTATGATTATGAGACAGATACGCTCACACTGGACAATGCGGTATTTACAATGGAGCCGAATGATGAGTCGGATCCCATGTACATGTTCGAAAGGACAGATTCTGCTGAGATCACAGTCAGACTGACCGGTACGAGTACCATCTCAACAAACCCCTATAATCGGTGGAGTTGGAGTACCGGAGCTTTCAGCACGTCCGGAAAACTGAAGTTTATGAGCGATGACGGGACAGGTGTTTTGAATATTACGTCTACATCATATTATCCGTATGATACCGGTTATCACTATGGAACGGCGATCAGTGCAAATCAGGTGGAATTCACCAACTGTACGGTCAATGCGCACGGCGCGACATACGGTATTTACGGTTATAGAGGGATCTGGTTTTCAGAAGGAGCGACTGTGACGGCGATAGGAGACAGTTCCCAGGCATTGTACACATACGCGGATAACGCGAGCCCTGTCGCGCATGATCCGGTACTGATCCGGCTTACGAAATACGCAAGCGCGGATGATGAGACCGGCACGGCGATGAACAGTCCGGAATATGTATATGATTACTATGGTTATGATCCGTTTGATGAAGCGCATAAGGTGACCGCAGAGCCGAAAGAGATCGCCGGCAATATCATCATGAGCGGCGACATCGGCGCGGATGGCGGCAATGTAACTTTCACTCTGACCGATGAAGGTATGCTGACGATCAGCGGAAACGGTGCCATGAAGGATTTCGCGGAAGCATTCTACAGCCCCTCAGCAGACTCCGCGCCATGGTATGATTACGATTCTGTACTGGTAAAACATATCGTGATTGAAGAAGGTGTTTCTTCAATTGGCGCATGCGCCTTTATCAGAACAAATCTTCTGGAGGATGTGACACTTCCTTCAACGATGAAGAAGATCGGCAGGTATGCGTTTGCCTACAGCAATATGACAGAGATCGATCTGCCGGAAGGAGTTGAGGAGATCGGTGAATATGTGTTTGATAACTCCAGAAAACTCCGGCAGATCACGCTTCCGTCAACGTTAAAGAAGATCGGGGATGATGCGTTCTATTACTGTGAAGCATTGCAGTCGATCGATCTGCCTTCGGGATTGACGGAACTGGGAAACTACGTTTTCAGCGAATGCAAACAGCTGAGCGGAACAGTTGTGATACCGGAAGCCATCAAATCGCTTTATGGGACATTCTCCTATTGTGAAAGCCTGGAAAAGGTCATCATGCCGGAAGGCCTCGAGGAGATCCGCGGAGCCTTCTATTACTGCAAGAGCCTGACAGAAGCGGATATTCCCTCCACTGTGAGAACGATCGGATATGAAGCATTTGAAGGCTCAGCCATCACATCTGCGCATATTCCGGAAGGTATTACGGAGATCGGAGATGAAGCTTTCTATAGATGCGCTTCACTTGTTGACCTTACGCTTCCTTCAACTCTTGAGATCATCGTATCAGATGCATTTGCTAAATGTACAAGCCTCAGGGAAGTCAGCTTCCCGGACGGCCTGACCTCGATCGGAAGCTACGCATTCAGCGAATGCACATCACTGGAAGAAGTGATCCTGCCTGACAGCGTAACAACATTGGATGATTATGCATTCAGCAGCTGTACCGGACTGGTCAAAGCCAATACCGGAAACGGACTCACAGAAATGGGCAATGTGTTCCAGAGCTGCTCTTCTCTGGTCGATGTGACACTCAGCGATCAGCTCACACAGATCAACAGAAGCACTTTCCAGAACTGCTCAAGTCTGGAAACGATCGTACTTCCTGATCGGATCAGATATATTATGGACAGCGCGTTCGCCGGCTGTACGAACCTGAAAAATGTCTCACTGCCATCAGGATTGACAGCATTGTATAACAGTGTATTCTCCGGGTGTGAAAGTCTGACCTCGATCGATCTGCCGGAGACGCTCGTTTCGATCAGTGACTCTGTCTTCAACAGCAGCGGTCTGACTTCGATCACACTTCCTTCAGCGCTGACATCCCTGGGCGAAAATGTGTTCTACAGATGTTCTGCATTGGCGGAAGTGCATATGGAGAATACGATGGTCTACAGCATCAGATATGCCGCATTCTCCTATTGTTCGGCACTGGAAGAACTGGTGCTTCCGGATACAGTGAAAGGCATTGACAGAAATGCCTTCTCCAACTGCACATCTTTAAGAAGGATCACGTTTAACGGTGTACTGGAAAATATCTTCAGTTACAGTTCATATGCTATCAGCAGCAATGCTTTCACCTACTGTTCCGCACTGGAAAGCCTTGAATTCACGCTCAAAGGAAAGGATGCAGGTATCGGAAGCCAGGCCTTCTCAGGAGTTCCCGCCGGCGTCGTAAAACTATACGGTGTTCCGGGCGGCAGTCTGGAAAGCGACGCAGCTTCGAAAAACTATACATTTATCCCGGCAGCCTTTACGGTGAAATACCTGGCAAACGGCGGTCAGGGTGAGATGGCTGACCAGGAAATCGATTATACAGGCTATACAGCAGAAAGCGAGCCGTATCGCTTTACTGAGAATACATTTACCAACGGGGAACTGACCTTCATCGGATGGAATACAAAAGCAGACGGTACCGGAACAAAATACAGCGATGAACAGGAGATCACGATCGATGTCCCCGGTTCCGGCGTGCTGACACTGTATGCGCAATGGGCAAAAGCATATGATCTCTGGCTCGGCGGCGTGCGGATCAACAGCAGTATGATCAATGATCTGTATAAAGGACTGAACGGATATGACAGTTACGGAACACCTTCGACCTATGATCCTGACACCAATACACTGACACTGAACACACTGTATGTCTCCAATTCCACGGAAGTTATGGAGGGCAGAGATCCTTCCGAATATTACGGCCTCTATTATGCCGGAGACAAAGAACTGACGATTGTAGTCAATTACAGCAGTGTCCAGTTCAGTGCCCGAAGCGGAACAGGACTGGACGATATCTACACCATCTATACGAACGGATCACTGAAGATCGTACTGAATAATTATACGACGTTTGAAGTACAGTCAGTCGGCGGCAGTGATGTCTCAAGTGCGGCAATGTATGTCGGCGGTGATCTGACGATTGCAGGCAGCGGCAGTCTGAACATATACGGCTCCAGCGGCTACAAGGATCATAGTTACGGTATCAGGATGGCAGGCGGCGCGATGATCATGCGTGATAATGCGAGCGTAAGAGTCTCTGCAGGCTCTGCCGCAAACGGTTCGTATGGCCTTTACATGGACTCTGATGTAACGCTTCGCTCGAAGAACTGGAACTCAGGCAGTCTGGTGATCCAGGGCAACGGCAGTTTCGGTTCCGTCAGCGGCGCACCGGGTGTGAAGCTGAACAGAAGATCATCGGAATGCGATCTGCTGGGATATGAGCGGTACAACACCAGCGGTACTGTGACCGTACTCGGTGAAACAGCTTATACGATGGACGCGCTTGCGTCATATCAGTCACTGCAGGCAATGCCGGTCAGGCATGTCCTGGCGATCACGATGAGAGAACCGGACCACAGCTATGTATATACCGGTGCGGGGATCACGCCTGAGATCTGGGTGACATGCAACGGCAGTTCCCTGATGCCGGGAAAAGACTATACCGTCAAATATGCGAATAACAAGGCGGCATTTGAACTGCCGGAAGGCGTGGAAAATGACCAGGAAGGTTTCCTGTCACTGCCGGCAAAGACACTGAAGAAGGCACCGAAGATCACGGTTACAGGCAAAGGCAACTATAGCGGGACCGCTGTTGTGTACTTTGAGATCCATCAGAAAAACATCAGTGAGAATAATACGGATGACGGCACACTGCCGGTCACCGTATCGGATATCACTGCAGTCAGAAATACAAAGGTATCGCCGCTTGTATACTATGGCGCCTACAAATTGGCTGCGAAAGATTATACGATGGACCCTGTCTCCGGGAAGTTCGCGGAAGACGGCACACTGACGATCACAGGCAAAGGTAATTTCACCGGAACAAGAGAGATCCCGGTGACTGTGGTCGGAGCCAAGAACGAACTGAAGAATATCGGTGTAACATTCTCAAAGAAGACACTGATCTACAGCGGGGTGAACGTTGAAGAAGAGATTCTGAGCGCGATCACGGTATATGACGCTGCGGACAAGACGAAGACACCGCTTGATGAAGCGTATTATACGATCACATTATCTGCCGACACAAAAAATGCCGGTACAGTAAAGGCGGCTGTCAGCGGCAGGAACGGATATTCCGGCACGAAGACATCCAGCTACAAGATCACACCTGATAAGAATGCGGACCTGCTTGTATATAATGCAGCAGGGGACAGCGGAGTGACTTACCGGGGAAGGGCCTGGGACAATATCATCTACGTTCTGGCGGACCTTGACGGCATGGGAAGTGAAGATACGATCGCCGATCCCGACAGCAAGTATGAAACGATCCTGACGGAAGGCAAAGACTTCAAGGTCACCTACAAGAACAACATTAAAGTAAGCACTGCCAAGACAAAGGCGACATATACCGTGACGTTCCTGGGCAACTACAAGGGCAAGGCAGCCGTGAAAGGAAGCTTTACGATCCTTCCTCAAAGACTGAATAACACTTCAATAACGATCCCGCCTGTGTCATATACCAAGCCGGGAGCCAATCTGCCGAAGCCGTATGTCACATATAACGGAGAACTTCTGAAAGAGAAGACCGATTATACGGTGAAATACTACCGGACCCAGACATATGATTATGAAACGGGCGGATATGTATATTCCGGTCCTGTTTCTTCCAAAAAGGGAGAGATCCTGACGGATGCGGACTTCAACGGCAGCAGCAGCCTCAGGCTGTATGCTGTGTTTGAAGGAAAAGGAAACTTTGCGAAAGCAGATGAATACGATGTCCGCTATACAACATATACCGTTAAGAAACTGACATCAGGAATGGATCCCGGAAATGAATATAAAGAGCTGGATCTGTCCAGGGCGACGATATCGATTACAACAAAAGACGCGAAAGGAAATGTAAAGAAGGTAACGAAGTTCCCGTATACCGGCAGCCGCATTACCTTTGATCCTAATGGCAGCGGAGACCCTTCCTATCCTGCAGAGATCAAGGTCACCTATCAGTATGACAAAAAGACGACACTGACACTGCAGTACGGAACGGACTACAGCCTGAATTATTACAGCAATCTGAATAAAGGCAAGGCGACTGTAGCGGTCATCACAACGAACAGATCCCCGCGGTATTTCTATGATGAAAACTATGAGCGGATCAAAGACGCGTCAGGAAACGATCTGCCGAGACTGAGTTTCAACGGCCAGAAATCTGCGGCCTTCACCATCACAGCCGGCAAACTGTCGGATCTGCTGAAAAAAGTCCTGAACTGGTAATATCAGGACAGACAAAAACCATATTCTGACCGCAGTGTCCGGGGTGTTATCACCTGCGGGCACTGTTTTTCCGTAAAAAACCACCGGTCCGGCCGGTGGTGAGCGATCGTCAGTGCCAGTAATTGATCACGCGGTCCATTTCCTTCTGTGTAACCGGGATTGCATGTGAATGTGCCGGTGAGTCCATAGGGATCGTCATGATCTCTTCCGGTACGGCATCAAAGTATCTGCTCCGGAAATCCTGTGTATACAGCGCATGGAACCGGAAACGTGTATAGTCATCGTAGAATACGTAATATCCTTCATTTTCAAGATCGGGCATGATCATCGGTCCTTCACTCTGATGCTGGCTGATCGGCTGACTGAATTCTTTGAAGTCAGTCCATCCGTCTTCGGAATAACCCGACATCAGTGTGGAGTAGTCCTCCATCGGATAGCGCTCATCCTTGAAAATGATCGCATAATCAGGTCCGCATTTGACCATTGTCCCGTCAATGATCACATATCCGGGATCCAGCAGTCTCTGCGGTTCCGATGCATCCTGCAGGTCGCCCGACAGGTTATAGAACATGCCTTCATCCGCGACGGATGACCAGTAGATCACATACTGATCCAGCGTCCGGTCATAGAAGGCTTCCGGAGCCCATGCCTGCTCTTCGCTCAGAGGCGTACGGTTGACTTTCATCAAGCGCTCGTTTGTAAATGAGGTGAGATCCTGTGAATCATACAGGTAGATCGCGTCCGTATCATATCCCTGTGTTGCACAGACCGCGAATGTCCCGTCTTTTCTGCGGAAGACCGCAGGATCGCGCAGACGTCCCGTACCGGCAAAGGCCTTCAGGACAGCCCGGTCACCGTTCAGTGCAAACCATTCAACACCGTTGTATGTATATGCCAGCTTCATGGTTTCCGGTTCACTTGTCCGTTCACTGAAGTAGCTGATCACATATCCGACATACGGATCCAGCAGCAGGATGTTCCCGAAGGAATGATCAAGCGGGAAGCCGTCCGCAGATGCGGAAAGTACGACCGGCTCATATTCAGCGCTGTCTTCTGTCTTGCGTATGACATTGTCCTCAATGACCGCATTTCCCGAAACGATGCTCCAGACGATCTCTGCATCTTCGATCTGCGGCAGTTCGTCGCCATCGTTATAGAAGGGGTCCAGTGTACGTTCCAGCTGTCCGATCGCTTTCTGCAGGAACTCCGGATCAGGAGTAGCCTCAGGAACAGATGTTTCTGCAGGCTCTGCGGTGGGAGTTTCAGACGCTTCCTGTGTTTTGACCGGTTCGGCTGATTCCCCTGTTTCTGCCGCAGGCGCAGCGCAGCCTGTCAGCAGAACTGATATCAATAGTAATTCTGTTGTCTTTTTCATGTGACCATTCTAACATCATTCGATCGGATATTGTGTGTACATTCTGTTTTTCAGTTCCAGGAACGGCTGCCGGAATGCGCATCCCTGTTCATCCAGCAGCCATCTGTGCGCTTCACACACCTCTGACATCAGGTCTGCCGGTTCATAAATGTTGTCGATCCCGTCGATGACCAGATTCCGGATATGCTGTGTCCCGGAAAAGGGATAGGAAGCTGTTTCGATCCGGGGACAGGCAAGGATCCGGTGCAGGCAGAGGACTGCTTCCGGGCTGATCCTTGTTTCAACGGAGTCCAGACTTCTCAGCAATGAAATGATCTGTGATACGGACGCAAAGCGGTATCTGTGCGCAAGCTGCCGGATGACCATGTCCTGGCGTCTGATCCTGTGCCAGTCATCATCAATGCTGCGGAGCCTGACATAGGCAAGCACCTCGTCCCCGTCCAGCAGATACAGCTTCTGGTCCGGGCTGTACGGTATCCCCAGCTGTATGCATTCTTCTTCCGAGAGCGGCAGTTCAAGACCGCCGGTCTGCGCGATCAGTTCCTTCAGCGACGCGAAGCTGAATGAAACATAATTATGAATATCCAGATCCAGATTGCTTGCAGTCGTTTCCAGCTGCAGAAGGGCACCTCCGAGGTCATGTGCCCGGTTGATCTTTGAGAATCCGTACCCGGGGATCTCCGCCATGGTATCCCGCTGTACCGACAGGATCCTGACGGTATCCGTGTCACTGTTATAGCGGATGATCTTGATCACATCCGCTCTGTTCCTCTCATCGGGCAGCGACGAAGTATCCGCTCCGAAGACAGCGATCGTGACGTCACGGCATGTATCTGTTTCAGGCTGCGGGATCTCCTGTGCGCAGGCAGTGAGGAAGATCCCCAGGAATAGTATCAGGAATCGTTTCATGAAATACCTCCGCACCCAGTATGTCATCGTACAGCCGGGGAAAACCGTTCAGTATATACACTCTGCACAACAGCGATTCTTTCAAAAACCGTTCTTTAATGATATATATTGCTTATGACAGCCATAACACTTGCACAATGCCTTCTCAATGACTATACGGAAGAAGAACTCCGGCACTGGAGCCGTTTTTACGGTATCCGGATCGGTTCCAGCAAGCCTGCGACACTGGCATCCAGGATCGCGGAAAAACTGCTGGATAAAAAGGAAATGACGCAGCGGCTGATCATCCTGCGTGATGAAGAAACAGTACTGTTTGAGCAGTGCATGGAAGAATCACAGCCGGTCAGTGATGAGCAGAAGAAGGCGGCAGAACGCCTGATCGCCACGGACTATGCCTATATGACCCCGGCAGGTCTGATCGTACCGTCCGATGTAACAGCGGCTTACCGTAAGCTCATCACCACGGTTTTCCGCAAAACGAGAATACTGACCTCCTATCTGCTGGACTGCCTGCTGTTTGTTGAACGTGTTTATCTTGTCATTCCCCTGCATGAACTGAAGGGCTGCTTTACCGGCAGATATTCGATCCTGTGCAGGGAAGAAGTATTTAACAAGTGCTGGGATATGATCCACCCGGATGACAATCCATGCATACGGACAGGCGACATGATCATTTCACGCGCTGCGTCAGATGTTGCAGGGGAAATACTGGAAGAACGCGGAAACCACATATATGCCCATCCGGAGCCCCGGGAGATAAAAGACTGGGCAGTCAACGGATATCCGACAGTAAACAGCGAGTGTATGTATTTCCTAGCATGGCTGATGGACAGCGGACTGGAACGCAGCTATGCGGAAGAAGTGCTGCAGGACCTGACGGAAATGATCGCGCACGGTACGGAAGTTGAAGAAGTGCTTGAAGCGCTGAAAACATATATGGATATTACAGAACCCCGCTTTGTGCCTGCGGAGATCCGTCTGAAAGCACTGTACAGCAGTATCCGCTCGGCACTGCTCAGCGGAGCGGCACCGGCAGATGATGAAGCGGAAATGATGCGGGCGGAAGGCGTGCAGGGAAACGGGGAATTGCTGTATGCCAAAACGATCCTGGAAGCCGCAAAGCTGATCGAAAAGCGGCCTGTCCTGGAGCGGCTGGGCTATGTTGTCCGGGTGGAAAGGTATGCGGAAACTGTCCTGGTGGCTTTCCAGAGACCGGGCCAGAAAAAGACATATGTCAAGATCCTCATATTCCCGAACGATCCGTGTCCGTGCGGAAGCGGCAGTCCCTACAGGGACTGCCACGGGCGGAAACGCTCATAGCGTGCGGATTGAACATAACCGCGGTAAAGCCATCCTGAAGAACAGATAAGATATAAGTGCTGAATGACAGCGGGACCCTTCACGGGTCCTTTTTTGGTTAGGGAGGTATATGGAAAAGCACTTAAGCAATATTCTTGTCATCACCCAGCATTACTGGCCTGAACCTTTTCCGGCACAGGCATTCTGCGAAGCACTGGCGCAGTACGGTTTACATGTGCATGTGATCACGGATGTTCCGAATTATCCGCACGGACGGATCTATGAAGGATATGAACACAGGCAGAGAAGAAGAGAAGACCGCAATGGCGTCAGGATCAGCCGTGTATTTACCATTCCCCGCAAAAGCGGGATCCTGTACAGGGCGCTGAATTATTACTCTTACGTACTGTCATCCTGTCTCAGGGTCCTGTTCCTTTCCGGGGAATATGACCTTGTCCTGGTCATACAGTCTTCACCCGTTATGATGGCCTATGCCGGTCTGCTGTACGGTAGACTGCACCACAGAACTGTCTTGCTCTACTGCATGGACCTCTGGCCGGCATCCCTCAAGGCAGCAGGCATCCGTGAACAGTCACTCCTGTACCGGATGTACCGCCGGGTATCATGCAGGATCTACCGCAGCGCGGACAGGATCCTGATCGCATCCCCCGGATTTATTAACTTCATGTGCAGTGAATTCGGCATTGAACCGGACAGGATGGGCTTCCTGCCTCAGATCCCTGTCTGTGAAGAGACCGGAGAATACCTGTACGAAGACCCGAAAACGATGAACGCCGTATTCATCGGCAACATCGGCCAGGCACAGTGCCTGGACGTGCTCCTGCAGGCGGCCGCCATCATTGAACGCATGGGCATCAGTGACCACGGCAGACCGGTGTGGTTCCGGATCATCGGTGACGGGACGTGTTTTCCTGCCGTAAGGAAACTGAAAGAAACACTGGGACTGAAACATGTGATCCTGTACGGCCGGATGGATCCGCCTGAGGCGGCAGTCATGCTGGGCATGGCAGACTGTGCCCTGATCACACTTACCGGGGAACCGGAGATCGCAATGACACTGCCGGCAAAAATGCAGATGTATCTCAATGCAGGCAAACCTGTCATTGCGTCGGCAGACGGAGAGATCAGGCGGCTGATCAGAAGCGGACGATGCGGGATCTGTGTTCCCGCAGAAGACCCGCAGGAACTGGCATATGCCCTGATCAGATTTCTGACCTCTGACCGCAGGAAATACAGCATGAATGCGGAACAGATATACCGGAAGCAGTTTTCCCGTGATGTGGTCATCGGACAGCTGGTTAGGGAAATGAGGGACCTATGTCAGTCATGACCATGGTATATCTGCTGGAATACAGCATATTTGATGTGTTCCGCACCGGGCTTCTGCGCAGAGTCATATGCATCCTTCCGTTTCTTCGGGAACTGCGCATGCAGATCCTGAAAAACAGAAGGATCCGGATGCTGCCTGCACCGTTTGCGTTCCTGCTGTTTCCGCTGGTCATACAATGCCTGCAGTGTATTCCTTCCGTACTCACGGCGTATATGCGTACGGCATTCTGGCTCGTCTGGCTGTACGTCATGCATACGCATATTGCAGAGAAAACACACGAAGAGATCAAAGAACTATATACCCGCTTTGCATGGATATTCGTGCTTGTTCATACGGCAGGCTGTCTGTACGCGTGGAACCGGTATTCGGGAAACGGGGACTGGACGGGTATGTATGAAAACCGGAACATGACTGTATCGCTTTCAATGAGTTCTGCAGCACTCTGCCTGTTTCTGCGGGAACGCACACCGGGCATATCATGCGTACTGATGTGCTCCAGTCTGCTGTTTGCGTTCAGGACCGGTTCACGTATGGCGGCTGTTCTCAGCATCGTCCTGCTGTATGCGCTGCTGCGGGAACGGCCAAAGCTGATCGCAGTCCTGCCGGTGCTTGTCTGTCTGCCCATGCCTGCTTCATGGAACAGACTGGTATCGGATGGAAGTTCTGCCGGACTGTTCCGGGATACCTGGCAGATCGGCATCAGACTGTTTCTGGAAAGGCCATTGCTTGGACATGGCATGCATACGGCATACTATTACACGTTTGTTGAAAATTCCGGCGGATGGGGATGGGGCACACATAATTCATGGCTTGTCATACTGGCGGAAAACGGTCTCATCGGTGCCTCCTGCTATGCCGTATTCTTCACATCTGTCTTCCGGAAGATCCGCTCCGGTCTGAAGGATCCCTCTGTCCGTACATGGTACAGGAACTGCCTGATCCTGCTGGTCATAACGGCTGTCAATGCTGGGGCGGAAAGCTTTCTCTTTTCACCAGGCAATGTCATGAGCCTTCCGTTCTGGTTTACGGTGCTGTGCATCTGTGAGGACCGGGCATGACGCGGATCCTGTTTGTTACATATTCACCTGCTCCGTACCGTGTGGCGTTCTTTAATGAACTGGGCAGAAACTGTGATCTGACAGTGCTCTGTGAAAAGGAGCCCTCAGAGATCCAAAACAGAGATCCAGGCTGGTTTGAAGGAAACGCAGAACGGTATCGTATGTATTTTATGAAAGACGCATCGCACGTTTTCGGACAGGCATATGATCTGGCTGTCGTCTGCGGCTACAGTACGTTGGAAGAGATCATGTCCCTGTTCATCCTGAAACGGAAGCGTATTCCTGTACTGATCTCTGCGGACGGCTGCCGGGAAGGTGTACGGGAACCGTTCTGGAAGTATTTTCTGAAGAAGTACCTGCTTTCACTGGCAGACGGATACCTGGTCAGCGGGCATGAAACAAAACAGGCATTTATGCGGTATGTACCTGACCGTCCGGTTTATATCTATCCCTTTACCACACTGACAGAGGAGGATCTGCGTCTGGCTGGCAGCTTTGAGCGCGGTTCTCTCCGGGACAAATACCGTATGCAGGGATTATGCATCTTCGCAGTCGGACAGCCGATTGAACGCAAAGGATTCGATCTGCTGAAGGCAGCGGTCACAGATCTTCCGGATATGCATCTGTATCTGGCAGGCGGACCGCGGATCAGAGATGAAGGCAGGATCCATGAATGCGGTTTTCTGACACACCGTGAGATCCTGGAATATCTGTGCGCCTGTGATATTTTCGTCCATCCTGCCAGGCAGGAGGTATGGGGATTGTGTGTTGCGGAAGCACTGGGTGCCGGGAAAGCGGTCATAACGACAGATACATGCACGGCAGGCAGGGAACTGATCCGTGATCATGAGAACGGGATCCTGATCCATGCGGATCCTTTTGAATTAAAACAGGCATTATCAGAACTGAGGGATCCGGAACTCAGGCAGCGTCTTGAACAGCAGATCCGCATGGATATGCGGACCTATACGATCGAACAGATGGCTGAAGCACACAGAAAGGCATTTGAGGATGTCCTGCAGATACCGGTCACTGAAAAATGAGTTTGTCTGCAGGACGGTACTGATATTCCTGCCGCTGATCACGACAGCCCATGTATCCGGAGTGCTTGGGGCGGAAGGGATGGGGATCACAGCGGTCTCACTGAATGTGATCTCCTATTTCATCATGACTGCCCAGCTGGGAACATACACCCTCGGTATCCGAACCGCAGCACAGAATCCCGCTCAGGCAGAGCGCGTGTATCATGATCTGTTCAGTCTGCAGATCATCACATCCCTTTTCAGCATGATCATGTATCTTGCGGTACTGATCCTGACACGGGCATCCGTGATCATGCGGATCCAGATGATCAGGCTGGCAGCCTGCATGACAGACTGTTCATGGCTTCTGAAGGGGCTTGAACGGTCAGACCGGTATGTACTCTGCACACTGGTGATCCGGATCACGGACGCTGTGTGTATCCTGCTGTTTGTCAGAAAAGGATATGCCCCTTTGGAAACATACGGACTGATCCAGGCTGCGGGAACATTTGCAATGGCGGCAGTATCACAGATATACATCCGCAGACTGGGCTTTGCGTTCCGTTTCCGTACAGAACATTTATCAACCTGTCTGAAGGGATCATTGAAACTGTTTGTCCCGGATTCCGCGCTGAAGGTATACCGGATCATTGACCAGGGCATGCTGGGGATGCTTGCGGCTGCACAGGAGTCAGGCTGTTACGCATGCGCCGACAGGATCGTCAATATTCCCTCCGGTATCCTGGAGGGACTGCTCGTACTTCTGATACCCGGCGCCATCAGGGCACACAGCAGCGGTTCAAAGCAGTACTTCAGTGACAGTATGACAGTGCTCATATCGGCCTCTGTCATGATCAGCTGCGGTCTGTTCATGGTCAGTCATGACGCAGTCACCCTGCTGTATGGGAAGGGATATGAAACCGTGACCGGACTCAGCAGACTGCTGTCACCGTTTGTCATCCTGAAGACTTATACGATGGCATACCGCTGTCTGTATCTGATCCCTGCCGGGAAACAGAAACAGGATACGCTGATGGTCAGTATGGCAGTCCTCCTGAACATCCTGCTGGATATCTGCGCGGTACCGGCATACGGAGCGTATGGGGCAGCAGCAGCCACGGTCATCTCCGAAGCGGCACTGGCGTTTATGAATATGTCATGTCATCAGACCGTCAGAATATCAACGCCGGTATTCCTTCATACTGCGGCAGCCTGTATCTGCTGTCTGGTCATCCATTCTGCTCTGCCGGATATGCCGGCAGTACGGATCGCGGCAGACGCTGCTGTCTGGACGGGTGCCGCGGTATGGATCATACGAACCAAAGAGATCAAAGAGATCCTGAAACGGATCAGGGAGGATCATGGAACTGAATGAAGAACAGCTGAAGAAGCTGAAAGAACTGGAACTGGAATGCCTGAAGGTATTCATCAGCCTGTGTGAAGAGAATGACCTGCGCTGGTGCCTTGCCGGCGGCAGCCTGCTTGGGGCAGTCAGACATCAGGGATTCATACCATGGGATGATGACATCGATCTGATCATGCCGAGAAGGGACTATGACGTATTGTGCAGGCTGAAGATGCCGGAACACTATTTCCTGCAGTGCCTGAAAACAGAACCGGCATGCGGCATCCTGTTTGCCAAACTGATGAACACGGATACGGTCTTTATCGAGTCTTCACGCAGGCACATGGATATCCATCACGGGGTGTCCGTTGATATCTTTCCGGTCGATTATTATCCGGACCATGTACTGCCGGATATGGTCTGCTGGGGAATGCACCGGCTCATGCATTACCGTATGCGCAGCCTGTACGCAGATGCGCATGAGATCAGACCGTTCCTACGGAAGGTCTGCATTGAGTTATGCATGAGCGCATCAAAGCTGATCCTGCCGGATGCACAGCGCGCTTTGATCCGGTATGAACAGAAGTTACGTCATACAAAAAAGTCATCAAAGGTCATCATCACAGGCGGCGCGTACGGCAGGAAAGACATCTATGAGATCAGCTGGCTGGGCTATTGCCGCAAAGCATTGTTTGAAGGGATCCCCGTCAATATTCCTGTCCGTTTTGATGAGATCCTGCGTCAGACATACGGGGACTACATGACGCTTCCCCCGGCTGAAGAACGGAAAGGACACCATTTTGCGGAGGTATTCCATGCATAACATACATAAAACAATGGAAAATGAATTCCCGTTCGTATTACAATCTAAACAGCAGAACGACAGGAGGAACTGACATGTCCACATTCAGAGATGCAACATTGATGATCACGGGAGGTACCGGATCATTCGGAAATACAGTATTAAAGCATTTCCTGGCAACGGATATCAAAGAGATCCGTATCTTTTCCAGGGATGAGAAAAAACAGGATGATATGCGCCATGAACTTCAGGCAAAACATCCGGAATACGCTTCAAAGGTAAAATTCTACATCGGTGATGTCAGAAACAGACAGACACTGGATGACGCAATGCCCGGGGTAGACTATATCTTCCATGCGGCAGCTTTAAAGCAGGTGCCGTCCTGTGAATTCTTCCCGATGGAAGCAGTCCGCACCAACGTTGAAGGTACGGACAATATGCTGCACGCAGCGATCAATGCCGGCGTCAAGCGTGTTGTATGCCTGTCCACGGACAAGGCAGCGTATCCCATCAATGCGATGGGCATCAGTAAGGCAATGATGGAACATGTGATCTATGCCAATGCCAGGATCGCAGCGGAACGCGGCGGTACGGTGATCTGCTGTACGCGATACGGCAATGTCATGTGCTCCAGAGGTTCCGTCATCCCGCTGTTCATTGACCAGATCAAAGCAGGAAACCCGATCACGATCACGGACCCGAACATGACGCGCTTCCTGATGAACCTGGATGAAGCGGTAGACCTGGTCAAGTTCGCGTTCGAACATGCAAATCCCGGCGACCTGTTTATCCAGAAGGCAGACGCTTCCACGATCGGTGATCTGGCAAAAGCCGTTCAGGAGCTCTTCGGTGATACCGGCACAAGGATCATCGGCACCAGACACGGCGAAAAGCTTTATGAAACACTGATGACGAGTGAAGAACGTCTGAGATCCGAAGACATGGGAGGCTACTTCCGTGTTGCGGCAGACAGCAGAGACCTGAACTATGACAAATTCGTTGTACAGGGACAGGTCCATACACAGGCTGATGAGTCTTATACAAGCCACAATACAACACTGCTGGATGTTGAAGGCACTAAGAAAAAGATCCTGACGACAGACTATGTAAAGGAACAGCTCAAAGAAATGGAGAAAGCAGGATGAAGATCCTGATCACCGGCGCAAAGGGATTCGTCGGAAAAAACCTGGCAGCGAACCTGGAAAACATCCGCCAGGGCAAAAACAGGACCAGGCCTTCTCTGAAGATCGATGAGATCTTTGAATATGACATGGATTCCACGGCAGAGGAACTGGAACAGTACTGCCGGGAAGCAGACTTCGTCTTCCACCTGGCAGGGGTCAACCGTCCGAAGGATCCGGAGGAATTCAGGACCGGCAACTTCGGTTTTTCCGGGATCCTGCTGAATACCCTGAAGAAGGAAGAAAACAAAGCAGGGGTCATGCTGTCGAGCTCCGTACAGGCATCACTGAGCGGCAGGTTTGCCGGCTCACTGTACGGGGAATCCAAGCTTGCCGGAGAAGAACTGTTCTTCTCCTATGCGAAAGAGACCGGAGCTCCTGTATACGTGTACAGATTCCCGAACCTGTTCGGCAAATGGTGCAGGCCGAACTATAACAGCGCAGTCGCGACTTTCTGCAATAACATTGCCAACGAGCTGCCGATCACGGTAAATGATCCTTCCGTAGAACTGGATCTGCTGTATATCGACGACCTTGTGGAAGAGATGCTGGACCTGCTGGAAGGAAAGGTGCACAGATGTGAATACGACGGTACGGAACCCGTTCCGTGTGAGAACGGAAAGTACTGCTATGTACCTGTGACACACCATATTACACTCGGGGAGATCGTTGAACTTCTGAAGAAGTTCCATGACCAGCCGTCCACCCTGATCGTTCCCGAGATCCCTGCAGGAAGCTTTGCCAAGAAACTGTACAGTACATATCTGTCCTATCTGCCGGAAGAAAAGACGATCTTCGATCTGAAGACCAACGCGGATGACAGGGGAAGCTTTACGGAACTGCTGAAAACAGTGAGCGGCGGACAGGTATCGGTGAATATTTCAAAACCCGGTATCACGAAAGGCCAGCACTGGCACAATACAAAATGGGAGTTCTTCATTGTAGTCAAGGGACATGCCATGATCCAGGAACGCAGGATCGGCAGTGAAGAGGTCCGCGAATACGAAGTGAGCGGAGACAGGATACAGGCGGTGATGATGCTGCCGGGATATACACACAACATCATCAACCTGTCCGATACGGAAGAACTGATCACTGTGATGTGGGCAAACGAACAGTTTGATCAGAACCATCCGGATACATTTTACGAAGCAGTCTGAAAGTGCGGGTCTTCCGCACTTTTGTAAAAAGGAAACATGATGGAGCATACAGACAGGACACAGCGCAGTATACCGCTGATCATTACGGCCGCAGCCGCAATGATCGTTTTCCTCATACCTGCTCTGTATTCGATCATCAACATCGGCAATGTGACAGGCTTTGCGGCAAGTGCTCTGCTGATGCTGTACGGGATCTTCTTTGTCAAGGTAAATCATTGGATCAGTCAGCACCGGCATCAGAAATATTACGGACTCCTTCTGAAGGTGACCCTGCTGGTGATCTGTGTGTTTGCGGTGCTTGCGGTGATCCTTGGCACATTGATGATCAGAGGCGCCGATCAGACGCCGAAAGAAAACGGGACGGTCGTGGTACTGGCCTGTGATGTGCTGGGGGAAGAACCGGGACCAATGCTGAAGGAACGCCTGAATGCAGCATATGACTGGCTGGAAGCCTATCCGGATACGAAATGCATCGTCAGCGGCGGATGGCAGGAACCGGGCGACGCTGTGGAAGCTGATGCCATGTACCGTTATCTGCTGAAGAAAGGGATCCCTGCAGACAGGCTGTACGCAGAAAGCCGTTCTAAATCAACTTATGAGAATATGCTCTATTCCAAAGAGATCATTGAAAACAACGGACTGGAGCCTTCTATGACTATTGTCACAAGCGACTTCCATGAATACAGGTCGATCGCCATGGCAGAGTCACTCGGCATTGAAGCAGGGTCATATCCCTCACATACAGCCTGGTGGCTGCTTCCGACTTACTTTATCAGAGAGTGTGCCGGCATCCTGCACTGGTGGATGTTCGGTTACTGAAACTTGACAGTAAAAATCCGAAGCGTAAAAATGAACGCAGAAGAAGGAGAAATAACATTATGTACACGATCACTGATCTGTATGACCTCGATCATACGATTGCGAAAGAATATCTTTCCCACTTCACATATCCCTGGGAAGCATTGAAGGGGATCAAGGACCTGATCCTGAATCTCGGTTCACAGCTTGACCCGGAAGAATATACGGAAGTATCCGAGCATGTATGGGTACACAAGACAGCCAGGGTATTCCCTTCGGCATATCTTGGAGCACCGTGCATCATCGGACCGAACACGGAAGTACGTCACTGCGCATTCATCAGAGGCTCAGCCCTGGTAGGCGCAGACTGCGTGGTAGGAAACAGCTGTGAATTAAAGAATGTCATCCTGTTCGACCACGTACAGACACCGCACTACAACTATGTAGGAGACTCTATCCTTGGCTATTACAGC
>JAILLA010000056.1 GCA_024693325.1 Solobacterium sp.
TTCGCTAACAACCATCACTACACCAAGAACATTGGTGAAAGAGATGCTCTGATCACCTACGGCTGGAGAGACGAGGGAATCGGCTGGTACGGCGTAGAAGCTGGCGAATAATCATTCACAAATAAAGAGGGATTCTTCGGGATCTCTCTTTTTCTTATGGGTAAAAGAAAAATCCCGCTTACGCAGGCAGTACACAACTGTCTGCTCAGCCGGGATTCAGAACTGATAACCATTTTTCTTGAGGAACTCATGAAACTCTGTTCTGTATAATTCTGCAGCTGCTGTTCTGCTGGGACGAATGTGGGTATTCATGATCTCATAATACTGCATCGGTGCCGGTCCGTTCCTGACCGGATAAACAGAAAGGGGAATGTTCATCCGGCTCTGGATGACTTTTGCGGCAAAGTCACTGCAGAGTGCCCAGGAATCCTTTATATGAAGATAGTTGATCAGCAGCTCCTGATTGCTGACTCTCACCAGATAATTCTTGCCTGGAAATACATGATTATGCCAGAGCTCATACTGCGGGGTATACCGGATATACAGTTCTTTGTCTGCAGGAAGTTCTTCGATGTCCATGTTATCTCTGTAGGGACTGTCGTTTCTTGTAATCAGAACAAAGGGAAAACTGACAAACGGACTGCAGATAATATCCGGATAATTATTCTGAAAGCTGACATATCCGATGTCGATAAAGTGATTGCTGACACGTTTATAAATATCATTTGTGTGATAGAGATGAACCGACAGACAGATCTCCGGATGCCGGGTAACAAAATCAGGATTAAAATGACTGAACGGGAATGAAACAGGGGATCCGACTGAGCCGATGGAAAGATAACTGCGCTCAGGTGACTGCGAAAGTGTTTCAACATCTTTGTACAGTATCTCCATCTGGCGGGCAATCTGAAGAAAGGATTCACCGGCAGGTGTCAGAGAAATGGTGGATTTTCCTTTTTCACGGATCAGCAGTTTCGTATTGATCTCTTCTTCAAGAGCAGATAAACGACGGGAAATACTGCTCTGTGAGATATAGAGATACTGTGATGCTTTTGAAATGCTGCCGGTATCCTGAACAGCAAGGAAGATCCTGATCGTATCAAAATCCATATTTTCCCTCCTTATAAACAGTATACTACAGTTCGAATAAACCATTTCCAATATTGCATATATCAGCCGCAATTTATGCAAGTTTGTCATATGGATATATGCTACTATGTCTGTATGACATGTACGCATGTACTGTTATGGGTAAACCCAAATAAGGAGGATAATATGGGTGACAAATTTATGAGTGCCATGCTGGTGGTCGCTGGTAAAATCAGTAATAACCGTCTCATGGCCTGCATCAGAAATGCCTTTACGGATCTGATGCCGCTGATCATCGCAGGTTCGTTCTGCACACTGTTCTCGAACGTAATCTGCAACACCACTCCTGGCTATGTCTCTCTGGCAAATGTTCCGGGCATGTCCTGGCTTGGCGCATTCAAGCCGCTGTTTGACAATGCAAACTACGGTACCATGAACTTCATGGCGATCGGCATTGTTATTCTTCTGGCTGGCAAAGTTGCTGAGAGCTATGGCAACAATGACAAAGTCGTTTCACTGGTTGCTCTGGGATCTTACATCTCCCTGTGCACCTACACTGCAACAGCGAATGCCGCTGAAAGCGGAGAAGCAGTTACAATTTCCAATGTTCTTGCCCGTAACTATACAAATGCACAGGGTCTGTTCGTTGGTATGATCGTTGCGATCGCTGCAGCGACACTGTATGTGAAACTGATTCAGTCAGGAAAATTGACTATCAGCATGCCTGACTCCGTTCCTCCGAACGTAGCAAGATCATTTGCTGTTCTGTTCCCTGCAACACTGACGATCCTTCTGATCTCGGGTGTCGGCGTTCTGTTCCAGGCTCTGACAAAGATGACACTGTTCGATGCAATCACAACATTCATCCAGGCTCCTCTGAAGAACGTTCTGACAGGTCTGCCGGGCTTCTGCTTCCTGATCGGATGCACAGTTGTCCTGTGGTGGTTCGGTATCCACGGAACACAGACGTTAAAGGGTATCTATGAACCTATCCTTCTGCAGGCATTTGCTGAGAACGAATCTGCTTACCAGGCTGGCACAGCAGCAACAAACATTATCAACACACCGTTCATGTCCGCATTCGCTACAATTACCGGTGCCGGCATCACAGGCGGTCTGCTGATCGCCATCATGCTGTTCTCCAAGCGTGATGACTACAAGTCCATTGCAAAGCTTGCGATCCCCTGCGCGATCTTCAATATCAATGAACCTGTAACATTCGGTCTGCCTATCGTTATGAACCCGATCCTCGGTATTCCGTTCATTCTGTCACCTGTTGTTTCCATTCTGTTAGGTTACTTCATGACAAAGATCGGAATCGTTCAGCCGTTCGTCGTCAACGCTCCGTGGACAACTCCGGCAGGTATTATGGGCTTCCTCGCAAGCGGCGGTCATATAGGATCAGCACTTGCTCAGTTCATCGTAATTGGCGTATCGTTCCTGATCTACACACCGTTCGTTCTGATTTCCAACAAGCAGGCACAGGGCGAATCTCAGGGATAATCATTCATAAAGTATTTATAAAATAAAGTGGTATGGTCAACATGCCACTTTCTTATCAGAGAAAGGAGAAATTATGGCAAAAACATTCCCGGAAGGCTTCCTTTGGGGAGGCGCAACTGCGGCCAATCAGTTTGAAGGCGGCTTCAACCAGGGAGGAAAAGGATGGTCCGTTTCTGATGCGGCCCGTTCCCACCTGGACATTGATGTAACA
>JAILLA010000065.1 GCA_024693325.1 Solobacterium sp.
TTCGGGCTGCGCGAAGATGTGATGATCTTCTGCTGGTATGTGTATTTCTACCTGATGATCCTGTTTATCCTGCCGGGGATGGACCGGCTGCTGGAAAAGCGGAGCCTGCCGGTTTCCGCGGCGGGCGGCGTGATCCTGCCGGCGGCTGTGATGATCATGGTCATGTCCCGGCTGGACCCGGAGTCGTCACTCTGGGTGCTGCTGGATCATCTGCGGGCCTGGCTGCCGGCGGTGATGAGCGGTTGGCTTTTTGCCCGGTATTGCCTGTTTCAAAAGATTGAGAAGAGCTTCAGCCGCCTGCCCGGGATCCTGCAGGGCTTTCTGTGCCTGGCCATGATGATTGCAGCATTTTTCGGGAGGAGGTTCCTGCCGGCGCTGGACTGCGGACCGCTGGCTTTGCATACCGTCAATCTTTCCGGGGCTTTCAATATGGATATCATCTACGCGCCGCTCTTCATCTTCGCCCTGATTACAGTGACCAGGATGATCCGGCTGCCGTGGAAACCGTTGGAAATCATCGGTAAGTATTCGATGTATATGTGGTATCTTCACTGCCTGTTCTTCAACTGCAGCAAGCCGGTTACGCAGATCTGGCTGTTCTTCCCACGCAATCCGCTGCTGGTGCTGCTGTGGGGACTTCTGATGACCTTGGGGATTTCCGTAATCCTGGATACACTGCTGAAAAAAATACCGTACTGACGGCTTCCGGGACGGCAGGAGCATGATTTGTTCCGCGGCCGGTGTTTCCGAAAAAAGAAAAAGGACGGCTGCCTGATATAGTCCCTGTCAAGTAGACAGTCGAAATATCTAAAGATGTTGCCATAACCAAGCCATCGAAAAGGTGGCTTGGTTTTCTATTGTTTAAGCCTTAGAACGATTCTGATGAGAGTGAATGCGATCCCAGTATCTGATGATACGGTTGTTTTTAGGAATCGGATATACGACAGGAGTGTCGGAACTTAGTGCTTCCCGTCTTACCTCACTGGATGTCTTACCCTTGAACCGGTTCTGAGGATATTCGTTGATGTAGTAATCGATCGTTCCGTATATCGCCGTTTCCAACTCTTCATAAGTGCGGGCGTTTGGATACAGGACAGCGATCATCTCCTTAAGGATCCCCTGAAATCCCTCCATCGGTCCGTTATCGATACATCTGGACACTCTTGACATCGACTGTGTCATGCCAAGTTCTTCAAGCATCTTCTTGAAAACTGCTCTTGTATACTGAAATCCTCTGTCTGAATGAAACAGCGGATGTACACCCGGATTGGCTTTCACTGCCTGCTCGAGACTTTGATGGACAATAGCTGTATCATTCCTGCGGCTGACAGCGATACCGACAGGATAACGGTCATACAGGTCGATGATCGTCGATATGTATATCTTCTCCTTACTGCCCGGAACCGATATCTCTGTGATATCCGTACACCATCCTTCGTTAGGCTTACTGACATTAAAGTTTCTGCTCAGCAGATTGTCCGCTACCTCTTCCGGTGTAGTACGTTTCCATGCAGGACGTGCATATCTCGGTCTGCTTGTGCGGATATTATTGATGCACATCAAACGATAGACTCTTTTGTGATTGACCGGCTGTTCGTCTTCTTCCAGATGATGATTGATGTAATTCGTCATTGCCGTCTTACCGAACAGGCTGTTATTACTCTCAGCGATCGTCTGTATCTTCGTGAACAGTTTCCGATTCTCAAGATCTCTTTGAGAAGGACATCTTCTTTTCCATTTGTAATACGCCGCCCGCGATATCACCAACAGTTTACAGATCCAGCTGATCCCCCAGCTCTCATATTCCTGTATCAGTTTATAGATGTTCTCTTTCGCTGCTTTGCCTAATGCGATCCGTCTGGCTTTTGGTGTTCCTGAAGCCACCTCCTTTCGAATTCGTCCACTTTTTTTAACAGTTCGTTCTCTCTTTCTTTCAGAAGGAGCTGGCGTTCCAGCTGCTTGATCCGCCGCTGTGCTTTCTCCAGATCTGTCAGTTCTTCTTCCTTCTTCCGCTTACCGCGGTTATCTGCCAGACCTTCTGCGCCCTTGGTTTCGTAATTACGGACCCATTGGTAGACCTGCGCATAACTGCAGTCATACTTTGATGCGGTTCCTTTGTAGTCTTTATTGTGTTCGAGGCAGTATTGTACGATCTCTTTGCGTTCTTCCTGGGTTGTCTTCTTTCGCTTTGTCATGTAGACCTCCGGATGAGGATCATAGTCCTTCAGTTCTTCATGACTATTGTACTTTGAAATCCATCGTCGTATCTGTTCGGAGGATCGTATTTTGTATTTGACCTGAAGCTCTCTTAATGATCCGGATCCCGACAGGTACTCTTCGACAACCTGCAGTTTGAATTCTTCAGTGTATGTTGTGTTCGTCTTCGTTTCCTGCAGGATCTCCGGGCCGTTTGTCTGATACTGTTTTACCCATTGACGTACTTTATCTGGACCATCTTTGCGCATCTGCAGCCTGTCGGCAATCTCTTTTGCGCTTCTTTTTCTGCTCAGGTAATCCATGCATGCCTGCAGTTTCTCTTCGTATGTATATTTCGCTTTTCTTCCCATGAATAAAGTCCCACCTCCGTGCGCAACGCTTTATTTTTTTGCGTTGTCTACTTTAGTGGGACTATATCACTGCCGTAAGCCTGTCTTCAGTTTATTCAGAACATCTGCCGCCGCAGCCGTGTTCATGATGGCAGTCATGATCCTCTCCATGACCATGATGGCACTCATGGCCCTCTTCATGATCATGATGATGGCAGCTTTCATCCGGA
>JAILLA010000072.1 GCA_024693325.1 Solobacterium sp.
CTGTATTGGTTTCTGCTTTTTCTATAAACCACCTTAATGTTATAGGTCTGGCACCCGTTGTTATAGCTTCACCACCATGTGTTAAAGCTTAGCCACCATTTGTTATAGCCGGCGCCACCACGGATGTTAGAATCCCAAAAAGTGCCGCGCAAACGGCACTTTCAGGATCGGCAGCCAGCAGGCAAAGTATTGATCTGCGTTGCGGCTGCACTTTATTTCTTTTCCAGGATGTCCAGAAGATTATGATAGAACGATGACAATGTACGGTCTTTGCTGATAAGAGCGGCACCTTCCGAAAGTCTCTTCCGTTCCGCCTCATCATCCAGCAGTCTGTTCATCGCATCCCGCAGAGATCCGACAAGATGCTCATCGTTTTCCAGCATGACGGCACATGTTTCATCCGCGTATTCCGGTATCCCGCCCATCGTTGTGGTGATCAGCGGCATCTGCATTCTGAGACACTCTATGACCGCAAGCGGTGCTGCATCTTCACAGGTGGAAGGCATGCATACGATATCGGCTGCACGGTAATATGCAGGAACCAGATCATGGTCTACATAACCTGTAAAGATGATCCTGTCTTCTCCGGTCTCTTTAACGAGTTCATAGAGTTCGTCTTCGTACGGGCTTCTGGCATTGTCGCCGAAGTTCAGGCTCCCGACGATGACCAGGACACAGTCATCCCGGTTCATATCCCTGAATGCCTGCATCAGTTCCCTGACGCCCTTGCCTTCCATCAGTCTGCCCAGGAACAGGACGATCCGTTTCTCACCGGTCTGTAATTTATCCTTTACATTCCGGATATCTTCCTCCGTAACGCGGGAAGGATCGAACAGTTTTTCATCGACGACATTCTTCAGTACGGCGAACTTCTCATCGGAATACCCGATCCCGATCTTTTCTGCAAATGCATTGCCGATAAACCGGCTGACACATATGATCTTTTCCGAATCTGCCGCAAGCTTCTCCGCTTTTGCGTATTTTTCCGGATGATTGTGCAGATGGAAATAATATTTTCCGGCATATTTCGCGGCATTGTCTTTATACTTCAGCACCCACAAAGATGCCATCTGGTTTTCAAATATCACTGCGTCATAATCATTTTCATGCAGCTTTACCGCACATTGATACAGATAATTGATCCTCTGGAATGTTGTCTTGAAGGAAAGATGTTTGGAATAATTCAGAATATCGTAAGCAACATAGTGAAATGCCCTATCGATATTCAGCCACTTCTTTGCAGGCCTGATAAACTCAAAATGGACAGAGGGATACTTTACCCCTGCCTTCAGTGCCAGTTCATCATAGATGCTGAACAGTGTCAGATCCATTTCCCTGAATATTTCATTTTCCTTGAGGATCATTTCCGTCAGTGCCTCGACTGCCCCGCCTCTGACAGCAGGGACCGGAAAAGCTCCGTTGGTTATGAACGCTGCACGTTTCCGTTCTTTCATTCTGACCTCTTTTTTGCGTCATCCAGTTCTTTCTGAAGGGACGCCACTTTATAGTTCAGCTTGCGGATGTCTTCGTTCATGCGGCTGATCTTCAGGAATGAATAATAGCTCAGCAAAAACAGCACGGCAGTCATGGCCAGGAAGACAAAGTTGCTGACGGACTGGAAGCCGATCAGATTGGCGATCGCAGCTGCCAGTTCAGGCCATAAACCGATGAGCAGGATGATCGCTGCCATCGTAATCCACAAAACTGCATAGTGCACGTCCATGCTGGCCTTTATGGAACTGTAAACAATAAATACAAGCACCAGCAGCGATCCGCAGATCAGGGCTGCTCTAAGCGCCGTCGGAATATAAACCATATTCAATACCCCTTACCACTGCAAAAACAGAATGGACATCAGAATCGTATACATATATCTTGCGGATTTCAGAGGACTGTGGAAATAGCTGACGCCTTCCGTGCGCTCTTCCATATCCACCTGTATCTCACTGAAACTGTATCCTCTGCGCAGTACATATACCAGCGCGTCAGGCTCCGCGATAAAATTCATGTTTTCCGCAAAGTCCTGAAGTGTTTTTCTGCCGAGTGCTCTCATTCCCGATGTCGGATCCTTGACTGTTTTTCCCGTCTTCAGTCTGATCGCCCAGCAGATCAGGCGGGACCCGATCATCCGCATGGACATCGGTTTTTTCCGGTCAATAAATCTTGATCCTACGACATAGTCGTACCCTTCCTCGATCTTCTTGACCAGGTCTTTTATATAGACAGGAGGATGCTGGCCATCCCCATCGACAACCAGTGCCGCATCATAGCCATGGTCGTGTGCATACATAAAACCCATTTTGGTAACAGCTGCCAGGCCTGCATTGACCGCCAGATCCATATGATTGAATCCCTTCTCCCGCAGCATTTCCGCGCTGTTATCCGTTGATCCGTCATTGATCACGATATAATCCCAGCCTTCTGCCGTGATCTTCGGAATGAGTACGGGCAGATTCTTTTCTTCGTTGTAGGCCGGAACAATAATCAATACTTTCATACGTTTTTTCCCCGATTCCGCATATTATGATAACATATATAGGATTAATCCTGAAAGGAATCATATGAAACGCTGTCTGGTCATACCCGCGACATTCTTTCCCTACAACGACACAAATTCGCAGATCGTATACAAGCATCTGCGTCTTTTGGACATGCAGTATGATGTCTGTGCCTTGAGAAACTACCCGGAAGAAAAGCAGCTGGAAGAACGTCTGTCAGAAGACCCGAATTACAAAAAATTCAAAGTCACCTGGGCGGATGAATACAACAATGTATGGTTCAATATCAGAAATGTCGATCTGTTCAAAGGGCTCAGGCATATGAAACGGTACATTGAGAGCGCTGTACAGATGTACGACGGCCAGGATTATGTCTATACCATGACATGGCCCTGCTATACGACCCGGGCAGGCGTGATCCTGAAGAAAAACAGGCCGGCGGTCAGATGGATCGCAGCTTTCTCTGACCCGATCAACCATAATCCCTATATGTTTGACAAGGAAACATACAGGCATTATTCCCTGCCGGAGAAGATAGCCTTCAAGCTTTACCTGAAATATTATGTTGTGGCTGAAGATGAAGCCAATGCGCTGGAACAGGCCGATCTTCTGGTGTTCATCAGTGAAGAGCTCAGAGAGTTCATGATCGAGCAGTATATGAAGTATTTTGGCAGCGTGACGGAAGAAAGCATCCGGAAAAAAAGTATCATTGTACCGCTGAATTATATTCCGGAATGGAATATGATACATCCGGTCCAGGAAACAGAAACGGATGACAAGTTTATTCTGTCACATTTCGGAAGGATCTATGGCTACCGCATTATTGAAGAGTTCATTCATGCCGTTGAAATATTTGTCAGAAAATATCCCGGACAGAAGCTTCTGATCGAACAGTACGGAGAATTCCGCAAAAGCGACAGGAAACTGATCAGGAAACTTCATCTGGATCCATACTTTGCAATACATGGCAAGATCCCATACGAAGAATGCATAGAGAAAATGAACCGGAGTGACGGCGTCCTGCTGTTTGATACGATCCTGCCGGATGATCAGTTCCAACCCTTCCTTCCCAGCAAACTGATGGAGTATTCACTGCTGGAAAAGAATGTTCTTGCGGTTACCACTGAGAAGAGTCCTTCCTGGCGCATCATGAAGCGTGATAATGCCATTGCCTGCCATTATGACAGAGAAGAGATACTCCAGGGATTGGAAGATCTGATCATTCATCACAAACCATCAAAAGTAAACTATAAAACAACCAATGAACAGGCTTCAGAAATACTGAAACAGGCTATCATTAATATGGATGCGGGAGAAGCGTATGATTGAGAAAATCAAAGAAAAATTCTTTAACAAAAGATTTCTGACATTTGGAATTATCGGTGTAATCAATACACTGGTATCCCAGGTTCTGTATATGCTGTTTGTCAATTTAGGTGTCGGTGTCGGTACATCCTCAGTTCTGGGTGATGTATTATCCATGGTCGGCTCCTATTTCATGAATACATATATTACTTATAAACAGAAGCCGACCTGGAAGTCTGCGGTCACCTTCCCGGTAAGCTACATTCCGGGAACCATCATCTCAGCACTGATCACAATGCTTGTGGTAGATGTGTTCCATGGCCCGAAGCTGTGGGCAAAGGCAATTGCCCTTCCGATCTACTTCCCGATCAACTATCTCTGCATGAGCTTCATCATGAAAAGATTCGGGAAAGAAAACAAATCCTGATATTCATTAAAAAATCCAGTACGTTCAAATACTGGATTTTCATTTTGTGTACTTTGTATTTCTTCAGTCTCTTGAAAACAGGTCCCTTGTATATACTTTGTCTGCCACATCCTCAAGCTCTTCGCTCATCCTGTTCGTCAGTATGACAT
>JAILLA010000074.1 GCA_024693325.1 Solobacterium sp.
TATACAGGAACGATCAAAAAGACAGTCACTGTAGCCAAGGATAAACTGACAGCAGCCAACACAGTCGTAAATGTACCTGAAGCAGTTATGATGAAGAACGGCGCAAAACCTGCACCAACTGTAACAGTCAGCGGAACAGAACTGGTTGAAGGAAGTGACTATACACTGAGCTATGCAAACAACAAGAAAGCAGGAACAGGAACAGTCACAGTGAAAGGTGTCGGAAACTATACCGGAAGCCTGAAACAGACCTTCACGATCAGTGCAAAAGATCTGCCAGAGACAACACTTGAGTATGCCAATAATGTCAATAGCTCCACGAAGAAGGGAAGCTATAAGACAACAGTCGTCATCAGAGATGAAGACGGAGGAGTATTGAAGGCAAATACAGACTACACACTGAAGTTCTATGATGGAGATACAGAGATCCCTGCAACAGCTGCAGCGAATGATTATCTTGGCAGGACACTGACAGTGAAGGCATCCGGTAAAGGAAACTACACCGGAGAAGAAGTGCTCAGTGCAGAATACACAGTTGTTGACAGTACGCTGAATCTTGCAAAAGCATCGATCAGTATCAAGCCTCAGCAGTACCAGTCAGGGAAGCCTGTAGAGATCACAAGTCCTGAGCAGTTCAGCAAGTCTGCAATGGGCAAGACACCATTAACACATGGAGAAGACTTCGAGGTATACTCCTACAGCAACAACACAGCCAAGGGAACAGCGACAGTCGTATTCAAAGGAATCGGAAACTACAGCGGATACAAGAGCGTTACTTACAAGATCGGACAGAGACCGATCAAAGACTACTGGAGCGGAGTCGTATCATTCTTTGCGAAATTCATGAATTGATTGAGAATCACACTGTTTCTGTCACATAAATACACTGTTTGAAAAAACTTTGTTTAACAATGCAAAATGCAGGTTGAGGTACGTATCAGCCTGCTTTTGTTATGGGTGTTCCTTTTGCTGCGAAATATTTCATTAGCATGTACTAGATAAACGGTAAACGCCCAATAACTAGTACCTATGAAAACCTTGGGATAAATGAGAAAGTGACTCTGAAAAATCCCCAGGTTTTTTAGAGTCGGAGGTACATAGGTAATGGATGGAATAACTCATGCGATGCGCAGGGAAAGATGGAAAACGATCATTAAAGAATGTAATGAGAGCGGAATGAAAAAAGCTTATTGGCTGGCAGCACACAACATTAATTCCAAAACGTATTATAACTGGCAAAGGAAACTCAGAATGGAGATCGGAGCTGAACTGGTGCTTGCCCAAAATAACGCCATTGTTCCAGCACAGAACAGTACTGACTTCTGCCAGCTTACACAGCCTGTCGGAGAAATATCAGAAGTAACAGAGAAAACGGCGGCAGTGATAAAGTCAGGCAATGTGAGTGTAGAGATCAATGAAGAGATTTCTGACGACTTACTGATCAGGCTTATGAAGGCGGTATCCCATGTTTAAGGAGGGACACGGAATAAAGGAAGTCTATATTGCCTGCGGTTACACGGATCTGAGATATGGAGTAGACGGACTTGCTTCACTGGTACAGTATCAGTTCAGCTTGGACCCGTTTGATGAAGAAAGATCTTTCTGTTCTGCGGAAGAAAGGCAGACAGAATCAAAGCACTTCTATGGGAAGGAGACGGCTTCCTGCTGCTTTACAAGAGACTGGCAAACGGCAGGTTCCGGTGGCCGCGCTCAATAGAAGAACTGCGGGATATCACGCTGGAACAGTATCAATGGCTGATGACTGGTTTCTCCATTGATCCTTCTATCAAAAAATCAGATGCACGGTATACATGGTAAAAAAGTTTTCCACAACTTTCGTTGAGATAAAAAGCTTCATAAATCAATTCTGAGCGCTTTGAACCTTCGGACCGATTTGAATTCATCTTTTCCGATCATGGTGAACAGAGCGCTTTTAACTCGACTGAACGCACGGAAATAAAGCAGTAAACAGCCATATCAGTACTTGGAACTCAAGAAACCAAGGTTAACTGATATGGTTGTTTTTATACAGGTACAAGTTATTGGGCGTTTACCTGCGTTCTCTGATCGAAGCCTGTTTTTCTGTAAATCCTTCCGGTTAAGACAGATCTGATCGGTCTTACCGGCATTGTTAACAATACGTTCTAACAATGAGTGTTTTTTGACTGCATTATATTGATCTGCAGAAGATCATTCGATGAATGTGCAGACATGCGGCACAGATGATAGTCAGACCATAAAAGATACATGCCTGTTTATCAGAATGCGACATCACATTACAATGAAGATAACGAAATCAGAAAGCTCAGGCAGGCAGTATGAATCGATATGAATTTGATGCAGTGCTGTATGAACTTGCGGATGATGGTGAAACATATTCGGTCTTCCTGTGGAATATCCCTCAGGGATCCGGAAAGGGAAATATAAAGGTTCTTGCAGTATTTGAATACCGTATGAATGTAGTGCAGTCAATATGGGACTGAGGAATGAGAACAGTACCGTCTGTTATGTGATCGGTGTTCTGAAGCTGATCCGCAAAGCGCTGAATATGACCGATGGTGACATGATCCGTGTCATCATACAGGCAAAAGAAGGAGGGAAGTCATGAGAGAACTGGATATGGATACACAGATGTTCTTTTGGGAACATCAGAATGCTGTTGAACTATACCGGTGTCTGGAAGAACTGCTGTATGACATCTTTCCCGTTGTGAACAAACGGGTACAGAAGACACAGATCACGTTCCTCAACAAACATGTTTTTGCCTGTGTCTCTTTTGCAAGGGTAAAGAGGAAGGCAGAACTTCCGGACGGATATCTGGTATTGACCCTGGGACTCCCATACCCGCTGGATTCAGAACGTCTGGCAGTCAAATCAGAACCGTATCCAGGCCGCTGGACACACCATTTCGTTATCAGCAGAAAAGAAGAACTGGATGATGAAATGATCACATGGATCAGGGAAGCATATGCATTTGCTGAAATGAAATAACAGGAGGTTCTTGTGCTGCGGTTTCGCGTAGGACAGTATATAAACATGAGGTAATGACAGTGCATGGTCAGGAGGTTTATGACATGAGCAGAGTATTACTTGTCAACGGCAGTCCGCATAAAGAGTGCTGTACCTATACAGCACTCAATGTGATCAGGGAAACATTGAAAGAAGAGGGCATTGAATCAGAGATATTCTGGCTCGGTACAAAGCCTGTAAGCGGCTGTACTGCATGCCGCAGCTGTTCAAAGACAGGGGAATGTGTCATTGACGACATCGTCAATGAGTTTACGAAGAAAGCCCCGGAGTTTGACGGCTTCATCTTCGGTTCACCGGTATACTACTCCGGAATGAACGGCACTCTGATGAGTTTTATGGACAGGGTATTCTTCTCATCAGGAAGGAAAGATCCGCATCCGTTCCGCTATAAGCCTGCAGCAGCAGTCGTATCCGCAAGACGTGCAGGAACTACTTCCGCAATCGACCAGATCAACAAGTATTTCCTGCATCAGCAGATGCCGATCATCTCTTCACGTTACTGGAACATGGTGCATGGAAATAATGCAGAAGAGGTGCTTCAAGATGAAGAAGGTCTGCAGATCATGAGAGTACTGGCAAGGAATATGGCATGGTTCCTGAAATTGAAGGAAGCAGGAGAGAAGGCAGGCGTTCCGTATCCGAAAGAGGAAGAAGTAAGGAAGTCTACAAACTTCATCAGGTAATACACGATACTAAGATCATGAAAAGTGTCAGAAGAGGATATCACGAAGAAGATTACAGACTGTTCGGCGAAGAGGCACGGGCAGTCCTTTCGGTATGCGCTGATGACATCACATATCTTCTGAACAGGGGTTATCCGTACAAGTCTGCAATTACCTTTGTAGGCAACCATTATTTACTTGCTGAAAGACAGCGGAATGCACTGATGCGCATCTGCGTATCCGATGAGATGCTGAAGGTACGTAAACAGAAACAGCTGTCTGAACTTCAAAAGGACTGTACCGTACATATCGACGCATTCAACGCAGTTGTACTGATGGAAACAGCCCTTTCCGGGAGTATGCTGCTAGCGGGTAGGGATGGCTGTTACCGGGACCTCAGCGGTCTGGCCGGTACGTACGCGATTATTGAGAATACGGATCCGGCAATCGAACATATCATCAGGAAACTGCAGGAACATGCTGTAAAGGAAGCTGTCTGGTGGATCGATGCACCGGTGTCCAACTCCGGAAGACTCAAGCAGCATATTGCTGATACAGCAGAGAGACTATGCTTTCCTATAGACATACAGATGGTAAGAAACGCAGATACTGAACTGATGAACCATGAATATGTGATCTCCGGTGATTCGATCGTCATCAATGAATGCATCAGCTGGTATAATCTGTATGCCCAGCTGATCGCCGATCTGCATGATCCATGGGTATTCAGTATTTAAATGACAGCATAACCGGCTGAATATTTGTTCAATAAACAACATAAAGGGTATGTACTTCTGAAAACAGGAATCATACCTTTTCTTTTGTTTCCGGGATAAGCCTGCTTCCGATCAATGCAGGAAAAGATACTGAAGCAGAACGATCTCAGTTCTGAAGTGATGGATCTGTGCGGATCATCGGCTGACTGAAACGATACATCTCAATCGGGTTTCTGCACTTGTTCTGGTGCAAAAAGAAGCCATAATTTATACCTTCCGTAACACCGTCTGCTGTTGTACTCTGAAATTGATAAAAATATACATGCCTGGCATGAGGAAGGAGTTCAGAAATGATCATTCAGCTTCGTCTTGATGAAAGACTTATCCACGGACAAATCGTGACCGCATGGTCAAAAGCACTTCAGATCGGTACGATCCTTGTCGCAAATGACGCGGCAGCGGCAGACCCGATGCGGACAAAACTGCTTCTTATGACAGCTCCTCCGGGGATGAAAGTATTTGTCAAACCGGTCAAAGAAGCGATCAAGCTCGTTTCTGATCCCAGAGCTGACAAGATGCGTATCCTGATGATCGTCAATAATCCGAAAGATATGCTTGAGATCATCCGGAATGCCCCTAACATCGAGGCAGTCAATGTGGCCAACTACGTCCACAAGAAGTCTTCCGGCAAGGTCGTCATCAGCCAGTATACCCAGGCGGATCCGGAAGATCTGGAGATCTTCAAACAGATCGCAGAGGCACATAACAATGTCTTCACCCAATTGATTCCTTCATATGCACGAAGTGAATTCAAAACACTTTTAGCGAACGCAAAACCGTTAAGTGAATAATCAACTGTTCTGCAGAAGAGGCTGGCAAAAGCCTCTTTCAATTGGTTTTGAGGAAAGTAAATGAAGGAAAAGAAACGACTGCTGCAGATGCTTTACTATCTGTCGGAGAGTGATCAGCCTCTTCGCTCAGCAGACCTGGCAAAGCTGTGCGGGATCAGTGTCCGTACGGTCAAGGGAGATGCGCGTGAACTTGCAGACCTGGCCGCAGCCAGCGGGGCGGAACTCCGCAGTAAAAAAGGAACAGGATTCTGGCTGGAGATGACGGACACGGAAACGTTCATGATCGTCAAGGAACAGCTCGGATATCAGTTTTCAAATTATACCTATACTTCAGAATATGAAAATAAAGTCAATGTTTTTGCGCGGCGTCTCCTGGTAAGCGAGGAATACGTTACAGCCCAGACACTGGCGGATGAACTTTGGCTGGCCCGAAGCACGATCAAACCGTTCATTGCCGAAGTCAGGAAGCTTGCCGAGAAATTTAAGCTGAAACTGATCTCGAAGCCGTCACACGGTCTGAAACTGGAAGGGCTGGAGGTCAGCAAGCGCTTCTGCATGCTGGAACTTTACCTGAATCACGATACCCGCACCAGTTCAATGATCGGCAACCGTGAATTCAGGGATTTTCTGGATATGGATAATGAAACAGCGAAGACAGTCCGCAAGACGGTACTGGATGTGCTTCGTGGCTCCGGTTTCAGCATCCGTGACCAGATGACTCACAGGGTGATCCGTTACATGCCGCTGGCGTGTTTCCGGAGCCGGCACGGTTATCACGCCGTGATGCCCGGGAGTGTCCGGGAACTGCTGCGGCCGCTGCCTCTGTTTGCTGCTGCCAATAAACTCCTCACTGCAATGAGGAATGTTTTTCCTGACATGCCTCTGGATGAAGATGAAGTGCTGGCAGTGGAATATCTGCTGCTTGTTTTTCTGGATCCGATCGACTATGAAGGATTCAAGCAGGATTTTTCATTACTGCTGAAGCGGGTAAGCCCGGTGGTTCGGACAGGCGTAGGAGGAATGATCAGTACATGGGATCTGCCTGAAGAATTCCGCCGGACCTACGAGCGGCTGCTTCCGAATACGTTCCTGCCCGTCTATGCCCAGCTGCTTTTTCCGGAGATCGGCTATTCGTTTGTCGGCAAAGAAGTCGAGAATAATGAAAACAGTGGATCACCTTTCTGCATAGCCCTTGCATATACATTTCTGAAAACGATCAGCGAAGCATACGGCTGCCGGATCTCAAGGTTTGCTGTTCTGTATCTCGGGGCCACAGTCTTCCTGCCGATCCAGAAAACTGAATATCCGGTACGTAAGATCAACCTGCTGATCGGGAACCGGATGGGAAGCGCAGGAGCACATGCACTCAAACATACACTGGTCTCTGCGTTTGGGAAAGGAATGTTCGGAAAGATCGATTTTATTGAACTGTATGAAGGCCGGGCAGTCGACCTGTCGCAGTATGACTGTATGATCGCCAATTATGACGAAATGTATTTTCATTATGACCTTCCGTACATTAAAGTCAGTGCGCTGCCGAGTTCAAAGGAACTGTTCCGGATCCACGAAGAAATGATCATGCGGAAATACCTGATCCTCGATGCTCTGCGTGCGCTTGACCTGCATATTATTACCCCGGAAGCGCCTCCGTTTAAGAGTCAGGACTCTTTTGCCCAGACGGCAGCCAGGATATTGGCGGCAGATCCGGGCAAGGTCAGCAGTCTGACAGAGAAGATCCGGCAGACAAGAAGTATCGCGATCTGGAATAAAACGCTGTTCCTGATCATCCAGGCAGAAGAAGGTGAAGACAATCGCATGGGCATGTGGGAGTATGACCGCGGCTATCTGTGGGAAAACCGTGTTTTCAGCCGGGTGATCTTCCTGCAGGTCTCTGCTAGAAGATCTGCAGTTGTCCTGAAAGTGATCGACGAGATCACAAGACTGGTCTATCTGGAAGAAAATATGCAGGAACTGAAAAACTCCGACGGGAATGAGGGTCTGCTGAAACTGATCAGAAGAGGATACTGAGTACCTGAGACAGCCTGATTGATGGCTGTCTTTTTCAGCATCAGAAAAACACGGCACCAGCCGTGTGTGATCAATGGTGTAATATCCGTCCTCAGAAGAAATCTTCTTCCTGGGAATCCTCTGTCTGACCTGCCAGGAGTTCTTTGAAATTTACGATCCCGTCTCTGCCTGTCCCGACAAGCGCAGCGATATCCGGAGTTCCGTTTTCTCTTGAACCAAGCAGTTCCAGCAGGATGCCGAGGTTCATACCGGTGATCATTTCGACATTCCCGGAAAGCAGGTTCGCAGTACAGCTGCAGGGAGAACCATAAAGAAGGTCGCACAGCACCAGAACACCGTCGCCGGAATCGACTCTGCTAATAGCTTCTCCCAGACGTTCAGTAAACATCTCCGGTGATGTATCAGGTGTCAGACAAAGTGCCTCCAGCTGCTTCTGATCCTGAAAAAACCATTCTGATGTATGAAGAAGACCCTCTGCCATAGGTCCGTGGCTGGCAAGAATAATACCGATCATAATGTGTTTCTCCTTTGCTTTTTTTAATCATAACAGCATGAAGAACTGTCCGGTTAGGATTGTTTTAGGACCGATATATAGTGCAAAAAGAAGGCCGATTCAAACCGTTGTGAAAGCGCTGTCAGATACATAAACTGAAATTATCACAGATCTGTTTTCGGGCAGATCTGACTACAGCTTTACTAAAGGGGAAATAAGCAATGACTGAAAGGAGGGTTTTTCATTTATGGGACAGGCATTTCTTATTGCACTTTCTTATTATCTGATGCAGGTACTTGATGGCTTCATCGGATTCCAGACCCTGACAAGACCGATCATTCTCGGTACTGTGACAGGCCTGCTGTGCGGCGATATCAAGACCGGCGTGATGATGGGAACATCACTCGAAGCGATCTACATGGGCGTTTCGGCAATCGGCGGAGCGATCGCAGCAGACTTCCGTACAAGTACTGTTATGGCTGTCGGTCTGACGATCCTGACAGGTATCGGCATGGAAGAAGGCGTAGCACTGGCAGTTACTGTCGGCGCGCTGATGAATGCTGTTACACCGTTCGTCAATGCGATCCAGATGGCAACGCATCCGGTCTACACAAGACTGGCTCACGAAGGCAACGTCAAGGCATTCCGTCGTTTCCAGTGGTTCACGCTGCTTGTCATCCGTCACACGGTCAACTCACTGATCATCTTCTTCTCCGTACTGCTTGGTGCTGATGCGGTAGCGAACCTGATCAATACTGTTCCGACGTTCATCACAAGAGGTCTCAGTGCTTCAAGTTCCATGCTGGTCGTTGTAGGTCTCTGCCTTACGACTCAGGCGATCTACAATTCTTCCACAGTATTCTGGGTCCTGCTCGGCTTCGTCCTGTTCAAGTATCTGAGCCTTCCGGTCCTTCCGATCGCGATCATCGGTCTGATCATTTCTTATGTACTGTTCAACCGCAATAAGAAACTGAATGATATTGAACGCAAACTTGCTGAAGGCGTAGTCGCCTCAGGAGGAGATGATTTCTATGGCTAATATGTTTTCAACATTAACAGCTGACGAAAGGTCAATGCTGAAAAAGTGCTACTATTATTCACTGAATACGTTCATGTGCTTCAACCATGTTGTCATGGAAGGTTATTCCTTCGGTATGTCAGTATGGCCTGCAATCGATAAATTCTATCAGACCGAAGAGGAAAAGAGAGAAGCATTCGAACGTGAATCCACAGAGTTCTTCAACACACATCAGGTCATGATGGGCCTGATCACAGGCATCGCGGCTGCGATGGAAAAAGAAAGAGCTGAAAAAGGAACGATCGACGGCGGCGCGATCTCCGGTATCAAGGCATCCCTGATGGGACCGACAGCCGGTATCGGTGACTCCTTCTTCTTCAACTGCGTGCGTGTCATCGTTGCTGGTATCTGCATCGGTATCGGTGCAAACGGAAATATCCTCGCACCGCTGCTTTTCCTGCTCCTCTACGGCGGCTCCCTGCTGGTCACAAAGTACTATCTGGTTCTGTTCGGTTATGTGAAGGGTGTCGACTTTGTCAACGAAGCATTCGAAAACGGAATTATTCCGCTGATCATGGAAGCCTGCTCAACACTGGGTGCTATCATGATCGGTGCGCTGATCGCTTCAACCGTTAATGTCAAACTTGCGGCTGCTCCTGTGATCAATGGCGCAACTTTCGAACTTCAGTCCATCTTTGACGGCATCATGCCGGGTATCCTGTCACTGGTCCTCTGGTGGGTCGTATTCAAACAGCTTCAGAAGGGAAGAACACCGACACAGCTTATTTTCGGCATCATGATCTGCTGCGTACTGCTTGCGCTGATCGGTATTTTCTAATATTCAAAAAAAAAACAGAAGGGCATGCATGAAATGTATGCCTTTCTGATCTTCCGGGAGGGTTTATGAGTGAACAGGGTGTCCGTGCAGTTGAAAGCATGGAAAAAAACGGAGAGTTCATCGGCCGCATCATGTACCGGCCGAAGCTGAATATCCTGGTCGTTGGAGCGGTCATTGCGCTTCTGTTCCTGACCGGGAACAGGTATGGGATCATCCTCGGCATCCTGCTGGCGGTGATCGTCCTGGGAGGTCTTCTGATCGCAAAGGATCATCCGGTGATGGATGTGTATACTGACCAGCTGATCTTCTATGCCCCCGACAACAGCGCGTACGGTGTTTCCGTACCGGTCAGCGATGTCGTGGAATGGAATGTCAACAAAACAGTCATGTATACGATCTACATCAGACTGAAAGACGGCCGTCAGTATACCGAAGAATGCTATTATTCACGGCAGGCATACAACTATCTGAGAAAAGTACTGCCTGCTAAAGATACAACAACGCTGCAGCGGCGCTTTTTTGCGTCTCTGCTCAGCCGTAGAAAAGGGAAATGATATGAAATTACTTGTACAGGGTGATGACTTCGGGTTCACGAAGGCAGTCACTTACGGCATCGTCGATGCCATTGATAACGGTATCCTGAGAAATACCGGACTTTTTGCGAACATGCCCTCTGCACTGCTTGCGGTATCTTTCATGAAAGACCGTCCCGAAGCATGCTTTGGGATCGATTTTAATCTTGTTTCCGGACCGAGCTGCTGTGATCCTTCCGATATTCCGAGCCTTGTAGATGAAAACGGAGAGTTTATCCGTTCCGGCGTCAGGATCCATGATCCGCGCTGGCAGACTGAAGCAGGCCGGCGCGAGATGTTCCCGTGGGAAGAAACTTACCGTGAGATCAGGGCACAGTACAACCGTTTCGTACAGCTGACCGGGAGGAAACCCGGATATCTGCACGGTCACTCCATCTCCCATGAGCATTATCGCGAAGCGATCCGCCGGATCAGTGAAGCGGAGGGCATTCCTTATTCCGCTGACATCCAGGAGAAGTACGGGTTCTTCAATTTCCGGACTCTGAAGACAAGCGATAAAGCTTCGAAAAACAAAGTATTCGATGCGGCTGACCAGCTGAACAAGAATCCTCTGAAGCTTGTCCAGGATAATGCTGAATTACTGGCAAGCCAGGAATATGTCTGTATCGGCGGCCATCCCGGTTTCGTGGATGCTGAGCTTCTCAGTCTGACGACACTGTCCCTGGAAAGGGTCAGGGACCATGAGATGGATACATCAGAATGGATCAAAAACTGGATCGAGGAGAAGAACATCGAACTGATCACTTACTATGACCTGTATTGATCAAAGCATCAAGGAGTATTGAAGAGATATGAAAATAAAAGCTGGCAGGATCGTTCTCCCGGAAAAAAGCATTACCGGAACTATCGAATTCAATGAAGAGGGAAGGATCGTAAGGATCCTTGAAAACACAGCCCCGGCCGATATCGACTATGGGGAACTGACGATCATCCCGGGCATCATCGATACCCATAACCACGGAGCTGTCGGCTATCGTTTTGACACGGCTGACATTGATGGAATGCGTGAATGTCTGAAGGGTGAGGCTGCACTCGGTGTTACCGGCATCCTGCCGACTACAGCTAATTACAAAACTTATCCGAACCTGGTCAGCCTGATGAAAGAAAATAATGCCGGTGCCAGGGTTCTCGGCATCCATTCAGAAGGACCATGGGGTTCCCGTGTTGGTGAAAAGGGCGTTAATCTCGGCTATCCTTCAGTGGACATGGAGCTGGCAAAGGTATATCTGGAACAAGGTGCCGGACATCTTGTCCTGTTTGACATCGCACCGGAAGTTCCGGGAGCACTGGAAGCGATCGACTTCTTTGTCAGCAACGGGGTAACAGTATCGAACTATCATACCAATGCGACATATGCTGAAGCCAACCTTGCCATTGACCACGGCGTGACTGTCGCGACCCACCTGTTCAATGTCATGACCGGACTTCATCACCGTGATGTCGGGACAGCCGGCGCGTCACTGCTCAGGGATGAAGTATGGTGCGAACTGATCTGTGACGGACTGCACGTATGTCTGCCTATGGTAGAACTTGCCTTGCGTATGAAGGATCACAGCAAGATCATGATGGTGTCAGACAACGTAGCCTATGCCGGAGCTCCGGTCGGTAAGTACGATGGTGTGAAGATGGGCAATTCCCCGGATTCCGACCGTGCTGTCATCGAAAAGACACCGGAAGGCTACTGCCTGAGCAAGACGGGACGTCTGTCCGGATCGAGCCTGCCGGTCATCTACGGTATCAGGAATCTTGTCAAGAAGCTCCATATGCCGCTGGAAGAAGTTGTCCTGATGAGCAGCTACAATCAGTCTGTGAAGTACGGGTTTGAAGGCCACGGTGAACTGGTCGTTGGGAATTACTTTGACGCTGTCGTCATCGATGATGACTTCAATGTCATCTCGACATGGGTCGAAGGACGGAACGTATTTGACTCGACAAAAGAAAAGATCCCGTTCAATCCCGAATTCATGGAAAAGTATTATCTGGGATAAAAATAGCAATGTAAACTATAATGCTGTTCATATCAACAAAGATCAAAAGCGACTTCGAATGAGGTCGTTTTTATAGTGTACCGTACCTCAAAAGATCCTGCGGACGGTCAAGGCTGCAGCAGGTGTTAAGCATTAAAACTGCAGGACCTGTGTGCAGGATTCAGATTGGCATAAAAAACGTATCAATGATGGTTGATAATATCATTGATGGATCATCCGGCTGAATTCTGTATATGTCGCGCAGCAGGCGACCCATTGGTTTTCAGCATTAAATAAAATGGAGCCGTAAAGAGGATAGAAACATGCAGAAAAAACATAATGTGTTTCTGGACAACAATCTGCTGATCGAGCATGCGATCTCCAGGTTTTATACAAAGAGAAGCAGGGAGAACGTACTTGTGATCCTTGATGCGATCCGCCACAGGATCCATGAAGACGGGCACCTGATCTTTCCTGTCTGGAAAGATGAAGAACATGAGAACAGATTTGCTTTCCGCAGTATACAGACAAAAGACGGAAAGGCCTGGAATGCTGCATTTACATCGAAAGCAGAGTTCGAAAAAGGTGATCCAAGTGATAATGTGTCGTTTCCCATCGACAGGGCTTTGCGGTTATGTCTGGAAACCGATGCAGATGGATTCGTCATCAATCCATGGGGACAGTCGTTTATGCTGTCAAGAGAACTGATCGAAATGATCCTCAAGGAAGATGGAGAAGAATACCATATTCCGGATGACCCGATCACTCCGGAACTTCTGGAAGACGGAAGTTTCCTGAAGCGTGCGATCAGTATCTGCAATAGAAACCGTACACAAATAAACCTGATCAAGCTCTCCGGAATACTCAGAGACAGCTGGGTCTGGATACCATGCAATGCTGTTATGAGTGATGCTGATCAAGAAATGTGGGATAAAGCGGTCAAGGCTGCACAGGATGGGGAAGGATTAGACTCACTGATCGGTCAGGAGTTTACAAACAAAGATATGATCCGAATGATACCGGACATTCTTCAGAACGGTGATCAGTTCTTTTTTCCGGTATTTACTTCAGCAGAAGAAATGGGTGAATATGGAGAACATTTTTCTAAAATTGAGAAACACTTTCTGGAGGCAGTTAATCTCGCGGTAAATAATGAAAAGAATGTATCAGGCATCGTGATCAACGCGTTCACTGAACCGTTTGTAATACCAAGGGAAATATTTGACATCATTGCCGGAATGAAGTCAAGCATCGAAGGAGAATCGGAAAATGAGTAAAAAATATACTAAAGCGTATATCAGAAACATTGCGGAAGATCTGGTTGAAGAACTCCGTGAATGTGAAGACGGAACAGTCACGAATACATGGGAACTGGCAAAACAATCTGTATATGATGATCTTGAGAATGCAGATTTCTTTGAACTTCATAATGCTCTGATGCGTACAGCAAAAGCAAATAAGATCAGACTTGATATGTCAGAACATGAAAACAAAGCAGAAGGATTGCCTTATCACCTGACATTCACAGTACACAATCAGAAAGCTCAGATCAAATGCCCTCGCTGCGGCAGTACGGATACTGCCAGATATATCTATGGTTATCCTCTGTTCAATGAGAACATGGAGAAGAAACTGGATGAAGGAAAATGGAAACTTGGAGGATGCTGCATCAATGCTGCGGAAGTAAACGGTCAGACAGTTGATATCATGCCTTCGCGGCACTGTAATGCGTGCAATAAAGACTTTGGAACTCCTCCGATTCTGTTGACACCAAAGAAAGACCTGGCGGAAGACTACAGGGATATCGTGGAATCTATCGGGTTTTCGATAGGCGGATATATATATGGACATACTGACATTACAATCAAGAAGAATACGAATGGTGCCATTGTCAGTGTTGATAAATTTCCTGGTCTTCTCGAAATAACGGATGATTTACAGATCACACCGGAAAAATGGGTAAAAATCGTAGATACTCTGTATGGCAAGTTGTTACTTCATGAATGGAAAAAAGATTATATAGATTATTCGGTATTGGATGGAACACAGTGGGAACTGGTTATCAATCTTACAAACAAAAGAATCCGCCATTACCATGGCAGCAATGCATATCCTCCATATTGGAATGAACTGAAAAAGGTATTCAGACAATTTGCAAAACTGTAATACAGATACGATTCACATCATGCTGTATGACGAAAAACTGATGGAAAGGAAAAGCATATTTACCGGATAAGGAGACAAATATGGGTAAGACATGGAAACAGTATTCTGAAGAGCAGGGAATAGAACTGAATGATCAGTACTTTTTGATCTACTGCGGCAATAACGAAAAAACAAGTGAATGCATGAAACAGCTTCATTCACAATATGGTTTTAAAGGGATACCTGTTAGTGCCGGCAGCCTGCCGAGAGGGCCATGGTTCTATGCAAATATTAACACCAGATTTATGTTTGTAGGAACGATCGGTGTTAATATACTGTCAGGTCCTGTAGTAGGAAATCACGCATTAACCATGGATGATTTCCTTGAAATCCTGGACATATTTGAGAAATATAAGGGTTATGGTTTGCTGAAGTTTCCTGACCAGTTGTAATTGTGTTTATGATTTGAGGTGAAAATACAATCAGTTAAAGTGCTATATAGTTGCTTTGATCGTAGAAAACATAGCAATGAGAACTATGGCTCAAAAGATTAAATGTAAAATATTGCGCTGTAGTTGATATTTGATGTTTCCAGAATGAAACAAATAACGGAGGTGACAATTATGCAGGTAAAACTTAATAATTCGACAGTAATTCTCCTGCTGCCAAAAGGTTATGAAAGAGTCAATAACGGAGCAGCACTCTACGAAGAAATGTATCACAGGCATAAGGCTGCGGATGTAGAAATGTTTCAGAATCTTGCCGGTGAGTCTTATGGAAATATAGTGATTTCTCATATTGATCAAATAGATGCCATGACATTTGATAAAAATGCACTTATCAGTGAAATCCATGGCGTTTTGGCAGATAACCAGGGTTTGATTGAAGTCGAGACCGGAACCAATCCACGTGGTTTTGAGTATGTTTATTCTATTGTGAAAACGTATCATCAGGAACAGCTGAATACAAATTACTGCATAAGAATGAATATCAGAAATAACGACGAACTTATAGAAGTGAATGCCAGCTTTTTTGAGACCCGCATGACCGGAGTCAGATCTTCAGTTGGCCTAATGCTTGCGGTGAAAGCTGGTTTTGAAACCGAAGAAGGAAGTTCACTCCAAATCAAAGGATGGGCTGCAGATCCGTATGATCCGACGTATACAAAGGGATGTTTAATGTTGATGAGTGAAAGACCCGGACTTGATGGAATGTTTCCCGGAGATCCTCTTTCACAAGCCAGAGAACTGCTTCTGGCCCTTACAGCAGATTCATACTACAAAACAAAAGATGAAATTGATGCTGAGAATAAAGAAAGGGTACATGAGAGGAGGCTAAGAAGGCGAAATACACAGCACGAGAACGCCGTGGGTGAGAACAACAATGGACAGGAAATTGTACGGCAATTGTTTAGTGATGATGTGGTACGTAATGGAGCTTATAAGGTTGATGTTGTGGAGGAGACCCCGAGCGAAACAAAGCCTACGAGATTCCAATTAGATCCAGCATCACTTGTGAAAGCAACTGCAAGCGCAGTTGAAGGGGTTAAATCAACTGTAACCAACACAGCAGCAGAGTTTAATAAAGTCAAAACACCTTATGAGATTCCCGAGGATTTCCGCAACAGGCTTAATAAACCCATCCCTAAAAAACTGCCGGGCTGGGGAAAACGCGATTATATTGGTTATGGAAAAGGTACCCCCTTAGCTAGCTGCATATGTTTGGGATTTCCTGTTACAGATTCAGAATCTCTTCCATTAGGTAATACGAACCAGTTAATTGAAATGTGCCGGGGAATGGATGATCATCAGGGAATTATTTCAGTCAAAGGCGGCATAACTCCCAAAGGGAGCAGATATGCGTATGTAATTAGAAAAATGCAGGCAGTTGATGATGAGGGTGAAGTGCAAACACCGATTCATTATGAACTGGGCTTTAATATTCGAATCAACGGCAAAATTCACTTTATTGATGGCTCTTTCCGGGATAAAAATGGAATTCCCGGCAGCAGAGCTGACACACTGAATATTATGGCTCTTGGCAACAGCGAGTTGAAACTTATAACTGAACAATGGCAGAGAGATCCTTATTATCCTGATCGAAAGAGTGGTCTTCTGATGGATTGGTCAGAAGATGAACGATTTGACAGTCTCTTCCCTTACAGTTCACTCAGTGAGATGCGTCGGTTTGTAAAATACATCATTGAGAACAACTGACTAACCACCGCTGAATTTTCAAAAAACCAACATTCTTGAACTGTGAATCGAGTTATAGCGAGCTATAGGAGATTTCCTAACCTGTCTTGAACATAACGTGATTTATCATGTGTCATCTGATTATTGTTGAACACTATTTGAAAAGAATGAATATCGAGCTATAGGAATTATTAATGGACAACACAGTATTCTGTTTTATAGTTGCTCGAACTAAAATGAGTATAGGGAACGTGATCAGTTCATTTACAGTAATAAGTTGGCAATGGTGAGGTTCATATATAATGACTTGGATGTAACTGAAATTCTCGATCAGTTTCTTGCTACTACAATTGCCAATATTGAAGATGATAAAGCCGAAAAAAAAATGAAATCTTCGATATAGGGATTAATATGTGGATAAATGGTCAAAGTGATCACATACAAATGTTTAATGGGGGTGAAAGAAAATGATTGGTGCTATAATTGGCGATATTGCTGGTTCACGTTTTGAGAGAGCCAACCACAAATCAAAGGAATTTGAATTGTTTGACAAAAAGTGTCGTCTTACTGATGACAGTATAATGTCACTTGCTATAGCAAATGCCATTCTCGGATGCGAAGGAAATTTTGAAAACTTATCTTTGAAAGCTATAGAAAATATGCAGGCTCTCGGAAGAAAATATAAAAATGCAGGATTTGGAAGTAAATTTAACAAATGGATATTTGCGGATGATCCTCAGCCCTATAACAGTTTTGGAAACGGATCTGCAATGCGTGTTGGTCCCTGTGGGTATGCAGCAAGTTCTGTGGATGAAGTAAAAGAGCTTTCTGCAATGGTTACTCAGGTTAGTCATAATCACCCTGAGGGAATGAAGGGGGCAGAAGCGATTGCGGTTGCAGTATATCTTGCGAAGAACGGATTAAACAAAGAATTAATTAAGACTTATATACGAATGAATTATTATGAAATCGACTTTACGCTTGATCAGATTCGCAAGAAGTATAAGTTTGATGCAACTTGTCAAGGTTCTGTACCAGTGGCTTTAGAAGCCTTTTATGAATCATCGGATTTTGAAGATGCCATCAGAGGGGCAATTTCTGTAGGGGGCGATAGTGATACTATAGCAGCAATGACCGGAGTTATTGCTGAAGCCTACTACGGTATACCTGAAGGAATAATATCTTCAGCCATTGAATATTTGGATAGCGAGCAGATGGAGATCCTCTATTACTTTGAAAAAGAATATCCTTCAAAAGCCTTGGATGAAAATGGTGAGGTGACAAGAACTGTATTTGAAGTTCTTGACGATGCAGTAGATAAGGTGATTCCTTTAGGGACAACTTTGGAAACAGATGGGAATACTTCAAGTTCTGTTATTATCGAATGGAATGACAAGGATAAATTGGTACCGGATTTCAGTTCATTTGATAAAGAGGAAAAAGGCGAAAATGCTCGTGGTTTATTATCGGTGGCTTCCATCGGAATTCAAAAAACCGCAAAAAAGGCTGGTAAAGGCATATTGTCAACGACAAAGTCTGTAAAAGTAACATTAGATCAAGTGAAAGATATGATTACTGCAAAGACGGAAAACTGCTACGCACTTACAATGGAAAACTCTGAAAACACAGAAATCCTTATGGTTGCTCTAAACACTCTAAAACAGGCTGGATATGATGCAAGATGTGAAGTGTTGAATGGCAACATGTGTGGTTATGTCTTCATGAAAGGGGAGAATTACGACAAGGCAGCAGAACTGATTGAATCATTAAGCGGTATTACCATTGCAATAAACCCAGTTGACAAGTTTGAGGCAGATAAAATCAAAAAACGTACTTCAGGAGGTGTCGCTGATGCCATATAAAATAGGTTCATTCAACGTTAGAAATTTATCCTTTGGAGCAGGTGCGAGCCGTGATTTGGATATGATTGCAGAAATCATAAAAGAGTTTGATATTATTGCTCTTCAAGAGGTGCTAAGCGAAGGGAAAATACTACAAGGGATTACAGTGAATGATGTTTCTGGCCAAGCTAAAGCGTATGAATACTCATTGAAAAGCCGTCTAGGAAGTAATTGGGATATGTGCTGGCTTGATCCTAGTACAGACAGCAAGTGGTATCCGTACCTCGGTGAGGATTCCAGAGGTGAAGGGTATGCATTCTTATGGAGAACAGATAAATTTAAATGTCCCTTAAATGCTTCTGGTAAAGCAATAAGGCCAAGAATATATCGTCAGTATAGAACTGATCCATCAAGGGGTGAAATGAAACTAAAAAGGGATCCGGGTTATGGGAGGTTTCAACTGATAGACATGCCAAATACTGAAATCCGGCTTATTACAACGCATATTGTATACAATAAGCCAAGCAAAGAAAATTTGACTAAGGAAATCGACTTTGGGGCTTATATGATGCGATTAAATGAGTTTTATGTCTTGGCACGGAACATCTACACTTCGATTAGTGATGACCACAATGATTTTAATTGTGTTGTACCATATACGATCATACTTGGAGATTATAATCTCAATTTGCCGGAAAGTGGCGCAGGTTCACCTTATGTTCCTTCAGTTGTGGTAGTAGATTCTCAAAAAAGAATATTGGGAACGACAAGTGTGTATACAGACAATGGATTATATGTGATTCGTACAAAGCAGACAGATCTTTCAACAATTAACAAAGAAGCAAATGATTACTCAAGCAATTATGATCATTTCACATTTGATGATCGAACTGGTAGCTGTGTTGTACAGGGGTTACCTCACAGACTTAATGTTGTAGACAAGACTGGGAATCACAGAACTTATAAGGATAAAGTATCTGATCATCTACCGGTTATGTTAGAAATTGATCTTAAATAGGGGGCAATACTATGAACGATAATACGTATGAGATTAAGGATCAACTGAAAGCAGCATATGCTTTGAATATGTGTACTGTATCGGTTTCTCAGATTGTTGACTACAATGATGAGTATATTCTTGATCAAGAATATGATGCAATATTGAATAATCTTAACCTGGAACAGATTCCTAAAGACGAAGCACTTCTAAATATTCTTGTTAAGCTGTTAAATGTAATAACGTTCTTTAGAATCGATAAAGCAAAACGAGAACAGATTGAAAAGAAATACCAACGTCGGGTTAAGAATGCTATTTGGTCAGCTGTTCCCAACATTGGAGTAATCGTAGCTGGAAATCCTGTTACTGTAGGGCTATCACTTGCTACACAGGTTGGGATTGGCTACATGAACTATCGCAGAGAGAAAGCTGCGGCTATAGCGGATAAAGAAGATTCAGAAGTCGAGCTTCGAATAACTGCAAGAGAGCAGCTGAATGCATTGCGTCGAGAACTGTTTACAACTGCCTGGAGACTGGCGGATGAGTATAATTTTCCGGATAGATACAGACTGACTGAACGGCAGATAACTCAGTATAATGAAATACTTATGGATGTCGATGAGATTCGTAAATATGAACGTTTAATGGCTGTAAAGGATAAGTTTGAGGCATACCTTCCGTTTTGGTATTTTGCCGGTCATTCAGCGAAATTCATTTCTGAAGACAGAAATAACGGGCTAGATCAAGACGACAGGGACTACTTCAGAAGGCAGGCACTGGAACACTTTGAAAAATATGAGAATCTGAACTCATTCAACATTCTCAGGGAGGATTCGCTGACAGCTTCATTTGCGCTTGAATATGTAGATCTGCTTCTGCTGGATCAGAAGCCTGACGTTGAGAAAATCACAAAGTTGATCAGGACTGCTGTTGAGATGGCTGGGAATGCGAATGACATTCTTGAACTTTGCGCTATTTCTTATCTAAAGATGGGCAATAGTAATGAAGCTGCGAAACTGCTGAGAATATTGGTAAACGAAGATTATAATACTGCTACAAATGCAAAATTGTTAAGTCGGATTTATGTCAGCGAGTACTTAACTGGATCCAGTTATAGCCCTCGTGCTCAATATAAATTACTAGCGTCAAGAGTCTCTCCGGCTTGGCTGTTTCCAATGCCGGAAAAGAAAGCTGATAATCTTATGCTTCAAGATGCTGAATTGCAGGAAAAGTATCTTTCTGATCAGCGACAGGATCTTCAAAAAGAATATAATGATGTAACCAAACAGTTTATAGAGAAAAATATAATTCGTTTTAATCGGATTATCCCTGTTCCGGTTCGAGATGCAACGGATGATTACTTCTTGAATACAGACACTGCGGTAAAGCGCAGACGCCAGGATATATATAATGCACTGGAAAGCGACAAGGGGAATGAGTACCGGAAAACTATTCAAGAATCAGGGTTTCGTTTTAGATATGTTGAATTGATTAATGAAATGCTGATTGCGCTTGATGGGTTACGATTGTTCCGTGATAATGCGGAGAAAGATGATATGGTTCAGAAGATCCGCAACAATCTTGCGGCGGCAAGTGGAGATTTAAAAGTGATTCAGGAAAAACTGAACCAAGATGACGCTTTTTCCATTATGGACTATGAAAAGATCCAAAAAAGTTTTTCGTTCCAGAAGTTAACTGCGGAGTTTTTTGAGAAACTCCGGGTGATCTTTGATGACGGAATTGAAGCGGCTGAATCATTAGATGCACTTGATGATTTGGAAATTGATATCGTTCAGTTCTGTAGAACACAGGGTATTGTTGAGCAACCTCAAGGTACAAAAGGAAAGCTTGAACAGCCTGAAGAGGAAAATGATTATATTTCTTTGGACATTCTTGGCACCGATGAACATGATGAGAGCTTTAGCAAAGTCGTGTTCAATAAGATGTTGAGTGTAGTAAAAGAGGCCTCTAATAATATCGTTATTGATAAAACAAAAGTTGATTTTATTGTCCGTGGAGATCAGAAATTTGAGTTATACTTCAAAAATGTTAAACTCAAGGGCGAAGCGTTTAAAACAAAAACTCTGGCAGTGCTTGATGATCATACTTCGGCGGATTCTGATCTGTTTATTACATGTGACGGAGTTGTTCCAGTAAAGCACAGTAAAGTTGATAGTTTACGTGATTTTAGCAAAATTGAGTACCAGGGAAAGAGCATAAAATTCGGTTGGCCTCAAGAATATTCGAACCGTGCTGTTGATATAGGTCGCCTTTATGAATTGTTAGAAAAATTAAAATCTATTAAGGACGAGACTAAAAAGAAACAGTAGGAGGCATTATTATTTTCAACTAAGTCTTTGAAAAGAGCGCTGCAGAAAAATCAACTGCTTTGATGATACAAAGTCATAAAAATGCGAAAAGGCAGGTAAATTATGAATTATGTTCAGGAATACTTCTGCCCACATTGTGGTGCAATACTAAACGACCAACCTGGATTTGATCCAGATAATGGAACGTGGATATGTACCGAATGCGGTCAAATGCTAATGGATGATGATATATCCAATAGTGACACCTATGAAGGTATTGCATGGTTTTGCGATAATTGTGGAGCTCTATTGAATCGGCAGGTTGGGTTTTCCGACAGCTATGGATCATGGACATGCACTGAATGTGGTCATGTAAACGGGACAACAGACCATGATATTATCAATGGATTTAAGTGTCCAAAATGCGGTGCAACGCTGGATGTTCAAAGTGGTTTCAACAAATACGATGATGACTGGGAGTGCACAGAGTGTGGTGCTCATCTGCATCATTCGTATAGTGATGATGAATATGAGGAGGTTGAGGAACCAAAGCACAGGTGCCCCAATTGTGATGCCCCACTGGATATTCAATGGGGGTATAACGAATATGACGACTATTGGAAATGTACGGAATGTGGAGCTAAGTTGCATCATAGTTACAGCGATGATGACTATACTGTCATAAAACATGTTTGCCCCAATTGTGATGCCCCACTGGATATTCAATGGGGGTATAACGAATATGACGACTATTGGGAATGCACGGAATGTGGAGCGCATCTGCATCATGATTATTCAGATGAAGAGTATTCAATTGTCGAAGATGAAGAAGAGAATTCTTATGAAGATAAAGAAAGCGATTCTGATGAGGAAGAGTCAGAAGATAATTCTGGATATTCCGGATACAGTTATTCATTTGAGGACAGGAGAACTTCTGAAAGCAACAAAGCACACAGAACTTATCAATCCCCGACACGACCGGCAAGTTCTACTTACTCGGAAGTAAAACTAAAAAAGAAGAAATCAGGCTGGTTTGGAATAATACTATTGTTATTGATGCTCTTAGGCGCAGCAGGCTATATGGGACGTGATTACTTCACTACTCTTGGAGATACAGAAAGTCATCTGGGAGAAGTGAAACTCACATACTCGGCCAGTGCTTATGAAGATGAGAATTACTATAATGCCATCATTAAAATTTTGAAACAAGGCTTATCTAACATTCGCTTAACACCTTTGAATGATCTCAAAAGTGGTATCTTCTCTGGCGATGGAAAGAAAGAAGGAATCATAGAGACTATAGAGATTGCTGGTATATCAGATTTCCAATCGGGTACTTGGGTAGATGCGATGTCAGTGGTAAGCATCACATATCACTCTTTTGAGAAAACTGAAAAGAATGGATATGATCCCAGCAAAAACAACCACTCGATTATAAATGGCATAGATATTGCTTTGCCTATGTATTTGGTAAATGACACCCAAGGTGATGGAAATGCAACGTACCACGATAAAGGAGACGAAGAGGCTCAGTTTTTAGTGTCATTTGACAGTCAAGAAGAATGGACTGATATAAAGCAGTATGATACATACTATGTCCTGAAACAGGAGAATCGATGGTTCTCGGAGATGTCAGGTGAAGAAATGATTGCGCTTGGAAAAATGAACGACAAGGTTTATTTAATCCAGGCGGTCACGGCAGACACAAAAACAGATTCAGAGTATCTTCATATTGTGATGAAAGTCCCGGACACAAGTAGGGCAGACTATTCATCAGATTTCAAGGCAATTCTTTCTGGTATTTACATTCCAAAGGAATCGGAAATACGAATAGATTTCACTATAAAAGACTATAAAGGGGATAATTATAATGATGTAGTTTCTGCTCTTGAGAGCAAGGGATTTAAGAATGTAAAGGTTGAAAACCTTCAAGACGTTGTGTTGGGTATCTTTGCTAAAGATGGCATTGTTGAAAGTGTCTTTATAGATGGTAAGGATGACTATAAAGTGGGTGACTGGATTAGTAATCAATCAGAAGTCATAGTTACCTACCATGGAAAGAAATAATATTACTGCTTATCTGTTTAAAAATACATAGGTTCAGGGAAGAAAGTTAGATGGCACGAGCATCAAAAAAGGAAAACAAAGCCATATATCAGGTGTGTCTGGAAGAACTTGGACTCAGCAAAGAGAAGGCTAGTGAACTTTTAGAATCGATACCGCCAGAAAGATTCGTGTGGATTGAAAGCGACAAATTTACAACGTATCTAAATGAGGTGATAGTGATTGCCGAAAAGTATCGGGTTCCACATCTCTGCAAGTTTTGACGACAATGGTCTGCAGTGTACACAAATGAATCTGGCTATAGTTGCTGACTATACTAGAAAATAAAATTTTTGAAAATTCATTTAAATCATTTTTGATTGACTTGAAAACCTCTTTTGCGGATACCAAAGAAATAAAAGAGCACGTGAAAACATCTCTAGAGCAATATATGCTGAATGTTTATCATAACGTGAGAAATTCTCTCGATGATGTTTCAGACATAATTAAGTCAATTGATTTCGATGAGTTTTATCAAGACTAAATTAATGAAATTATTCGAAATCTATAATAACATGATAAATGAGTGTTATTCTTTTCTGATAATACAGACTGTGAATAATTGATTTCATTATCAGGAGGTAATGATGGAAACTAGGTTTTTGACATACGAAACATGTTCTGAAGAAAAGACACGTAAAATACTGCTTTGTAAAGGAATACCGTTTTTTATCGCGGCAATTATTGTGTTTGTTATAGGAATAATCAGAATTCTATCAGGATTTGGCATTACTGTCCTTATCACTTTCGTTATCTCCGCTTTGTTTTGTGGACTTGGACTTCAACCTTTATTATTGTGGCCAGAAGATAATAAAAGAGCATATGTAGATTCAATACTGTTCCGTAGATTTCTTGTTGAGAAGAAAAAAGAAGGATACACATACACAAAAAATGACATCGAAAAACTGAGGTTCGCATATGATCCTCTGTTCAAAGAGAAGATAATCAAGTCAATTCATGAAACAGAGGATGCTGAGTATGAGAAAAACGTTGCGAAAGCAGAGAAAAAAGTGAATAGTCTAATTAATATGTACGATCAAACTCTTAAGGATTTATCTCAAGCGAGATGGGAGAATCTGGGCTCAGGTTTGGAGAGTAATCGAACGGAAGGTAAGTTTCGCTTGAATGGCCAGGAATATGTATATAGCAGTATTTATGGGGCGAGATTGAATCAGTTTATGGGATCCAGAACTGAGACTAAGACAAATGAAGTGACTGAGGTAGATAATACAACCAAAAAACATGTTTCGATTGGCGGAGCTGTTGTTGGTGGACTTGTTGCTGGACCTATTGGTGCGGTTGCAGGCGGTGTTGCTCTCGCTAAAATGAAAAATAAAGGAAATGTTAGAACAAATACATACGTTACATCTACGGAAGTACCTACATGTAATCATTTAGGTGTTGAAGTAAATATAAATGGATTTATTTCAGAAATTGTTTTAATTGCTAAACCAATTGATCAATCTAATCCTAAGTATGCTAATGCGCTAAACGAAGCACAGCATATTATCTCCAATCTTCAGTATCTGTCAACGTTGCCAGTACCGGAGAATTACATTGACGTTGAAGAAGAACCAGAACTGATATCATTAAGTGAAAGAATCGATCAGGCACAGATCGAGATGGCAATTATAAAAAAGAACGTGCCTACATATGAAATCCCAGAAAGATATATTCTTCGTGATGTAGATTGATTTCATGTTTAGTTTACATAAGAGAACTGAAAGAATGTTTTCTAAATGAAATCAAATACGAAAACATTATTTTTAAAGATAAAGGGTATTTGTATTTTTGATCATAATCAAAAATCAGTAACATACAAAAAAGCACACTATACTAATGAATAATGGGGGCCACATATGAAACGGATAATAACTATAATAATAGCTTCATTTCTATTTTTGGTTGGATGCAGTGGAGGAGAAACAAGGAGTTCTTCTGATTCTTCGGTAAATGATACCGGCAAAATTGAAATGATAGATGTTTTGAACATGGAACTTCCAAAAGCTAAATTGGCTTTGGATAAAGCAGGATTTACTAGTGTGAAATCTAATTATGATAATAACAACTCGTGGGATGAAACGAAGCTGATAGTAGTAGAACAAAATATACAATCTGGCAAAAAGGCTGATCCGAATGATGAGATAGTTCTTACATGTAGAAAACTATGTGAATTGTATTTTGATTTGGAGTCGGAATACAATTTACTATTTAATAAATATGACCTTGACTTATATATTGATAACCAGGAAATTGGTTCAATATCAAATGGACAAAAATTCACAAAACTAGTTGAGGTTTTAGAAGGAGAACACACGTTTACTGTATATAAAGCCGGTGGTAAGAGTACAAAAGCAACAAAAACCATAAATGTGTCTGATCATATGACTTTTAAAAGCAAGATTACACATGGTGGCAGTATTTCATTTGAAAATTCTGAGTTGAAATATGGTGTAGAAGGCTCAAGTTTGGAAGTGATTGATGTAACAAACAAAATTTTAGCAGATGCGAAAAATTCATTGAAATCACTCGGCTTTGTTAATGTGCGAGAGGAACCCTATGGTGATATTTGGGATGACAACAACTGGATCGTAACATCACAAAGCGTAAAAGCTGGAGAAAAGATAGACAAAAACAAAAACATTCAGCTTAATTGCATTAAACTGGATAATTATTATAACGACGCTTACTCTGGCAAAACACTTGATGTAGTACAAGATATGGCTGCTGAATTGGGTGTTTCTTTGAAATACAGAAATTCTCAGGACAATAAAGATCTGGATGAAACCATTGGGTCATTACCTGATGATTCGAAGGAGTACTGGATAGTTGAAAGTGCGGAAAACTGGGTGACAAAAACAGCTTTGTTATACTTAACATATCTCGGTACGCCTGAAGAAAAAGCTGCGGCAGAAGCAAAGGAACAGTTAATTAATGAGTTGGAATCCAATATTCCAAAAGAAAATGCAAAAAAGGCAATCGTTGTAGCCTTTACAAACAATAGTTCTATTGATGTGTTTACAGACGATGGTAATTATTACGACCCAGCCAAACTGCACGGTTATGATTATAATGGTGAATTCAAACAAACAATAACAAAGGAAGGTACATGGACTGCTTTGGATAATACTACATGGCATGTTGAAAATATGTATCTGCTGATGAAAGTATATGATCAGGCAACAAAATTATCGTGTAATGTCACTTTTGATGGGAATAATTACATTGTTTCTAATGTGAATTACAAGACAGCAACTCCGAAATATATTGATACAGATGATCCTCAAAAAACGTCTGGATGGATGAAAATGGAACCGGATGAGTATTATATCTTCCTAAAAGTTCCTGCTGAATTAGTAACTGGTAATGGTGGTCAAAATACTGTTACTGAAACATATTATGATGCTGGTACAACAAAAGAGAATACCAGTACTTCAATGAATTCTGAATATGAAGACTGGGTATATAGTCAATTCAGCAGTTGGGACGGATCACATAAACAACTTACTAAATTGATAAAAAAGAGTCTGAATGATGAGAAATCGTATAAGCATATTGATACAAAATTCTATACTGCAACTGATCAGGGAATGGTCGACGAATTTAATAAGATTTTATCTTCGTCAGGATACAGTGATCGAATGGAACTGAACGATATTCTGATTCTTACAGAATTCTCTGCGAAAAACAGTTTTAATGCAACAATTAAAGCAACTGCTATAGGAATATCCAGTTATAAAAACCAAACAATAAAACTTGTTGGAATTGAATGATTATATAGAAAAACCACAGTGTTCTATTGATACGACATGGAAAATTATACGAATGATGTGTATCTGTTTATATTCTTAACAACTTCTTCAATGAGAGATATGAAATTGAGGAGAAAATATGGCAAACACAGAAGAATGGAAAATAGAATCCGAGAGTACTGTTAGCGCAGAAGATGATTCAGCAAATCCCAACATGCCAAGATGGATACATGACAAAGTAGAGAATCCAGCTTATTTTGGAGGTATTAAACGTCTTCCTTCCTGTATCTGCAGCAATTGCGGTTTCCATGCTAATAGGGAAAGACCTGTCTGTCCAAGATGCGGTGCGAAAATGAAATGATATGTCAGTATAACTGCTTTATTGTCATGTTGATATGTTCATTGGGAGAAGTGATGGGTGTTCAGCTGATAACGGAAACACTGTATTACAGACTGCAGGAACTCGGATAGTTTGAAACGAGGACATCCATATAGAGCACTGCACCTGATAATTTCAGAGAACTGGAACGTGCACTGTTCTGTGAACGCAGAAACAGAACAGTATGTAATTTCCGTAACAGTGCGTGATCATATTACTTCGTACAGGAATGGAAAGGACATATCTGAATTTGATTCTATGAATTAAAGATTTGTCTTTTCATTAAGCCCTAATATATGATGTTGAAATAAGGCTTCTTGAGAACAAGCTAGTTCTCAGGAAGCCTTTATACTGTACGAACGGTAACGATACGTGTAATCAAAACTGTAGCTTGGCAGTTTTTTTGCATAATAAGTGCTCTACGATGTCATTGTGAGAAGAATTACAGTCTCATATAATGCCAATCAATATTGGACTGATCAGTACAGGCATAAAGCCAGGGAGGAGAACATGAATAAAATAATCAAAACCATTTTTGCACTACTATTGACAATATCAGTTGTCGGATGCAGCAGTACCAATACTGATGAATCAGTACCTGAAAACAGTACATCAAGCCCGGCTGAATCAATAGGGACCGAGAGCACAGAACCACCTGTAAACGAAGACGATGAAATTGAGGATGAAGGATGGGAAAAACTGGAAAGTCTTGGAAAGGTACAGACAGAAAATGGTATTTTCTTTGTTTATATTACTGTACCTGCAGATATTGTCGGAACTGATGTTACGCAGGAAAAAATAGATGCTAATGCTGGAGAAACATACACATCCGGAGTTTTGAATGAAGATGGATCTGTCACGTATAAGATGACGAAAAAGCAGCATAAAGCAATGATGGATACCATTAAAGAAAGTCTGGATAATGCTCTTCAGGATATGGTAGATGATGAAAAGAATGCGATTACTGAGATCAGACATAATAAAGATTTCACAGAGTTTGATGTTACTCTCAGTACAAATGAATTAGGGCTTACAGAAAGTTTCCTCGTACTTGGATTCTATGTGTACGGGGGAATGTATGCCATTTTCTCCGGGGAAGAAGCAGCCAATATTTGTGTAAATTACTATGCACCAGATGGAACACTAATCGATACTGCTAATTCGGCTGATATGAATAATTGATGAAAGGACGGACAAGAAACTATGATCTCGACAAAAAATGATCTTCGCATTGCCTTAACACCGTTACTTGCAATGTGCCTTATGACTGGTTGCAGTTCAAAAGAAGAAACCGTCATTACTCCTTCCGGACAGAATACTGAGAGTAAAAGCACTCCAGCAGCAACAAATAATGTTATAGATAACAGAAAAGCATCAACAGCAGAAAGTTTCTCAGCTGATGATTTTGAAACAGAAGGTTATCTGTACGAGAATTCAATCGGTGATTCGCTTTACTTTGTGATTGTAAAAAACAACTCAAAAGCAATTGTGTCTGTTGATGGAAATGCTGTTGCAAAAGACAGCAGCGGTAATTCTATTGGCGCCGGAAGTATGTCAATTAATGTACTTGGTCCTGATGAGACCTCGATCGGTTATTTCTATTTTTCTGATGTATCAGGTATTGATTCTGTAGAATATCAGCTGAATTATTCCAAGGAAACATTCTATAAACCGGTTATTCATAACTTGGATGTAAGTCAGGTACTCAATGAGAAAAACGTAACGGTGACTGTTACAAATGTCGGTGATATCAATGCGCAGTTTGTTGAGGCGTATGCATTATTCTTCAATTCGGATAATGAAGTGATTGCGTATGAAAGCCGCTATATTACTGACCATGACAGTGAAATTAAACCTGGCAGTACTTTATCAGGACAATTGAGTATTTACGGATCCGATTATGATCATGCGGCAGTGTACTTTACAGGACGTTCAGATGGAAGCAGTTCTAAGGCAGACTCCAGTGTCACTGATAAAGATTTCACTGTTTCTGAATACTCATATGAGAATTCAATTGGCAATACATTGTACTATCTGGTGGTCAAAAACAATTCAGAATATGATGCTGCAATAAATGCAAATGGAACTGCATATGATGCGAATAATACAGTGATTGGAGCCGCTGACGCATCAATTAATGTAATTGGTCCTGGACAGACATCAATTTGTTACTTCTATTTTGACGGCTGCACCAATATTGATCATGTTGATTATCAAATGTTCTATGAAACAGATTTGTATTATGAGGACATACTTCATAACCTAGCTGTCGAAAGTACCGTAAACTCAAATAACGTTATAGTTTCTGTAACTAATAATGGCAGTGTTCCTGCAGAATTTGTCGAAGCATATGCATTGTTCTTTGATGACAGTCATAACCTGGTTTATGTCGATTCAAATTATATTACGGATAATGATTCGGAAATCAAACCCGGAGCTACTCTGACAAAGCAATTTGATCCGTATCAAGCGTTTACCGATGCAGAGATTTATCTGACAGGCAGGCATTCAAAACACTGATTCACAGAATTATGGATATACAGATATTGTGAGATCGAATGCTATGCAAACCAGTGGTAACAAATAATACTGCACAATAAAACAGAACAGATATTCTTCATCAACAGAAACGCCGGTCACGTGACCGGCGCTTACTGTTGATGTTGTGTCTTAATAGATCGGTACAGGCTTTCTGTCTTTGGCAATGAAGCATTCCTGTTCATATACTCTGCCATGCAGGTTTTTCTTCAGTTCTTCTTTAGCCTGCTCAATTAAAGCAGGATCTTCGACCATGTCCAGGGCAATGTTGGCCATGATCTGGGCAGCCAGGTTCATACCCTTATGAGCAGGAGAACTCTTACCCTGGGCAGTCGCAGACCAGGTGTGGGCAGAAGTTCCGATCGCCCATGTCGGTACATTGATCATGCAGGTCGGTACGATCCAGCTGACATCCGAGACATCAGAGCTTGTTTTATGGTCCTCATGGATCTCTTCATCGATCAGTTCGGTGCTTCCGGCTTTGGAGCCGCAGGCAATGAACTTCTCCAGATATGCTTTTTCCTCATCTGTGTACTGCATCGGCATGCATTCTTTGATGTGCTTTCTTGCGATATCTGCCAGTGTCGGATTGTCGATAAAGGAAGAGAATGCGGAAACGACCTCAGGCTCTTCTACTTCAGTCTCTGTCATCATGGCAGCGCCTTTGGCAATCTTATCCACTCTGGCCTGCATCTTCTTCAATTCTGTATTGTCCTTGGCTCGGATGACATACTGTCCCTCCGCATATGCCTGGACGATGTTGGCGGCGTTGCCGCCGGCATTCGTAATAGCATACTGGATATACGTATCTTTGGTCATATGCTCACGGATAAACTGGATGCCGATGTTGAACAGCTCCAGCGCGTCCAGTGCGGATCTGCCCATTTCCGGAGCGCCTGCCGCATGGGAAGCGATACCGTGGAAACGGTAGTTCTGCAGCAGGATGGATTTGCCGTCATGAACAATCCCGAAGCTTGTACTGGGATGCCAGTTGACGCAGAAGTCCACATCGTCAAACGCTCCTCTGTGGATCATGTATACTTTGCCGACACCGCCTTCTTCCGCAGGGCAGGAGAAGTATTTGATCGTGCCTTCAATGTTGTGCTCTTCAAAGTATTTCTTCAGGATATACGCGCATTCCATGCCGCCGCAGCCAAGCAGGTTATGACCGCAGCCATGTCCCGGTGCACCGTACATCAGCGGGTCCGGATGGTCAATATCTGCTTTCTGGCTCAGGTTGGGGAGGGCATCCAGTTCACCGAGGATGCCGATGACAGGAGAGCCATGTCCGGCTGATGCGATAAATGCCGTATCCATATCCGGCAGTGTGCTGATCTCAAAGCCCAGTTCCTTCATGCAGTTCATCGCTGTTTCGTGTGACCTGTATTCTGTGAAGTTGATCTCCGGTGTAGCCCAGATCTCGTCTGAACATTTCTCGAATATGTCCCTGTATTTCTCAGAGAGTTCCGCAATTTCTTTTCTCATGGTATAAAGCCTCCGATATTACTGAAATTGTACCATAGGGGACTGATCAGATTCCTGCAGAACAGGACTAGGGAACGTTCTGACCGGATAAAAAAAGCAATGATTTGAAAAAAGATTCATGGAATGCACAGCAGATATCATGAGTAATATCATGGTCTTCTTCCGGGCTTTATTGTCTGCGTGTACTGCCCTGTGATAAAATCGCAGAAGAAACGTTTTGCATGAAGTTAGTATAAAAGTATGAGATCCATAGTTCGAAAATGCCTGATGATAACTGCAGTCCTGTTGGTTTTTCTGTGCGGCTGCAGTGCAAAGAAAGATGATGTACCTGCAGGATACACGGAACTATCGCAGCTGACAGAGAAACGGATCGGTGTAACGACCGGGAGTGTCCAGGCGATCCTTGTTGAACAGATGTTTCCTGATGCAGAGATCCTGCATTATTCCACCACTGTTGACATGCTTGAGGCACTGAAAGCAGGCAAGGTCGACGCATTTGCCGAGGCTGAAGCACTGCTGAAGATCATGCTGGGTGAATATCCGGAAGTCACATACCTGGATGAAAAGCTTGGCAGTCCCATGCAGGTGGGAGCGATCTTCCCGAAGAACGAAAAGGGCAGAAAGTACTGTGATGAGTACAGTACATATCTCAGGGATATCAAGGAAAACGGTACGTATGACGAGATCCTGCAGATATGGTACGGGGATGACGAGGATCTCCGTGTTGTAGAAGATCCGGACAGTCTTCCGGGACCCAACGGTACGCTGCACATGGCAGTATTCACTTCTGCAGTTCCTTTTTCTTATGTGAAAGACGGAAAAGTCGTAGGTGTCGATATCGACCTCGCGACCCATTTCTGCAGGGAATACGGCTACAGGCTTGAGATCGTGCAGATGGATTTTCCGGCTATCCTGCCTGCTGTCCTGACCGGTAAATGTGAATTTGCCTGCGGCGGTATCGCATATACCGCAGAACGTGCAGAGACATTCTATTACTCGGAATTCACCATGGAAAGCTATTCTGTCATGGCTGTCCTGAAAGGTACAGGCATCTCCGGACAGAAAAGCATCGTTTCTTCGATCAGGGAAAGCTTTGAGAAAACTTTCATCAGGGAAAACAGATGGAAGCTGTTTGTCAGGGGCGCCTGGAATACCGTGCTGATCACGGCCTTATCTGTTATATTCGGCACACTGCTGGGATTCGGCGCATACCTGCTCGTACGCGGCGGAAACCGCATCGGCATATGGTTCGTACGTGCCCTGGCATGGCTGATCGCAGGCATGCCTGCGATCGTCCTGCTGATGATCCTGTATTACATCATTTTCTCAAGTTCCGGCATCAGCGGACAGACCGTTGCCATCATCGCTTTCTCCATGATCTTCGGTACCTCAATGTACGGAATGATCTGTTCCGGTGTAGATGCGGTGGACAAGGGACAGACCGAAGCAGCCTATGCCCTTGGCTACAGGGACAGGGACGCATTCTTCAGGATCATCCTGCCCCAGGCAGCGATCCACTTCCTGCCTTCCTATAAGAGCCAGATCACAGCCCTGCTGAAGGCTACAGCAGTCGTCGGTTATGTAACGGTATTGGATCTCACCAAGATGGGAGATATCGTCAGAAGCCGTACCTATGAACCGTTCTTCCCGCTGATCGCAGTCACGGTCATCTATTTCATCCTGTCAGGACTGCTGACAAAGATCACGGATATCCTGACACGAAAGATCGATCCGAAGCAGCGTACACAGGAAGAGATCCTGAAGGGGGTGAAGACCCATGATTGAGATCCGTGACCTGGAGAAAAAATATGAAATGTCGACACCGCTCAGGGATGTGAATGCGGACATCCATGACGGGGATGTGATCGCTGTGATCGGACCTTCAGGGACAGGCAAATCAACGCTTCTGCGCTGCATCAACCTGCTGGAACGGCCTACATCAGGCAGTATCAGGATCGACGGTGAGGAGGTCCTTTCAGCCTCCTGTGACGTATCTGCGATACGACGCAAGGTCGGCATGATCTTCCAGTCCTTCTATCTGTTTGATCATCTCACAGCAGTTGAAAACATCATGAGACCTCAGACCGACCTGCTTGGAAGGTCCAGGCAGGAAGCCTATGAACGCAGTGTGGAACTGCTGGGAAAAGTAGGTCTTGCAGACAAGCTGCTCAAATATCCGGATGAGCTTTCCGGCGGACAGAAACAGCGTGTAGCCATTGCCAGGGCCTTGGCAATGGATCCGGAATACATCCTGTTTGACGAACCTACCAGTGCGCTGGACCCGGCAATGAGGGGAGAGGTACAGGCAGTTATCAGGGATCTTGCCGATAATGGCCGGACAATGATGATCGTCACACACGACATGCACTTTGCCAGAACGATCGCAAACCGTGTATTCTTTATGAATAACGGTGTTATATATGAAGAAGGTACCCCTGAAGAGATCTTTGACCATCCTCAGAAGGAACTGACCAGACAGTTTATCAGGGACCTGAGGGTACTGGAGATCGAGATCATGGACGGTCTGCTGGACTTCCCGGGTGCGATCAGCTCCATTACCGAATACTGCAGCAGGAACAGGATCCCGCCGAAAACAACACTGCGCATCCAGCAGGTATTTGAAGAACTGGTCCGGCAGATCTTACTGCCGGAACCGGGCATCAGTCATATCAGGTTTATCGCGGAGTACTCCGAAACAGAGGAGAATACAGTCGTAACTGTTCTGCATGACGGAGAGACTTTCAGCCTTGAGACAACAGAGAACAGACTCTCCGCAGCGATCATTCAGAACGCAGTCACCTCAGTCGGGTACAGTACTGAACCGGATGCCGTACCGGAGAGGCAGATCGTCCTGCAGCTGAAAAAAGAGTGACCTGCAACTGTCAGTTGACATACTTCAAACCCGGAATGGTGGCTTCGCAACCGGCTGAACAGCTATGCTGAAGTCACCTGAGGAGGAAAACAGACATGAAATTATCAGATCGTATTCTGGAATTGAGAAGACAGAAGGGAATATCGCAAGAAGAACTGGCAGACAAGCTCGGGGTAAGCAGACAGGCGGTATCCAAATGGGAGAGCGAACAGAGCACTCCTGATATTGACAAGATCATCCTGATGAGCGAATACTTCGGTACGACGACAGACTACCTGCTGAAAGGGATCGAACCTGCAGCACGCAGCACTGAGAAAAAAGCAGGCAATGCATTATCCGTCATGGCGCCGTACATGGTATGGATCGGGCTGATCACGTCATGCGTACTATGGTATGAGAACCAGAACGGCTATGCCATCATGAACGGGTTTATCTGGATGATCGGCGGCTATGCCGTGATCAGGATCGCAGTACTCAACGGCCTGGCTGATGAAGGTGCCATGAACCGGTTCCTGCTAGTATCCTTTCCCGCGATCAGCTTCTTCATCGGATCCCTGATATACACGGTCACTGTCTACGGCATTCCGGCACCGTATCCGATGCCGGGCGCACCTGTATACAGACTGTTCATCTTTGCGGCACTCTGGATACTGGTCAATGCGGCTGCCGTCACATATCTGAAAAAAGACCGGAAATGAATACTGAAAGGCTTCTTTCTGTATCATGGAAGATATAAACCTGACAGAAAGGATATATGAGATATGGATATCACCATTCTTTTATGGCTCCAGGCATTCAGGAACGGCATCGGTGCCTTCCTGGCGGAGTTCATGACCAAAATGACATTCTTCGGGGAGCTCAATACCGTACTAGTCATCATGGCACTCGTCTACTGGTGCCTCGATAAAAACATCGGTACCTACCTGCCGATGGGCTGGAGCGGCAACCGCATCGTCAACGGATTTCTGAAGGTCACAGCCTGTGCCTACCGTCCCTGGATCAGGGATGCCAGGATCATACCGTACGGCAATTCCATGACAACAGCCACAGGCTACTCATTCCCCAGCGGGCACAGTATGAATGCCTCATCTGTGTACGGCGGGGGATTGATACGGAAAGACTTCTCACCCGTACTGCGTATTACGATGGGACTCCTTGTATTCCTGATCCCTTTCAGCCGGATCTATCTCGGTGTCCATACACCCCAGGATATCCTGGTCGGTGTCATTGCCGGCCTGACCGTCATGACATTGACGCTCTCATTGCTGAAATGGCTTAAGGAACATCCGGAAAAGGACATGATGGTCATGATCATAGGTATCGCGGTCGCTGCAGCAGTCGCGCTCTTTGCGGCATTCAAGTCATATCCCATGGACTATGACACAGCCGGAAACCTGCTGGTAGACGGACATAAGATGGCCAATGATACATTCAAAGGCGTCGGCTGGTGCATCGGCTTCCTGACAGGCTGGGTACTGGAAAAACGGTATGTCGGGTTCTCAACTGAAGTACCCATAATGACAAGGGCAGCACGCGGTGCTGCCGGGCTGTTTGGATTCTATGTCATCAGCCTCATCTGCATGCCACTGATCAAGAACCTGATCCCCGGTGCAGCAGGAACAGTCGTATCCTGCTTCCTGCAGATGTTCTATATCGCATTCCTGTTCCCGTGGTTCTTAACACGTCTGGAAGAACCGGAGCAGGGCGGTCAGCATCCTTTCTGAACTGACGGGCAAACCATGAGGGTGAACTGTGATACACAGATCACCCTCATTTCTTCTGACAGAAGGATACGTGGTATCATGTAACAGAAAAGAAGCTGCCGGAATGGAGAATGAAGATGAAGCAGTTCAGCAGAATTGTCATGATCATATTGCTGGGTACCTGTATCGCAGGATGTTCGCCGGGACAGGAAACAGCACCTGCACAAAACAGCAGTCTGCCGGAAACAATACCGGCAGAGACTGCGGAAGCGGTACAGGAACCAACAGAAGAAGAGATCATCGCATCGATCATTGACGCAGGGAAAGAACAGACCGTCTGTATCTTTACCGCTACGGGGAATAACGGGACAGGGTTTATTTATAACGGACAGTATGTCGTTACCAATGAACATGTCCTGTATGACACAGACGACTTTACGATGCGGGATGTGAACGGAAAGGAATACACGGGAACTGTGGTATTCGGGGATCCTGCAAATGACATCGCGGTGATCAGGACGGAAGATCTGACGGGCAGTTCCGTTACCTTCGGTGACTCAGATGCCCTGTCAGTGGGAGATACGCTGATCTGCATCGGCAATCCTGCGGAAGGGGAACCGTTCAGTTCCTGCACGGGAAAGTGCCTGGAACTGGATGAAGCACTGGAACAGAAGGTCGACCGGAACAACCGGTTTATCCATACGGACGCGGATCTTATTTCCGGATACTCCGGGGGACCTGTATTCAACATGAAGGGTGAAGTGATCGGATTAGGCAACGCTGCTTATGTCGAAGATCTTTCCGCATATGAATTTGACCATCTGAGCCTGATCATTCCGATCAACCGGGTCAGGGAACAGATCGAAGCTGCCTGTAAGCAGTAACGGGGGTGAACACGATGGAAGGTACAAGAGAACTGAAAACGAAACGACTGATCCTGCGCAGATACCGGATGGAAGATGCGAAGGAACTGTATGAGAAATTCGGTAGCGATCCCGAGATGTACCGCTACTCCGGGTGGAACCCGTATGCCTCGGTACAGATGGCAGAAGAGACCGTACGTGAATTCATCGGGAACTATGAGCATACGTACTTCTACGGCTGGGCGGTCGAATATCAGGGAGAACTAATCGGCACGATCGGTGCTTATGACTACTATACTGAGAAGGATCAGATCGAGACCGGCTACAGCATTGCCCGCAATTTCTGGGGAAACGGCTTTGCGACAGAAGCACTGACATGTGTGCTCAGGTATCTGACGGAACAGGAAGGCATCCATACCGTGACCGCATGGTGTGCTTCGGAGAATACCGGTTCCATGAAGGCAATGCTGAAGGCAGGCATGAAACTGGTAAAAGCCGAGAAGAACGGACTGGAAGCGGAAGGAAACACATACGACAAGCTGTATTTCGCTTATCACGCAGAATAGGAGGATCTTATGGGATTGCTTGACATTCTGAAAAAGAAACCTGAGAAAGAAGAAAGACCCGTACGGGAACCGGACGTACGGCCGCTCGGCTGGGATGCCATCACTGCAGAGTTTGAACGAATCTATCCGGGCCAGACAAAACCGAAACACTACGGTACGATCATCAAATGGATCCTTGGCGGAAATGATCCGCTGGACGGTGTTTCCATCTATGACGGGGGAGACTACTGGCATTTTGTTTCCTACGGTCTGACGGAACTGTACGACAAGGAATCCGATGACCCGGATGTCAGCGGATACGGATATGAACTGACACTGAAACTCAAAAAGTATCCGTTTGAGGATGAAGAAGGCGAACTGAAAAATATCATCGGGATCATGCAGATGATTGCAAGGCTCACATTCACAAAAGGAGAGATCTTCCTGCCGTATGAATTTATCTACACCGGGCAGACACAGGGCATCGATGCACAACAGAAGTCAAACCTGACCGGATTCATTACGGTATCCGATCCCTCAGTTAACCCGATCGACACACCGAACGGACACGTCGAATTCCTGGAACTGATCGGTATGACAGATGCCGAACTGAAAACACTGTCTACGGTCGGTACAGTCATGGACATCTATCAAAAGTTAGGCTCTGACCTGACGGACTACCACAGGGCATCCATTGTCTGAGTTCTGCATATCAGGAGCACAGACGAAGAAAGAAATGAAACAGCTGAATAAGCGTAAGGTAAAAAGGTATTTATGAATCTGCTGATACATGATCTGAATGATGAACAATGGCACACAGTCAGCGATGCTTATGAAGGATGGTATATCGTTGCCGCAAGCGGCGTAAAACATCCGTGCATCGGCTGTTTTTCCTGCTGGAACCGGGATCCCGGTGTATGCGCGATCAAGGACGGCTACGAGAACATGGGATACCTGATCCACCATGCCGAAGAGGTTACGGTGCTCAGCAGGTATACCTATGGAGGATTTTCAGGCTCAGTCAAGAATATATTCGACAGATGCCTGGGATACGTTCTTCCCCAGTTTGAAGTGATCAACGGAGAGACACATCATATGAAGCGCTATGACGAAGACAAACCGTTTACGTTTATCTTCTATGGCAATGAACTTAACAATGAACAGAAAGACGCTGCTAAACGATACGTTCAGGCGGTATGTACCAATATCAGGGGCTATGTCAAGGATGTGGAATTCCGGCAGATTGAGAACTCAGAGGATCATATAGTCAGAACGTTGTCTGAGACGGTGCGTACTGGCAGGACCGTCCTGCTGAACGGCAGTATGCGCAGTGTGAGCGGCAACTCCGCAAAGATCGCACGGCTGCTCAGAAAACTGATGACAAAAGAGTCAGAGATCATAGACCTGAAACCGTACCTGAATGATCTGCCTGCGCTGGTGCAGGAGCTGGAAACTGCGGAAACGATCATTCTCTGTCTGCCGCTGTATGTAGACGGGCTTCCCTCACAGGTCATCCGGCTCATGGAAACATTTGAAAAAGACTATACAGGCGGCTCAAAGAAGATCTATGTTTCAGCCAACATGGGACTGTATGAGAGCAGTCAGCTGGCGAATCTGTTCAGTGCCGTCAGGCAATGGTGCTCCGTCATGGGGTTTGCCTATTGCGGGGGACTCGGCGTCAGTGCAGGGGAACTGCTGGGTGTATTGATGGATATCCTGCCGGCATGGCTCGGTCCGTCCTCCAAAGCATATCAGGGTATGAAAAAGCTGGTCTCCGCCGTGGAACAGGGAGAGACAGTCACGGATATTTACGCAGAGCCGTTTATGTTCCCGCGCTCCCTGTATATCCGTATCGCCAACACGAACTGGAACAGGACAGCCAGGAAAAACGGCATCACACCGAAGGACCTTTACCGCCGGCTGTAATACATCCGGTCTGAATACATGGGAGAAGTTATGAAGTTTTATATCGTAGACTGCTTTGCAGAAGAAAAGTACCAGGGCAACCAGCTGCTGGTAATCCTTCAGGACAGAACACTGACTGATGAAGAACAGCAGAAGATCACAGATGAGATCAATTTCTCGGAAACAGCGTTTATCTGTTCCGGAAAACAGGAGAACGGGGGATATGATGTGACGATCCGTATGCCCGGTATCGGTGAAGCACCGTTTGCCGGACATCCTACCCTCGGCACAGCCTATGTCATTCAGAAATACCTGGAAGACGGAACATCCGACCGGGTGATCCTGAACCTGAAGGTCGGACAGATCCCTGTTGTTTTCAATGAGGATATCCTGACCATGTCACAGAAAGCACCGGTATTCGGGGACTGTGTCACAAAGGAAGAGATCGCTCCTGTATTCCATCTGGAACCGGAAGACATCCGGGATGACTATCCGGTCCGGCATGTCAGCACAGGACTTCCTACCGTAGCCGTACCGCTGAAAAGCAGGGAAGCTTTAAAACGGGTCCATACCGATCCTGATCGGTTTCAGGCATACCTGAAACAGCACCCTAACCATTTCTGCACGCATTTCTTCTTCGTACAGACAGGTGACAGGCTTCTGGAAGCCAGATGCATGTCCGAGGATTACCGTGAAGATCCCGCTACAGGAAGCGCCAATGGGGATCTGGCAGGCTACCTGATCGAATACAGGTGGTTTGAAAGTGATGACGCGTCCTGGACAGTGATCCAGGGAGAAGACATGGGCAGGAAGTCCGTCCTGCAGGTCCATGCCTCACATATCCATGATGAATGGACGATCGAAGTAGGCGGGAAATGCCACATGATCGCTTCAGGAGAATGGGAGATCTGAGTTATACTCAATATCAGGAAAGAACATCAACAGCCATTGAAGAGGTGAACGAATATGCTGATCAATCCCAACAGCATCACAGTGAATATACTGGTAACGATCATGGTGGTCATGATGATCTTTGTGCTGCCTGCCATAGACAGACGGGTATGCAGAAAGCTGGGGATCGATCTCAGCGGCGGCGTCAGTGAGAACGCACAGGCAGACCGTCTGATGAAGCTGAGAAAGCTCGTGCTGTACCTGATGTTCGCCATCTATATATTTGCGGTGCTTTACCTGACACTGCTTTCCCGGAGTGCCGGATCGAATTTCCAGGTCCATGTCGACCTGTTCCAGGATGCAGCGAATTCAGTCAGATCGGATATCGGACTGATGGATATCCTGAAGATCATGTTTACCGAAGGGATCGGCTCAGCGCTGTCCCATATCCGGGTCGTCAGGATCTCCGGCCTGACCCAGGTATATATGAACATCGCGCTGCTCGTACCGATGGGATACCTTCTGCCGTATATGTTCAGCTGGTTCCGCAGACGCGTGATGATCCGCCCGGTCATGGCAGCGTTCATCACATCATTCCTGATCGAAAATGTCCAGCTGATGACAAAGCGCGGTCTTTATGACGCAGATGATCTTGTAACGAATACATTCGGCGGATGGATCGGCCAGATGATGTACATTGCTGTGGCATATGTGCTGACGCATCCTGACTGGAAGAAAGACCTGAAGCAGTACAGAAGATGGAAGCACAATGCCAGAAAGGCTGTGCTGTACCCGTTCATGCGGAAGATCAGTGTATCCCGCACAACACTGTACGCGGCAGATGAAACAGCGATCTGGGACTTCTATGTCAAAACACTGGGATTCCGTGTACGCAAACAGCTGGTACCCGAGAATTCAAATGAAACAGCGTTCCTTCTGGAAGCTGCCCATACACAGATCGAGATCAGATGCCTCAACCGGAAGGAGGAATTCCCTCCGCAGTATCTGACATTCTCCTGCAGCGATCTCCCGGCGATCAGGAAGCGTCTCCTGGAGCACGGCCTGGATGACGGTGTCTACGAGACCGATGCATATACAGGAGGAAGGATGCTGAAATTCACAGGACCGGACAATGTCACATTCACGATCCTGTCGGAAGATGATGCCTGAGCATTGGGCAGGAAGCACACCGTGCTTCCTGCTTTTGTCACTGCAACACGCATTATGACAGTCATATATGCAGTGCTGTTACATATGATTCCGGATGTGTTCCGTATATCAGCAGTCAGGAAAAGATGTATATCTGTGGCACTTTGCCTTAAAGCAGATACAATGAAACTGAAAGAACACCTGCAGAACGGTTTTTCCAGTTCTGCTGCAGCAGAAAACGAACATCGTCCAATTGTTGATAACACTGTTTTTGATTTAAAAGGAGAATCATGATGCTTGTTGAACTGCCGTATGGTGAGACACATCTCACCGCTGAACTTCCCGATGAGCAGGAGATCCATATCCTGGAAGGAAAACTGCAATCATACAGACCGGAGATGAGTGAAGCTGAACTGATACGCTATGCGATGGAACACCCCATCGGAAGTCCCCGGCTTTCCGAACTTGCGGAAGGAAAACAGAACGTCGTCCTGATCTGTTCCAACCATACGCGCCCCGTACCGAGCAGACTGATCATTCCGGAAATGCTCAAAGAGATCCGCAAAGGCAGTCCGGAAGCACGGGTAACTTTGCTGATCGCGACCGGATGTCATCGTTCCATGCTGGATTCAGAACTGATCAGTATGTTCGGAGAAGAGATCGTCTCAAAGGAAACGATCACCATCCATGACTGTGAAGATGAAGCAAACCTGGTACGGATCGGTACGCTTCCTTCCGGAGGGGAACTTGTCATCAACAGACTGGCCGTCGAAGCTGATCTTGTCTGTGCCGAAGGATTCATAGAGCCTCATTTCTTTGCCGGGTTCTCCGGCGGCAGAAAAAGCATCCTTCCCGGGATTGCTTCCCGCACCTGTGTGCATTACAATCACAATGCTGCTTTCATAGATGACCCGCATTCCCGTATGGGCATCCTGGAAGACAATCCGATCCACAGGGATATGCTGTATGCCGCGAGGACCGCAAAGCTTGCATATATCGTCAATGTCGTGATCGATGAAGAAAAGAAAGTCATCGGCGCGTTTGCCGGTGACAGCAATCAGGCACACCTGAAAGGCACAGAGTTTGTAAAGGAACTCATGGGTGCTGACGCTGTACCTTCAGACCTGGTGCTCACCACAAACAACGGGTATCCGCTTGACCAGAATGTCTATCAGATGGTAAAGGGGATCTGTACGGCAGAAGCCGCATGCCGAGACGGCGGCGTGATCATTGCGGCAGGCGAATGCCGGGACAGCATCGGCGGAGACAGTTTTTACCGGACATTCAGGGACTGCAGTGACGTAACAGCACTGCTTGAGGAATTCCGGAATACACCGCCGGAAGAGACCATAACGGATCAGTGGCAGTCACAGATCTTTGCCTGTATCCTGGAGAAGCACAAGGTCATTTTTATCAGCGGGGTCGATGATTACATCATCAGGGACTTCCATATGATCCCTGCCCATACGATGGCAGAAGCACTTGCCATTGCCGGGGATCTGCTGAAGAAAGAAAAGTATACGATCACCGTGATCCCGCAGGGCATCTCGGTCATACCGTATGTTCAATAGAAAAAACAGAAGAAACAGCATACAAAAAGGGACGGAACTCCGTCCTTTTGCATTCGGTTCTTCAGATATTCAGCAGTACCAGTGAGACCAGTATCATCAGCAGTCCCAGTGACTGGTTCCTGCTGAGACGCTCATGGAACAGCAGGATGCCTGCAGCAGTCACCAGCAGGATCCCTCCGGCAGAGAATACCGGATAGGTGATGAATGAGGGGATCGTACGCAGTGCTCCCAACAGGAACAGGGATGAGAAGTAATTCGGAATACCGATCGCGATCCCCGAGGCAAGATCCCTGAGGGATGCTGTCTTTCCTGTTCTCCGGGTCTCCCATAACAGCAGGAACGTCGTCAGCACAGAAGCACAGACAAACAGTATAAACATATAGACCGGTTCTTCCTCCGGAAACTGATAAGTGCTGTAGACCTTTGCCATGGCATCCGCCATACCGCCGGTCAGCAGGACGATCAGCAGACTCAGCAGATGAAACTCCTGCGGTCTGTCCTGACCGGAGGAACGGTTCATGACAAGGAATGCGCACAGCACGATCAGCAGTCCCGCTCCCTGCAGCAGTGTCGGCATTTCATGAAACAGGAAGATGCTGAGGGCGATGGGAACGATCAGACCGAGCTTGGAGAAGGCTGAGGTCAGGATCGCGCCGCTGACACCGATCGATGTCTGCATGCAAACAAGTGAAAGCACGAACAGAACGCCGCCGGCGATCCCGCAGCCAACGGTGGCAGGATGCGCAGCAAACAGCATTGCCTTCTGAGGGATCAGCAGGAACCCGATCAGAGAACATGTCAGATAGTTTCCCAGGATCATGCCGTACCGGTTCGACTGGTTTGCACTGAACAGGCGCATCAGCAATGTCAGTGACGCTGTGCATAAGACAGCCATTGCGAGGGCTGCCGGTGAGGGAATATTCATCCTGTGCTCCTTTCAGGAATTGTATCCAATGCATGTATTATTGCACAAAGAGAGTACAGACGGACAGAAAAAGAAGCCTCATTTCAATTATTAAGATTGTCTCCATCCGGTCCATTCATTCCTTTGATGTGGGATAATGCAGATATGCTGAGAACCGCAGGAATGATCGCCGGGGCTGCCGGCATCCTGATATTCTTCTTCCCGGTATTTGCCGGGATCTTCAACTTCGGTGTACTTGCCGGTACACTGCTTTCCGCGTGTCTGTTTATTGGCTGCCGGATGCAGCCGCGACTGCAGGCATTGGCAGCAGGGAATCCTGCATTCCGTATCCTTTTGTATATCATTCAGGCAGGGTATATATTGTTTCTTGCCATCGCGGCATTTGCCTGCCTGCAGATGTATCGTGAAACACGGAATCTTCCCACGGAAGAAACAGATCAGACTATGATCGTGCTTGGCTGCGGACTGGAAGGGGAACGGCCGAGCCAGATGCTGTGGCGCAGACTTACTGCCGCACAAAGTTATCTTGAACAGCATCCCGATATTCCGGTCATCGTTTCCGGAGGACAGGGGAGCGATGAGATCATGTCAGAAGCACAATGCATGAAGAACTGGCTCACGGACCACGGTATTTCCGGGGAACGGATCTTCATGGAAGACCGGTCAGCGTCAACCTTTGAAAACCTCAGCTTCTCCAAAGCAGTTATTGCGGAAAATGACCTGCCGGAAAAGATCATCATCGTAACTAATAATTTCCATTCCTGCCGGGCTGCCATGATCGCCCGCAAACAGGGGTACTCCTGCACGTCTGTACCGGCAAAGACCACCTGGTGGCTGTTTCCGGTATCCGTATTAAGAGAAGTGTTCGGTATTGCAAAAGAATGGGTGTTCTGAAATAACGCCAGCAGGTGCTGCCAGCATTATGCCGGTGATATGAAGATAAGAAAGGGAACTGCTTTTCAACAGTTCCCGTTTTAGCATATCACGCTATTTTCTGATCTTCTGAAGCTGTTCGTTCAGCTGTTTTGATAATTCCTGCGGAACAGCATCACCTGCTTTTTTCAGGAGGGATTCAAAGCTCATGCCGGCCATCATCCTCTGAAGGTTAGCGTTGCTGTTGGCTGATTTTGCAACATCACCGCGGCTTTCGATCATTTTCTGCATCACTGCACCGACCAGTTTTCCTGCTTCAGGATGCGCCATCAATGCACCGAATGAATCGCGGATGGAGAAACAGCTGGAATCAAAACCTGACTCGTCAAACCAGTTGGCGACAGCGCCTGCTGAGCCGAAGCGGTAGCTTTCATCAGGCTTGTCAGTATGGCGGATCACGATCGTATCCGTGCATGCACCTGCCTGCGCAGTTACGGTATGTTCACTGCTGATCGGCAGGCGGAAGACAAATACAGTTTTTCCTGTCTGTGAACCGATCATTTTTCCATCGGCATACAATGTCACTTCCGGCTGGTTTGAATAGACCTTGATCTCCGTTTCATCTTCTGCACGGTTGATATAACGTCTGCCGCACAGATGAACGAACGGCTCATTCTGATTCCAGGCTGCTTTATAGAGATAGAAGGCATCCTTTTTTGTCTTTCTGTCGAAGGTTACAAGGCCTTTCTGGTTCTGACCTTTTTTGCCGCCTTCGTCTCTTCCATCAGCTGCGAAGTCAAACATGTTCCACACATGAGTCGCCCAGAGCCAGGGATGCCGTTCGATACAGCCTAGTATATATTCATGGTACAAGGCCTGGTACTGTTCAGAATAGTCACCCTGTTCCGGTCTGGAAGACTGGAATGCAGGATTGGCGTCCGCACCGTATTCGGAAAAGCCCATCACACGGTCCGGATATTTCTCATGGTACTCATCAAAGAATGAATCATTCTGCTTCAGATCACCGAGATACCATCCGAAATACAGGTTGTAGCTTGCGATGTCGGGCAGGTTGACGAGCGGGCTGTCAAACTCCAGCATAAATGCATGGGCCATTGATGTGGGTCTTGTCGGGTCCATGCGGTGGCACAGATCATTGAGGATCTGATGGTTCTCCAGCAGATCATCGGTAACACCGTGGACTGCTACCTCATTGGACAGACCCCAGCAGGCAATGCAGGGATGGTTATAGCACTGCGTGATCAGCTCCCGCATCTGGTCGACAGTGTTCTGTCTGCCGGCAGGCATGTGTTCTGTGATATACGGGATCTCCGCCCAGGCAACCATGCCGTATTTATCGCATAAGTCCAGGAAATACTGGCTGTGCTGGTAATGCGCGAGCCTGATCGTATTGGCGCCGATCTCCCTGATCAGTTCCATATCCTCCAGGTGCTCTGCCCGGCTGAGGGCATTGCCGATCCCGATACGGTCCTGATGGCGTGATACGCCGCGAAGGGGATATGTCTTACCGTTCAGGAGGAAGCCTTTGTCTGCATTGAATTCCATAGTCCTGCAGCCATACCGTGCGGATACAGCGTCACCGCTGTCCAGTGCGGCATGCATTTCATACAGATACGGATCGTTGAGACCATCCCATAACCGGACATTTTCGATCGTGAAGACGGCTGCTGCTGTTCCGTTATGACTGACGGCTGTTTTTGTCTGACCGGCGGTCGTAAAGGTCACGGTACCGCCGTTCTGCCAGGTCTCAACTGTTACTTCTGCAGTATTTGTCACAAGATCAACGACCGGTGTTACTTTGATGCCCGGCGTTCCGTCCTTCTCGAGTTCGAAGTGTGTTTCCGGAACGATGATCAGGCTGACATCCCGGTAAAGACCGCCGTAGAATGTGAAATCTGCTTTCTGGGGATAGATACGGTCATTTTCACTGTTGTCCACTTTGATCCACAAAGTATTCTCTTCTTCCAGATGATCTGTCAGGTCTGTCCGGAAGGCAGAGTAACCGCCGTCATGGACAGTAAGCTCTGAGCCGTTGAGCAATACTTCTGCATGCATTGCGGCACCGTTGATCTCAAGGAAGACACGGCTTCCCTCGGGATATGAAGGGCGGCAGAAAGTTTTGATATAGCTTGCAGTTCCCCGCCAGTAATCATTGCCTCCATCCTGGCCGTCTTCCGCGTTCCAGGTATGCGGTAGGGTCACATCTTCCCAGATGATGTTTGAGCTGGTGAGGGAGGCTGTTTTGGCAAAGCGCCATCCTTCATTAAAACCTGTGATCGTTCTCATTGTCAGAGCCCTCCGTTTTTTCAGTCATTTTTGTTTTTCAATTCTGCGTTCTTGATCTGGATCCTTTCCATTTCTTCTCTGTCAAGTTTATAGAACTTCATGGCAGCCAGTGTGCAGAGATATCCGAGTATCGGCATGCCGAGCCAGAGGAACAGCGCGATGTTGAGGATCGGACGGGAGAATGCATCAGTTGCCTGCGGCATTGCCTCGACGTAACCGATCGATGCGACAGCCAGACCGACGATCGTAGCACCGAGTGAAGAGATCAGCTTCTGGACGAAGGAATATGTCATCGCTACGACAGACGGAGAGAAGTGTCCGCTGTTGGAAAGTTCATAGTCTGTGATATCAGCGATCATCGGGAATGTGCAGGATGAAACGATCATCTGGGTCGCATTCATCAGGCAGCGAAGAACGATGAATCCGATCATCAGGCCTGTGACTTTTGTGATCTGCAGTGTGTCAACAGTCATCATGAAGATGTACATTGCAGCATAAGCAGCCAGGGAAAGGATCGTCCACTGAACAAGTGTTTTCTTTGTGCCGTTGCGCTTTGCCAGTCCGGCTGTCAGGAACAGCATGGCGACTGTCAGCGCTGTCATATACAGGGAGATCTGACCGGAGAAACGATAGTTGCCGATACAGATACCGAAGATCATGACGTTGATCGCACTCTGTGACGCTGTCTGCATTGCCAGAGCATCGGAAGCTGCGGCGATCGTGAACATCTGGAGAGGACGGCTGGAAGCGATCATCCTGAACATTTCAGAGACCTTGATCGATTCCTTGGCAGAGCCTTTGTATGTTTCCGGGACATCGTTTCCGGAAGCAGAGATCGCAAAGATTGCGAGGAATGTCAGAATGCCGGTGATTCCAATGATCAGGAGCGCAAGATCTTTGAACAGCGGCAGGCCGTACTGGAAATTGTGTTTCGGCATTAATGTAGCCGCAAGGATCATTGAGAAAGTTCCGCTGAAGATGGACTTGAATACTGCTGCCCAGCGGCCGACCATCGGACGCTGTTTCGGATCATTTGTGATGACTGCCGCAACCATGCCGTCACCGGTGTTGAATACCGTGTAGCCGATGATATAGAGAATATAGATACCGATGAACACACCGATCTGGCCCTTGCCCGGGCAGGTGATGAACATCAGTGTGATTGCAAGAGCAACGATGAACCAGCCAAGCAGAAGCAGCGGGCGGACACGGCCGAATTTCGTGTTCAGCCGGTCTGTCAGGAATCCGCAGACAGGGTCGGTAATGGCATCGAAGACACGTGTGCCGGTGATGATCGTTCCGGCAAGGATGCTGGTAGCGCCGTACACACCGACGGCGACGTAGGATGCGAATGTCATCAGAATGACAAGAGCTGTCGGTACTACCTGGGACATGACAGCGAGTGCGAGCTGCCACCCCTTGGCACTGCGGTAAGTAACGTTGTTTGTACTCATGTTTTCCTCCTGTTCGGTTCTTATATAACCGCTTACTGAGGTCATTGTAGGAAATAAACATCATAAGAAATAGCACAAACAGCATATGATATAGCATAAACAACATTAATATTATTCCAAATATTAAATGTATGCTATTTTTATTATATAAATCCAATATTGGAGAAGCGTATGGAAAAGAAGGAATCGTTATTCAATAAGATCATCTCTGACCTTAATATCGCAACTTCCAGGATCAGCCTGCCCATAACAGTCAATCGGATGTTTCCTGATCTGGGTCTTAGAAGCACATTGTTCGGACCTGACGCACCGTTTACAGACAGACTTCCGGACATGGAACTGACAGTGAAAAAACAGCCCATCATTCTGCTGCGTGATCAGTTCCGCTGTCATTATTTCTTCGGATCGGATCCGGAACGGGCCCATATCTACCTGGTCGGTCCTTATGTGCATAAAACACTTACGATCGCCGAGATCAACCATATTCTTGTGAAAAACGGCATCAGCTATCCGGATATGAACTATCTGAGACTGTATTATCATTCGCTTCCGGTGATCCGTGATGAGAACCTGATGTATACGATACTGCATGCGCACTGTGTTGATGTTTATGGCCCGGATGGTTTTGAAATATTCTATGAGGAGATCATTCCCGGGAAGCATCATGTCTGTTCTGTTTCTGATAAGCCTGCCGGCAATAGATTTCAGCGTGACTTCAGTGAACGTACATATGCAATCGAAAAGCAGATGCTTGCCTGTATCAGGGAAGGGAATTATAAGGGAGCTGAAGCAGCAATCAAAAAACTGGAACGGCAAGGAACTGAATCCAGGGCTGCCAGTACACTGCGGAATGACAAGAACTACGGGATCGTATTCAATACGCTTTGCCGTCTTGCGGTCAGTGAGAGCGGTGCTCCCGCCTGGAAAGTCGACGAATTATCCCGCTTTTATTCAGTCCAGATCGAAAATGTCAGTTCCATGCCGGAACTGATCTCTCTGCGGGAAGAAAGCCTCAGGGAATACTGCCGTCTCGCACGTGAAGCCTCGGAAAAACCATATTCTTCGATCGTGCAGAGTGCTGTCGATCATATACATTCCGACTTCGGACAGAATATCACCCTGGAGGAAACAGCCCATGACCTGAACATCAGCGCAGGGTACCTTTCCGGTCTGTTCCGGAAGGAGACCGGCCGGACCTTTTCCGGATATCTGAGCGATATCCGGATCGACCATGCCAGGTACCTGCTGGAAAACAGCAGTCTGCCGGTCCTGGAGATCGCTATGGAATGCGGTATTCCCGATCCCAATTACTTTTCACGGCTGTTCAAGCAGAAAGAAAACATGACTCCGCTTCAGTACCGTAAAATGAAATGGAAATAGGTTTGCGGAATATCACGAACTGCAGGTAAAGAAGATCAGAATACGCCGCTGATGCCGTAAGCATCCTTCAGCTGCTGCGGCATAAAACGGTACTGCAGACGGGCAAACTGTTCAGGCGTATAGTTCAGTTCACCGCGCAGCCATTCAAATGTGAGGCCGATGCAGGCATACGCGTGAGAACGTACAGCATAATCCAGATCAGCCGGAAGCACTTCGATGTGAAAGTGCTTTTTCATTGCGTCTGTTCCCAGATCACAGAAATACCGGTAGATATAAGAACGTACAGCATTCTGCGAGTTGTCTGAGAAAACTGCTTTGTAAAAGCTCCGGTTATTGTACATCCGTTCCAGGGTGTTGATATTGTGCTGAAGGGTATAGAATCCCTGTTCCGATTCAAGTGAAGCGATATAGTCCTGCAGGAAGATCCAGGCAGCCAGATCATATTTGTCTATGAAATGATAATAGAACGTACGCCGGTCAGCCCCGCAGCGCCTGCAAAGTTCACCGACCCTGATCTTATCAAACGGGAGGGCTGAAACCATTCTGATCAGTTCATCCGCAAACAGCTGTTTTGTCATATTTCCCAATGCCATATTTCACCTCCGCCGCACTATATTTTCTTTATTTCATCATAAATGAAAAATGTGCAGAAATTACACAAAAATTAAATTTGTGCATATTATTTTGGCTGCCCGTAAATTATTCTGAAAGTGTAAAAAATACGTACAGAAACAGGAGGAAGCGTATGTGGTACATGAATGAAGAACGTGAACTTCTTCGAAAATCATTCAGGGAATACACGGAAAAACGGATCCGTCCGCTTGCAAGGAAACTCGAAGCGGAAGAAGAAAATTCCAGGGAAGCATTGCTGGAAATGGGAAAGCTCGGCATGTTCACCATGCCCGTACCGGAAGCGGCCGGCGGAACAGGTCCGGACTATATCAGCTGGGGACTTCTGCTGGAAGAGCTCGGCAAAGAAGGCGCGACCTTCGCGTTTCTGGCACTGCTCAGACAGGTCTTCAACGGACCTATGCAGGCAGCCTGCTCAAAGGAACAGATCGAAAAATATGTCAAGCCGGCAGTCAACGGTGAGTTCCTGATCGGTCTTGCCGCAAATGAACCGGCAGGCGGAAACAACATGTTTGAATACCAGACAAAGGCTGTCAGGGACGGCGATGACTGGATCATCAACGGAAGTAAAGTTCTGGTCACCCAGGCAAGTGAAGTGGATGTGTTCCTGGTCCTTGCACTGACAAGGGATCAGATAGATTTCCGGACGATGGAAGGGATCGATATCTTCTTTGTACCGACCAGCGACCCCGGTTTCAGAGCCGGTCATATCGAACACAAAGTCGGTCTCAACGGTTCCAATACCGGCAGCGTCTACTTTGACAACATCCGTGTTCCGGAATCTGACAGACTGCCGTTCCCGATGGCACTGCTCATGGGCTTCGGACCGGAGCTCAGCGGTTATGCCGCGATCGCGCTCGGCGGAGCGGAAGCGATGATCGCAAAGACAGCAGACTATCTGAAGAACAGAATCCAGATGGGCGTATCCCTGTGGGACGCACATGAATCCGCAAGACATGATCTGGCAAAACTTCAGATGGAAGTATACAACTACCGCAATTCCTTATACGGACATCTGGCAAACCGGAACTGCGGTATCCATGACATGCTTGAAGCCGGTGCTCTGAAAGCAAGTGCAGGACCGCTGTTGGAAAAAGTTGCGGGAGAATGCATGATGCTGATGGGAGGAACAGGTGTCATCCGTGAGACCGGCATCGAACAGTACTGGCGTGACGCAAAGGCACTGGAGATCGCGTGCTTCAGTGACAAGACATTTACCGGCAATGTTGCCGCATCACTGTAAGGAAGGAGCCTGACATGAAGATTGCAGTAAGTATCAAGTCCGTACCGGATCCTGAATATTATGAAAAGATCACCATTGACCCTGTTTCCAAGAGACTCGTCAGAGACGGCATTCCGGCAGTGATCAATGAAGCTGATCTCCATGCAATAGAAGAAGCCCTCAGGCTGAAGGAAGCCTGCGGAGGGACCATCACGATCGTGTCCATGGGTCCTCCGGCTGCCATCAAGCAGCTGAAGGAAGCACTTGCGATGGGTTGCGATGAAGCGTATCTGATCTCTGACCGCAAGGTCGGCGGTGCTGATACCCTGGCAACATCCTACACCCTGGCAAAGACTCTGGAAACGATCGGAAACTTCGATGTCGTGTTCACCGGCAGTGAAAGCGCGGACGGCGCAACAGCCCACGTTCCTTCCCAACTCGGTGTATGGCTGAAAGCAGCCCATGCGACCAATGTAGTCCATGTATCCGCAGAGGACGGGATCGTTGTTACAAAGCAGTTTGAAAACGGCAGAGGCAGATACAGACTCAGCACGCCGTGTGTCATCGGTGTGACAGCGAAGGCGAATGAAGTCCGCTTCACAAATGTCCGTGACATCATGGAAGTCAAAAACAAGAAGTGCGTCGTTCTTTCGGCAGCTGACCTGAAAGATCTCGATGAAAGCCGTCTCGGTCTTCCCGGATCACCTTCCCAGAACGGAGAAGTTGAAGCGATTGAGGCAAACAAGGAATGCATCATGCTTGAAGGAAGCGAGAATGAGATCGCTGAAAAGATCGCAGAAATTCTCAAACAGACTGCAGGAAAGGAGACACTCTGATGGCAAAGGAAATCTGGGTATACGCTGAAATAAACAACGGAACGATCGCACCCGTCACAAAAGAACTGCTTGCCAAGTCCCAGAAACTGGCTGCTGAGATGGGCGGCTATACTGTTGCGGCAGTCCTGGCCGGCAAAGACAACAAAGCTGCGGAAACACAGCTTGGCAGACTCGGTGCCGAAAAGGTCTACAGTCTGGAACATGAAGGCCTGGAACACTACAGAGCTGATTTCTATGGCAGCGCACTGGCACAGCTGGTAAAAACATATGAGCCTGAGTACTTCCTGCTCGGTGCCACAGCGATCGGATCAGAACTGGCTCCTACAACAGCAGGTCTTCTGGAAACAGGTCTTGCGGCACACTGCATCGACCTGAGATGGAGCGGGGAACGCCTGAACTGCATGGTTCCCGCATTCGGCGGAAAGGTCGTCAGTGAGATCTACATTCCCAATGCAAGACCGGTCATGGCAAGCGTCAGACCCGGTATCCTGAATGTTGAGGAAGCACAGGAAAAAACACCGGAGATCATCCGTGCAGATGCTTCTTTCCTGAATGACGTGACATCCAGCGAAGAATTCCTTGGATTCGAAGAAAACGAATCGAATGGTGCTGATATCGAAACTGCAGAGATCGTATTCTCCGCAGGAAGAGGCGCCGCATCCGACGCTTCATGGAATGCCATTCAGAAACTGGCGGAAAAAACAGGCGGAGCCATTGCCTGGTCCAGAAGCTTCATCGATACCGGCAGAGTTGAAGACGAATCCTGCATGATCGGAACAAGCGGAAAATCCGTAAAGGCAAAGGTACTGGTCAATGCCGGGATCTCCGGAGCTGCCCAGTATGTCTGCGGTATCAATAAGTGCCGTACGATCATCTCCATCAACAAGACTCCGAACGCGGCGATCTTCGCGCATTCCGATTACGGTGTTGTAGGTGATGCGGACAGGATCCTGCCGGCTGTTCTTGCAAAGCTGCAGTGATCCAAAGAATAAAACATCATAGCTCCCGGCAGGCTGCCGGGAGTTTGACCATCAGGAGGTAAAGAAATGCATTTTACGGAACCTGTATACAGAAACCCTTACTGGCCGACCTGGCCGCTGCTGGAGATCACCAGAGGTTGTACGCATAACAAATGCAAATTCTGCACGATGTACAAAGGCGTACCGTTCGGCATGACACCGATGGAGATCATTGAAGAGGACCTGAAGGAACTTGCACAGGACATGCCGCATGCCCGTACCATACAGCTGCTCAGTGCAAATCCGATCGCATTGAGCTATGACCGGCTCGCTCCGGTACTGGAAAAGATCAATGAATACCTTCCGGAGATCCGGTATATCTACGCTGCCACAAGAGTTACCGATATCTCAAACAAAAGCGTGGAACAGCTGAAGAAGCTGAAAGATCTCGGTATGAGGGAGATCTCCCTCGGCGTGGAAAGCGGGGATGACCGTGTACTGGACAGGATCAGGAAAGGATATCATTCAGCGGATATCATCGAGCAGTGCGCAAAGCTGGATGAAGCAGGCATTGCCTACTGGATGACATTCCTCAACGGAACAGGCGGAAGAGAACTGAGCCATGATCATGCCGTACACTCGGCAGAGATCTTCTCACAGTGTCATCCGATGACCATCGGGACTGGCGGACTGGTACTGTTCCCCGGAACGGAACTGCTTGCAGAAGCAGAACGCGGGGAATTCGACCCGCTGAGCGAAAAAGAAATGCTGGAAGAACTCCGCAAATTTGCAGAACAACTGACATGTGACTGCCGGTTCATCACGCATCATACGATCTCCGGCAGAAACCTCAGCACATCTGATTTCCTGAAGGATAAAGCTCTGATCCTTTCCGAACTGGACAGACAGATCCAAAAAGGGGATACAGACCTGATGGCCCGGATCCGTCACAGCAAGCGCACATTGTAATGAGCACATTTTTCCGGAATCGATCAGAAAACAAAAAGAATACGCGTAAGGAAAACAGGAGGCTTCAGCCAACAGGATACTGATGATCATTCATCAGATATCAGAAGGCTGAGCCTCCTTTTATGTCTTACGGTCATGGATACCCGTCTATGACTGTCCATATGGTATATTGGAAGCAGAGATACACGGAGGCATCAGATCATGCAGTATATAGAATTTCCGAGCGTCACGATCCCGATCCAGGGACTTGATGACGTTGTTTTGCCGGATATGGTAAGGATCCGGCAGAAGTTCAGTTCTGACAGGATCACGGATATTCCCGATCACCTGAAAAAAGAACTGGGAAAACATGATTACGCTTCACTTGTCAGAGGAAAACGGATCGCCGTTACCGTCGGAAGCAGGGGGATCCCCGATAATGCCCTGATCGTCAGAACGATCTGTGAACAGCTGAAGGAATGGGGAGCCTGTCCTTTCATCGTGCCTGCCATGGGCAGCCATGGCGGAGGTACGGCAGAAGGCAACCTGGAGATCCTGGAAGGCTACGGCATCACAGAAGAAAACATCGGCGTGCCTGTCTGTGCATCCATGGATGTCGTACAGATCGGGACACTGGATGATGAAGCACAGACACCGGTCTACTGCGACCGTCTGGCATATGAAGCAGACGGGATCGTCGTATACAACAAGGTCAAGCCGCATACGGACTTCAAAGGAGAACATGAGAGCGGTCTTCTGAAAATGATGGCGATCGGACTGGCAAAGCATAAAGGATGCTCGGAACTGCATAAACGCGGATTCGATACATTTGCAGAGAACATTCCCAGATCTGCGGGAGTATTCCTGGAAAAGATGAATGTTGTATTTGCGGTAGGCGTCGTACAGAACGCGTATGATCAGATCTCCGATTTGAAGGTATACCCGCATGATGAGATCATTGACGGGGACGCGGAACTGCTTAAGATCGCAAAGGAACGGTTCCCGCGTTTCCGCTTTGACAATATCGATGTGCTGGTCATTGACCGGATCGGCAAGGATATTTCCGGAGAAGGGGCAGACCCGAATGTGACAGGCAGGGGATTCATGCCGTACTTCAAGGATGACTTCCATACAAAGAGACTGTTCATCCGGGGTCTGAGTGAAGGGAGCCACCATAATGCGTGCGGTCTGGGACTGGCGGATATCACTACCCGCAGATGCCTGAATTCCGTAGACTGGGAAAGCACATGGATCAACGTCACGACAAACCTGATGATCGACGGGGGAAAGATCCCGTTCTATATGAACAATGACTATGACGCCTTGCGTACAGCATTGCGGACATGCCCGCGTATCGACTATGCAAAAGCACGGATCGCCAGGATCCGCGATACCCTGTCCCTGAATGAGTTCGAAGTGTCAAAGGCACTGGCTGAATCATTGAAGGATGTTCCTGATATTGAATTCCTGAGTGAGCCTTATCCTCTGCAGTTTGATGAAGAAGGCTTCCTGGAAGATCTTAAACAATGTATAAAGATGAAAACAAAGCTGATGATCATCGCAGACGACATGACCGGTACACTGGATACAGGCATACAGTTTACCAAACAGGGGATCACGGTATCTGTCATCATAGATCCGGAGTTTCTGTCCGGAACCGTCATGACAGACTGTGAAGTACTGGCTGTCAACAGCAGTTCCCGTCATCTGCCGCCTAAGCAGGCATTTGATGCCGTATACCGGATCGCTGCCCTGGGCAGACAGGCAGGGATCCCATACATATATAAAAAGACGGATTCCGTATTGAGAGGAAATATCGGTGCGGAACTCAGCGCGGTGCTGCTGGCATCAGGAGAACAGAGTCTTGCCTTTGTCCCTTCCTACCCGGCAATGAAGCGCGTCACAAAAAACGGCATTCATTATGTAGACGGCGTTCCGCTGTCGGACAGTATCTTCGGCCGGGATCCGTTTAATCCGGTCACGGAATCGGATGTCGCAGAACTGATCCGTAAACAGACCGAAGTGCCTGCCGGCAGGCTGGATGAGACGAACGGAGAAGGCATCATCATTGTAGATGGCAGCAGTGATGAGGAACTGCATGAGGCGGGTGTACAGCTCAAGCAGGCAGGACTGCTGAAGGTCAGCGCAGGCTGTGCCGGATTCGCGAAATTCCTGCCGGAACTGCTGGAACTGAAAACAGAGGATGTCCCGGAGATACCCGATCCGGGAGATCGCCTGCTCGTGATATCGGGAAGCCTGAATCCCGTCACACTGCTTCAGCTGGATGAAGCGGAAGCCTGCGGCTTCCGGAGGATCCGCCTGAGTGCTGAGCAGAAGTATGATGCTATGCATGCAGAACTTCCACAGATCAGTGAACCATGGATGATCCTGGACTCATCGGACTGTGAAGAAAACAGGTTCAGCAGATCTGAAGGAAACAGGGAAATGCTCCGCAGTACGATTTCAGACAATATCGGCATCCTGGTCTCCGGTATGCTTGAAAAATACGATGGTACGTTCATGATCATCGGCGGCGACACGCTGCAGGCATGCCTGAAACAGCTGGGATGCACATCAATGAAAATGATCACGGAAGTCTTCCCCGGTGTCGTATTATCTGAGATCACGATCAACGGAACAGAACGTCTTCTCTTCAGCAAGTCCGGCGGATTCGGACAGGAAACACTGCTGAAAGACCTGAAACAATGGATGGAGGAAAAACATCATGAGAGAAACTGAAAGACCGCTGCTGGCAATTACAATGGGAGATCCCGCTTCGATCGGACCGGAGATCACCGTAAAGGCACTGACAGACCCGGAAGTCCTGGAAAAATGCAGGCCTCTGATCGTCGGCGATGCCTGCATGATGGAACAGGCACTGGATATTACCGGTCACAAAGAGATGAAGATCCATGCTGTATCCTCACCTGCAGAAGCATTGTTTGAAAACGGGACCATCGATGTACTGGATATGAAACTGGTCAATGCGGAAACACTGCCTTTAGGCAAAGTGTCCGCGGAAGCAGGGGAAGCAGCTTTCCGGTATGTGGAAAAAGCAATTGAACTAGCCATGAACAATGAAGCCGATGGTACGGTCACCAATGCCCTGAACAAGGAAGCGATGAACATTGCCGGACATCATTTTGCCGGTCATACCGAGATCTATGCCCACTATACGCATACGGACAAATACACGATGATGCTGGCACTGGGCAATATGCGGGTCGTCCATGTGTCCACCCATGTTTCACTGCGTGAGGCATGCGACAGGGTCAAAAAGGCACGTGTCCTGGAAGTGATCAGGATCGCGCATCAGGCTTGCCTGGACCTGGGAATCGGACATCCGAAAATAGGTGTTGCCGGCCTGAACCCCCACAGCGGGGAGAATGGACTGTTTGGGACGGAAGAGATCGAAGAGATTATTCCGGCGATCAAAGCAGCCCGTGCGGAAGGCATGGATGTGGAAGGACCGGTACCGCCGGATACGATCTTCTCAAAGGCAAGAGGCGGATGGTACGACATCGTCGTAGCCATGTACCATGACCAGGGACATATCCCCATGAAACTGGTCGGATTTGTATATGACCAGGACAGCGGAAAATGGCAGTCGGTGGAGGGCGTAAACATTACATTGGGTCTTCCGATCGTCCGTGTATCCGTGGACCACGGGACTGCATTCGATCAGGCAGGAAAGGGGACAGCTGATGCCTCAAGCCTGAAGAACGCGATCGACTACGCGGCAAGATTTGCCTGCCAGCGCAGAAAATAAACTCTGTACAGCATGCCGGGGGCATGCTGTTTTCAGGAAGAAAAAGATCCCAAACGGGATCCTATTCGTAAACAGCACGCTTAATGATGATCTTCTTATTTCTTCAGCATCAGATCTTTGCCGGCATTCCAGGCCTGTCCGGCTTTTTCTCCGGTCAGGTAATATCCGTTGCGGAACTGGTCGAACATTAAGGCATGGAGCTTTGTGACATCGACCTTGCCTTTTTCATCCAGGACTTCTTCGTTGGCTTTCACATTGACAATTCTTCCGACGATCGCAGAAACATACTCGTCCTTAAGGTGTTCCAGCAGTTCGCATTCCATGACAACAGGGAACTCTTCAATGATCGGCGCGTTGACTTTGTCGCTCTTTACGGCATGATATCCGGTCCGCTCAAACTTATCATCGATCTTGTTTCCGGAGGCGATCCCGAAGAAGTCCGCTGCGTCCATATGTGCTTCATCAGCTAGCGCAACAGTGAAAGCTTTGCTGTGCATGATATTCAGCCATGTCTTTTTTCCTTCTCCGATAAAGAGGATGATCTTATCTTCATCAGCGATCTGTCCCCATGCGACGTTCATCACATTGACCTTATTGTTTTCATCGTATGCCGCGACCATCAGTACAGGCATCGGATATACTGCTTCAATGACTCCTAAATCTTTTTTCATTTTCATCTTTTCCAAGAGACTGCCGGTCTCTTGTTTCCTTTCTGTCTGGATGGTATCATTTCACTTGTGAAATGAATAGTACCAACAATATTGTTAGGTACTTACCAAAAGGTAAGCAATATGACAAAAGATATCAGAAAAGCGGATTTTTATGAGACAGGATACAGCTATACACTTTCATTGATCTCAGGCAAATACAAACCCATTATTCTCTACTGTTTAATGGAATATGAACCGGTGCGGTTCAATGAAATGCAGCGTTATTTAAAGAATGTCGCAGATAAAACACTGAGCCAGAATCTGAAAGAGCTGGAAACAGACGGACTGATCATCCGTACAGTCTATCCGCAGATACCGCCGAAAGTGGAGTATACGCTCACGGAAAAAGGGCACTCACTGGTAAATGTACTGGATAAACTATGTGACTGGGGAAATGAGAACAGGCCTGCCGGACACGATTGAGCATGACATATCGGTATGATCATGAATTCTCAGACAGAACAAACAGAAAAGAGGATGTCATCAGACTGAACAGTATTTGAAACTGTTCGCTGATGAGTCCTCTTTTTTGATCACTTTGCTTTGGTCTGGATGAGGTCCCTGAACGGTTCATTCAGCGGATGTCTGTCGGTATGCTTTGTTTCCTGCACATACTCAGCTAAAAGAGGTGCTGCTGCAAGATAGGCAAGGGGATTGACAAGCTGATGGACATGTACATTTGTACGGATCGCATCGGGATCATCTGTTTCCCGGTCTGTAATGATATAAGCTCTGTCGGTAACGGTCTTGACGGCATGATATACCTGATGGATGCGGTCTGAACTCCTGTCATCGTTGGAATCATAGAAGATCACGGTATAGTCCGGGTTCAGCGGATATTCCGGTCCATGCAGGAACTCTTCAACTTCATAGGCACTGGCATGTACCTTGACGGATTCATCGATCTTCAGTGCTGCTTCGACAGCTGTGGACAGATTGGTACCGGCAGAAACGACCCAGACATTATGCATGGACAGGAGGTCTTTCTGATGTGTCTGTATGAATGCGAACGAAGATGCCTGCAGCTCTCTGTGCGCATCAACTGTTTTGCGCATTTCTTCTTTCCAGCATTCTTTTTCCTGTTCCGTGATCTTTCCTGACGCACAGGCTGCTTCCAGCCCAAACAGCATCAGATACAGTGCCAGCGTAACGACACCTTTTGTGACCATGCCGACCTTCTCAATACCGACACCCCAGTCAACAGTCAGATCACAGATGTCTTTGAAAGGTGATTCCGTATTTCCGGTAATTCCGATGGCACGGCAGCCGCGCTGCCTGATCAGCTGAAGCGCTTCGATGGAATTGGTGCTTCTGCCTGATTGGGAAACGACCAGGATCAGGTCATGTTCATCAAACTCATCTTCGTAGTGTACAAAGGTGAAAGGGGAAAGCAGATCGACACGGATGCCGAGGATATGATGCAGGTATGATCTCGCGCACAGGCATCCGTTATAGGACGATCCGCATGCGACCAGAAGAATGCGCTGATAATTTCCGGCCAGAAATTCCTGTACCAGTGATGCGGTCAGCTCACTGCTGTGAGCGATGTTGTTCAGGACATATTCCGGTGTTTCCAGAACATAGTCCTTCATTGTCAGTTTCTTTTCTTCCATGATGATTTATACTCCGGTTCTGCTGCTTTTATCATAGCAGGCATAGCCGGATCTTCCTTTCAGAATTCAGTTCAATCCTGAAGGGTTTTGAAACATCATTAAATTTTGTGATCTGCACTAAACCTTGAAAAGGTGATCTGCTGTGCTATGATAAATCTATAAAAGGGTCACCGAATGACGGTTGTCCTCGAAAATTAACGAAGTCGATCGCTAACGTTTGTCAGACACTGAGCGGTCGACTTTCGCATTAATATAAGATGCGATCTGCAGGCCAAGGGCTATGGACGCAATGGTAATTCCGATGATCGAAAGTACCGTATTAATATCGAACATAGAGACACACCTCCTCAGCGTTGTTTATCGTTTTGGAGGGGAGTCGCTTCCTCCCCTTGGATGCAGGAGGACAACCGCCACCGTTATGATGACCCAATCATATATACGTAATTTTATTTCATTTTCCGTATTGAAAAGATGATCCGCAATGCTATATTGAACTTGTATTCAAGGTCACTGTATGACGGTTGTCCTCGAAAATTAACGAAGTCGATCGCTAACGTTTGTTGGACAGAGAGCGGTCGGCTTTCGTATTGATATAAGATGCGATCTGCAGGCCTGAGCCTATTGATGCAATGGTAATTCCGATGATCGAAAGTACCGTATCAATATCAAACATAGAGACACACCTCCCCAGCGTTGTTTAGCGTTTTGAAGGGAGCCGCTTCCTCCCCTTGGATGCAGAAGGACGACTGCTACCGTTATAGTGACCTGATGATACATATCTTTTGTTGGAACGCCGGATGAAAAATTCCCGGAAACTGTGATTTCCGGGAACATTCGGGGTTCATTTTACTTCAACGACCAGGGAACATGTATTTCTCCAGTTGTCTTTGATCTGTTCTGCGCATTCTGTACTCAGCCGTTCAAGTGATCTGAGCTGAAGGGAATCAGTGTACAGAGGTACTTTTGTGACGGTAAACCCGTTTGATTCAAGCGCTTCGGTTATTTCATCCAGGGACTGCCAGCCGTTTGCTGTGCGGTCTCTTTTGACGATGCGGTCAAGTATGGAGATCACCTGCTCGTAAATACTCAGGGCACCGCTGCCGAGGACTGCCTCAAATACTTCCGGCAGCATCCTGTCCGGTTCTGCGTCGGGAATGATCCAGCATCCTCCGCTCCTCTTCAGCAATGCTTTCAGCTGGTCCATCAGCATCTGCTTCTGGTCAAGTGTCAGATAGGTAAGAAGTGCCTGGGTGATGATGGTCTCCGATGAATTCATGGAAGAGATCAGTTCATCCAGTTCCTCGTATTTTGTCAGGTCTGCGCTGAAATAGTGATTATGGGCAAAGGCTTTCGCGCCGACAAGATGATGGATGTGATGTCTCAGATGTTCCGCAACATCCGGCAGATCGACACCGATATAGATATGGTCCGGATCACAGAATCTCAGAACACGGGGGGAATACCCGCAGGCAAGATCAAGGATCAGCGGATTGTCATGTTCCTGTATCAGCTGGTTGGTACGCTCATACAGGACTTCCGAGATCAGGGCAATGCACTGGGGCAGGAGATCTGCCATCGGTATATGTGAAAAGACGCCGAGTATTCCCGTTGAAAACCCCAGTACGCTCTGGAATGTGACGGCTTCTTCAATGCCGAGGTCCGCCAGCATCAACAGGTTGGCCTGGGCGGTGTTGCTGACTCTGGATTTTTTCATGATCGTTCCTCCTCGTGTATGTATTATTCACTCATGACAAGTGTGAACATTGTTTCCATTCCGTTCATGGAAAGCCTGTATTCACCGGTCTCAAGCGGTTCAAGATCACTGATATCCCTGTGCAGTACGATCTTGGCTCCGTCTGCCAGTTCGTGGGAAACATCGTCCTTGTCTTTGGGTTCAGGCAATGGAAGTGTATGCCATTCATTTCCCTGTTTCCTGCTCAGTTCAAACGCTTCACCATACTGCCATATACTGCCGCTCTGATTCTGCAGTGTCACTTCCAGCATCCCTTTGGAATAACCTGTTACTTCTAAGGAAATACCGTCTGTTTCGGAAGACTTATGTGCATCCAGCATCATGATGGGCCGGATGAGGTCAGAATATGATTCCTTAGGACCGGTCCAGGTATTGATGCCTCCGAACTCTTTGATACTGGTATATCCGAGATCTGCAAGCTTTTGTGCTGCCTGCTTTGAACGGTTGCCGGACCTGCAGTATACAAGGATCACCTGATCCTTGTCCGGAAGCAGGGCAGGGGGTTCAGTTCCGATGGACTCGTTGGGCAGGTTCACAGCACCGGAAATATGCTCGTCCGCATATTCCTGTTCCGTACGGACATCAAGGATCATGATGTTCTGTTCCTTCTGCATGATCTCCAGAGCTTCTGCCTGGGAAATGCTCTGCCATGTGTTCTGCGCAGCTGAAGAACAGCCTGTAAATAACAGACTGAAAATGACTGCTGAGATGCCCTGAACGAAATGTATTCCATACCGTTTCATATGATCCTGATACTCCGCTATGCTTAAACATATAGTATCAGATTCTGCGGGTAATTTGACATGTATGGGAACACTTCCTGCAGTCTGCCTGGGCATCAGAAGAATGAACAGTTTTCATTTCCTGTATAATGTGGGCGTCGTTTTTTCAGACGCAATGGAGGATAAGTATCATGAAAAAACCCTCAGACTGCTATATACTCTCAAACAATGTACAGATCCCATGCATCGGATTCGGTACCTGGCAGACACCGGACGGTGAGGTCGCTGCGAATTCAGTCAGATGCGCGATCGAATCCGGCTACCGTCATATCGATACAGCCCAGGCATACCATAATGAAGGAAGCGTAGGACTCGGTATCCGCCAGAGCGGTATTGCCAGAGAAGACCTCTTCATTACAACAAAACTGCATAACAACAATCATACCTATGACCTGACCATGTCTTCCTTTGAGGAAAGCATCCGTCAGCTTGGTGTAGACTATCTGGACCTGTTCCTGATCCACTGGCCTAACCCGATCAAATACAGAGACTGCTGGCAGCAGGCAAATGCCGAAAGCTGGAGGGCAATGGAAGAACTGTATAAAGCAGGAAAGATCCGTTCGATCGGTGTTTCCAACTTCCGTCCTCACCACATTGAAGAACTGATGAAAACAGCAGAGATCATGCCGATGGTCAACCAGATCCGTCTGTGTCCCGGAGACACACAGGATGCTGTCGTTGACTACTGCAGGGAAAAAGGCATCCTGCTGGAAGCCTACAGTCCCCTTGGCGTAGGCGCAGTCTTCCAGGTGCCCGAAATGCAGGAACTTGCGAAAAAGTATGACCGCACGATTGCACAGGTCTGCATCAGATGGAGCCTGCAGAGAGGTTATCTGCCGCTGCCGAAGTCTGTTACGCCGTCCAGGATCGCTGAGAACCTCGGTGTGTTTGACTTTGAACTTGATGAAGCGGATGTACAGTTCATGGCAGGACTGACAGGCTGTGCAGGAACAGAACGTGATCCGGATACGATCACATTCTGATCAGATTATCAAATACCTCTGAATGGATGAATTAAGACTTTCACATTACATGTGCTGCAGCAGGGTGTGAAAGTTTTTTTCTGTGTTCAAAGGTGAAAGAACCGGACATTGTTCATACAGTATTCCTGAATATGAGACGAACTGTATGCGGTTGACAAAAATAGACCGCTGTTCTTTTTGATATACTTTCGGTTATAAGAAACAGGACTGCGTATATCCGGTATACGCAGGGAGGTGTTTATGGACAGGAAATGGAAGAAGATCGTTTCATCGATGATGAGCATCCTGATGGTGGTAGGTATGCTGCAGATTCCGGCATATGCCGAAGAAGAAACGGTTTTTGAGGAAGAGACAGCTGCAGAAGAAGCAGTGATCATGGAAGAAACAGAAGAAACTGCTCTTCCGGATGAAACGGAACTTACTGAAGAAACAGTTATTTCTGAAACCGAGGAAGCGATTCCGGACGAAGAGGAACCTGAGGCAGAAGAACCTGAGGCAGAAGAGCCTGAAGCTGTACAGGAAGAAGAACCTGAAACAGAAGTGATCCCGGCTGAGACTGCAGAAGAAGCGGAAGTCTACAGTATTCCCGATCTTACGGAAAAACTCCGGCTGACGGTAACTCCTGACAAACAGTACGTTTCGATGCGTCTGTATGCATCGGAAGATGTTTATGAACAGATCAAGAATGAAACACTATACATACTGTATACCGAGAATATCGGATTCGGAGATCTGAAGGATCTTGACGCATACACCAGCGTCGATATGAAAAATGCCGGTGTCCAGATGGAGTGGCGTGAACCCGGTGATAATAACTGGGGCAATTACTATGACAGCAGGACACAATCCTACGTTTACAATCTCGGCATTACATTCACGACAAGGATGTCCACAGACTATGAGATCGCGATCGCGTTGAGGACCGGAGATCTTCCTGAGCAGGGTGAAGAGAATTCATCTGCGATGTGCTGCCTTTACGATATCATCGTCGACGGACGTTATAAGCTGATCACGGACTACTATACATTCCGTACGGAAGATCCGCTGGAAGAAACACAGGTCAAAATTACAGATATAAAGGTGTCGAACGGCTATGCATATTCCGGTGTCAGTATCCTTTACGATAACCCTCTGACAGAACAGATCCAGAGAACCGGATACCTGGACGGGGAAGGGGAAGTCCACTGGTTTGCCGGATCATCCGCTTCTGAAAAGATTGACGGAAGATACCGTTCATACAGTGTGCTCCTGAATAACGGAAAGACCTTTAAGATCAGACCGTTTGTCCGTGTGCAGATGTCGGATGATTATGATGATTACCAGGATGTGATCGGAGAAGAAGTCGAGATCACGTTTGTGCCGTTTACAAAAGACCTGATCGTCCGTCAGGAAGGATCAGGCACAGGCATGTTCTGGGCGGATCTCACCATGACAGAGTACAGCATGGCTGATACGGCAATGCAGCCAAAACTGTATTACCGCAAAAAAGGTGAGACACAATTTAAAGGACCCAATAGCGCGAGCTTCAGCGGTGATACAGGCAAAGCGCATATTATCGTCAGCGGCCTGGAAAGCGGCGCTGAATATGAGTACTACGTAAAGGTCGACGCACGTGAATCCTTTGAGACTTCATATGTACAGACGCTCTGGTCAGACGGTACCCCGGAAGCACCTTTGAGCATCACTGTCGGCGAAACAAGAACGCTTGCGGAAGCTGATTTTACAGATCCGCTGCTTTACCAATACCTGGTAAAGAAATACGGTAAAAATAATACCCTGACAACAGGAGACCTTGCCGGAGTGACAGGCCTTTCCATGATGTGGAGTGAAGGTCAGTTTGAAAGACCGCTGTATTCCCTGGGAGGGATCGAGTACTTCAGCAGCTTAACATTCATCAATGCAGAAGGACATGACCTGACGGATCTGGATGTGCTCAAGGATCTTCCGAATCTGAAAACAGTGTCCGTTTCCAACAACCGGATCGACACACTTCCTGATCTTTCCGGAACAGCTATCACAAATCTGAATCTTTCCGGCAACCTGCTTGACGAAGATGACCTGAAGGCAGAGTATCTCCCGGCAACACTGAGCCAGACTCCGGAACAGTTTATCAGCTCGACTCTGGCTGCTCAGAGAAGAAGTGACTTCCGGTTTGCCGGAACCTATTACGGCCTGAATGGGAAGGCACCGTTCTTCTTCGAACTGGGCGCCCAGAAGACAAGAGACTTTACGGCAGAGATCAGCGCAAACGGAAAGTCCATGAGTGTTCAGATCCCTGCATCCGATGAAGATTTACATGAATTCCTTCTCGTCAATGACCTGAAAGAAGCAGGCATCGTTACGGAATACGGAACATATGAACTGACCGTCACATTGACGGACGGCTTTGGCTATTCCTACAGCCAGACATGCACAGCGGAATTTACGGAAGAACCTGTATTCATGCAGAATGCCGAGGCAAACGCAAGCTACAGCACAAGCATGAAAGCAGAAGTGTTCGGAATCTATACAAAAGACCAGCTTACTGTTGAATTTATTGACAAAACTGATCCTTCAAAGGTTTATGCTGCAGAGTCCGTCTCAGCATCACAATTAACATTTACGGACAGATACAGTGACCAGGGATTTGCCCGCGTGACCTTCAGGGACAAAACGACATCTGTTTCGTTCTATACGGGCAAGAACCTCCCGGCAGGTACATATACCGTCAGGATCACAGCTCCTGACCGTACATACTCATCCGGAGCCATCGTTACTGTCCATGATGTGTCGGAGCAGTTCGTCGTTTCTCAGACGACCCTCGACAGCAACGCCCCCGGCGTTGGTGACCAGTACGTCGCTGTATTTGTTACGCTGAACAACGGCAGTCCTGCAGATGTCGTTCCTGTACTGTATAAAGACGGTGAACAGATCTCCGAAAAACCGGCAGTACGCGTTACACCTCAGACAGACGGCAGATATCTGTATGTCCTGAAAAAGACAGGCACAGTATGGGATGCGGACAGAGTGAACGGAACGATCGAGATCGAAAGTGCATCCGGAGCTGAATTTCTGGATATCAGAACAAATAGGACTTTCTCCTACGGCAGTTCATCTTCACATCTGCCGGCTAGTGTCACCTTCGCTGCATATAACTACAGGAAAGAACAATTTGAGTATGCGTTTACTTCCGGTGTGGCTGAGAACACACAGGTCAGTGTTAGTCTCAGTGTGTATGACAGAAACACAAAAGAATATATAGAAACCGCAAGGGGCAGCGGAACAGTCGGTCCGGATCATATTCTTGCCCTGAAGCTGTATACCATTGATACGGAAGAAGAATATACGTTCAGTGGCGGTATAAGAACCAGGACAGTCTGCTCTTCGGAATCATTCTCCGGTGATATCACATATCCGCTTTCGGTAGAGTACTGCAACATGACAGAAGCAGATTATCCTGAAGAAGCAGGTATCTATTTTGTAAATAACTTTGATGAAAGGTACTTTGACCGTTTATACGCGTACGGCATCGGCAATGCCGATATCGTGGTCGAATTCTGGACAGAAGGAAACACGCGTCTGGTCAAAACGCTCAGCCTGAAAGCAGCAGATGAACAGGAATGGACATATCTGTTTACAGCAGAAGACCTTGAGGGTCTGTCTGCTGATGAGATCTATGCCGCCAAGGCATATGTCAGCCTGACGACAATGACAGCCACAGGAACAGGCTATTTCGGTGTGTCCGAAGAATCACAGGGACCTGTTCATGTGACTTCCGTGAAACTGTCTGAAGAGAGTCTTGATCTGAGCATCGGTGAAATGCATGAACTGACCGCGGAAGTCCTTCCTGCAAATGCGGAGAACAAGGAGGTCAGCTGGTCAAGCAGTGACAAGACTGTCGCAAACGTAGAAAACGGAAAGGTATATGCGCTGAATGCGGGAACTGCAGTGATCACAGTCACGACAGCAGACGGAAACAAGACTGCACAGTGCACGGTAACTGTTTCCAAAATCGACGCGGAAAGCGTTACGTTCACAGCACCGGATTCCATTAAGGTTGGTGAACTGATCGATCTGGATCCTGTCTTTGTACCGGCAAACACGACCAACCGGAATGTTGTATGGTCCACAAGTGACAGCAGTATTGCTGTCGTGGACGAAAATGGTGTCGTACAGGGCATCAAAGCCGGCACGGTTACGATCACGATGACAGCAGAAGAAAGCGGTCTGTCATACGCAAAAGAGATCACGGTCATCCAGCCTGTCAAAAAGATCGTACTCAGCAGTTCTGAAGAGATCCTGCTGGCCGGTGACAGCATGCAGCTGGAAGCAGAGGTGCTTCCGGAAGATGCTTCAAATAAAAACATCGTCTGGTCTTCTGATCATGAAGAAATCGCATCAGTTGACGAAGACGGTGTGGTCTATGCTCTGCAGGAAGGAAAGGCAGTCATTACTGCAGCATCCGAGGACGGCAATACGGCAGCTTCCTGTATCATCACAGTCATGTCGAATGAAATGTATCCCGGTATCTATATCAAGGGACTGGAATCTACATACACATACACAGGATCAGCCATCAAGCCTGAGTTTGATGTATATGACAATTCTGTTAACCTGACGATCGAGAAATTAAGGCCGCAGACAGATTATACAGTCACATACAAAAACACAACGAAAGCTTATACAGTCGCTGACCCGGATCATCCTACAGCTGCAGATAAGAAGAAAGCACCTCAGATCATCATCAAGTCCAACAGCAAAGGCAATTACACCGGTTCCAAGACGGTATACTTCTCCATTGAACCGCTGGACATCAATGATGAACAGATCACAGTGGATGAACTCTCTGTACAGACCGGCACGAAACCGGTCAGTCCTGTTCCTGCTGTATATTTCAACGGTAAGAAACTGAAGGCAAAGACAGACTTCACAGTTGATTACAATGGATGGGATCAGAAGGAACACGGAGATCATAAGATCCTGATCAACGGTGTCAATAACTTCAGCGGAACAAGAGAAATTACAGTGCATGCTGCAGATGAACTTATATCTGTTGCCAAGCTGTCAGTTTCCGCAAAGACATTGAAATACGCTGATCTGACGGAAGAGAACTTTGAAGAGAAGGTCAAAGAAGCCATCACTGTTAAACAGGGGAAGAACGCACTGACACTTGATGCAGACTATACGATCGAAGATATCTCAGCAGAAGATAGGAAAGTCGGAAGCTTCACAGTCACATTGGTCGGCGATGAAGGTCATGGCTTCTATGGCAGACGGACAGTCACAGTCAAGATCACCGGTATTGCACTCTCAGATAAGAAAGTCAAAGCATTGACAGGTCTGAGTTATCCGTACACAGGAGAAGAAGTCATATTCACACCTGACACACATCTTGTTTCCTATAACGGAGTAGACCTGACAGAAGGAACCGACTATATCATCGAAGGTTATACAAAAAATACCGATGCAGGAACAGGGTCCGTAACGATCCGTGGTATCAGCAAATACAGCGGAACGAAGAAGATCAGCTTTAAGATCACGCCTGTAACGACACCTGTAGATGATGACAGGATCACAATCGCTGATGCATTCTACTGCAAAGGAGGCAGCAAGCCCGAAGTCCAGATCGAAGGAATGGAAGCAGGCAAAGACTATACGCTGAAGTATACGAACAATACCAAAGCATATACGAATGGCAAAGTACAGATCACATTCAAAGGAAACTACAAGGGAACACCTGCCAAAACGATCGGATTCTACATCTCCCCGAAAAATATCGGTGAAGTAACTGCCACAGCAAAAGATCTCGTTTATAAACCCGGCAGGTACCAGAGCACACCTGTACTGAAAGATACTGACGGTAAGTCACTGAAGGCAGGAGTGGACTATGAGAAGACCTATGAATATTCAGGAAATATCATAGACGGAGATGCCCAGCCCGGAGCAGAGATCACAGTCACAGTAACAGGCAAAGGAAACTACACAGGAACAGCATCCGCAAAATACCGAATCCTTGAAACTGGTAAAGACATCTCCAAGATGACCTTCAAGATCAAAGACAAGGAATACATCGGTGCGCCTGTATACCTGAGTGATGATGACATTACGGTCATGCTCGGGAAAACGAAAATTGATCCGTCTGAAATAAGCTATATCGTTACAGACTACAAAAACAACGTGAACAAAGGGACAGCTTCCGTCACATTCCGCGGAGTCGGAGATTATGGCGGAGAGAAGACCGTGACATTCAAGATCAAAGTCAGAAGTATTCTGAGCAACTGGTTTGACGGATTCGGTTATCTGAAAATAGCCGGACATAATGTTTCGTATATGACAGAATCCGATGTGACGATCGATTTCACCGGTGCAAAAATGCGGACTGAAACGCTGAAATTCCTGAGCATGGAAGATGATCAGGTCCATGACTATCAGGTAAATGTGATCAGAGTAAAGCCCGGAAGCTTTGTAATGATCAATGATTCCGTCAACGGTGATACGACAGATGCGTATCCCTTTGCGTATCATGATGGTTATTATGAAGGATATGCGCGCGGGATCACGATCTCTGCAGGCAGCGTTTCTGAATGGCCGACAACAGTGTTCGATAATGGGGACGTGATCGGACTGTTCTATGTCGAACTGACGGACAACGATACAGGAAACTCATCCTATTACTACATCATGATCGACCGGTAACAAACCAGCCTGCCGATTGAATAAATTTATGAAAGCTGACAGCTTCTGTACCTTATGGCACGGAGTAAACTGATCCCTATGTCAAGTACCAAAGTTTGACAATTTAAGTTTTTCATAAGAGACACAGATATTCATCTGAAATATGGTGATGAACGGCTGTGTCTTTTTCATTGTTTCAGTAAAATTCGCACGACAAAAAACAACTG
>JAILLA010000010.1 GCA_024693325.1 Solobacterium sp.
TTGTTACCCATATTTTACCAGTATTACTTACTTCTACAATAAAACAGTGCAATTTTTATCAATTCTGCACTGTTTCTGCAAGACTGACTTCCACACGCTCAAAAGCGGCTTTGGGAGTGGAACTTAACTTTTCACTTCAGCATTGGAAAATAGGCAATAAACTGACAGCGCACATATTCATGTCATTAATTCGGATATGCTACAATAAATTTATAGGAAAGTAGAGGATATAATTTATGAGTTTCCCTAAAGGATTTTTATGGGGCGGCGCAGTAGCGGCAAACCAGCTCGAGGGTGCCTGGCTTGAAGACGGCAAGGCTCCGAACGTTACGGATATCATGGTCGGTATCGGTTCCAGAGATCCCGGTCTGAAATGGAATGAAGAAACAGGCAAATGGGAAATGTGCCTGGATCCGAACAAGGTATACCTGAGCCATGATGGTATCGACTTCTATCATCGTTACAAAGAAGACCTTGCACTGATGGCGGGAATGGGCTTCAACTGCTTCCGTACATCCGTTGCATGGGGCCGTATCTTCCCGAACGGTGATGAAGAAGAACCGAATGAAAAAGGTCTGGAGTTCTATGACAACCTGTTCGATGAGATGAACAAGCTTGGCATGGTCCCCTGCATCACGCTCTCCCATTATGAAACTCCGCTGCACCTGCTGACAGAATACGGCGGATGGTCCAATCCGAAACTGATCGAATTCTGGAAGAGATATGTAACAACGTTATTCACACGTTATAAGGGCAAAGTTAAGTACTGGCTGACATTCAACGAAGTCAACGCAATGCTCAGGAATCCGTTTGTTGCGGCAGGTATTCTGAATATCGATGATCCGAAGGATAAGAATGATCCGATCGGTTCCATCACACAGAAAGAGATCTGGCAGGCTTACTACAATATCCTTGTTGCGAATGCCTGGACAGTCAAACTCTGCCATGAACTGGATCCTGAATCTCAGATCGGCAATATGATGACAGCTTCCGGAACTGCTACATACCCGGATGACTGCAACCCGGACAATGTCTGGGGTGCCCTGCAGACACAGCGCATGGCAGTCTTCTACATGTGCGATCCGATGGCATTGGGTGAGATCCCAGGTTATGTCAAGCGTATCTGGAACGAGAATCCCGGTCTTGAGCCTGAGATGGATGAAGAAGGTCTGAAGCTCATCAAAGAAAACACGATCGACTTCATCTCCTACAGCTATTACCGTTCCGCAGTCTTCGCTGTTGACGCTCAGATGACCAGCAACACCGGCGGAATCAAGGGCAAAGGCAATCCTTATCTGAAGGAATGCAGCCCGCAGCCGTGGGCATGGCCGGTAGACCCGAAAGGCCTGCGCTATACCATGAACGTACTGAACGACCGTTATCATCTGCCGCAGTTTATCGTTGAGAACGGTATCGGTCTCGATGAAGGTCTTGATGAGACAGGACATATTGAAGATCCGTTCCGTGTCAGATATCTTGAGCAGCACCTCGTTCAGGTCCATGAAGCGATCCAGGACGGTGTTCCCTGCATCGGTTACCTGTGGTGGGGTCCGATCGACGTTGTCTCTGCCGGTACAGGTGAGATGAAGAAACGTTATGGCTTCGTCTATGTTGACAGATTCAACGACGGACACGGTACACTTGAACGTGTCAAGAAGAACTCCTATGACAGGTATAAGGAGATCATCGAATCCAACGGAGAGATCCTTCTGAAATAAGCAGACCTCTGCAGCTTGCAAAGATCCGGACAGTCAATGCCCGGATCTTTTCATTTGCTGTATATTCATTCGCGGTGTGCCGAAAAAAAAGGGACGCAATCCCTTTTGAACCGCTTTTTACGGCTCATCTGCTGCGACCCTTTTTATTATTTTGTTTTTGCAGAATCAATTATTCAGCATCCTGAAGCATCTTCTTTGTGACGAGCTTCTGGTAACGCTTCTTAGCATCTTCTTCTGTCTTTGCGAACAGTTCTTCTGCTGCTTCTGCACCCTTCAGCTTCGGCAGGTTGAAGTAACGAGCTTCAGCCATCAGGTAATCATGGAACTTGGACCAATCAGGTTCTTTGGAGTCGATCGTGAGAGGTTTTGCGTTTCTCGGATCGAAACGATACAGAGGTACATAGCCGCATGCGACTGCGTCTTTTTCTCTCTGCTGAGCGTTGATCAGACCACCCTTGATACCGTGCTCCTGGCAAGGGCTGTAAGCGATGATAATGGACGGACCATTGTAGCTTTCAGCTTCTTTCAGAGCCTTCAGTGTCTGTGTCGGGTTAGCGCCCATGGATACGGATGCAACATAAGCTGTGCCGTATTCCATAACGATCTGGCCCAGATCCTTCTTAGCAAGAGCTTTACCGCCGGCTGCGAACTTCGCGATGGAAGCAGCCTGTGAGGACTTGGAGGACTGTCCGCCAGTGTTGGAGTAAACTTCTGTATCGAGTACGAGAACGTTGACGTTCAGGCTGTTAGCCATAACGTGGTCAAGTCCGCCGTAACCGATATCGTAAGCCCATCCGTCACCACCGACGATCCATACAGACTTGGAAACGAGATCTCTTTCCATAGCCAGCAGTTCTTTTGCGTTTTCATTTGTGCTTGCTTTCAGTGCAGCAACCAGTTCGTCCTTGCATGCTCTCTGAGCATCACGGTCTTCACCGGCAGCCAGGTACTTCTCGTAAGCAGCCTTGAGTTCAGGTTCAACGCTGTCCTTGCTGTCTTCGATGAGCTTGAGGATCTTAGCTTCTTTATAGCTCTGAGCAATTGCCATACCGAAGCCGTATTCAGCGTTGTCTTCGAACAGTGAGTTAGCCCAAGCGACACCATTGTTGTCCTTATCTGTTACGAACGGAGTGGACGGTGTAGCGGAGCAGTAGATCATAGAGCAGCCTGTTGCGTTTGCAACGAGCATATCTTTACCGAACAGCTGGGAAGCCAGACGGTAGTAAGGAGCTTCTCCGCAGCCAGGGCAGCATCCGCTGACTTCGAAGTAAGGCATCATCAGTGATACGCCTGCAACTGTATTCGGGTTGCCATACTGAGGTCTGTATTCAACACCCTTATAGAGGTAGTCAGCTGTAGGTTCCTGGTTAACAGCATCGTTGATCTCTGCAACTGTGAGAGCCTTTGTCGGGCATGCTTTGATACATACGCCGCAGCCTACGCAGTTCATCGGGGAGATCTGGATACGATACTTCAGACCAGCTTCTTTCGCGCCCTTGTAAGCAGCTGTAGGTTCTTTGACGGACCATTCAGCGCCGTTAGCAGCAGCGATCTCAGCAGCCTTAGCAGCTTCGTCTTCTGTGATCAGGAATGCACGGATCGTAGCATGCGGGCAGACATATGCGCAGCTGCCGCACTCAACGCACTTAGCGGAATCCCATGCAGGAACCTGAACAGCGATGTTTCTCTTTTCACGGAAGGATACGTTCTCAGGGATCGTTCCATCGAGAACACCATACTTCATGAAGCTGGAAACAGGCATGTCATAGCCTTCCAGTGCATTGATTCTCTGCAGGTTGTTGTCGAAGTATTCATCGCCTGTCTTCTCGAACAGAGCATCCGGATATTCCAGATCTGCCCATTCAGGTTTAACAGTTACTTCAACGAGACCTGATTTACCTGTATCGATCGCGTCGCAGTTGTTCTTGACAACATCTTCACCCTTACGTGCATAAGTGTGACGAGCACTGTCTTTCATCAGTTCTACAGCTGTGCTGTAAGGCATGATCTGCTCGTTCAGTGCGAAGAATGCAGACTGCAGGATCGTATTTGTATGACGGCCCATGTGTGTCTGGATCGCGAGCTTTGTAGCGTCGATTACATAGAACTTAGCATGCTTCTTAGCAAGACCGGCCAGCATTCTCGGCGGCAGGTGCTTGTCGATATCTTCAGCTGCGAATGTTGTGTTCAGCAGGAATGTTCCGCCTTCTTTGAGGTTGCGGACCATATCGAACTTATAGCAGTAGCTGTCCAGTGAGCAGGAGATGAAGTCAGCCTTGTCAATATAGTACGGGCTGTGGATCGGGCTCTTACCGAATCTCAGATGAGAACGTGTAACACCGCCTGCCTTCTTGGAGTCGTATGCGAAGTAAGCCTGAGCATAGAGATCTGTGTTGTTGCCGATGATCTTGACTGTGCTCTTGTTAGCGCCGACTGTACCGTCGGAACCAAGTCCGTAGAACAGGCAGGAGCTGTAGTCAGCTACGACATCAACGTTGACCGGTTCGAGTGACAGATGTGTAACATCGTCGTTGATACCGATCGTGAATTCTTCCATCGGTTCTTCCTTAGCCAGTTCTGCATAAACAGCAGCGATGTGGCTCGGGTTTGTATCCTTGCTGGACAGACCGTAACGACCGCCGATGAGTGTCAGACCCTTGTGCTTTCTCAGAGCGTTCTGGACATCGAGGAACAGAGGTTCTCTGGAGCCGATTTCCTTGGAACGGTCAAGAACAGCGATCTTCTTAGCGGATGCAGGCAGAGCTGCTTCGAGGAACTTCTCGCTGAACGGACGATACAGATAAACCTTGATCAGACCGACTTTTTCGCCCTTAGCATTCAGGGAATCAACAGTCTCCATGATCGTATCTGTTACGGAACCCATAGCAATGATGACTCTTTCAGCTTCCGGATCGCCATAGTATACGAACGGTGCATAGTCACGGCCTGTATGTTCGCTGACAGCCTTGAAGTACTTAGCAGCGATTTCAGGAACCTTTGCAAAGTGTTCGTTCTGAGCTTCACGAGCCTGGAAGAAGATGTCGTCGTTCTGGGAACCGCCGCGTGTAACTGCGTGTCCATGCGGGTTCAGAGCGTTAGCGCGGAATGCTTCGAGCTTCTCTGCAGGAAGCAGTGATTTGAGGAAGTCATAATCCATGACTTCGACCTTCTGGATTTCATGTGAAGTTCTGAAGCCATCGAAGAAATGCATAACAGCTACGGAACCGTCAATAGCGATTAAGTGTGCAACACCTGCCAGGTCCATGCAGTCCTGTACAGAGTGGGAACACATCATGACCATACCGGTCTGACGGCAAGCGTAGACGTCCTGATGATCACCGAAGATACTCAGAGTGTGGCTTGCAAGTGTACGTGCAGCAACGTGTACGACGCCCGGCAGAAGCTCACCGCTCAGCTTGTAGAGATTCGGGATCATGAGAAGCAGACCCTGTGAAGCTGTGAATGTTGTAGCCAGTGAACCGCCCTGGAGCGCTCCGTGAACGGCACCTGCTGCGCCGCCTTCTGACTGCATTTCAACAACCTTTACACGGTCACCGAAAATGTTTTTCCTTCCCTGTGTAGACCATTCATCAACGTTTTCGGCCATAGGTGAGGAAGGAGTGATGGGATAGATCCCGGCAACTTCAGTAAACGCATAAGCAGAATGTGCTGTTGCAGCGTTTCCATCCATTGCCTGAAAAACCTTTTTGTTTTCTGTGCTCATATGTCCTCCTGTTTAGACAACTTAATTATATAGCAGATGTTTTTGTTTTGACAGAGATTATCGGCTCGTTTTCTAAGCGTTTTCATTTTTTTACTTTCGATATTCTCTGACCACCTTTTTGCGAAAAGCATAAAAAAAACTGCCCCGTAAAGGAACAGTCTCAGAACATTATTGTTTGACGCCCATTGAACGCATCACCTGGCGGATCTGCGCTTCGCTCGGTTTTCTTCCCATCTGCATGAACATAGCGCGGATCATCTTTTCATTAACAGGAGGATTTTCCGCCAGCTGTTTTTCAAAGTTCTTCTTTGTGAAATAGAAACTGATTGCAGCTCCGATAACTCCGCCGACAAGCAACCACAGTAAGGAAGACCAGAATTCAGTCATGTTATTTACCACCTTTTCAAGTACACAAGTATTTTATCCTGTTTTTATATCGCTTGTAAAGTCAATCCTTTATGCACAAACGTTCAATTTCGTATATAATGTCTGCATGCCAAAACAGCTCACAAAACTGATACGTCTTTTTCTTGTGTGTTTTTTTGTCATCTCCTGCCTGCCGTCATGGCATGCATCGGCACTGGAAAACGATCCTGCGGTCAACGAACCGCCTCAGCTGTACAGCCGTTATGCATACCTGATGGACATCGATACAGGACAGGTCCTTTACTCCAAAGCAGGTGACGAAAGAATGTATCCCGCCAGCATGACCAAGATCATGACGATCGTACTGGCGATCGACTATCTCCATGATCTGCAGCAGAAAGTACCGATCACGGGAACGATGCTTGCCGGTCTTGCCCAGGAAGGTGCTTCCTGTGCCGGCTTCCGTGTGGGTGACTCCCCTACGGTCGAAGAACTGCTGTACGGTGCTGCCCTCCCTTCCGGAGCGGATGCGTCGAACGCACTTGCCGTAGCGGTCAGCGGGACCATAGATGACTTTGTCCAGCTGATGAACCGGAAAGCTGAGGAACTCGGGATGACCGGGACGCACTTCATGAATGCGCACGGTCTGCACAATGAGAATCATTATTCTACTGCACGCGATATCGCTGTCCTGATGAAATACTGTATGGAACATGAACTCTTCCGGGAGATCATATCCGTCAGGAGATACAAAACAGGCAGATTATACAGTCATTACAACGGCATCAGCATGCGTTCCGGTACATGGTACTACATCAATACCGGAACAAACGGCGGATATAATATCCCCGGATTCGAAGGCGGCAAGACAGGCTATACGATCCCTGCGGGAAGATGTCTGGTATCGGCCGCTACAGTCAACGGAATGCATATGGTCGCGGTCGCCGGGTACAGCCTGGGAGCTACGACACATGTGATCGATACACGAACGCTGTTCGCCTGGGCCGGCAAGCACTACTCTCAATATGCGCTTGCATACAGCGGCACAAGGCTGGCATCCATCAAGATCCTCGATGCTTCACCGGAAGAGAACGAGATCAAGGTCACTCTGCCGGATGATGTCGTATACGACCTTCCGACAGGCACCCAGATCTCGACCGAATCGGACTTCGTAAAAGAAGTACAGGCTCCCCTTAAAGAAGGAACTGAGCTGGGATCCTACCGTATTCTCGTAGACGGGGACACGGTATATGAAATGATCTTTACGGCCCAGAAAACATATGATGCGGATGACAGTTCGTATTATCAGAGCAAGCTGAGCGAACTGCTGGGACCGTACGCATTCGTTCCCGGGGCAGCGCTGATCGCCTTCGTGCTTCTGCTGATATTCAGCCGGATGATCAGGCACGCAAAAGGAAGATCGAAGATACGTACTGTTCTGAAAGAACGGGAAAAGATGGAACGGAAAGACGGACGGGGCATTGATGAAGCCTTCTCCGAATTGAATGAGATCACCTATTCTGAGGAAAAAGAAGAGATGTAACTGTCACCTGTAGTGGATGAGCAGTTCATCTCTTTTTTTCAGAAGTCACGCCTGACCAGAGATCCGGCATTCAGGTGCTTCAGGTCTTTGGATCCTGTAATGCTCATGCAGAAACGCAGTTCTGCCGAGATATGATCCAGCACTTCAGCCACCTTTTCAGGTCCTTCCGCAAACGGCTTCATGAGCGGCCTTGCGACCAGCACGCCGTCGCATCCCAGCGCAAGCGCCTTGAATGCGTCCGCGCCTGAACGGATGCCGCAGTCGCCGAATATCGTCAGGCTGCTGCCGACCGCTTTTCTGATCTCTCGGACCATATGATACGGCGGTACGGCACTGTCGATCATACCCATGTGGTGCGACAGCACGATGCCCTTCACGCCTGCCTCTGCGCATGCTTCGGCATCTTCAGTGCTCAGTACGCCTTTGATGATGACCGGCAGATCCGAACAGTTTACCATCGTTTTCAGGTCATGAACTGTTTTGATGCCCATCTGTCCGAACATCGGATGGTTCCGGACATCGCCCGTATCCGGATCAAAGATAAAATCAACATCCATAACAAAGCCTTTTGCGCCATTCTCCGCATACGTCCTGATCATTTCCAGGATATGGTCCATGTCAGCGACCGGTTTGGATGACAGTACTGCCCTGGTGCCCTGCTTCAGGATCTGCAGTCCTTCTTCTACAGGAAGTACCCCGTTCCAGTCCAGTGTCCCGGTCATATCCGCCGCTGCTGCCAGCAGGACATTGCCGCCCGGATTTACCCTGGTCATCCCGCTCAATGTCGAGATCATGACCGGACTGCGGTACGTTTCACCGAAATATTCGGCTGTAATATCCGCTGCTGTGCTTCCGATGTAGCTGGGTCTGATCATCCAGGAATCAAGATATTCACGTGTAAGCTGATCGGTGATCGCGTGTGTATTCATAATATTTGTCTCCTCATCTTTATGTTTATTATATCTTTCCGGATACTTTTCCTGATTATCTGAAGGACGATCTTCATCCGGACTTTTTTATGAATCAGAAATCTTTCGGGAATTGAAAAAGCAGGCATGTGCCTGCTCGGTTATTGATCCATTCAGATACAGTGATTTACTCGTTGTCCAGTGTTCCCAGAGCCCAGAAGATCGTGCCCCAGATGGAATCTTCACCGGTTTTTTCGTCGTAATACGGTTTGCCGAATAATGCAGCTGCTTCAATAAATGTGTTCATTTTATATATCTCCTTACAGGAATCTGTGTCCTGCTTCTATGTTTTTTCTCTTAACTGCGTGTCTTTTTTATCTCACGCATTGTCATTATAGGACGGTCCCGGATACTTTCAAGGTTGTTCAGAAAGTTAATTTTTTCACTTTTGAAGGAAAACGTTTACATTTTGCAAAATTCTGAAACCCCTTTCTTTTCTGCGTGTTTTCCGCTAAAAAAAGGACTGTTTTTGTCAGTCCTTCCACCTTGTTTAAAGAGCTTCTTTGATCTTTTCGATCATTTCGTCATACTGTTCCTGTGTCAGGAATGTCTGGCCCGGATTCATTGCGAATACGCCGCCCCATTCAAAACCATCCTTATACTTCGGAACGAGATGTACATGCAGATGGCATCCAGTGTCACCATATGCGCCGTAGTTGATCTTATCCGGTGAGAATACCTTGTGAATGGCTTTGGCAGCTCTGTTGACATCCGCGATGAAACGGCTCCGTTCATCATCCGTCAGGTCGACGATCTCGCTGACATGATCCTGGTAAGCAACGATGCATCTGCCGGGATGACTCTGTTCCTTGAACAGGATCAGCTGGCTGACATCGAGTTCACAGATCTTGATTCCAAATGCTGCAAGCAGTTCGCCGCCCTGGCAGTAGCCGCAGTTTTCTCCGATAATCGTAGGTTTCATAGCAATCTCTCCTTCTGTAATGATTCTAGATTCTTCTCAGAAAATCTTCAATAAAGTATGATTCAAATTCATGCGCTGCGTCATTGGGATGCGTATTGGAAGGATAATTCACCGCCTGCTTCAGCATGACCATGTGCTTGACTTCCGGTGCAATATCCGGGTTCTGTGAACGGATCATGACCGGTGTATGCCTGTCCCCGTTCATATCGATATACGGGATACCGTACTTTCGGGCAATCTCGATCTGTGCCGTCCGGTAAGCTTCCCTGTCGCAGCCGTTGGATACAAGTATTCCGATATGAGCAAACGGACGGTTGACGATCAGCCATGACAGCACGACATTCCATGCCCCGTAATACGTGTGCACGGTGTCATCGGTGATCGTTCCGAGCGGGATGATGCCCCGGGGATCTTCCCCGTCCCCGCCTTTGCCGTGCTCGTGATGTGAATCGTTGATGCCCAGATAAAGCGTAATATAATCACTGTCCTCCGGGATATTCCGGTAATACCATTCAGCTTCAGGGTCTGTCAGGCTGTTGTGAAACGTACCGTCTTCGGGAAATGCGATCGTTCTGCCGCCCATAAAGAACGAGACGATCTCCATGTCATTCCTGTTTCCGATCAGGTACGGATATGCGTAGTTCATTCCCTGATAGCGGCCTTCCGTGACCACGCTTCCGCTGACCCCGGCAGTAAAGCTGTCTCCGCAGACTGCCCATTTTTTACCGTACAGCACATTGCCGCTGTATAATTCCTGTTTTTCCATTGTGTTCCCTCTTTACCTTTCAAACAGCATGCACCCGGCCTGGACAGGCAGATCGCATATGATCTGTTCACTGCAGTCAGAATGATGCTTCATCAGAGCATTGATGATCATGATATCGCCTGCTGCGCCTGAAATCATGATGATCCCCAGCAACATCAGCATGAACGAATGCGTCAGGATGCCTGCGGCTGTCGGGATCACGCCGATCATGATCAGCGGCATGATCGTGCCGAGAATATATTCCTTTTTGCCTAAAGGTGCCCTGCAGGTGCAGTATGGCGTCAGTGTTTCCTTCATGAAGCCGAATTCGATGTCATTGAAGTGATTCGGCGAAAAGAGGCTCCAGGTGATTCCATGGACCAGTTCATGGGCAATGGTCAGTATGATCACGCCTGCTAAGAACAGGAAGCTTTCCTTGAGTGAGCGGAAGCCGATTGGCGCCCCTTCACCAAGAAGGACAAACAGCACCATTCCAACTGCCAATAATGGCAGCACCATGATGATCGCCAGTTTATTGGCTTTATCGATTCCGATCACCATCGATATCTGCCTGTATCCCTGTTTTCTGAGTTCTGAACTCATTGCCTGAAAAGACTGCAGGCGTTCCTGTTCCTGAGGAGACAGTTTTCTTTCTGTCTGATCATCATTTTTTGTTTTTTTACTCATAAGCAGATCCTCTCAGCATTGTGCAGATGCTGTATCGTTTTAAGTATACAATTGTTTCCTTTTGAAAAACATGGTCTTTCCCGTCAGAATATATGCCGTTTCAGACCATTATTGTACAATTGGCTTACAGGCAATGCAGGAGGATACCGCTTATGCGTACCGAATATTTTCCCGACGGAACTGTCATTAACAACTGGTTTTATGACACATCAGTCCCTTCTCTGTCAGATATGGGCAGACAGTATTCTTTCAGCAGCTACGGCATTCAGAATGACGGCACGCTTCAGACTTCGGAGATCCAGGCCTTGATCGACCGTTGCGCCTTTGAGGGAGGCGGTGTGATCGTCGTTGACGGCGGGACTTATCTCACCGGTGCCCTGTTCTTTCCGGGATCGGTGAACCTGTATATCTGCAAAGATGCAATCCTCAAAGGAAGCGACGATATCTCTGACTATCCGTTATGCACGACGAGGATCGAAGGACAGACATGCACGTACTTCCCTGCCCTGATCAATGTTGATTCAGCTGACGGTTTTATCCTTGCCGGAGAAGGTACCATAGACGGCAGCGGAGAGCGCTTCTGGCGGGAGTTCTGGCTCAGGCGGGAATGGAATCCGGAATGTACGAATAAGGACGGCCAGCGGCCTCGTCTGCTGTATGTCAGCCGCAGCAGTGACGTTCTGATATCCGGCATCACATTTCAGAATGCGGCTTTCTGGACAACACACATCTACCGCTGCAGACGCGTAAAATATATCGGCTGCACGATGCTGTCGCCGCATGAAGGCGTGAAAGGTCCGAGCACGGACGCGATCGATATCGATGCATGTACGGATGTGCTTGTCAAAAACTGTTATATGGCTGTCAATGACGATGCTGTCGCTCTTAAGGGAGGCAAAGGTCCATGGGCGGATACCGATCCGGACAACGGACCAAATGAGCGCATTATCATTGAAGACTGTGAATACGGCTTTGTGCACGGCTGTCTGACATTCGGCTCGGAATCCGTTCTCAGCCGCAATATTATCCTGCGCAGGATCACGGTATCGACCGGCTATAACCTGCTGTGGATGAAATTCCGTCCTGATACGCCGCAGTGCTATGAATATGTACTGATGGAAGATATCAGGGGGAAAACAGCGAATTTCCTGAATATCAATCCATGGAAGCAGTTCTTTGACCTGCAGGGAAGGACTGATCTTCCGGTATCTGCGGGCAGGCATGTTGTGATCAGGAACTGCGCATTCGAGTGTGATACATTCTTTAATGTGAAGCAGGATGATGCGCATTACCTGCTTTCGGATTTCGTGATGGAAGATCTGTCTGTCACAGCTTCCGATATATCTTTTGATCCTTCCTTTATCTCTCATTTCAGGTCAGACCGTATCCTGCTGGAACAGAAAGAAGGCACGGAATTCCCCGATGCAGTGACTACACTGTAGAATCTTATTTCATATCAATCGAGTAGGAGGGAGTGATTAACTCCCGTCCTCTCACAGCACCGTACGTACGGTTCCGTATACGGCGCTTCCAATACTTAGAACGCAAATTGCAGTTGAACCGGATAAGAATGAATACGCTCGTAAGCTGTGGATAGA
>JAILLA010000025.1 GCA_024693325.1 Solobacterium sp.
CTGTATTGGTTTCTGCTTTTTCTATAAACCACCTTAATGTTATAGGTCTGGCACCCGTTGTTATAGCTTCACCACCATGTGTTAAAGCTTAGCCACCATTTGTTATAGCCGGCGCCACCACGGATGTTAGAATCCCAAAAACACCGGATCGCTCCGGTGCCTGATATCGTTGTCACAGTGTATGGAAGACAGGTGTCATATGGTCAAACGTACAGATCTCCGTGAAGCCGATCTCTTCCTTCAGGATGCGGTATCCCTCATCCAGGTGGTCCGCCAGCATATTTGCGTTATGTGCGTCGGATCCGACCGTCAGGATGCGTCCTCCGAGATCTTTGTATAAACGGAGAATGGCACGGGAAGGCTGTGTATCGCTCAGCCTGTACTTCCAGCTGGAGGTGTTCAGTTCGATCCCTTTCCCGTCTTTGATCGCCTGTTTCAGGATCTCTGCGATCATATCCTTGACTGCTTCAAAAGGATATACCCCGTTTTTATCATAACGGATGATCAGATCCAGATGAGCCAGTACCGAGTAATCCTTGAAGATCTTCTGCACTTCATAGATCTCACGATAATACTCTTCATTGTATTCCTTCTGGGTCTTTCCCCTCTGGAAATCCTGTGTCCAGAATTCCAGGTTGTTGACCTGGTGCATGGACAGCAGTACAAAGTCCAGTTCATTTCTGTATGTGTCGTACAGTTTTTGGAACGGATCAACAGTGATCGTCTGAATGCCGAATTCAAGGCCTTTTCTGATCGTGATCTGTCCTTTGAATGTTTCCCGCATCCGGTCGATCTTGGAGAAATATTCCGGATAGTTTACATTCGCGCATGGGTCCATCTGATCACGGGGCGTACCGACGCCGTCCCCGCCTCTCCACTGAATGTCTCCTTCTCTCCAGTCTTTCTTGATGCCGTAATCCACATGATCCGTGAAGCATATTTCATCCAGCTTCAGTTCGACCGCACGTTTGATCTGATTCTCCATGCGTTCTCTGGAGTCGTCACTGAATTCTGTGTGCAGATGGTAATCAGCTCTCATACCGTTTTTCCTCTCTTCATCTGAATCTGCTGTTTTTTATTTTTTGCGGTTCAGGAAGTCGATCAGCACAGCCATCATGACCAGGAGGGGTTCATTCTCATCCCTTCTGCATCTCATGGCAAAGTTTGCAGACCTGACTTTCTTCGCGGAAACATCCGCCAGCGTTTTTCCGCTGTCCGTATCAAATATCTTATAGTCGTTTTTTGCCAGGCTTCCCATGACTGCCCAGCTGTTGAAATCCGTGATCAGTTTTCTTTCTTTTTTCTCTTTGACCGGAATGATATAGCCAAGCACATGACCGTTCATCGTCACCAGGAAATCAGTCGTTTCTTTCTCATAGGAGAACAGGCTTTTCTTGCCGGACGTATGTCTGCTGACCGTACCGATCTCACCGTCATCTTCCGTATAGAAATGAAGTACGAATGATCTGGAATCAGGCTGTTCCAACAGCGTGTTGTACGCTTCCGTATTTTTCCTTGTCACGAGGGTATAGGTTCCGCGCCCGATCTTCTTATCCTGAAATGCAGCGAATGTATATGAAGGTGTCTTCTTTCCGGAAGAGATGACCTTTTCCGCAGTTTCCATGAATGTCTTGACGACATCCTCGGCAGCCGCGCTGATCCCGAGTTCCCTGTCCGTTTCGTATACGATATCTTCCAAAGCATCCAGCAGATTATCTTTTTTCTGTTTCTTCATGTTGAATGAACACTCCCTCACGATTATAAAACATACTGTCTGATCACAGCCAGATTCTTAAGAATTTTCCTGTTCCGGTCAGTCATTGATCTGCAGAGCGCGTAAATGTCAGTTCTGAATCATCGTTTGTCAATGTCAGCTGACCGTCTTCATAGGTATACTGTCTGACCTTCTCTTCAGCCGTGATGGTCTCCTCGTCCCATGTCACTTTCCGGTGTTCCCCGAACAGATCAAGCACACCGCTTCCGTCTTTTTCCAGGGTGATCCCGCACTTCAGGCCTTTTTCTTCCAGCAGTGCCAGATCTTCCGGAGGTGTTTCATGTCCGTTTCTCACGATGGATGTCAGCTCATAGGTACCTGCCCTGTCCTGCATGACATCTGTCTGATTGTCCTTCCCTGCGCATGCAGAAAACACCGCCAGCAGGATCACTGTAAGTATAAGTGAATTGATCTTTCCAACCGTTTTCCGCATATGGTATCTCCTTCCGGTATTTACAGTCCTTCGATCATTTCCAGGACTGCTTCAGTATGGTCGCTTTGCAGTCCTGCGGCAGCCTGGGCCTGCAGGTCTTTGCGGATCGTTTCCGCCTGTCCGCTGCCAAGCGAAGCGATGATTCCGAGGATCCTGTCACAGTCTTCTTCATAACCGCAGTACAGGCAGGCATAGCCGAGATTCATATTTGCCAGCACACTGTCCGGCTGCAGTCTGCACGCTTCCAGGGCATCGTCATATGCCGCGGCAGGATCACGTTCATTGATCAGCCTGTGATAGGAACGCCATGTATAGTATTGTGCCTGGTCATAGACATCCAGTCCGTCATAGACTGTTTCAAATACTGCCAGACCTTCTTCAAACAGTTCTTTCGTCTGTCTGTATTCTCCTGCCTTAAATGCGTTCTCACCGGTATTCAGCAGAGACTGGGCATAAGCGGCTCCGGTTGAAGCGGTCTGCGCGTTTTCATAGATCTGCCGGTTGACCTCGGATGCTTTCCTGTAATAACTGTCCGCTTCGGCATATCTGCCCTGAATATTCAGGCACAGACCGTGGTTATTGTACAGGCCTGACATGAGGAGCAGGTCATTCATGTTTTCCCGGTCACTCAGAGCCTGTTCTGCTGTTTCTTCAACATAGAAATAGTATTCTTCCGCCTGTTCATACTCACCGGCATCCGTCAGGCATGCTGCAAGTACGGACATAGTCTGCAGGTAGGATCTCTGGTTCTGGAGGCTGCTGTTTGTCTCAAGCAGGGCAGCGTATTGATCTGCCGAATCCTTCAGGTACTTCGCGGCATCCGGATAGTTTCCCGTACGGTACAGACCGACGCCCCTGTTGTAGAGAACACCGGCTGATGCCAGCAGGTATTCCGGGTCATCGCTCCCCTTCAGCAAAGCCAGCGTCTGGTCAAAATACGATTCCGCAGACGGATCACCCATACTGACCGCATTGCCTGCCAGATTGCCGTATACCTGAGCAAGCAGCAGGATATCCGTGTCAGACACTTTCTCCAGGATACTGATCGCATTTTTGTAATCTGATGAAGCCTCCGAATAATTGCCTGCCGCATGCAGGATATTTCCGAGGTTATTGTAAGAGGAACCGTATGCCAGTTCATATTCACGCTTCCCGGAAGCCGCAAGCGTTTCATATGCCTGCACCGCCTCGCGCTGTGCAGTCAATGCCTCAACATATACGCCCAGGACGCTTCTTGCGTTGGCAAGCTTCTCCCTGTTTGCGGCAGATTCATATTCGGCCTTCGTACTGTCTGCGGACAGTCTGATGATGCGGTCGATCGTCTGTGTATTCTCTTCCAGGATGTCCGCGATCCGGGCATACGCGCCAGGTATATTCACAAGGCGGTCAGGAAGTTCATAGGTCAGCTCATTCAGGATCGACATCGTTGCCTTTTCCCGCAGCTGTGCCTCATCCCTGTATTTCTGTGCCATGTTCATCAGAACATAAGATACCGTACCGGTAAACAGCAGAACTGCCGCAGCGATGAGTGCCCTGCGTACGGTCGTCCTGCTCCTTCGGAAATTGTCTTCCCTTTTCAGGTCAGACAGTTTACAGCCGGTGATGCCGGCAACAGCCTTCAGCAGTTCATCCGGCACTTTTTTCATCATTTCCCTGATCTGATCGCCGGGCACACGGATATCCATGATCCGTTCTCCGATATCAGGCACCTTTTTCAGTGACGGCGGGAACGAGGATGTCTCATCCCCGTTGATCAGCAGCGGATAGATCTGTTCCGCCCTTCCCAGTTCGATGAACATCTCCACTTCACGGTCCACCCATTCCGATAATGGCGTATCCTGGGAGCACACGACGATCAGGACCCTGGCGGACCTGAGCGCGTCATCGATCGTATCCGTCAGGATACGGCTGACAGGCAGTTCTTCCGCATCGCGGAACGCGCGCTGTACGTCCTGATATCCCTGTGCCTTCAAAGATGCGGGAAGACGGTAGCTTTCCACCCACTGGAAGACCTTTGAAGTGATCTCACTGTCCAGCTGTTTATGGCGGTAGCTGAAAAACACATCATACCTGTTCGTCATGATCCGGCCCCGCTTTCCGCCTGATCAAGGAGATCACCCAGTCCAAGTTCTTCCAGCGCTTCTTTCGCATGACTGACAGCTTCCTCAATATATTCCAGTGCCTGCGGCTCATCCGCAAATGACGCAGGCAGGTCCTTCATGGTACGTTCCGCAGTCTCGGTGCTCAGCCGGGTCTGTTCTTCCGCGATCAAAGCTTCCCGTCTGGCTTTCAGGCCAAGGAAACCGAAGATCGCTGAAATGACCAGTGTCACGACTGCCGCAAAGCTCAGCAGGCTGATCACAGCCTTCCTGCGTCTTGTCAGATGACGCCGTTCCAGATCATCAGGATGAAGGTTCATGACAGACGCAACGATCCTGACCGTTTCATAGCGCAGCAGTTCCTTTCTGCGCTCAGACGTATCCGCGCGCAGGTCTGCCGCGATCGGTTCGATCGTTTCCATGCGTTCGATCACACGCTTGTCGGGCAGGATATGCTGTACCATTTTCCGCTCGATAAAGCTGTCCGGGAAAGCATCCGCCGGTTCATCCCGTACGAGCACCGCGATCACATGATCCCTTCCGTGCGTACCGCTGAAATAGATCAGGCGTTCTTCGACCGCGCTGCTCTTTTTCGCGTCTGATGAACAGATCAGGATCATAAAGCGGCATTCATCGAGCTGATCACGGACAGACTCATGAAAAGCCGTTTCCTGTGTATCGAGAAGGATCCTGCGGTAATCCAGATCTTCTTCAGCCTTGATGTCCGCAGGCATGCGGTAGCTGCGGATATTGTCCGCAAGTCTTTCCGCGATATCCGCGTCATTTACAGCTGAAACAATACAAATATCATAGGTATTCATCATCAGCTCCAGAAAGCATATACTTTCAGCAATGTTATCAATACTCTGACTGCGCTGTCAGCCCTGCATGCTTCATACAGCGCTTCGCTTCCGTCTTCGTATTCTTTGTCCAGTCCGACGATCACAAAACTGCCGGGCATGCCGGAATCAACCAGGTACCGGCTGCTGTCCGCATCAAAGACCGCCGGATAAACATGGATGTTCTCATCTTCATCCGCAAATACAGCATAGAAGTATTTTCCTGCCGGTTCGTCCCTGTGAGGCACCATTACACGGACCGGGGCAGGCAGTTCCTTCAGTTCGTCATTTCCGGCCTGCACGGTGAGTTTCCGGTAAACAGGCGTATCCGAACCGCTGAATCTGACATCTTCCACGATCACTTTCGCGATTCTGAATGTACCGGGCATATCCGTTTCAAATGACAGGATATTCCTGTCTTTATCATAGGCTGCCGGGATCCAGAGGTCTTTTCCGTTCTGTTCAAACACAGCGTAGCAGACAGTATCCTCCGTCACCCCTTCCGGGAAACGGACTTCCGCTGTTACTTTACTGCCTTTGAGATCATCGAGCTGTCTGCCGTTTTGATACACGGACAGTGTATACTCCCCGTTCCTGCCGGCAGTGACTGATGGGCTCAGTTTGTTGTCAGGCTGCTGAACTGCCGGAGCAGTCTGCGGTCTGACAGGCTGTGTCACCGGGGCAGCAGCTGTTTCTTCCTCATACGGGATCACCTGCCCGCTGTTATCATCACCGGATGAAGTCTCATCATCCTTCTGTTCCGGTTTCTTTTCTTTATCTTTATCCTTGTTTCCGAAATCAGGTTCACTGCGGCCTGTTCCCTGCCAGATCATTGTTGCTGTGCCGCCGGTGAGCGTGCCTGTATTGTTTCCGAGTTTTCCAGTGCCGGTAAATGCTGTGTTGGTCGATGTTTCTGTACTGCCTCCCAGGCTGTCCTCAACATTACAAACGTCATTCACACGCAGCAGGAATGTATTTGTCAGATCGATCGTATCACCATATCGGTATACAGTGTATGACAGTCCGTTTTCCTCATCATAGCTGAAAGCTTCCACATAGATTCTTTTCCGGTCCTCTTCAGGAACACCCGCAGCGATCATAACATCTTCCGCAGAAACCGATCCGTCTTCTCCTCTTGAGATTTCATATTCTGCAGGTCCTTCCTCCACAGCCATGAAGAAATATCCCTCATGTCTGTTATACCGCTCAATTTCCGCATATAACAATCTGACTGTATCCGGGGAATTCTCCAGAACAGCAGCAGCGTAAGTTTCATTCAGGACAGCCGGCCAATCGGAAACGGTCAGCTGTTCTGTATCGTCAAAGACGATCACACTGTCGTATTGAATATCTGATGTGATCTCAATATTCGGATCTGTGATGAATCTGCCTCCGGCGAACTTCAATGTACCGCCGGACAAAGATCCTTTGAGTGTCATGACGACATCTTCACCATATTCACCGACCGGAGCCAAAAACAGATTACTGCCTTCAGCAATATCGATCCGGTCCGCAGAGATACCGTTCATGAATCCGATGCCCGAACCTCCGGATACTGTCACATTGCCAAGATCTGCTGGCGTTGTAGAAAGCACAAGTATGCTGTCGGAGAGGATGGGGTTCAGTTTCCTGCCCTGCGTGATCCCTGTAAGATAGATCAGATCATTTTCATATGAGATCTGATCGGAGGTCTCCGGTACCGCATTCAGGTAAACAGTCGCGTTACTCATGGTTCCGCTTCCTGCCAGGACGCCTCCGTTTGTGATATCGATCGATCCATCATTCACTGTACCGTCAAGAAACAGACTGCCTTCGACAGAAAGCTTTGCCATGTATTCTTCCGTTGTAATATTCAGGGAATGCAGATCGACCGTACCGTTTTGTCCGATGGTCAGTGACGATGATGCAGGGATCATCAGCTGGCCGGATGTCAACTCCAGGCTGACTGTTCCTCCATGTGCAGCTGTCCGCAGTGAATCATCCACTTTATTGACATAATATGCGGTGTCGCGCTGCAGGCTTCCGTTCTCATCAATGTATTCTTCCGTTTTCACAGCGATTACAGTCAGATCAAGCGTGCTGTCTGAAGGAACGACCAGATGCGTGCCAGCCGGTATCGTATAGGATTCATCCAGGATACCGGATACATCGGGACCGTTGATCAGAAGATACGTGCCGTCAGTCTGCTTCAGGAATACCGCAACACTGCCGGTCGTATGGATATCCGTATCCGGCTGTACATTCAGTTCTGCACCTGCCGCCATTTCGATGCCGTCGAGCAGCAGGATGCCTGTGCCGATGATATTGACCGTCTGCCCGGCAGAGATCTTTTTCAGCCTGTTCAGTCCGGACATGGCAAGCGTCACTTCAACATCACCTGTGATCAGGGATGTATTGGATCCGTCATAATTCACAAAAACGATATACCCGTTGTCCGGATCATTTCTCCAGCCGCTGCTTCCGTTCCATTCGGATGCGTTGTCTGTGATCCTGAAGACCTTATTCCTGATGCGGACCAGATCCTTTGTATCCGTTTTGGCATCTATTGACTGCTGCTCATTCAGAACAAAGCTGTCCATGACCGAAGCTGAAGCAGATGAAGGCAATGCGAAAAACACAGATAATCCTGTCAATATGGAGATCAGTATTCTTGCATGGTGTTTCATAGGATACTCCTGTCTGCCGGAAGGCTGCGCATAAATGCGGAATGACTGTTATGGTTTTGCAGGTACAACAAAAACACATCTGTTTTATGAGTTCATCATAACACAGATGTGCGTCTCATTTCTTTCTGTTGATCGTTTCAGTACAGGACCGTCATGCTTTATTCGGTGTTTCGGAAAGAACTTTCAGGATCTCCCATGCATAATCATCCTTTTCCCTGTCAGGTACACTCAGTTCCCGGTAGGGAACAAGCAGCGGATGCTGGCGGGCAATGTTGTTGCGGACCGGCGCATAGGACCAGCCGTTCATCAGATGGAAACGCACCCAGCGTTCATGTTCGATCATGCGCAGGCGTTCACGTTCCTCACCGCCTGTTTTCCTGAAGGCTTCATAAGCCTGCCGGTATGTGTCCGGTGTAAATGCTGTGCCGTGTACATCCGGCAGCAGGATACGTACCTTGACGGGCAGATGGTCAGCGGAAGCCAGGTTCGAACGGCGGGTAAAGCTGCTCAGATCCTTCCACTCAGCTGCCTTGCCTCCGGTCTGCGCGCGGTAGATCTCATTGAGTTCCATGGCCATCCGGTTCAGCGAAGCCCTGGTGATCAGTTCCGGCGTCCAGATCTCTTCCGCGCTGCCGAATACCGCAACCCCTTCCACCGGTACGGATACCCTTGCGTATACCGATCCTCTTACAGCATTGTAGCGGAACAGCTCCGTCACGATCGAAAGGTTTTCCTCTTCTGTATCGGTGCAGATGATCACCCGATCCGCTTCCCGGAGCAGGGAAAGATCATCGTTCCAGGGTACATCCGCGAAGACGATGCTGTCGCGGTGCTCATCGGTTTTTCCGATCGTGCAGATCTGATCCAGAACAGGATGGTTTCTCTGGAAATGCGCGAAATCACCGATGCAGCGGTAGGAAACGTGCTGCCGGGGATCGCATACATTCTGCAGCAGTCCCTGCTCGAGCAGCGCCTCTGCATACTTTCCGCTGCCGATCAGTACGATGTGTTCCGCGGCATCCTTCAGAGGATATTTATTCCAGTACATTCTTGCGCAGATGGAATAAACATCAAACATATGTTCATGTTCCGGAAGCCTGTCCGGTTCATAGGTGCTCTCACAGTAAACACTGCATCCGCTCTCACGAAGCTTTCCTGCCAGGATGCGGTTTTCCGCTTCATTTTTACTGACACAGAAAACAGAAGTACGGGAAGTGTCTTTGACATGCTTCAGCAGTTCCTCTACGGTGAGGACCGTCGTCATGCCGGCAGACGACGACCTTCCTTCCGTTCCCGCAAATACGGTGATGTACGGATCAGCTTCTGACCTGAGCGCGGCTGCCAGGACCTCTGCCTTTGCATTGCATGTGTTGAACAGAGCTGTTCTTCTGCCTTTGGAGGACCGCAGGTACCAGACAGGGATCAGCCGGTTTCTCAGGAATGATACTGACAGTCCCACCAGCAAAGCCAGGAAGCCCAGACTGAGCAGTAAAAAGATCATGCCGATCAGCCTGCCAAGCGTACTGACGGGATACATATCACCATAGCCGACCGTTGTCAGTGTTGTGAGTGTATACCACACGACATCATAAACACTATGGATGCTTGCCTCGGGGTGCGCTGATTCTGCCTTGAGCATGACAAATACAAGTACGGCATATACTGCCGCAAGGATCACGATCCTGTATAGCGTCTGCTGACTGTTCCGTTTCATTGATTCACCTTTTCAGCATATCCGGGATCATCCGGATGTTATCAATATCTGCTGCCTTATAATCACGGTGCACGCCTGTCAGTTCTTCTTCAAGCTCTGCCAGATGATCCAGTTCATCCCATTCCACAAGACATGCATGCCGGCGGGACTGGGTATCCTTGGTGATGCGGATCTTTGAGGAACCTGTTTCTCTGATCTCCTTCTGCCTGTCTGCCGCTCTCTGTCGCAGGACTTCCTCCGGCATTGCGGAGTAGCCCATCGCCGCATGGAAAGCGCACCATCTCAGGTGTTCTGTCTTTCCGAGTGTTTCCAGTTCCTGTTCAGAAGGATGCCATCTGCCGCTCGTGACATCTTCTCTTGAAGCGCCGCATGAATACAAAAGCGCATCGATAAAGTCTGTGCTTGCCCGGCAGCTCATCCGGCTGAAATAGTCACAGGTCCGCCAGTTTTCCTCCATGGTCTTTCCGTTTCCGGAATTGTACTGATGATTCAGCACCATTGCCATGTGATCGATACTCTCATTGTTCAGCAGCTCGGAAGAATACAGTGTATGTGTTTCCGTGATCCCGGTCTTCGGATCGATATGCCGGATCCCGTTGACGGTACCCTGGACGACGACTGCTTTGGAGCCGGTACGGGCGATAAACTCCGTCAGTTCGGCAGCGATCTCGGCATTCTCCTTTTCACTTCCGGTACATACGGCAATATAGTTCAGCGTATCGCTGATCTCATTCAGGTAACGGTAAAAGGAAATGCCGCGTCCGTTTTCATTGCGGAATTCAATATTGTATGACGTTCCGATCCCGGGATATTCATAGAAGAAGTTGCCCGCGGCGGACGCGTATTGATCGTCGATCACCGCGGCATGGAATGTGCTTCCATCAAACTGCGCGTTCATCAATAAACTGCGCAGGACTGCCTGGCCGACACTTCCGAAACCGATGATCACGCCTTCGAAATTTTCCAATGCTCTGCCATGACCATTAAACGTCATCGTCTGATACGGCGGGTATTTGTTCATCATCAGACGGGCGATGAACTCGACCCTGTTCAGCGCATATACGGATCCATAGCCGTATCTGTTCCTTGAGGCATCCGCCTGCAGTGATCCCATCGTATACTGGTCAGCCGTGATCATTGTCAGGGATATCCTGTCTTCCGGAACGCCCGCATCCTCCAGGGCGTCACGCATCGCTTCAGCGAACATCATGTTCTGATTGGAGTTGTCCTGCATGCAGTAGATATGGATGTTCCTGCCGCCGCGCGTCATGCCGGTCTGCTTCAGGAATCCTTTGCCGGGATGACTGACAGTATCCCCGCTGAACAGCAGGCTTCCCATATTCAGGATCTGCGCTTCCTTGTCCGCGGAATAACTGTCATCCGCAAAGACAACAACGGAACCTTCCTCCTGAAGTTCCTGCGCAAGAGAAAGCGTATCATCGGATACACCGTAGATCAGCGAAATGTTTTTCCGGTTCACAAGGAACAGGTTGATCAGGCGGAGCAGCCTCCTGCCTAATCCCGTGATCACAGCGCTGGCTGTGACATACAGCGCGCACAGATGCACCAGATAGACCAGGATCTGCATGTAAGGGGCCTGATAGGCCGGGACAGCGCTGACAGCGCTGATCTCGTTTCTTCCCAGGAACATACAGAATACGGAAAAGACCGTACGTACGACCGCATGCGGCACGTAAGGGAACAGTCTGGAATATGCGTATCCGTATATACAGAAGCCGGCCACGGCCACAATGAAAAACAGCCATCCGGTGATCTTCGCCGACATTCTTGGCTGAAAGGCCAGCGATATCAATACCAGCATGAACAAAATGCTTGCTGAAAGGATAACCATCAATGAGGTCATACAGGACTGCCCTCCGTTACATTCTTTAATGAGATTTTAGCATAAAAGACCGTATACAGAGAAAAAGCCTGATATCCGTAAAAACAAATATCAGGCAGCGGTGAGGTATCAGCGGCAGTACGGCTGTATCTGCTGTTGATCAGTTATCGGTTACACTGCTGTGTGATCGAGGATGCGTTCAGCCACCTGTTCCATCCGCAGGCCAAGACGCATGCTGGTGCGCTGAAGATACCGGTGCGCTTCACTTTCGGTCATGCCGCGTTCATCCATCAGCTGCTGTTTAGCAAGGCTGACGGTCTCCCGGCTTTCCTGATCCCTGCGGGGCATTTTATGATCATGGAGCTGCGACAGCATGTCCGCCCATTGGGACAGCTCCGAACGGCTGACCGGAAGCCTTTGGACAAAGATCCCGGTGCCGGACAGATCCGCGTCATCCGTCCTGAGCAGGGCCAGCACTTCGGCATGGCCGTCAAGGTCTTCCGCAACACGCGGAAGCAGACTGTCTTTCAGTCGGTATCCCGAGATCAGGATGCCGTCATGGATCCGGTGAAAGGTACGTTTCACATCATCCCCATCCGTGCATACCTTGATCACATCGTATCCGCTGTCCCTTAAGAGGGAAGCGATCTTTTCCGCGGCAGCACGGTCACGGAATGCCACTACGAACTTTGCCATAGTGTCATCAGTACATCATGAGGTATTCTTTGATCTCCCACTCTGATACCGATGTGCGGTATGCATCCCATTCGGCATATTTGCCGGCAGTATAGTGGGAAAGGACATGTTCGCCGAGCGTTCTGCACACCAGGCTGTCTTCCAGCATCAGATCGAGGGCTTCCTTGAGGCTTCCCGGAAGGCTGTCGATCCCCTTCTCCTTCCGTTCTGCTTCTCCCATCACAAAGATGTTTTCAAGGATCTCATCAGGCGGGGTCAGGCCGCGTTCAATGCCGTCCATTCCTGCCGCAAGGCATACTGCCAGTTCCAGATACGGATTGCAGGAAGGATCCGGACAGCGCAGCTCGACTCTCGTTGACTTGCCGCGGGCAGCGGGGATCCTGATCAGGGCGGAACGGTTGCTGGCGGACCAGGAAATATAGCAAGGTGCTTCATATCCCGGAACCAGGCGCTTGTAGCTGTTGACAAGCGGATTCGTCACAGCTGTCATGCCTTTGACGTGTTCCAGGATGCCGGCGATGAACGCATAGGCTTCTTTGGAAAGTCCGCGCGGATCCGAAGGATCATCAAACACATTCTTTCCGTCCTTGAACAGGGACATATTTGTATGCATGCCGCTGCCGTTGATCCCGAAGATCGGCTTGGGCATGAATGTTGCGTGCAGTCCGTTCTTCTGTGCAATGGTCTTGACCGCAAGCTTAAATGTCATGATATTGTCCGCGCTTCTGAGCGCTTCACTGTATTTGAAATCGATCTCATGCTGACCGCGGGCAACCTCATGATGACTGGCTTCCACTTCATAGCCGATATCCTCCAGCATCATGCAGATCTCTCTTCTTGTCGAGCCGCCGTGATCCAGCGGGTCAAGATCGAAGTATCCCGCGTCATCACTTGTCTTTGTTGTAGGAAGTCCGCTGTCATCTGTCTCAAACAGGAAGAACTCACACTCGGGTCCGACATTGAACGTATATCCCTTCTCAGCGGCTTTGGCGAGCTGCTTTTTCAGCACATAGCGCGGATCACCTGTAAACGGCGTACCGTCAGGGAGATATACGTCACAGATCAGTCTGGCAACACGTGCATGCTGAGGTCTCCAGGGAAGTACTGCATAGGAATCCAGGTCCGGATGAAGATACATATCCGATTCATTGATGCGGGCGAATCCTTCGATCGAACTGCCGTCGATCATGATCTCGTTATCAACTGCTTTCCTGATCTGGGACGCGGTGATCGCAACATTCTTCAGTCTGCCGAAGATATCGGTAAACTGCATGCGGATAAATTCAACATCGCCTTCTTCTACCAGTTTGATAATGTCTTCTTTTGTGTAACTCATGGTAAATTCCTCCCTAAAAAACAAAAGGAGCAAAGGAAACCGTTGTCCGGCACCCTTGCTCTGACAATTTCATGGTAAACAGCTGATATCACGCTGTCAATGTGTTTCACGCTGAATGTTATGTATGTTTTCAAAATGTTCTGAAAACTTTTTCAGCAGCTCAAAAAACAGCCCATGACAGGTCATAAGCCGTTTCGTTTATTGATCACTCTGCCTTCAACGTGATGACAACATCACCGTTTCCAAGCAGTCCGGTCATCTCGGCCTGCGTTTTATCCGCAATGTGACCGAGTCTTGTATATGCCCAGGAATTGGATCCGTAGAATACAACGATCTGATCGCCTGAATAGAGAACGATGTCGCCGGAGGATGTCGTTGTCTGAACATCATTCCTCGGCAGGGATGTCCCGATCGGACCGACCTGCTCAAAGCCTCCGTACATGGACATCTGAATGCTGAGCGGACTTTCCGCTGCCAGTTCCGTCAGTGCGGAAACCGATCCATTGTCTTCCCATACGACCTCAACAGCCGTATCGCCGATCATCATGTTAAGCATCTTTTCGTTTTCCTTTTCTTCTGTCTGTTTTTCCGGAGCAGCTGTCTGACGGGCCGGTTCTTCCACCGCGCATCCGGTCATCACCAGCATGCACAGGATCAGACAGATCATGCGTTTCATTACGCATTCTCCATGTATTCTCTGATCACCTGCATCCGTTCAGACTGGTGTACGGAGAACGGGCATCTGGAATCGCAGTGTCCGCACTGCACGCAGTCCGACGCATTCTTTTCCAGCGTTCTGTAATGCTCTACAGCCATCTGGTCTCCTGCCTGCGCAAGGTCATAGTACTTGTTGACCAGACCGATATCGATCCCCATCGGGCACGGTTTGCAGTGATTGCAGTAGACGCATCTGCCGGAAGTACGTACCGGCTCCAGTGTGGAAAGCACGGAATAATCCAGTTCCTCATCGCTCTTGTCATAGTAGGAAAGAAGCTCTTCCACCTGCGCGACGCTCTGCGCGCCGGGCAGTGCTGTCAGTACGCCCGGTTTATCCAGAATGTATTTCAGGCACTGCGGTATCGTCAGCGCCTTGCCCAGCGGTGAAGTGCTGTCGCTCAGCAGCTGGCCGCCGGAGAACGGCTTCATGACCGAGATGCCGATGCCTTCCTTTTCACATCTGCGGTAGATCGATTCACGTTCTTCAGTCTCACCATATGCATACTGGCCTTTTCCGAAGTCATATGCAGGGTTGACGGAGAACATCAGCATATCCACATCCGCTTCATCCAGGATCCGGTTGATCACGGACGGCGTATGGGAAGAAAGTCCGATATGTCTGACGATGCCCTTTTCTTTCAGCTCCAGGATATAGTCATAGATCCCGTTCTTCTTATATGTCTCCCAGTCGGAAATCTCGTCCTGGCAGTGAATGAAACCGTAATCGATGTAATCGGTCCGCAGTTCCTTCAGCATTTTCTCAACGGAATGCTTTACCGTATCCAGATCAAGTGACCAGCCGTAGTCACCTTTTGTATAGTCCGCGCCGAAATGGATCTGATAGAAGATCCTGTCCCTGTACGCATGCAGTGCTTCCCCGTAGATCGGGAAGGAGTCACCGTGTCCGGCTGCCAGGTCAAAGTAGTTTATGCCGCCTTCTACAGCCCTGCGAAGCGCTTTGACCGCTTCCTCCATGCCTGCTTCGTACATGTAGGATGAACCGATCCCGATCTCCGAGATCCTGTCACCTGTTTTTCTGTTAACTCTGTATTTCACGATCGACCTCCTGTGTTCTGTGAACAAAGTTCTGCTGTATATCTGTATGTATTACTGCTGTTCAAATACTTCCGCCACCTGCTTCAGCAGGTCACGGATAGGAAGATGCTGAGGGCAGACACGCTCGCACTTGCCGCATCTGATGCAGTCGGAAGCCTTGCCGCTGTCAGCGACTGTTCTGTTGTAATAGTGCTTGACATTCCAGTCATCGAACATCTGCTTGGTGTTGTAGCTGGAGAACAGATCCGGGATGCGGATATGTTTCGGACAGGAACTCTCTTCAATGCAGTACCGGCAGGAAGTGCAAGGAATCATGTTCATTGACCTGAACACATCGCATACCTTTCTGATGGCTGCCGTTTCCCGTTCGTCCAGCGGCCTGAAGTCTTCCATGAAGGATACGTTGTCCATCATCTGTTCCATATTGCTCATACCGGAAAGCACGACACGGATGTTTTTGAAGCCTGCCGCAAAGCGGATCGCGTAGCTGGCATTGGAGCCTCCGTGCAGTTCATCCAGTGCTTTCTGTGCCTCTTCCGGAAGCCTGATCAGGTTTCCGCCCTTGACCGGTTCCATAACAAGGACCGGTTTGTCGTGCTTCTCACATACCTCATAGACCTGGCGTGACTCAATGGACGCGCTCTCATAATCGAGGTAGTTGAACTGGATCTGTACGATCTCGATCTCGGGATATTCCGTCAGGATCCTGTCGAGGACCGCAGCCTTGTCGTGGAATGAGATCCCGACATGTCTGACCTTGCCTTCCTTCTTCAGTTCAAAGGCTGTTTCATAAGCCCTGCACTTTTTGAATTTTTCAAACACGTCGTTGTTCTGCGCGTGCATCAGGTAGAAATCAAAATAATCAACACCGCAGGCTTCCAGCTGTGACGCAAAGAGCGGACGGATGTCTTCTTCTTTATTGAAATAGCTGCCCGTCAGTTTGTCGGTCAGGATATAGCGGTCTCTCGGATAGCGCTTTGTCAGGCAGTCCCTGACTGCCAGTTCACTCTTACCGCTGATATAGCCGTGCGCTGTATCAAAGTAGTTGAATCCATGGTCAAGGAACCAGTCGACCATTTTGTTTGTTTCTTCCTTGTCGACCTCTCCATCCTTCATGGGAAGGCGCATCATTCCGAACCCGAAGTTCTTTTTGATCATTTCAAACTGTTCCATTACAACCTCCTCTTGACTCCATGCAATGTCCATCATTCTTTTTTCACATCTATATTAAAAAACAGGATCGTGCAATATTCAAATACCTGTTTTTTCAGTTCGTATCATGCCTGAAAAGCATGGTTCGAATCTACTCCCGCAGAAGAATAAAACTGCCGGCTGAAGCGGTCTGACCGCGTTCTGCACAGCAGCTGAGAGAACCTGTTAATGAAGTGCCTGGATCAGAACGAACAGCCAGTGTGCCGCAAACCCTGCGGCAATGCCGCCGGCTGTGTGGCTGACGATCGCCTTGCCGATCAGTTCCTTGCAGTCCAGGCTGTCCATCATCGATGCATGCGTACTGAGATAACCGCTCCAGCACATGCACATTGCCGTAAACACGGCAATATCAGACGGTCCTGCAAGTCCTTTGGAAACAAGTGTTGCCGTAAGGCTCAATGATGCGCCGGCAGCACCGAGTGCCGTTACCGGGACACCGACCGCTTCGGGTGATGTGAACCCGAACAGCGGACGCAGGATGAAGTTCATCTTTCCGGCAAGCAGCGGAAGCAGACGGATCCCTTCATATGCCGCGCCTGTATATTCGCCGCTTTCCGAGGGTCCGTTGATCAGCATCATGACGATCGTACAGATGATCAGGACGCCCGGAACGATACTGATGCCCATGCGGACACCGCTGTGCCCGCCTTCCAGCAGCGCTGCCATCATGCGGCTGCCGATACCGCCGTTGCGGATCGGACGCATCTGTTCCGGTACTGTTTCCGTTCCGGTCAGCTGGGCGGACGACATGGATTCTTCTTCACCGAAGTGTTTCTTGGAAAACAGCAGCATCAGTCTTGTACTGACGATACTGCCGGCGACCGCTCCTGCAAGACCCGCAAGAACAGGCATGGACAATGACTGTCCCATGACCGGAGACAGACTGTACATATAAGTGCACACGATCAGTCCCATACCGAACGATGTGCCGATATTGGTCAGCGCCGGGAACTGGTATTTCAGGAAATATCTTCTGAATCCTTTATCTTCCGCAAGCGTCAGGATCGCCGGATTATCCGACAGGAATGTCGTGACGACACCGAGTGCCGCAACACCGGGCAGTCCGTACAGCGGCTTCATGAACGGCTGCAGCAGGCGGTTGACCAGTGACACGAAGCCGAATTCCGCAAGCAGCGCGGATACCGCGCCCATGATCACGCAGACAGCAGTGATATACAGCACTGTATCGATCAGCAGGCGGTAAGCCGTATTCATGACTGTGTTCAGCATGTTTGCCAGTCCCATCCGATAGGCAAACAGCATGAAGAAGCCGATAAAAACGATCGGAAACAGGAATGTTTCCAATCCCAGCTCTTTTGTATACGATTGTTTTTTGTCCTGCATAACACTTACCCCTCTGAGGAATGATGCACCGTCTCACTGACACCAACATCAGTTTTATCATAAAATGACCAACAGTACCATAACATTCATGAATTTGACATCATGCCGCGATGAACCCGTGTGATTTATGATAGAATTGATTGAACCTGCATATGATGCAGACTGTATCACAGACAGATCTATGGAGAACATGTATGGCCAGAGAAAATAAAGAACCGGCTGCAGCGGTCGTAAGAAAAGCATTTCTGAAGATCCTTCCGCTGCAGATATTCGGCATCGTCATCATCGCGCTGAATACATTCATAGACAGCCTGATCACCAGCCGTTTCCTCGGAACGGAAGCACTTGCGGCGATCGGTCTGTTCTGCCCCGTCACCACGCTGCTGACCGCATCGAATGTGCTGATCGTGGGCGTACAGATCCTCTGCAGCAAATATATCGGCAGCGGTGAAGGCAGAAAAGTCGTCAATATCTTCTCAGCCGGCGTCGTCTTCCTGACGGCAGTCAGCACGGTCCTGGGTATCCTGTGCTTCATATTCCGGAACAGCCTGGCGTCCCTGCTCGGAGCCAGCGGAAATATGCTGGACCTGCTGGCAGGCTATACAGCCGGATTTGCCTTCGGCATCCCGGGTCAGGTACTGTTCGGCATGATGATGTTCCTGCCCCTGAACAACGACATGAAGCGTTCCTATATCGGATCGGTCGCAATGGTCATCCTGGATATCATTCTGGACCTGCTGTGTGCTGTCGTCATGGGATGGGGGACCCTCGGTATGGGTATCGCCACCTCCCTGGCAAACACGATCGGCGCTGCCATCGTCATGTCCGGATTCAGAAACACCAACAAAGCTGTCCACCTCGAACTGAAGGATATCTCTTACAGTGATCTGCCGCAGGCATGCCTGCTGGGTCTTCCGGCTCTCATGTTCACCATCGGAAATACGATCAAGGCATTTGTCATGAACCGCGTCATGCTGAATGCAGGCGGCGGTACCGCACTGGCTGTCATGAACGTCCAGGGCAACGTCTGCGCGATCGTCGGTTCCGTGCCCCTCGGGGCTGCCGGAGCCTTCATATCGCTGGCAAGCGTCTATTACGGAGAAGAAGACAGGAAATCGTTTATTGAAGTTGCGGGCATCTGCCTGAAATACGGTGTCATCTTCTGTACCATATTAATGGTGCTGCTCATGGCAGGATCATCCGTGATCCCTTCCATGTTCTTCAGCAGAACGGATGTAGCCTGGGGCATGGCAAGAAGAATGCTGCTGCTGTTCCCGTCATGGCTGATCGGAAATATCATCTTCAATCTCTTCATGCGTGCTTATCAGTGCCAGGGTGAAAAGAAGCTTGTCAACTTCCTCTCATTGATGGAAAACGTCCTGATTGCAGGCTTCACTGCTGTCAGTGTAAGATCCATCGGTACAGACGGCGCATGGCTTGCGTTCCCGTTTGCCGAACTGCTCTGCATCTTTATCATGGCAATGGCAATCAGGAAACAGACCGGAAAGATCAGGCTGAACCTGCCCACGTGGCTGAGGATCAAGCCGGACTTCGGTGTTTCCGCAGAGAACTGCCTCAGCTTCTCCATGCATACGATGGATGAGGTCGTCAACATTTCCGAACGTGTCATTGATTTCTGCAAGGCGAAAAACCTTCCCGACAAGATCTCGATGCTTGCCGGACTGTCCATTGAAGAAATGGCAGGCAACGTCATCCTGCACGGCTTTACCAAAGACAAAAAGCGTCACAACGTTGACGTACGCATCGCGGTCAAGAATGACAAAACAACGATCAGGGTCCGTGATGACTGCAGATCGTTTGATCCGATGGAACGTCTGAAACAGTTCACACCGGATGATATTACAAAGAACATCGGTATCCGTATGATCGTCAAACTGACGGAAGAAGTCTTCTACCAGAACAACGCAGGCATCAATACACTGCTGATCAGGATCTGAATGAAAAGGAACGCTCAATCACACAGCGTTCCTTTTATCATCTCTTTTTCCGTATTGCCTAAGCAGTTTTCTTTCCTTTATACGCAAAGCACATCATCGTCAGATCGTCGAACTGTTCAGCTTCTTTTACAAAGTCATTGACTGCCTGCTGGACATTTTCCAGGATCTGATGCGGCTCAGATGCAGGATCGACATTCAGCGCGTCGATCATGCGGTCTGTACCGAACATGTTGTTTTCCTCGTCGGTAGCTTCCGGTACGCCGTCGGTATAGACAAACAGCTTGTCGCCCGGCTCCAGCGTCAGTTCATAATCGGTGTATACAGCATCTTCCATTGCGCCGACTACCAGTCCGTGCTTGTCTTTCAGCAGTTCGAACCTGCCGTTCTTCATGACCACGGGATACTCATGACCTGCATTGGACGCCTTCATCTTACCGGTGCTGACCTCAAGGACACCCAGCCAGATCGTCACGAACATATCGACTGTGTTGTCGGAACAAATGACCTCATTAGTCTTGACGAGTACCTCCGAAGGAGAGTTCACCAGCATTGCCGAGTTCTTTACGATCGCCTTGGATACCATCATGAACAAGGCTGCGGGGATACCCTTGCCGCTGACATCTGCCATGACCATGCACAGATGATCGCTGTCGATCATGAAGAAATCGTAGAAGTCACCGCCGACTTCCCTTGCCGGCTTCATGACCGCATAGATATCAAACTCATCCCTGTCCGGGAACGGCGGGAATATATGCGGCATCATGCTGTTCTGGATCCTGGAAGCAGTCTGCAGTTCCGTGTTCAGGCGTTCTTTTTCGACAGCTTCTGCCTGCTTTTTCTCCATGGCCTCAGTCTTCTGGTCAATGTAGATCCAGACAGCTCCGACCAGGACAGCACCGCACAGCACTACCGTCATCAGGTAGAACCATCCATACTCGAAGACCGTCTTCTGCTTGATGATCGGTACGCTGATCTTACTCGTAGAATAGCCGGTGGAGTCGTGGATCGTCACTGTGAAGCTGTATTTTCCGCCGGGAAGCTTTGTATATGTGATCGGCGTCAGATCCTTATAAGAGACATTGACCGGATTCTTTTCAAATCCTTCCAGACAATATGTCACCATCGGATCCGTCAGCGAATAATTGAACACATTGAAGTAAACGATGATCTTCTGGACATCCCATCCGAGATGGAATTCACCGTTTTCATCCGGATAGATACGTACATTATCCGCGTCGATATACGGAACAGAAGACCTGACCTGGGAGACATCCTCCATCGGTTCATCGATGTTAACCTTCACAACCCCCATCGTACCGGAAATATACAGATTTCCATCCTGATCCAGTTCACTGTAGGAATTTCCTGTCGCAACGCATGACAGACCGTTTGCCAGGCTGTAATAGACCGGTGAGATCGTTTCGTTTGCGAGCAGTTCGTCTGCGGAAGTCACATAAATGCCGTTGCTGGCGATGACCCATGCGTCGTTATGTTTGTTGACATACAGATCATAGTTATTGGAATACGGGAAGTTCTTAATGGTCGTTACCTGATAGTCTTCCGTCATATAGGCCAGTGAATTGCTCGTAACGATCCAGAACACATGGTTGTTTTCATCGTATTTGATGCGCATCACGATACCGGAAGTCAGACCGGCATCCCGGTCGATACAGGACACGCCTGAATCATTGATGACATAGATGCCGCCTCCGTTGGAACCGACCAGGAAATCCCCGTTCGGAGCGCTGGTCACGGTAAGTGTTTCGGTATTGAGGATACCGTCTTCCCTGCCGTAGTTCCTGACGACTTTTCCGTCTTCTATGACCGAGACGCCGCCGGAAACGGAAACCATGATGGTACCGTCTTTGTTTTCGGTAATATTGCGGGCATGATCTGACAGAAGGCCGTCTTTTTCATTGAATACGACCGCGTTTCCATGGTCATAGCATACGATCCCGCATCCTCTCCAGGTAGAGATCCATATACGATCAAGACTGTCTTTGAGAATGGAACGGATACGGCAGCCTGCCAGAAGCCTGATCAGGTCTGTGTCATTGAGTGTATCCCCGGAAGCACTGACCGCGCTTTCCAGAGGGAAGGACGTCACCTGTTCATGGTTTTCTTCATCGATCACGATCAGTCCCGTATCGGTTCCGACCAGCAGATTCCCTTCATGAAGACACGTTGAATTAACAACTGTCGAGGGGATCCCGCACTGATCAAAAACATCCAGGAACCGGTTCGGTACGATCTTCATGACACCCTGGCGTGAGGAAACAAACCACAGGTTTCCCTGATAGTCGGAAATAACATGATTGACAGAGTTATCCATCGGAAGACCCTGGAAGAGGGTAAACTGCTCTCCTTCCAGAACACCGATGCCATTGCGTCCGCAGATCCAGAGCTGGTCTCCGAACTTCTGAATATCACCGATCTCAGTCAGCGGGGAGATGTCCGTCTGCTTCAATACGGAAAAACCTTTTTCGGGATTGCCGTAATACAGCGAAGAATCATCATTTCCCAGATACAGATATCCCGGATGATCCATATCCGGAAGAATGCATACAGTACCTACGATCTCATTGTCACGCTCATCAAGATAGAACTCCAGCTGTCCGTCTTTCAGGATAAACAGATCATCACTGCTGGACAGACCGTATACTTTTCCGTCATTGCCTCTGCGCAGCTTGTCAACATATACACCCTCCAGACGGGGTTCATCCATGACCCGGAGATTCATATCCTTATCAATGATGGACATACCGTACGGTGTGCCGATGTAGATCAGTCCGTTATCATCTCCGGAGATCGAACAGATCTTATCGGACTGCAGACCGTCCGATGTATCCCACATACGGAATGACCCCTTTTCCATGACCGCGATCCCGCTGTCATTGGTACCGATCCAGAGACGGTCGCTGTCATCTACATAAAGACTGATGACACTGGCAATGCCTTCCGTCGAATCCATTCTTTCAAAACTGGTTCCGTCATAACGGATCAGGCCGCTGTAGCTTCCGATCCATATGAAACCATCCTCTGTTTCGACGATCGCATTTGCCTCAGAGGTCGGAAGACCGTTTGTATTGTTATACAGAACTGCCGAATAGCTGTTCCTGCTGCCCACAGGATCTACGATCTCGACCTGGCTGTTCCCAAGCGTCGTATCATCTGACTGTTCTTCTTCAGCATAGCAGAGCGGCTGGGCTGCACAGGACAGTACCGTAAGCAGACATAATGACTTTAAAAGCTGTTTCATAGTTGTATTATATATCATTCGTCCCGCATCAAACGAGTTTATAGCCCCGATAAATTTGACATTAAAATATGAAATCATTAAGAAAACACCCGTCAGACGGGTGCTGTCGGTTCCATATCATTGCCGGAACATGGCCGGCCATCTGTCATCGATGATTCCGATCTCATCCTCATAATCATCGAAATCATTGTAGTAAAAGAGTTCCCTGAACACCTGTGTTTCCGGTTCATGCAGCACTGCATAAACATAGTTTTCGAAATACAGTTCGGCACGGATCGCCTGATCCGGGTATTCCCGGGATAACCGGATGACCTCATTCAGAAAGGATGCTTCATCCTCAGCATCTGACTTCAGTTCTGCCGCGACAGCATCCTTTCTCATGATCATGATCCTGTTTTCACTTGTCATTCTGTTCTGCCATGCGTGCTTTGCGGTCACGTATGATATCGGAGATATCAAACGGCGTCTCATCAGCCGGCATGTCATATACATTCATGAACGGTACATCCTCAACGCTTCTGAGGGGGAATTCACTCTTTGCCGTAACGTCTTTCATATCACATGCAATGACACCGATATACATATTCGGTACGGCTTTCCGTTCATGCAGAGGTTTGATCTCCCGGTTGTTGCAGGTATACAGAAGGTTGTATCCCTTCTCCCATTCCGCGGGATCATCATTGTAATCCAGGAGCTTTATCGTTCCTTTGGCGATCACGCTCCGGTAGTCGTGGTAATGACCTTTATACTTGTTGTCCGGAAAATCATTGAATTCACTGAAGGTCACGCATACTCTGGGATCCCTTCTGAACAGGTCGATCTTTTTGCCTGCTTTGGTCGTATGGATATAAACCTTCAGCAGTGCATCAGTCATTTCATAGCCGAAGCTCAGCGGTACAACATACGGAATACCGTCCGCATCATTGACACCGATATATGCGGTATCCATCAGTTTCAGTATTTCATTGATCAATACAGGATCTGTGACTTCTCTTTCAAATCTCCGCATATCATTTCCTCATTGATTGTTTTTCGCGAACTGTGCCTGCATCTTTTCGTAAAATCTCGGGTTTTCGCTTCCGTACTTTTTCTGGCATTCATCAAGCGCTTCTTTATACAGGTCAACGTTAATGTGATCATCGATATTGATCCGGGCTGATTCTTTGCTGAGAATTCCGAGCCGTCTCATGTATCTCCATGCACGTTTGATCGATTTCTTCATCGGTCCGGTATTCAGGTCGAAGCGCGGGTTATCCAGATAAGCGCGGATGACTTCCTCATCCTGGTCGATCACTTTGATCGCTATGTTCACGGCATCTTCATGATTCGCTTCATAATAGGACATTGCCCTGATCCAGGCTCTCATCAGCGCCTTGACGGTATTCGGATTTTCCTGTACCCACGATGTCAGTGCTTCCACCCTGCAGCATGAATATTCCGGCAGGATATCATCGGCATACGTCATGATCTTGAGATCGGGATTGTTAAGGATCTCATAGTTCAGTGCCGTACCTACCAGACCGTAATCAGCTTCACCATTGAGTACGGCCGTAATACGGTCCATCTGATCATCCGGATTGTACCATTTGACATCTCTCAAAGGTTCATACCTCAGATCCAGCAGAGGGCCGGTGATCGCATACATATTCGGCTCACATGCCATTGTCTTGCCGATCAGGGAACGGACATCTGTCCATTCTGTTTCTTTTCTTCCGAAGACCGGCATACAGCCTGTCAGCAGATATCCCCCGAAGATCGTCAGGTCCATGCCTTCGGATATCATCTGCAGGGGCAGGTTCGTACCGGAATTCGATGCAACATCGATCCTGCCTTCACGGATCCCTTCAAATACAGCACTGTCAGTTTCAGTATAGACATACTCTACCGCGATCCCTTCATCTCTCAGGTATCCCTGTTCTTCAGCGATCGCGTTCAGAATATGACCTGCATCGCTCCGTGCAAGTCTGATGACCGTCTGTTCGGGCGGATCAAAGCTGATCGTATCTGTTCCGGCGGTTTCTGACGGAACTTCAATTCTGACACACCCGGTCAGTACAGAGCAGGCCAGAGCGGTTATGATCAGATTCTTTTTCATTTCTGCTCTCCCTTCTCTTCTCCCTTTTCTTCTTCCGTCTCTTCCGTGATCACGGGAAGGTCTTTCACTGTTTTCCGGGCAGTGGGATCAAGCTGGGAGATCGTAACATTCGGGAACGGTACATTTATATCGTTGCGGTAGAAGATCTGAAGCAGTTCCCTGTTCAGGAAGCGGTTCACACCGCGGACATTCTGTTCGGTACAGCGGGCAATGACCGTGATCGATACACCGCTTGCCCCGAGGGCAGATACACCGAGTGATGTCGGTCCGCTCACGATCGCCTTGTTCTTTTCCTTCAGCAGCGGCAGTTCACGTTCAAGAACAGCATCCACATAATCGAGATCCTGACCGTATTCGATATCGATGGTTGCCGAAGCAACGGATATTTCTTTTGTCATGTTCAGGACACCGGTGATCTCACTGTTGTTGAAGATCTTGATGTTGCCGTTGCCTGCCATGATCTTTGTAGTACGCAGACCGATATCAAGCACGGTTCCGCGGAAGTCACTGATGGTTACGATGTCACCGACACGGAATTCTCCTTCGAAGACAATGAAGATACCGGCAAGAATATCCTTGATCAGCGACTGTGCGCCAAGACCTACGACAAGTGACAGCACTCCGACACCGGCAAGCAGGTTCGTGGCGTCCATACCTACAAGATACAGACAGTAGAACATTGCACCGATCGTTCCGCCGTATTTCATAACGGAAAGCAGCAGGTGACCCAGTGTTTCACCTCTCGCGCCGAGCAGTGATGTGATGATGCGCACCGGGATCCTGAACAGTGAGATCACGATCACCGTTGCCATCAGGACCAGGGCACAGGAACTCAGCGCAAATACATTCCAGGTTCTGTCCCAGTTGCCGCTGATGATATAGCCTATGATCGTATTTTCCCCGCCCGCTGTAGTGATCGTTCTTGCGGACCAGAGAATATAGAGCATCAGTATGATCATGATCATTCCGATCATATACACCAGCTTCTGTTCAGGACTCTTTTCACTCCAGCTGATCCTGCGGTTATCCCATCTTGCGGATGCCTGTGTTGTAGAACTCTGGCGTCCGGAAGGAAGCACGATATTGAAGATCGCCGAATTCAGGCTCTTCTCTGCCTGCTCGGAACTCATCGCTTCATAAAGGCTCTCCTCTTCTTTGTTGGTCAGGGTGACCGTCATTGAAAGGAACAGGATCAGGACAAAGCAGATCACAGCTGTCAGCAGCGCGATACTGCCGCGGGCAAGATACATCGAATTCTTCGGAATTGCCGTTGCAATGTAATAGCCGTCCTGATACCGGTAATACTGGAAATATGTGACTCCGTTGACCCTGTTGAATCCGTAGTAGTCGAATCCGTTGAATGCGTTCGGTGAGACACCGAGTTCGGCAGCGGTCCTGCCGATACTTGATTCTATCGGAGAATAAACGAGTTTGTGCTCTTCGGTGGAATCGAACATAACGATCGCTCCGCCGCTCAGCATACTGGTGGAAAGGACACTTGCCACATCAGTCGATTCAAGAAGCTGTTCTGAAAGATCTTTGTTCAGTTCGATCTGTATCAGGGAATTATGTCTGGTAATGCCGTCATCCGTCGTATGATTGACCGTACCGGCTTCAGCGGCTGACTGCTCGTATGTAGAGCGCGGCACATATACGGTATTGCCGTCTTCATCAACAGAGGTGTAGTAATGGCATGCTGTGCCGATAAACTGAGACTCGAAGCCCAGTTCATCTGTCATCATTTCCTGGATAAAGCTGTCGGTCTTTCCCTCCAGTATTTCCCTGAACGGATATGACTGTGTGCCTTCCTGGTTGCTGAGCGTGAAGAACCAGTTGGCAGTATTCGTGGCGATCGTATGACCGTCCTCGTCAAATACATAGATGGAACTCAGGTTGTTCTGATCGCACAGCTGCTGCAGGAACGCGCTGCCCTGAATGGATTTCAGGCGGTTTCCCTCATCATCCGTGAGATAGACCCTGTTGCCTTTTTCATCAAACACACTGTGATATCTGTCGGATTCCGCATTCAGGAAAGCCGTATCTTCTTCAACGATGAATGAAAGAAGCTTCGCAGTGGACAGTGCATGATTCACATTGTAGTTGTAAAGGATCTCTCTTGTTTCCTGGCTCTCTTCATATCTGCCGGATACTTCCTGCAGGGCTGCCTTGGATTTTTCGATTCCCTGAGTCACTTCCAGAAGCGTCTGTGTGTAGAATGAGATCCCGTACATGGTCATGACACCCGTCAGCATCAGCGGGAATACCTTGCCGAAGATCGATTTGTCAAAATATACCGGATTATCGGAGTCTTTTTTCAAGACAAAACGATCGGTCTGCACGGCATGTCTTACGAAATCATTTCTGACGATGATCGCATATGACAGACACAGTATCATGATGATGCTGAAACCGAGTATGGTCCAGAAGAGGACAAAATGATCGTCCGCATAGATCTCGTCCGTACTTGCACTGGCACAAATGACTGTCTGGTCCCCGAAGGTCCTGGAAACACAGAAGTATTTCTGTCCATGGATCGTTTCAATGCCGCTGTATCCGTCATCCAGCGCTTTTTCGGAAAGACCGCTGGTGATGGCATTCTGTCCTGTCAGAATATCTTCTCCGTTCTTATAGTAGAGGAACAGGTTGTCTTTCTTGTTGACAGCAAACATGAAGCCGTCGTTGATCACTGCTGTCCTGCTCAGCACTGTCGAAACATCCGTGAGTACTTCCGTCCGGTCATCCAGTACGTTAGCCTCCATACCAGCCACCAGCATATACTTCTCACCCATATACTTATAGGGTTTTGAATAAAAATAGAATGTACCGCTGGTGTTTTTGACAAGCACCGGTCTGATCGTCCCGTTATCCCTCTCTGTGGATTTCAGAACAGCATTGATGTTTTCCTGCGTCATGAAGCCTTTCACCGCAGGATTGACGCCATACAGGTCCGCATCTGGACTGGTAACGATCACGCCTTCTCTGGAAAGAACGAACAGATAATAGATGCCTGCACGGTCCGCAAGATCTTTCATGACATCGGACCGCACGGTATTGTCTGTTGACGCCAGCATTTCCGACATTCCGTTGCTCAGGACGAGATCAATGTCATTCAGGACCTGCTGGTTGCCTTCATGGTAGATCCTCGTCAGGTCTTCGGCGCTCTGATTATTTCTGGTCAGAGTCGTGATGACTTCAGTCAGCGCGAGATCACTGTTCTGTTTCTGTTTATAGTAGGAAGCCTGTCTCTGAATATCACGCAGAAAAAGCCCGATGAGGGTGGCTCCGGCTATGATCAAAATAAGGTTGACAGCAACTTTTGAAAAGAAATATCTGTTGGCTTTTCTAAGCGTTTTCTGATCATGATGAGCAGCCGGTCTTTCCTGCTCTGCATCATTCTGATCTGGATGCTCTTCATTTATATTTGGCGATCTATTTTCAGACATTAAAAACTCTCCTGGCGTAATGCCGGTCTTCCGTCATCAGTATACACAAATGGGATTCGGATGTGAACCGATACCGGGCTGAATTCCCAGGGATATTTCCTGTTTCGGACACCTGTTCAGGCAGTGTCCGAGTCTTCATGAACGGTCAGTTCATCAGCTCTCGAATGATTGTACAGACGGTAGATCATGAGTGCCACATTGTGCGCGCTTTCTCTTTTTCCGCCCTCTTCCCATTTCAGGAATGAGTTCAGCAGCCCGCCTGCATATGCATAAAGCTCGTACATATGAAGTTTCTTCTGCGGCAGGATATTCTTCATCATGTACTCATTCACGGCATCGATCAGAACGGTATACAGACCGTGCCTGTTGAGGATCAGGAAATACCTGGAATACCTGTCAAAGTAATTCAGTGAGAACTCAATATGTTCCAGCCGCATGAATACATCCGGTTCGTTCAGTTCCCCGCCCTCGATCATATAGCCTGTTACGATGATATCCAGATAATCGCAGAGCGCATCGTAAAGATTCTCATAATAGCGGTAGAAAGACATCCTGGATACACCGGCGATAGTGATCACGTCGGTCACTTTGATGTCCGTAAATTCTTTTTTCTCCAGTTCGTCAAGGATCGCATTGCCGATCGCGATCCGTGTCGAGACGGTCCTGCTGTTCAGATTTGTCTTGATCTTCATAAATGTTACACTCTCCCGGTTTTTGTAACACATGTTACATTTCGGGCATTTTTGTACATTTTATCACAGTGATAAAACCAATACAATGCATGCGTAATGAACAGGAGGTTATTACGATGAGAATTATTGCAGATTCATCCTGTGATCTTTACACACTGGATACGCCGGATTTCCGGACTGTCCCGCTGACCATATATACAGACGAAAGAAGTTTTACCGATGATGATTCCCTGAATATCAAAGATATGCTCGACTACCTGGCTTCCTGGAAAGGACGTTCCTATACGTCATGTCCTTCCGCTGACGCGTGGCTTTCAGCATTCGAAGGGGCGGACGAGATCTTTGTCGTCACCGTTACCAGTGCCCTTTCCGGATCGTACAACAGCGCTGTCCTGGCGGCGGACATGTACCGGGAGGAGCATCCGGACGCAAAAATATCCGTGATCGACAGCCTTTCCACAGGCGCTGAAGAAGTCCTGCTGCTCAACAAACTGGCAGAGCTGGTACGTTCAGGCGGATCATTTGAAAGCATCGATGCCGAGATCCGGGGTTATCTGAAACGGTCCAGACTGTTCTTCTCGTTCTTCTCGCTGCACAACCTGGGACAGAACGGCCGTGTCAGCAAAGTCGCTGCGGCTGCCCTCTGTGTACTGAACATCTCTGTCACCGGAACTGCCTCCGAAGAAGGAAAGATCAGTGTGACGGGAAAAGCCAAGGGCGAACGCAAATCCGTCCGCACCCTGATCACCAATATGGTGCAGGCAGGATATAACGGCGGACGCGCAGTCATCACGCATGTTGAGAATGAACCGATGGCAGACATGCTGAAACAGGAGATCCTGAAAACATATCCATGGGCAGACATCCTGATCAGACCGGCACGCGGACTGTGCAGTTATTATATGGAACGCCGCGGCATCGTCATCAGCTGTGAGACACAGGCTGCCTGAGTCAAACCAAAAACCATGCATGACGCATGGCTTTTTTCTGCTTATCCCTGCAGTGAACTGTTCAGCTTCAGGAACTTTTTATCATTCATCTGCTCGTTTGTAATGTATTCTCCGTTATAGAACAATGCGTATGTCGTGACCGGTGTCGGCGCATTCTGTGCCTGTTCTTTATCAAGGATATGGACCGCCTCAAACAGGATCTGATGTTCCCGTGCGGTCTCTTCCAGGACAGGGACATATTTCGCGTTGAACGGGCACTGGTTCGTGTAGTAAAGAACGTAGCCTGCCTGATCGATATGAGGATATTTCGCGCATTCTTTGAACACCGGTTTTGCGGTATCCTCTTCAAACGGCAGATACCAGAGCTGGATCCCGTTGTCCGCTTCATCACATACGGTGAAGCCCTTGTATTTCAGGAAACGGGGATCTGCCAGGAACGGTTTCTTTTTGGCGGAACTCAGGATACATAAACCTTTCTTTCCTTTGGTCCTGCTGTCGGATATGCATGCCTGCAGCAGATCGTTTGAATAGCCGTGTCCCTTGAAGGAACCGGATACCCAGAGACAGTCGATGTACATATAACCTTCTGCTTCGATCGGATTCCATGCGTGTTCTGCCGGGATGTATTCAATAAAGCATTTTCCGCGTTCCGTGCTCCTGAGAAATACAAGGCCGTCATCAAACCGCTCAGCCAGCCATGCCTTCTTGGACGACACCTGGATATCCTTGTTGCTGGAGATCGCACAGCAGATATGTTCCTGTTCCAGATTCTCTTTTGTCAATCTGATGTATTCCATATATTCAGTTCCTTTCTAAATATCGAACAAATTGATCTGTGAATACTTTTCGGGCATCTCTCCGATAAACCGGAAACAGTCGTCCGGACTGCACAGCATTCCGTTTTCTTCACAGACCTGATGAACGATCTGTTTCAGTTCTTCCGCCCTTGGACTGGGCAGTTCATATGCATTGCCGTATGTTCTGATATAACGTTCCTTCAGTTCGGGAAAGTGCCGGTCGAGCGCTGCATAATAGTATTCCCTGTCGCCTTCCCGCAGTGTCAGTCCCATACCGAAATCGATCACTCCCCGCACGCCTGTCCTGACACACGCATGCAGGATCGCCCTGATGTTCTCTTCCGTATCATTAATGAACGGCAGGATGGGTGTCAGCCACACGATCGTCGGAATGCCTCTTTTCTGCATTTCTTCCAGCACTTCGATACGGCGTTTCGTATTGCAGACATGCGGTTCCAGGATGGAACAGAGTTCATCGTCATAAGTGGTCAGGGTGATCTGGACAACACACTTTGCCGTTCTGCTGATCTGTTCCAGCAGATCGATGTCCTGAAGGATACGGTCTGATTTTGTCTGTACCGCCGCCCCGAAGCCATGATCCAGTATGATCTGCAGGCACTGCCTGGTCAGACGCAGCTGTTCTTCGCAGTGCATATACGGGTCCGACATGGCGCCGGTAGCGATCACGCACTTTTTCCGTTTGGACCGCAGTGCCTGTTCCAGCAGCTGCGGCGCATTCCGTTTGACTTCAATATCTTCAAAGGGATGCGTGAAATGATAGCAGGTACTGCGGCTGTCACAGTAGATGCAGCCATGCGTGCATCCGCGGTAGATATTCATTCCGTAATAGCCGTCTTTGCCGGTCAGTATTCCTTTCGCGTCCACAAAATGCATGGATGATCACTTCCTTCTCACAGGATGACGGATGACGGTCTTCAGTTTTTCCGGAGCAGCCTTATTCACATCAGACAGATAGATCTCGTGATGCCATCTCTCATCCGAAAAGTCATTCTCATAACCGTTTTCCTCCAGATATCTGTCCATCCTTCTGACCGTTGCAGGTTCATCATCATAAGGACCGATGTGCATACACTGCACACAGAGTCCTTCATGGATACGCATGAATTCCGCTTTTGAAAGATCCATGCCCTTCTTTCTCTCTGCTTCCTGCACAGCCCACCGGAAGTCCTCTTCTGTCACAAAGTCAGGCAGCCTGATCACGGAGATCCATATGAAGTCTTCCTTGTGACCGTAATCCATGCCTTCCCTGCCTTCCTGCCGCCAGAAGCCTTCCAGCGGAGGGACTACATAATCAAAATATCCTTCGATCCGCCGTTCTCCCATTTTGCTCATCTTGATGGTATACGCGATCGTATACAGGATTCCGACCGCTTCCTTGTACTCACTGTCAGGCTGGTTGGGATCTCCCTTTCCGCTGACTGCGATAAAGTTCATTTCCGGGACATCAACGATCTCCGGCTTTGCCTTCGGCAGGTAAAATTCTTTGTATTCCTTTTTATAATCAAATGCCATACGCTTCACCTCTCAGGGATCTCCTGTTCTTTGAATGGTTCGATCAGGACATGGATCAGATCACCATCATGTTTATCAAGCTGTTTCCGGATCGTTTTCAGCACACCGATGATATAGCAGACCGAACCGTCCGGATTCCTGACGCCCATATTGACGATACTGCCTGTGTAAGGGATCCCGTCAAACCATGCATTGACCTTTACACGGCCTTTTCCGAACTCATCCCTGATATTCCAGGGAAACTCCACATATGCCCCGCCGTTATCCGGTGTCTCATGCAGTACCGTATCATATTCATAACATTTCATATCTCCGCCTCGTCTGTCTGCTCATGATCATCTTCTTTTCCGTATATCTTTGCCATATTCCCGATGACTTCTTTCAGCCTGGTTCTGGCTTCTGCGGGTTCAAGTATTTCGGCTTTGTCCCCGAATGTCAGCAGCCATGTGACCAGACTGTCCATATCGGAGTGGTCTGCGTCAAAGAGCAGTCTTCCATCATCATTAACCGTAAAGCTTTCCGGTCCGAATTCCTCGATCAGCCGCCACTTCATTTCCGGCGCAAACAGCACCTTTACCCTGATCCCGCCGTGAAAGATCTTTTCATCGGAAATATCGGGAACAGGTGCTTCCCTGACCTCATAGACAGTATCTGTTCCCTGCAGACGGTCCATCCTGCTGATCCTGAACATCCGGAAGTCCTGCCTGTCATGGCACCAGCCCCACAGATACCAGTCCGACCAGCGGAATACCAGGAAATACGGATCGACTGAACGTTCGCTTTCTCCGGATGGCGCATAGTAGTGAAATGTTACGGTATGTCTGTTTTCGACCGCGTCCTGCAGGATCTCGAATTTCGGGATCAGTGTATCTTTGTGCCAGGATGTCAGGTCGATCAGGATCGAATCCTGTCCGCTGACGAACCTGGATGAGCCAACCTTGATCTTTTCCATCAGCCGTTCGTAGTACCTGTCTTTACTGACGCTGTCAAGGCTTCGAAGTCCTGCCAGTATCATCTGCATGTCCCTGGATGTCAGTACGGTCCTGTCCATCCGGTAACCGTCCATGATACTGATGCCGCCGCCTGTTCCCTGTACCGTGCGGATCGGGATCCCTGCTTTGCAGAGATCCTCGATATCCCGGTTGATGGTCCTTCTGGATACCTCGAACCTTTCAGCAAGCTCGGGAGCCGTGGTCTTCTCCTCCTGCAGCAGTACCGATAATATTCCGATCAGTCTGTCTATCTTCATTGATATTTACTCCATGTTCATCATAGCAAACAAAACATGACACCTATATGTCATGTTCAATAAATTGTTTCATTTTATCAACAGAAAACGTCCCGTACTGCAGACGGGACGCTCTGTACCGGATCCTGTGATGTTTCAGGACTATTGTTTTTCATTGATGCCGTTTTCTTTGAGCCAGTCGGTGATGTCATCCGGCAGTCCCGATCCGCCTTTGTAGTGGACAGACAGGCCTTTGCCGATCACTGAGTCAGGTGCCAGTTTGGCAATGGCAGTCAGGCTCTGGCCAAATCTGCCTCCGCCATGTGAGCAGAACGGAATGATCGTTTTTCCGGAGAAGTCATATTCTTCCAGGAAGGATGCGATCGGCATCGGAATGGATGCCCACCAGTTCGGGTAGCCCAGCAGGATGGTATCGTATTCATCCATATTCCGGACATGTTCCGATAGTTCCGGTCTTGCCTGGTCATGCTGGTCTGCCTGCGCTTCCATCAGGACCGTATTGTAATCTGTGGAATACGGCTCTGCAGGTGTGATCTCAAAGAGATCCGCTCCTGTCTGAGCCTGGATCTGACCGGCGATCCCGCGTGTATTGCCGCCCCATGAGAAGTATGCGATCAGGATCTTTCCGCCTGTCTCAGCATGCAGGTCCGAACCGCCTGCCATGACAGAGCCGGAACGGGAGCCGGCATTTCTGACAAGACGTACGCCGAGATTATAACTGTGGAGGTCTTCCTGACCTGCGGCACGGTAAGCACTGCGCATGTTCTTGGCAAAGTCATTCCATCCTCCGCCTCTGTAGACATGTCTTGTCCCCGAGGCAGGTCCGACCGGATCCTCAGCAGCGTCCATATCATACGCCCCGTAAAAATCCCAGCACCATTCGTTGACATTACCATGCATGTCATAAAGACCCCATGCATTCGGTTCAAAGCTGCCGACCGTTATCGTCGTCTGGCGGTATTCGCCGGGTCTGGCTTCCAGAACAGAATTGTTGAAATAATTCTCTTCGATCTCATACGGATAATGACCGTAGAAATTCGCTTCGTCAGCACTCAGTGATCTCTCCGTATTGAACGGTGTAACTGTCCCTGCCCTGCAGGCATACTCCCATTCAGCTTCCGTCGGCAGACGGTAACCGTCTGCGGACAGATCCCAGGTCACGCCGTTTTCTGTGATTGCATAGACCGGTGTCAGTCCGGCATCAGTACTCTTGGCGTTTGCGAACTGTACTGCCTCCAGCCATGAGATGTTCTCAACAGGCAGGTCATCTCCTGAAAATGTCGAGGGATCACTGCCCATCAGACGTACATATTCACTCTGCGTGGTTTCGTAGGGATCCATATAGAATGAGCCGACAGATACTTCATGCTGTACCTCGTCATCGATCCTCCAGTTTTCCGTATCAGGGCTCCCCATCAGGAAGGAACCGCCCTGTATGTATTCGAACTGATCATCAATTGATATGCTTTCCTGTCCTTCGGAAGTGTCATCTGTCTGTCCCGTTGTCTGTGCATCCGGCTGTACTTCATTCTGTGAAGTCTCTGCCTGAGGCATACTCCAATCAGACTCATCAAAAGCCATATAGCCCTCAGCAGGCGGAAACAGAAATGCCAATACGATCCCGATGAGGGCGGAAGCTGCCATGGCAGCCGCAGAGATGAAACGGTTCTTTTTCATTTCCGTTTTCTGTGCACTTCTGCAGATGTACGCTGTCTGCATTCCGATAAACGCCCATCCCAGCAGCATCACCAGGTTCTCAAGGAATACCTGCCAGCCGGCTTTCTCATAGTCAAGGAATGCGAACGGTACCCGGAAGAGCAGGTAGTCCGGCATCCTGTTTCTCAGGAACAGCCAGAAGCCGATACCGCTGAGACAGAAAAGGATGCCGTTCAGGAATGTCTTTGTTCTGTCTTTCAGCTGCATCGCTGCCGTCATAGCCGGGATATGCATTCCCAGATGAAGTCCCATCAGTACAAAAGCCCAGTGGGACATGGAAAGATGGACTCTGCGCACCAGGAATACCGGAGCCATCCCGTAAAGGAAAGGCACTGCGTATGTGCTCATGGACATACCGCAGAAAGCAGTCACGGCAATACTCAGAAGCAGCAGAACATTCAGGATCGTTGAGACTCTGCGGAACGGGTTGTATTTCCCCTTGAAGAGCGCACTGTACCATTTCCGGTTCAGGATCTGATGAACGATCACAATGGATGTCATCGCTATGCCGTTGTATTCATGCGCCATTTCTCCGGTGACCTGATAGGCCATCAGGCAGAGAAGAAGGATCGTCATGACAACGTCCACGATCCATCTGATCATATTGTTTCTTTTTGTGCTGGACATCATTCAGTCCTCCGGCGTTAACGTTTATTTCAGACTGTCGATCCAGGTCTGAAGATCCGCTTCCGAAACGTTTCCGCTGAACCGTCTGCCTTCCAGCCATGTTCCGCTTCCGGCGTTTTCTTCCAGGTTGGTGCCGCTTCTGCCGATCCCGCTGCTGCCGGATGTGCAGAACGGTATGACCGTGATACCGTCAAAGCTGTATTTCTCGACAAAGGTATCGAGGATGCGCGGTTCTTCGCCCCACCAGATCGGGAAGCCAAGGTAGACCGTTGTATAGCCTTCCAGGGAAATATCTTCACTGGCGATCTCAGGACGGACGTCTTTATCGTTCTGTTCCTTTGTGGTACGGCTGCTGTTGTCGTTATAGTTCAGGTCTTCAGCTGTGTAGGGCTCTGCAGCCAGGATCTCATAGAGGTCCCCTCCTGTAATAGACGCGATCCGTTCCGCAACACCTTTTGTTGTGCCGGTCGCCGAGAAGAATACGACCAGGACATCCGGATGAGATGCTGTTTCTGCAGGAGCTTCTGTTTCCGCAGGTGCAGTCGTTTCTGTTTGTACTTCAGGCTCTTCGTGCGCGTCTGTTTCAGCCTGCGAACCGTTTGAGCAGGCTGTAAGAGATGTCAGCAGAAGAGTGGTCATCATAATGGAAAAGATCTTTTTCATAATGTGCCTCTTTCAATATTCAATATTTTATTCAGCGGGATCAGCGCACTGTTTTTCAGCCGCTTTCCCGGTCACTTTCCGATCTTCTGGTCACCTGTCGACCAGACATGTTTTTCCTTAGCGGCTGCCGGCTTGTTCTGTGCCATAACGCCTGCCAGAGGATGCGGTACATAAGGTTCTTCCAGGTACAGGATCTCTTCCGGAGTCAGTTCCAGATCCACTGCCCTGACAGCACCTTCGATATGGTGAAACTTGGTTGCGCCGACTACAGGAGAAGCTGTCTTTGTGAGCAGCCATGCAAGGGATACCTCCGTCATGGATACTCCGTGCTTTTCTGCCAGTTCCCCAACGCGGGCAATGATCACATTGTCCTGTGCCGCTGTAGCATCGTATTTGAACTTCGCATAGGCATCTTCCTCAGCGCGTTTTGTTCCGCCTTCACCGGGAAGTCTGGACAGTCTGCCGGAAGCCAGTGCGCTGTATGGTGTGAGCGCAATGTTGTCTTCATTGCAGTAAGGCACCATTTCCCGTTCTTCCTCCCGGAAGATCAGGTTGTAGTGGCCCTGAATGGAAACAAATTTCGCAAAGCCTTCTTTTTCTGCCAGGGCATTTGCCTTCGCAAGCTGCCATGCAAAACAGTTTGAAATGCCGATATATCTTGCCTTGCCGGCTTTTACGATACGGTTCAGGCCGTCCAGGATGTCATAGACCGGTGTCTGCCAGTCCCACATGTGATAGATGTACAGATCAACATAGTCCATTCCAAGATTCTGCAGGCTTGTGTTGATCATGTTCTCGATATGCTGCTGACCGCTGATGCCGTTTTCGATCTCTTTCTGCGTTCTCGGAAGGAACTTTGTGGCAACGACTACATTCTCGCGGTCCGCAAAATCACGGAGTGCCCTTCCTACATACTGTTCACTGGTACCGCTCTGGTACGCAATCGCTGTATCAAAGAAATTAACGCCCAGTTCCAGTGCGCGCTTTATGATCTCTCTGGAATGTTCTTCATCGATCGTCCAGCTGTGCTGTCCTCTTCCGGGATCACCGAATCCCATGCATCCAAGACAGATGCGTGATACATTCAGATCTGAGTTACCGAGTTTTGTATATTTCATGTTCCCTCCTTATACAGACCAACGGATTGTGCAGGATCATCTTTATGAACATCACTGCATTGACACCGTGTCAGCAAAATCATTATAAGCATCTGTTGACACCGTGTCAATGCAGAATCTCATATTTTTTCTGCAATGAAACACAGATCACGAAAAAAGCCCTTCGCCATACATTTACAGCGAAGGACATTCATAAGACAGACCCTTGCAGACTCTGCACATCAGTGATCAGATGATGTATTTTTATCACTTCGGAAAGCCGATCTTCTCCTTTCCGGCTTCCAGCCATTCCGTACCCTTTCCGTTCTCATCCAGATTTGTTCTTGCGGAATATCCGCCGATCCACTTACCTTCGGAATCTTTGATATATTCTCCATACCCATAATAGTTCGTTTCAGGTCCGTTTTTGCCGACGAGCCAGTAATGCGTATAGCCTTCTTCATCGGTATATTCATATTCATAAGCTTCTGTTTCCGAGATCAGGCCGGTGATGTCAATATCTTCCCCGTTGACGATAAAGTACAGTCTGTCATTTCTGATCTCAACAGGATCAGTCAGTGATTCTGTCATGACTTTGACCTGCTTTTCGGTTTCACCGGTCTCACTGTCTGTTGTTTCCGTATACCGCATGTTATTGCCCCATCCCCATACTTCACGGACGACCTGTTCACCATACGCATATACGGCATAGCCTCCGGTAAACATCAGGACCATGCAGGCACAGACTGCCGCAAATCTCCTGACCATGAATACCGGCCTGTTTTCTGTTCTTTGTTTCTGTGTACTGTATTCCGTTGATGCATGCAGCACTGAGAATGCTGTCTGGTATTTCTCTTTATTACTCATTTTCATCCCATTCCTCCTGCAGTTTTTCTTTCAGCATTGCCCTCCCGCGGGAAAGGCGTATCTTGGTGTTGCTGTCGGTGATCCCGAGGATCTGACTGATCTGTCTGACAGAATATTCCTCATAGTAGTAGAGATGGATCACGATCCTGTATTTTTCCGGCAGGCGCATCACCTCCAGGAACAGGTTCTCCGAGTTCCCCGAATCGAAAGTTAATGTTTCCATGTAATCTTCCAGGGGAACGATCCTGTGCCTGAAAAATGAGCGGTTCACATTTTTCGCCTGATTGATCGCCACCCGCAGCAGCCATGCTTTCAGATGTTCCTCACTTTCAAATTCCATATCCGTTTTATGATAGCTGAGCAGTGTTTCCTGTACGACGTCGTCCGCATCCGCAGCATTTCTGCATATATGAAACGCTGCCGCGAACAGACGGTCCCGGTACTTTTCCGCCGCTGTTTCTGTTTTGATCCGCATATCTGTATCCTTTGCTGTTGTAAAAGGCCTTTCACTAATCATACAAATGAAGAAGCAGGATGGTTACATCATTCATATAATTTTCATCTGTGCAGAAGAAAAGTCCTGCACATCATTGCAGGACGATCGGTATTTATCATTTCTGTACAGCTTCCTGCTTCAGTTCTGTGCTTTGGTCTCCCCTGCATTCTGAAATCTTTGAAGCATTGCCAGATCTTCATTCATTTTTTTTGCTTCAGCCGAGTCCCTCAGCCAGAGAAACAGATTCACAAGCAGGAAGATGACCAGTACGCTTGCGCCGAGTGTCAGTACGACCTGCAGGTTCCCTGTATCTATGACAGGACTTGTCCATGCGATCCACATGATCACCGCTTCCAGCAGCACCAGCATCAGTGCCTTGCGGACGATCAGTTCCTGCAGGGAAAGTTCATGTCCCGACCATGTCACAAATGTCGGCAGTAAACATAGTCCGGCATATTTGACCGGTACCAGCAGGGATCCGTAACCGAGACTTGCCGTACCGTCAAACGATGAACCGATGAGCGAGACTGCGATCGTGATCAGTGTCGACAGCATAAAGAACAGACTCAGTTTATCAACGAGAAAGCGCTTGAACTCCATTGCTCTATTCTCCCTTCAGCGCTGTTTTGAGCGCTTTGACATAGTTTCTTGAAATGATGATCTTTTCACCGGAACGCAGCACTGCCGTAAAACGTCCGTTGAGTGCCGGCTGGATCGAACGGATCTTCATGAGATTCACCAGCATCGGTTTTGAAACACGCAGGAAATGCTTGGGTCTCAGCAGTTCCTCCAGCTCATAGATCCTGTACGCTGTCTCATAAACACGCTCATCCGTATAAAGAAATGTCTTTCCGTCTACCGATTCGATATAACTGATATCCGTTACAGCGACCTCATACTGCTTTGATTCCGACACAGCAGACAGACTGCCCTGACGGGACCTGACGAAGCCAGCGATCTCTTTCACTTCTTCCGTGACCTCATGACATCGGATCAGCACCAGTTCTTTCTCATCATTTGTGACCTGTTGAATTTGTACGTCCATGTTTATACTGCGGGCGCTCAATAAATATCCTGTACCGTAAAGACGCCCTCACCTTTCAGATAGCAGTTGAAGAAGGACAGCACAGCGGAATTAACGATCTTCATGGTCTCTTCCGTACTGCGCTCACCGCTGCCGAGCAGTTTTCCCAGATACGGTGAGAACATCGGCAGATCGGTGAAGTCCATATGCAAAGTATCCTTTACTGTCGTGGAGAAACCTGTATCCGCCTGTCTGATCAGTATTTCATTCGGGTATCTGCCGCCCTGTTCCACATACTGCTGTACATCAATATACGATTCCCAGTTTACGAATTCAAGCACAGGCACAGTATACGGCTCTTCGTTGATGAGGAACTCCCCGTTCTCAACACCCTGATATTCCCCGAGCATGGTTCCGTCAATGTCGGCAACAGCAGAAATGTCACTACGTTCCCTGCCGAGCTCAACAGAAGTCGCTCCGCCCATAGAATGACCCATGAGACCGATCTTTGATGTATCCGTCATCTCCAGCATTGCGCTGATGGCTTCTTTTTCCTGATCTGCAATAAACCAGCTGTCATCTGTTGTACCGTTTTGGACTGCTGTCTTGATCTCATCGACCGCAAAGTTCATATCTGCTGTACGCAATGCCATCCATTCCGTATAAAGCGCATACTGTTCTTCCGGGTTCATATCGTTGTCCAGGTTCATTGCGCGGTCAATAAAGGTTCCGTCCACAATGACCATGTTTCCGCTTGTATCCTGTGTAAAGAATGCATGGTGCGGATGATCGAGCGCAGCGACCGTATATCCGCTGCTTGCCAGTTCCATGTAGGTGGAAGTATTGCTCTGGTAGTAGCCGAAAGCACCATGTGAGAAGACTACCAGAGGATACTCTTCCGTTCCGGCGTCAGCCGGATAATAGAAGTGTACCGGAACCTCACGAAAGCTGCCGTCTTCTTCAAAAGGATCAGTCCGTGAACTGTCGATCAGTATCGCTGATGTCTCTTTGATCTTATGGCTTCCCGATACCGGCAGACCGCTGTAGTTCGTAAACAGAAATGCCGGCACCAGAAGAATGCCGCAAAGCAGAACACTCATGATGCAGGATACGACTGCGCCAAACGGTTTTTTCGTGCTGTCCTGATTTTCCGCAATCACAAATACCAGTACAGCGATCACTGACAGTGCCGCAAGCACTATCACTGCCGGTATGAACCGCCACTTCTGTGAAGAGCAGAAATAATGAAGAACGATGTTCAGGAGTTCTGAAACACGTACGATCAGGCGGTCTCTCCGCCATGTTTTTTTATCCGGTCTCGCAGCGCATGTTCTGACAGCCAGTGCTGTCTCCAGCAGTGCGATCACGATTAATGCTGAAATCCCCATATTTTTTTACCATCCTTTTCTGATGTTACGGCATCATTCTACAGTTTTTGTTCAGCCATTCAATGACCTGGCAGGCAAGATGCATTTTTGGCCCACAAGATGCATTCCGACAGACATTAGGTGCGCAGGAAAGCAAAAAGTCTGCAGTTCGATCTGCAGACGTTCAAGGATCAATGATCCCGGTTTTTATTCTGTTTTCCGGTTTCTGAGCTGGATGCTGTTCTGACCCGGTTCATGACCAGTTTGATGATCAGCGGATAAAGTGCTGTGTAGTAAAGGATCGTGATCATTCTTCTGGCAAAATGTCCCCAGTGGCTGCCCAGCATGTTGTCCAGCGGTTTGCCGATGTTGTTGTTCAGAAGGACAAAGATCGCTCCTCCGACTGCCCACAGCAGGATGCCCGGCACATTGATGCCGGTAGGTTCAAAATTGATCCATCTGCGTTCAATAAAGCGTCCGACACAGAATGCGATCAGGAATGTAATATCCCCGTATCCGTCGTTCATCATTTTCTGCGGGTCAACAAGCAGCTTGCCGTCGACATACGTCATCGGATACGGTTTGAAGGTGATATAAGCGATCGATACAGTACCGAAGATCACTCCGGTGATCAGAAACAGGTCCTCTTTTTCCGGGTGCTGTTCGATATACGCGAATATCTTATGCATGATGATAACGCACAGTACAGATTCGCAGATCGCCACAAATACATCCTGCGGTGTATGTACACCGAGATAATTGCGTGAAAATCCTATCAGCATGATTCCCAGAATACAGAGAACGGGAAACCATTTCTTCTGTCTGTCCGCAGTGGCTGCCATTCCCAGCAGCTGCGGTGCAGCTGTTGCGGTATGTCCGCTTGGAAACGAATAACCGGTAGCTGAAGTAATGGAGTCTCCTGCCGGAACGATCCGCGGATCACGGATCCATGGACGATATACACAGGCAGTCAGCTTTACCAGCTGGTTAACGGCAAGTGTCAGACACATAGACGCGATCGCGTACAGGCCTCTTTGTTTATTGACTGCCCAGTAGATGAACAGGACAGCCAGGATCAGATATCTTGTCGCAAACGTCGATACGAATTCCATGAACGGCGTCCATGCGTCGTTGATGCTGTTTCGGAAATCCTGCAGAAACAGAAGATACCGGATATCCAGGCCCGTCGTATCATCAGTATCCGATTCAGTATCCACTGCAGCCTCATCCGCATATACTGTCGTTTCCCATTGTTCTTCTGCCGTTAATAACACTTCCTCTGATCCTGCCGGCATGAACTCCTGCACTGTCACAGCAGGTGCGTCAGCCTGACAGGCAGGTCCGCATGGCATTGATAATGTCAGCAGCAGAACTGCTGTACCCAATAAATTCATAAACATAACCCCCTGAACCTCGGCGGTTTCCTGAAACTCCGGAATACTACTGAAGCAATCGATTCATTGATATGCTTTCACGCATGAACTGCCTGTTTCTGTCAGCACAGCACATAACCGGAAAGCAAGTAATATACATTCTAATATAATTCTTATGTTTTTCATCTGCTGTTTCCGCCTGTCTGTCCCAACATCCCGTACATTTTTACGGAAACGTTCGGTAACGTACTTTTGAATTATTCTGCTCATTGAAACAGGTCCTGCCCAACAGTATTATCATAACCGAACAATATGTTCGGTATTGAATCAATTGTATTGATGAACGCACAGCTTGTTAAGGAGGTGTTTTATATGATCAGGAAGATCAATGACTTTCTGGCCGGATGGCCGATGACGATATCAGGCGGTATATTCTTGCTGGGTTCGTTCGTTCTTCCCAGGATCGGCATGCCTGCCGGTGAGAACCTCGCATGGGTCTGTGTCGTGATCTGCGACATCCCCCTGCTGTACCTTGCCATCTGGAGAGTCATTTACAACAAAGGCATCAGCAAGATCTCTTCTGCTCTGCTTATCTCCATGGCAATGATCGCAGCGATCCTGATCGGCGATCTGTTCGCGGCAGGTGAAGTCGCATTCATTATGGAGATCGGGGCTCTTCTGGAAGATATGACAACAGCACGTGCCAGGAAGGGACTGATGAAGCTGATCTCTCTGACACCGGAGACCGGCCGTGTGATCCGTGACGGAAAAGAAACCATCGTTCCGGCTGCCGAAATAAAAAAGGGTGATGTTCTCAGGATCCTGCCGGGCGAAACGATCCCTGTGGACGGCATGATCATCTTCGGTGAAACATCCATCGATCAGTCGGTCATGACCGGGGAAAGCCTTCCAGTGGATAAGACCGCAGGCGATGAAGTGTACAGCGGAACGCAGAATCGTTTCGGTTCGATCGATATTGAAGCTTCAAAGGTCGGAGAAGACAGTTCACTTCAGAAACTCATCCGCATGGTAGAAGACGCAGATAAAAACCAGGCTCCTACCCAGCGTATCGCAGACAAATGGGCCAGCTGGCTGGTACCTGTTGCCCTGCTGATCGCTGTCATTGCCTGGATCGTCACAAAAAATGTCGTACGTGCAGTGACAGTACTCGTTGTCTTCTGTCCCTGTGCCCTTGTTCTGGCTACGCCTACAGCTATTATGGGGGCAATTGGTCAGGCAACAAAACATGGCGTGATCATTAAATCAGGTGAAGCTCTGGAAAGGATGGGCAAGGTCAATATCGTGGCGTTTGACAAGACCGGTACCCTCACATACGGACGTCTGGAGGTCAGCGATATCGTTCCTACAGCAAACATCAGCGAAGCAGAGCTTTTGAAAACAGCCGCTTCCGCTGAAAGCAGAAGTGAGCATCCTCTGGGAAAAGCGATTACCGAAAAAGCCAAAGCAGACGACATCTCTATTTATGAAGTCACAAACTTCCGGATGACGGCAGGAAAAGGCATCAGTGCCGAAATCAATGGTAAGACATGGTTTCTGGGCAGTGAAAAATATCTGGCAGAAAACGGCGTGGCAATGGACGATGCCGCATCGGCAGCCCTTGACAAACTGAGAGAAGCCGGAAAAGCATCCGTCATCATTGGCAGTGAAAATAAAGTCGTCGGTATCGTGGCTCTGTCTGATACCCTGCGGCCGGAAGGCGCTGTCATGGTAAAAGAACTTGAACAGATGGGTACGAAGTCCGTGCTCCTCACCGGCGACAACCGGAAGGCAGCGGAGTATTTTGCGGCAAAAGTCGGCATCAGTGATATCCGTTCTGATTTATTGCCTGAAAACAAAGTAGAAAACATCAGGGACCTGATGCAGAACGATACAGTCTGCATGATCGGCGACGGAGTCAACGACGCACCTGCGCTCAAAACAGCTGATGTCGGTGTGGCAATGGGTGCCATGGGCAGCGATATAGCAGTGGAAGCTGCAGACGTCGCTCTGATGACCGATGATGTTTCCAAAATCCCTTATCTGAAGTGGCTCTCAAACACCACAGTAAAAACCATCAAAGGTGCGATCACACTTTCCATGTGCATCAATTTCATAGCAGTGACCCTGTCGGTTCTGGGGATCCTGACACCTACCACAGGCGCTCTTGTTCATAACGCAGGATCATGCTTCGTTGTGCTTCTTGCAGCACTCCTGTATGACAGGAAATACAAAGGAGATCAATAATATATAAGAAGTCTTCCGGCTCATATTTCAGGAGTTCATCTGTCTGTCAAGAGCCGCAGCAGCCGGCAGAATCAAAAAATCTTCATTGACTTTTTCACAATGACCGCCTGCTCTTTCTATCTTCCAAGCAGCTCTGTTCCGTGACATTGAACATTCCCGTCCACAGCGGCATAAATCCACTCCGCAATACTGACATCATCCTCCAGTTTATCAAAAACATTGCTTGATATGATGGTGTGCTGCGTATTGCGGGTTTCCGGATCCTCACCATATTTCCAGATATATATGCCGACACCGGGGACATTCTCCTGCAGTCCGTCAACCATTTCCGCAAGATCCTCCTGAAACAGATCTCCGTTTTCTTTGCTTTTTGTCATTGTTCCGGTCCGGATATATGCCTGATACTGCTGCAATGTATCATCACGACAGGAACAGTCAAAGAGGATTTTAACTGTATCGCCGCGCTTATTATGCAGTGCGGTAAGACTGTCGAGTACCAGATTATCACTAATCAGTCTTTCGGCAATGATTGCCGGCGTATGCCACAATTTGTCAGCCGTCTCATGCCATCCGTCATAGAGAAGCAGCGAACTGTCTACACATACCGTGACATTCTCTGCAGAAGGAAACCGGTCGATTACATCATCCGCCAGAAGCGACGCTGCAAAGCCGCCTGCCGAGAATCCCGTTATCAGCAAAGTGTCAGGATTTCCAACATAAGGCATAGCAGCATCCATGAAAGCGGAATAGTTGCTGTATCCTTTATGATAAACCACGTTTTCTTTTCCGCCGTTCATGTAGTGATACTCGCCTGTTCCGCTATGAAAATCACCGGAGGCATATGGCAAAACAAGGAAGGTCCAGTCCCGGAAAGGATTATCTTCCGAAGTACTTCCGATTCCTCCAGACGCAACAAAGTCCTGTACCTGTGCTGTTGTAGCGTAAAATTCTTTACCATGTTCGGAAGTATAACCGTTGATACTTGCGCCGCCGCCGAAGAAGTATACTATAACCTTATTCTCTGTCCCTACCCTGATGAGTCCATGCCATTCGCTTCCATCAGAGGATATAGTCCCTTCCGGAGTGATCCGGTACCATTTTCCCGTTTCCGGATTGCCTTTAAGTTCCGGATGTTTGACAAAAACAGTTTTACCAAGAATCACTCCCACAACAACGGCAGCGATCGTTACCACAGCAATCAATACTATTCCCACAGTTTTCATAGCTTTTTTCATGAGAGCCTCCTTGATATCCTATTGAGACAAATGTATCAGATTTTTTGGCAAAACTGTTATCTCAGTAAAATAAAACATATACAAAAAGTTGTTTTATTTCACGTACATGAATAATACTCAAAAAATGTCATCGCACGGATGACCATTTCATGTGGAATCAGGATGTATATCTGCAGCGTTTCTGAACTTGATGGATCCTGTCAAGACAATTGAAAGCCTCTGGTTATTATTCTTTTATTCCCACCAGCAAATTAAGTACATAACTTTTTAAAGCGACTTTTTCAAGTGACTTTCGGACCTGATTGCGGTAATTATATTCCCACTCGATAATGATTTCTTGAACATAAAGTAAATAATGTACATTTTGATATATCTCTCATTCATTTATATCTACTGTATTCACTCATCTCTACCACGCTTGCGATCCGCATGGCAGCAAAATGGTATCAAAGAGTGGTATCAGTCTTCATAACTTGTTTTCATTTAAGCCAATCAATGTTTCCATAATTACTGTAGGTGGAAGGACAGATAAAAAGGCAATGTTATCATGTTGTCCTTTACCCCAATATTATACTCACCGAGTTTTATCAAATTGTCGGCATTATATCTGGTCTTGTCGTTTAGAACTGTTTTTGCCGACTTTGAATTTCCTGTTCTCGCTTTAACTTCAACAACGCTCAACAAGTCATTAATAACTGACACAAAATCAATTTCAAGTCCGCTCTCTTTATGAAAATAGTATAAAGATATGCCGTTTTTGGAAAAGGCATGGCATCAAATCGGTATCAGAAAGTGGTATCGATGAAAAACGAAAACAGTTTCTTATCAGGCAAACATTTCCCCTTCTTTCATTAAGCCGGGAATATTTATATGCTTGACACCGTTTCTTTTCTGAATGAGATCATTTCTGGTCAGCAGATATTTCGGATACCCATCCCTGATACTCTCAAAAGGCCGGTACTCCCTGTTTTCTGTTTCAAGGCTGTTCATGATTGTCATCGCAACTTGGATATACGCATAATTCATCCCGCTGTCTCTTACGATAAAATCACATTCCAGTTTTCCGACCCTGCCTACGCTGACCGTGTATCCCTTTGATTTTGCATACTGAAAAACAATGTTTTCCAAAACCGGACCATAGTTGATACGGTTATCAGTATTGTTTACAAAATAGAAAGACAGGTCCGCAAGATAATACTTCTGCTCCCCATTGATCGACTTTTTTGTCTTTAAATCGAATCTTTTGCACTCGTACAGGATCTTCGCATCCAGCAGGATCTGAATATATCTTGTCAGCGTTTCTCTTTTGACCGTTATTCCTGCTTTATGCAATTCATCCAGAAGATTCGTTATACTGACAGGAGCTCCAAAATTATTGATGAGATAATTCATCACTTTGAAGAATACTTCTTTGTTATTGATTTTCTTTCTTTTGCCGATGTCCTTTTTATAGATTTCCTGAATGACGCTGTTCACATATCTTCTTTTATCGCTGATATTCTGATATTCCAATGCTTTCGGAAAACCGCCTTCCAGGATATAACTGTCCAGTTCTTTTGTCAGATCCGAATCTACAGGAATACCGTAAAACTCCTTCATTTTCAAATACTCTTCAAACGTCAGCGTGAACATTTCAAACTCTATATATCTTCCCGTCAGTTCAGTGGCCAGTTCGCCGCTGAGAAGATACGAGTTTGAACCCGTGATAAAAATGGAATATTCGTCTTCAAGCCTGTACTCTTCTACTACAGGTTCGAAGCCTGAAACGTTTTGTATCTCATCGATAAACAGATATTTAATACCGGCTGCAGTACTGTATTGGTCAATGGCAGCTTCAAGCTGTTCAGGAGTTTTG
>JAILLA010000078.1 GCA_024693325.1 Solobacterium sp.
ACGGATGAGCAGCTGATTGTCGTTCTCATTGTCTCCGAAGGCAATGATATCCTTGATGTCGATGTTGTTCCGGTCGGCGAAGATCTGCAGGCCGCTGCCCTTGTCGATGCCTTTCTGCATGACTTCCACCGTGCCCGGGAACGACGCGATGATCTGGAATTTTTCCGAATACCGCTTCTCAAAGTGTTCACGGATCATCTGTTCCACTTCCGGCGTTGTCCGAAACAGCATCTTGAAGCAGGGCTTTGAACAGAACAGCGCATAGTCACCGGTCGCGTCGTCGAACTGGAAGCCTCTGCGGATCATGGAAGAGATGAGCTCGCCGTGGATATTCATGGCAAAGTTATTGCCGCCGCCTTCCGCATTGACAGATACTTCGTATTTGTCGATGATGGGACGCATATATTCCAGGATCTCACGCATCGTATCCTGATCCATCAGATCCATCTCCCATTTATCTTCATGGAACCTGTCCCATACCTGGCCGCCGTTCATCCCGATCAGGAAATCAAACTGGTAATCCAGTCCCCAGTTCTTTGCCTGATCAAACAGCTTCTGATTCAGTTCTCTGCCTGTCGCAAGACCAAGCAGGATGCCGTGTTCCCGCATGATGCGGAATGCTTCCATCGTCAGATCCGCAAGCGGGTCTCCTTTGGCTGTCAGTGTCATGTCAATGTCAGCCGCAAATGCCTTGATATGATCGATCATAAATAGTCCTCAGTTTCTGAGCGCAGAATAGCAGATTCAAAGCAGATATGCAACAGATACGCATAACAAACAAGACTGGCTTCATATGCTTTCATGATGTACTATATAAGTACAAACATCCGATTTTTTCACAATCTTAAAAATGGAAACAAAACGGAGGTATCCATTATGAACACAAGAATCAGAAATGTTATTTTATCCGTTCTCTCTTCTGTTTTCATGATCATTGCGTGCATCACGCCTGTACAGGCTCAACCGACCGTGAAACTGGAAGAGACCATGATCTTCCTGCATCCGGGAGAAACTAAAACATACAGTTATTCTTATACAGGAGAAGCGCCGGAATTTCATTCCTCCGAGACGGGAGTCTGCTCATCCTGGATGGATGAAAAGACATATACTGTCAAGGCGGATGAGAAACTGTGCGGCTATGAAGAAATTGAAGTATATTCCGGCGATGAGTTTGTGGATAAGATCAGGATCTATGTATACCTGGATATTGATGAAGTCCTGAACTATCCTGATTACAAAAAACAGATCTGCACTGTCGATCAGGGCACAAAGAAACTGATCTTCAATGTACCCCGGGAAGAGTCGAGGTACGCGCCGGTCACGATGACATCTTCTGATCCTTCTGTCGCCAAACCGGTCAGTGCGAAGACCGCGGTCTGCGACATGGATATGCAGCTGCTGAAGCCGGGCGTGACGACCATTACCGTTGATACAGGAAAAGGCAAGTATACGATCGAGCTGACCGTCCTGAAAGCAGGAAACTATGCCGAAAGCATTGAAACGAAAGATGGTGGATATACCGTTTATGTTGAAAAAGGCAAGACGATCGATTCGCCGTTCGTCATGAAGAACGCGAAGAACAACTGCTCCGATGACAAGCTGTCATACCGGGTCCTGATCGACTCGGAAGGCGAAGCTGATCATGGTGTCATCACCATCTCGGAAGACGGAAAGATCACCGCTGTGAGAGAAGGAGACGCGGACGTGGAGGCAAAGTCGATCCTCGGCGCGGAAGGAGGCGTCACAGTAAATGTTTATACCGCACCGGAACAGATCACATTCCCGAAGAAGACATATTACATTGATCAGTTCAACATGTGGCTGGAGGGATTCCCTACACCTGTCTACAAAGACGCCAAAGGATACTTTGGTCCGTATACCGTGACTTCATCCAACCCGGATGTGGTCAAAGTGACGCAGATCATGGATTCCGTCCTTTACAGTTACGTCAGTGACGGCGAATGCACGATCCGCTATGCGTATAAGAATAATCCGAAGATCTATGCTGAATTCAAGGCAGTCGCCTACACAGCGCAGTATCCCGACAAGATCTCGATTCCCAATACGATCACGACATATGTTGACTTCATGAAAGAGATCCCGGTGAAATTTACCCCGAATCAGTGCATGCGTGAAGTATCAGAGGTCACCACGGAGCCTGTGAACATTGCTTATGCGGCATACTATCTGTCATCGTCCAGTGTAGCAGTCACCGGTGTGAAAGCAGGAAATACAGCTCTGCATCTGGAAGTCGGTCCCAATGTTCCGGCCAATGCCAAGGTCACAGTCATTGACAAGGAACTGCCGGTCACAGCGGAATATACGATCAGAGACCTTACCTCCGGCAACAGATACAGCGAGCCTCTGCAGGAGAAGGATAAGGAATTCTTCCTCGTCAAAGATCACGTTTACTATCTGGAAATGAGACTGACATCAGATGATCTGCTGTATGTCGGTCATGACGAGAAGTATTCACTCAAAGCAGACGATCAGCTGAAGAAATCTGACAAGTTTGCCGGTGTGCATGAATATGATGAATCGATTGTCCGCCTTCTGTACTTTACGCCGGTCAAAACAGGAACGACAGAGGTCGAACTGATCACCGGCACAAAGATCAAACTGACCGTCAAGGAACTAAAAAACAAGATCGAAATGCACAGACTGTACAACAGGAATTCCGGCGAGCACTTCTATACCGCAAAGAAAGCAGAGAAAGACTTCCTGATCAAGCAGGGATGGACCTATGAGAACATCGGCTGGATCGCACCTGAGAAGTCCAACACACCTGTCTACAGACTGTACAACAAGAACTCCGGAGATCATCACTACACGATGAACCTCAAGGAAAGAAACGCCCTGATCGGCTTCGGCTGGAAAGACGAAGGCATCGGCTGGTACAGCGATGACGACAAAGAAGTGATCCTCTACCGTGAATACAATCCGAACATGGACAAATGCAATCACAACTACACAACGAACAAAAAAGAGCACGATGCACTGACCACAAAGCTTGGCTGGAATGATGAAGGCATCGGCTGGTACGGCATCAAAGAATAATAAGAAAAGGGGCACACACAGAAGTGCTCCTTATTTTTTTGGAAGGAAGTCTTCAATGTATGATTTCACAGAACAATAAATGACTTCAAATTC
>JAILLA010000097.1 GCA_024693325.1 Solobacterium sp.
AGTCTGAATGGCATCCTCAACAGAAGAAGGTGCCGGCATAGCATGGTCCAGGCTCCATGTGCCGAGAAGGTCTCTTGCCATATAGATTGCATCGAACATAGACTTCCCTTCTGTGTTTCGATCGATATCTGGAATGTAAACCAGATAGTCTTCGTTATCTTTGGTAATTAAAACAGTATATACTCCTTTCATGATTAAAAAAGATGAACAGAAAAGATTCAGCATCATTTGATGCCGTTTCTTTTGAGGATTGCTTTGGCAAGATTTTCACTAATTTCCTTATGCCGCGGGATCACTTCGATTACATTACCTCTTTTGTATCTGTCATGGTTTGAACCATGATCATAGAAAATAAACCCGGCATCCAGGAGTTTTCTTACCAGCTCTTTCTGTTTCATCCAGTCCTCCCTTCAAATAAATTATACGCCTTCAATGCGTATAAAACAATAAAATTATACGCATTGAATACGTGTTTTCTGCACAAAAACAAGGAAGACAGAAAAACTGGATATAGGTAAAACAATTGCCAATGTATATTCATCCAGTGTACCCGGCAGTGTACAGCGCTTTTGGGAAAGCGTGCTAGGCTTTCTCTGAAAGGCTGCACACATGGAGAACTCACACAAACAGATCTTCAACGGAAAGAAAGAACTGATCTATATCGGAAATACATACAAAAACAAGCCGTGCGGGGCAGGCACGAGCTTTTATCCGGACGGAACAATCTACCAGGAAGGCATCTTCGGGATCAAGGGGATCCTGATGGGCAGAGAATACTATCCCGACGGAAAGCTGCGCTTTGCGGGTGTGTACGGGCTCAATCACGGCTACGGACCCAACTATCCGGAATACGGCGTCTATAAAGACAGAGAAGGGAAGGAAGTCTTCTCCGGCTTTTTTGAGATGTCCTTCAGCCAGATCGGTTTTCCCCGTGTCCGCTCTCCGGCAGACTACGGCAGCATCCTGCAGGAAGAAGCGCCGGTCATCCATTACCTCATGTGGGATGACGCCAAATGAAAAGCGGCATTTCTGCCGCTGCGTGTGTTATTTCCGATTCAATTTGTAGGTATCCCGTTCGATGTGGATATCGTATTCCATCTTCTCACCGTTCGGGGCTGTGATCGTCATGACGGTGTCGCCGGAATGTCTGAAATCCGCGTGGATGACGTAGTCTTCAAACTGCTGGTTGTATACGATCGCGACATCGCCGTATTTGGGATTCGCGAACTCTACAGTATACGTGTCATCGAATCTGTGTTCTTCATTGTTGGATATGATGTCTGCGCTGTAGACAGGTTTGTTGAGCAGGCACATCACCGTGCAGACGATCACCGCGCAGGCACCAAGCACTGCGCCGGTCGTCTGGATCTTCTTGTCACGGAAGACAGCGACGGGATACAGGATCATCGCGGCTGCGCAGAACAGCGAGAGCAGGATGTAGCGGGGATAGGAGAACATGAAGTCTGAGAAGTAGAGCAGATAGGAATATGCCGTTAACAGGATCATCGGTGCCAGGATCAGAAGTCCCCACCATTTATCCTGTTTCATATAGTATCCAACAAAGCCCATCGGAATGCAGAGGATGGTCCAGATGAACCAGTACTTGTAATATCCGAACAGAGCCCAGCCATATATGCTGAAGGGTACCTGGATCAGGTAGACCAGCGGCTGGCTGATCAGGAAGAACACGAAGCACTTTGCGGCTGAATCGATCGGGGACCTGCTGTTCATGATGATCATGATGCCGAACAGGATCCAGATCTCAAAGGTCGTTGTGATGCCGATAAAGGATGTATAGTGCAGTGCCGGGATCAGAGCGATCACAGCTGTGACAGCACCAGCGATGACAGCGGCGATGATCAGCTTTGGCCAGGTCAGATCAATGCCGCCGAACAGTTTTCTGAATATATTTGTCATAAGAATAATCAAGCCTTTCTTCTTGTGATGTCTTTATCATCATGCTTTGTTATACTATCACTGCAGGAAATGGTCAAGACACCCGGGGCGTTATGATTTATTAAGGAGGTAACCATGGAACACAGAGAGCTGAAGAACGTGATCCACACATGCGTACATGAGCCTCAGAAGGATCACAGAAGGGAACTTGTTTCCGCGTTTCTGGAAGAAATGACATATGATCCGGAGTTTCTGGTACCCGTCGTACCCAAGGAGAAAGGGTATTCTCTGCGGATGCTGACAGATGATATGAATCATTCGTTCATTCCTGTGTATACCGACGAAGAAGAATTCGCGAAGACAGGCGAGACAGATTCCCAGGTCATTTCCCTTGCTGAGCTGGTGAAGCAGATCGCGGACGATCAGAACCTGACAGGATTCGTGCTGAATTCCGCCGGAGAAGTCTGTGAAGTGATGAAAGAACTGATCTGGCAGATCCTCGAAAACAAACCGGTGCAGGAAGAAGACTACAAATTCTGGAATATCATTGTTGCCAAGGCAGTCCGGTTTGTACTGGACTTCCACAGCGGCCAGGTGCGGCAGGGAACGAAAGAACCCTTTGTCACGCTTCCCCTGGAAATGCTGAGCATCCTGAACGGCATGGGACTGATCGAAAAAGATCCCCGGGCAGTGATCGCCGGGGTCCTGTATAACACACTGGATGAAACAGACGCCACTGAGCCGATGCTGAAATGGCACTTTGGCAATGACGTCACGGAACTGGTAACCGCTGTGAATGATTACAGAAGCCATCCCGATACAGTGAAGACTGCCGGCATCCGGGTGAAGGTCATTCTGCTGGCGGAAGCGCTGGCTGAGATGCGGGCCATTGACAAGGACATGCGTCTTGGGACTGTGGAGGACGTTCATTCCGCCCAGTCTTACCGCTGGTATGCCGGGATCCTTGACGCATTGAAAGAGATGCAGATGTATCCGGACGCGTCACCGTATTACGATGAACTGGAAGGTCTCATCAGAGATGTATATTCCATCAATACTGTACAGGCATAACAAAAAGCAGAGTGACTTCTGCTTTTTTCAGTTTCCGGTAAAGTCCAGCAGGATGCCGTTTTTCTTTTGTGCTTTCTTTATGAAGGAAGCCAGTGTTCCGTTCTCCAGGATCGCGCTGTAACAGCTTCCCCAGCACTGATCCGCGATCTCTTCCGCTGTCATTTTCAGATAGAAATCCTTCGGCAGATCAAAGCTTGTTTCACCGCCGCCCATACTGCCGGCTGAGATGCCCTGTGTCATGCAGTCTTCATGAATATAGACACTTCCATCCATCCGGAAACACAGGGTAATGACATTTCTTCCCCGTTCAAAATAGTCACCGACAGAAGCCAGTTTTACATTGAGCGGAAGAAACCGGAGATGATACTGACGGGCAAGCTTTTCCGCTGCTGAATCATATGCGCCCCGCAGCAGCACATTGTTCTTCCGGAACAGCTGTACGATTTTTTCTGTCATGGGCAGTCTGCATTTGGAATTCTCGATCCAGAGGGAAGAAAGTGTCGGAAGCAGATCAAACACATCTTCCTCAACGGTCTCTACCTCCTCGTCCAGTCCCAGGACAACGCCGGCGGGATCAGCCAGTTCCGGCCGGTCAGCCCAGTACGCAAAATCTTCTTTTTTGAGGACAGCACCGCCATAGGCGTTAAAGTCTTTTCCTCCATATCCTGCACTTACGATCATGTCAATTCTCCTTTTCATAGCTGAAAAACAGCTGGTCATA
>JAILLA010000106.1 GCA_024693325.1 Solobacterium sp.
GGGGAGTTCTGTTTTCTTTGCCAGCTCCGAGATAAAGCTGTTTCCGATGGTGATATTGATAAAGCCTTTACCATTGCCGACCACCTTGAGATCCTTCATGAAACGAAGCACCTCAGAGGAGGAGTATGTGTTATCCAATTCGCAGAATTGAAATAAACGGATCAGTAATACAGTCAGATAACAGATCAGGAAGTGTCCTTTGATCGTATCTTCCTTCTGAAGAAATACCGGCCTGGCATCCAGATCTGATTTCATGATCCGGAAAGATTCTTCGATACGCCAGAGATTGTGATAAGTGGAATATATATCAGTCGCTTTCGCTTTGATCTCTGAAGTGACGAGCAGATTGTATCCCGCAAGACGGAGATCTTCGTCGATCACTTTCTCGTTGATCACGGCTTTCACTTTGTCATCCGTTTCTTTTCCTTTGGAAGTGGATCTGAATGTGACATATTTGGAGCACTCACCATATTCGCTCTTCTTTGCCAGAGAAGCTGAAAGTCCTTTTGCCTTTTCAACGAGCCGGTTGATCTCATACGTCTTCTTCTTCGCAAGCGATGGATTGAACGTGACGACACGTTTCTCTGTCAGTTCGAACATATGGCGTTTTCCATTCTCATCGGTATATGTATATGGGAACTGATCGACACACTCTTTCCAGTAATAAAGAACTTTTCCGGACGTATCTTTGACTGAATGATAATCCCTGTCCAGCAGGACCCATGTCTTTTCCGTCTCGGGCAGCAGCTTTACGGACTTGGAAAACAGATAACCGTCTCCGTTCTGCCGCGCAAAGAAGATGTTCGCTGCGCAGTTAAGACCCTTATCTGCGACCTGTATGGTGCGGCCGCTGACTTCATGACGCATCTTGAGACCGTTTACCACATCACGAATCACAGGCTTCTCTGATTCATTGCCGGGATACAGTTTCATGCCGATCGGGATCTGATTGGCATCGAGCAGAAGACCGAGTCCGACGATCGGATCTTTTCTGTTTTCCTTGCTTGGACCTTTCATCCGGAATCCGTCCTCGCGGTCGATCTCGAAATAGAAGTTCGTGCAGTCGAAGTAAGTGATATCTGTATTGATCGGATAATACTTCTTGACCTGCATATTGAACATCTCAACGAACTTCTCGTAATCATTCCCGAAGAAAGATAATCCTTCCAGTAACTGATCATAGGAAAAGTCGTGCGGTTCAAACAGAGAGGGAATGACCTCATTGTATGTTCTGTGCTTACTGCAGGGGCTGACGGCCCTTGCATAGATCAGAGAAGAAAGGACATCATAAAGATCGAAGTCATAGGATGTCGTGATTTTATAAAGATCTACGAATCTGCGGATATCAAGTTTTTCCATGATCGCCTTCAGCGGAAAGTATCCGAGATTCTTCTCAGGGGAAACAGCAGAGATCTTCTGAACTTCCTTTTCTGCTTTCCGTTCGGCATTCATACGCTCTACTTCAGCTTTGTAGTAAGCGATGGGATCGTCGATACCGTCACGTATGAGCTTGGTAACAGAGCCAAGAGATTTGAAACAGCGGTGCTTCGTGCCTTTGGAATCAGGAGAATAGAAGGATTCATAGATGGCAAGATAAGTGTTGTTAGCCTGGTTCTGGATCTTAAGAAAGTAAGCCATAAAGGTGCCCACCTTTACAATACACCATTACACCATTTTTATCAATACCTAAAAACAATTTTGTCAAGATATTTCGACACAATAAAAACCCTTTGTACAAAAGGGCTTGTGTGTATTCCTGCGCTGTCCAGCTTCTAAACTTTCATGGTGCTAAATTCTAAAGACGGGGACAAAATCATAAGGGTATTCTACCACAGACGGACTGACAGTGTATCCGCCTGCATTATGATTGACATCGCATCATATGAAAAATAAGATGTTGATTAAATACGGAGGCATCATATGCGGAAGATCTATATCAACGGACAGGTTTATACCGGGTCCCTGCCCCTCTGCGAGGCATTTGTTACGGAAGCAGAACACTTCATCTATGCCGGATCAAACAAAATGGCTATGACATTCGCCGGAAAAGAGACAGAGATCATCGATCTGAACAACAGGTTCGTCTGTGCCGGATTCAATGACAGCCATATGCATGTCCTGGGATTCGGACAGTCACTGATCAGTGCTCCCCTTGCAAAACACACCGGAAGTCTTTCCGATGTGCTGGACTGCCTGCGCAGTCACCGGGGAAGAACCGGCGGCTGGCTGACCGGCAGAGGCTGGAACCAGGATTATTTCGGCGACGTCCGCAGAATGCCTGACCGGTACGACCTGGACAGCGTCAGTACGGAGATCCCGATCGCTGTCAGCCGTGCCTGCGGCCACTGCATGGCTGTCAACAGCAAAGCCCTTGAACTGTGCGGCATCACAGCGGATACAGCAGCGCCTGAAGGCGGAGCCATCGGGATGCGTGATGGAGAACCGGACGGCCTGTTCTACGATAACGCAATGTCACTGATCCAGTCGCACATTCCCCAACCGTCTGAGGAAGAGATCATGGACATGCTGAGAGCGGCCTTCCGCACACTGAATTCCTATGGTATTACAAGCGCCCAGACTGATGATTACTGCACATTCCGCCACATCTCATGGCAGACGGTCAATGACGCATACCGCAGGCTGAAAGAAGCCGGCGAGATGACAGTGCGTATCAACGAACAGTGCAACTTCCAGGATCTGGAGACACTGAAAGAGTTCATTGCCGCAGGAAACAATACAGGAACCGGAGACATTCTGTTCAGGACCGGCCCCCTGAAAATGCTCGGAGACGGTTCACTGGGCGGCAGAACAGCACATCTCTCCAGACCGTATTCCGATGATCCCAATACATCCGGGTTCAATCTGTACAGCGACGAACTGATGGACTCCATGATCGAATACGCAAACGATCATCATATGCAGTGCGCCGTACACGCGATCGGAGACGCCTGTCTCGATCAGGTCCTGAACGCGATCGACCGTGCGCTCCGAAAGACTCCTGTGAAAGATCACAGGCACGGCATCATACACTGTCAGATATCAAGAAAAGACCAGCTGGAACGTATGGCTGATCTGGATCTTCATATTTACTGCCAGAGCATCTTCCTGGATTACGACAACCATATCGTCAGGGAAAGGACCGGCGACCTGGCAGATACCAGCTACAGCTGGAAGACACTGATGAACAGCGGTCTTTCCGTATCCAACGGTTCCGACTGTCCTGTTGAGCTGCCCGATGTCATGGCAGGCATTCAGTGTGCTGTCACACGTACTTCCCTGCGTGACCACTGCGGTCCTTATCTTCCTGAAGAAGCCTTCACAGTGCAGGAAGCACTGGATTCCTTCACGATACGCGGTGCCGAAGCAAGCTTCGAAGAATCGTACAAAGGAAAGATACAGGCAGGATATCTGGCGGACTTCGTCATCCTGGAAGCAGATCCCTTCGGAACTGATCCCGACCATTTGAAAGACATCCGTATCCTTGAAACATATCTCGGCGGAAAACAGGTCTGGCGCAGAGAAGACTGAGTATGAGAAAGCCTCCGCATTGTGTACGGAGGCTGTTTTCATGATCCGGGGGACGGTTCAGGTCCGGCAGTAACAATGTACCGGTCACTGACATCCGTCATTTTGCAGAAAAGTGCATATCTTGCGTCAGCGAAATCATCCGAGCATGTCAGCATCGTTACGATCCTGTCTGTCGGATAGACCACAACATCGGAAACAAAGGTCGAATTGTCAAACCAGTGCTGCAGATATGCCAGATATTCATCCTCAGAGGCAAACGCTGTCTCCAGGAACTGATCCTTCGCATCATTGATCGACCCGGCAAACGGTTCCAGCAGGTATACGGTACCTGCTTTTGTTATGAGCAGGAATTCACGGTGTTCATCATAGTATGCCTGGCTTTCATATTTTTCCAGGGTACCGAACATCGTCCCGTCCTTGCGTCCATGCGCAAACAGCGGCGTATTGGTATCCGTAAAGTCAGGTGCTGTGCTGTCCAGCGTAAATACGCAGCCCATATGATTCCATTCACCTGTAAACAGGTGGTTCAGGTAATAATCGTTGTCAGCGTTCTGTACGATCGGATAATTGATAACTGACGTATCCTGCCTCAGCCATCCGATCACATCGGGGTTGATCTCTTCCAATGCGGCAAAGTCCAGATGGATCTGCGTCCTGGTATCGACATCCGCATCATCGGCACCGATCGGCATCACCTGTTCTGTCAGCTGATCATACGCGCCGGTCCCCTGCTTTCGCTCGGCATAGATCTGCCAGAAACGGTAGCCGGAATAAATGGCGGTGCCCAGTGCAAGCACGAGCAGAATACTGAAGACCAGGACACCTGTTGCGGAAAGCTTCCTTTTTTTCGTTTTGGATGACTTCTCCGGTTCCTTCAGATCGCTGATATCGATCATCTGGGTATCCTGTATCGATTCCGGCAGCTCAGTTTTCTTATTCATAGCTGCATCCGAAGTATACAAACAGCATTCTGTCCTTCCCGTTCATATCCTTGATGATCTCATAGGATGCCTCGGGAAGAAGTGATTCGACGAGCACGCTCATGCGTTCACGCTGGTCCCAGCCCATCTCAAAAGCCATGAAGCTTTTTTCCTTCAGGACACTGCGGCAGTTCTCGAAGATCACACGGTAAAACTTCAGTCCGTCTTCTCCGCCGAACAGCGCTACATGAGGTTCAAAATCAACGACCGAGCGTTCCATCTTTTCCTCTGCAGGAATATAGGGCGGATTGGAGATCAGAACGTCCAGCTTCATGCCGCGTTCTTTCAGAGGCTCCAGCATATCACCGGCAAACATTTCGATATCCGCGTCATTGTTCTTCGCGTTCTGTTTTGCGACTTCCAGCGCTTCCTCAGAAATATCCGTAGCGCACATGCGCACGCGCGGCTCTTCCTTCGCGACCGTGATCGCGATCGCGCCGCTGCCTGTACCGACATCGGCACAGACGACCTCCTTCTGGTCCGGGAAGATATGATCGATCCTTGCCAGGATCCTGGAACAGAGCTCTTCCGTCTCCTCCCTTGGGATCAGGACATCCGGATTGACGATCATCTGGTATCCGTAGAACCATGAGTAGCCGAGTACATGTGCCATCGGTTCCTGGTCCAGGATCCTTGCCATGCCTTCATCGAACTGTTTCTCAAGATCTTCCGGCATCTGCTCGTCAAAGTGCAGATACAGATCGAACCGTTCTTTCCTGCTGATCTCCACAAGGTATGCCATGACCGTCTGCTGAGGTACATCGTTCTTCTCACAGAGACGCTCATATTTTCTGACAGCTTTTGCAAACGTTGTCATTACTGTGCCTCTTTCAGTTTATTCTTCTCATCTTCCGCCAGAAGTCCGGCAATGACATCATCAAGCTTTCCTTCCATGATACGGTCAAGCTGTGTGATCGTCAGACCGATCCTGTGGTCGGTCACACGGTTCTGGGGATAATTGTATGTACGGATCTTTTCCGAGCGGTCTCCCGTGCCGATCTTTGCCCTGCGGATCGCGCCTGCTTCCTCATCCCTGATCCGCTTCAGTTCTTCATATACACGCGCTCTGATCAGACGCATCGCTGTTTCACGGTTTTCGATCTGGGAACGTCCTTCCTGGCAGTTGACGGTAATGCCTGTCGGAATATGCACGATACGGACTGCAGAGTCGGTCTTATTGATATGCTGTCCGCCTGCACCGGAAGCTCTGTGTGTTTCGATCGTCAGATCTTTGGGATCGATATCGATATCAGACTCCTCTGCTTCAGGCTGGCACAGTACGGTAGCTGTGGACGTATGGATGCGTCCCTGTGTTTCCGTCTTCGGAACACGCTGTACACGGTGTGCTCCTGATTCAAACTTCAGATCATGATAAACATCCGTGCCTTTGACGGAGAATATGATCTGGCTGAATCCGCCTGCTTCGGAAGGACTGGCTTCCATGACCTGGACCTTCCAGCCTCTTGATTCAGCATACTTTGTATACATGCGGTACAGATCACCGGCAAAAATGTTTCCTTCATCTCCGCCTGCGCCGCCTCTGATCTCCATGATCACGTCATGACTGTCATCAGGGTCACGCGGTATGAGCAGGTGCTGGATGTGTTCCAGAAGCTGTTCCCGTTCGGGTTCACACTCTTCTTTTTCCGCCCTGGCCATCTCTCTCATTTCCGGATCATCTTCATTCAGGAGCTCATTGGCTTCTTCGATCCGTGTATCCAGTTCCTGCAGATGTTTCCAGGCATCCACCGTCTGCTGCAGACGTGCCTGTTCCTTGGACAGTTTCGTCAGGATCTTCGGATCCGACAGGTTCTCCTCTTTCAGGAGCGCCTCACTGATCTCATCATACTGCTTCTGCAATTCTCTTAATTTTTCGCGTACTGCGTCCATTTTTCCTCCCCGTCAATCACGGTAGTCACCGAGATCTCCGTCTCTTCCAAATTTAAATTTCAGTCTTCTGAGTGCTCTCTGTTCAAGCTGTCTCACCCGTTCACGTGTCACATTGTACACAGCACCGACTTCTTCCAGTGTTTTCGGGACACCGTCATCCAGACCGTATCTCATTCTGAGGATACCTGCCTCACGCTCCGGCAGTTCCTTCAGTATTTCCCTGATCCGCTCTTTCAGCAGTTCGTTGTTCGCATATTCGATCGGATCCAGCGTAGACTTATCCTCGATGAAATCCGCCAATGTAGAGTCTTCCTCATCACCTGCAGGTGTTTCCAGTGAGACCGTACTCTGTGAGATCTGCAGGATCTGGCTGACGTTTTCTTCAGTCATGCCGTTTCCCAGCTTTTCCGCGATCTCTTTGGCTGTCGGTTCCCTGTGAAGTTCCTGCACGAGACTGCGCTGGGCACGTCTCACCTTGACGACCTGGTCGTTCATATGAACAGGCAGGCGGATATCCCTGCTCTGATCGGCGATCGCCCTTGTCATGGACTGCCTGATCCACCATGTCGCATACGTGCTGAAGCGGAATCCGCGGGAATAATCAAACTTCTCAACAGCCCTCATCAGACCGATATTGCCTTCCTGGATCAGATCCTGCATGGAAAGTCCTCTGTTGAGGTAATCCCTGGCGATCGAAACAACAAGACGGAGGTTGCTGTCGATCAGCTTCTCCTTTGCGTTCTGATCCCCTTCACTGACTGCCTTGGCCGTCTCGTATTCTTCCTGAGGTGTCAGCAGCGGGATCCTGCCGATCTTTTTCATGTAGTGAGCAACCGAATCACCTGCTCCGCTTGCTCTGCGGTCAGGATCAGGCTCAGCTATGATCTCCTCATCGATTTCGTCTTCTTCGTCAGTTATCTCATCTTCTTCGAATTCTTCGAGCTGTTCCTCAAGAAGTTCATTTTCTTCGCTCAGCTCGTATAATTCATCCAGTTCTTCTTCATTCAGTTCCAGTTTCTGAGCTTGTTCCAGAAGATCCTTCTGTGACAGTTCTTCACCGTGTTCCTTTTTGTCATTAACAAAAGCACGGATCTCACCCATATGTACATCTGTGATCGAATTATCCTTATGTTCCATACGCAAACCCCCACTGTTATTATTCTACAATAATGTCAGGGTTCCGCAAAACTTTCAAAGAAAAACCCGATCTTAATGACCGGGCAGCGAAGTATCTTACTTAAGACCGTACTTCTTATTGAAGCGGGCAACACGACCTTCAGCCTGAGCAAATCTCTGACGTCCTGTGTAGAACGGATGGCAGTTAGAGCATGTATCAACTTTGATTTCCTTTAATGTGGAACCTGTTGTGAACTCTGAGCCACAGCTTGTGCAGACTACTTTGGTCTGATAGTACTTCGGATGAATATCTTTCTTCATTTCCAGATCTCCCTTCTGCCTTAAACCTCATGCGGGTCTAAAGAAAGCGCATTAAGATAGTACCATATTGCGGACAGTGCCGCAAGAAATTATTTTGCTGCAGGAATGAAAAGTTAACTTCCTCTTCCGTGTTTTCGAAAGGATCCCTCAGAAAAGAACAGTGCAGGTAACTCTTTCAACATCTTTATACCAGGGAGCACACAGCAGAGTGAGACCGCTGGTGCTTTTGAATGCAGAAGCAATGCACTTTTATCCGGCGGAATCCGGGTTTACCGGAGCGGAAGACCTTAATCACATTCACCTCACCGGAAGAGCTTTATAGTCTTCAGGTTCCTGATAAAAAGGCGCAGTCTTAACTGTTATATGGATCCGGAAACCATTGATCTCTTCTTTCAGGAAGATCAGTCGGATCGTTCTTCCGTCTTCCGCGTAACGTGCTGTATTGTAATCCAGCTCATAACCCTTTGATTCCAGATAAGCGATGGCTTCCGGTATATCATTGACAAAGAAACCAAGGTGACCCATCGTGCCTTTTCCCATTTTCTTCATCAGTTCCATTCTGTTGTCACACGTGAAGTAAGATGCCGGGATCTCACGGTAGTTGTCATATCCCATAACATCCGTAAAGAAGTCCTTCATACGTTTTCCGTCTTCTTCTGTCTGCGCATTGATGCCGACATGTCCGAACTCAAACTTAACTGCCATAAATCATGCCTTCCTTTCTTTGTAATAATTGATCAGGCATCCTGCCCTGAGGATCTTCTTTTCTTCCTCACTGCAGTGTCCGATGGAGATGGGTATCGTCCTCAGATCCGTCACAAGTGTTCCTGTTCCCGTGCGGATCAGTTCTTCGATATCGATGTATGCCCATGTATCTATGGGCAGATGCACGTCTTCTGCGGTTTCCAACGGCAGGATACCCCAGTTGATCAGATTGGAGCGATAGCGTTTCGTCGCATATTCATTTGCCATATTGGCAAAACCGCCCAGGACTTTCTGACAGGAAGCAGCCTGTTCCCTGGATGATCCGTCTCCGATCACATCGGAGACCACCAGACTTCCGATGGTCAGATCGGAAACAGTGCAGCCAAGCTGCTCTGCAAACCGCTCTGCGGTTTCCTGTACTTCCTCTGAGCACTTCCCTGTGTCTGTCAGTTCCTGTACCTCGCTTCTGAGCTGCCTGCAGCGCAGAACATATCCCGGATCTTTGTTCACCAGCGTAAACGAGGAAAGCTTTTCCGGGTTGGAACGATAGGAAGATGCTTCACCGCTCGGGATCAGTTCATCGGTCGTAACAGACCCTTCATAACTTCCGGTCACCTTCAGCAGCAGGTACTTCTTCAGTTCTGCCATTTCCGGCCAGTCCGCGATATTCGGTCCGTAGATCAGTTCTGATCCGGGATCTCTCTTATCACGGAAATCGGATACCTGTCCCGCATAGATCGAAGCATCGAACGATGCATGGTACTCCGTATAAACCGTATCCAGGTCAGAAGCAGCTGTCAGCCTTCCATGATTCCTGACAGTTGCGGCGATGGACCTTGCGTCCATCAGGCATACCGCGCTGAACTGACCGTCTTTGGGACGGGAGCCTTCTCTTGTCATGTAGTTTCTGGTCACATGACGGATACTGATGGTATTGTCTGCCGGTGTATCGGTCACCCCGAAACACGGTCCGCAGATAGCTTCCCTCAATACCACGCCTGACAACGCTAGTCTTGAAGCGACCCCCTGTTTCATAAGATCATGCATGACCGGAAGCGATGCAGGATTGGCGTACAGGTTCAGACCGTCTGCTGGGATCGAAACGCCGTCCAGGATGTCTGCGGCTGCCGCAAGATTCTCTGAAAGCCCTCCTTCACATCCGCTGATCAGTGCCTGATCGGGATAAAAGCCGCCGTCCCTCAGGCAGTGTCTGAGCGTAAACGGTCTTGAAACATCGGCTTTTGCCTTGTTTCCTTCCGCTTCAACTGCGGCAATATACTTTTCCGGATCCTTGCTGAACTCATGGATTGTTACCGCATTGGAAGGATGGAACGGAAGCGCGATCATGCACTCCACGGAAGAAAGGTCGATCTCAACATACGAATCATAGGATGCGCGGTCCGCGGGCCTCAGTTTCCGGTATGTATCTTCCCTTCCATGTTCTTTCAGATACTGTTCTGTTTTTTCATCTGTCTGCCAGATGGAAGACAGTGCGCCGCTTTCGGTGGTCATCGCATCGATGCACATGCGGTATTCCATGCTGAGGGAAGAAATGCCGTCACCGAAAAATTCCAGTACAGCATTCTTCGCGGCAGGCGTCCCGAATATATTTCTGATGAGCAGCAGCGCTGTATCCATAGGACCTACGCCCGGTCTCGGGGTACCGGTCAGACAGACACCGGTCACATGCGGATACGGCAGATCATAGGTCTGGCCGAGCAGCTGCTTTACCAGTTCGCCGCCGCCTTCACCGATGCCCATGGTACCCAGTGCGCCGTATCTTGTATGGGAATCCGATCCGAGGATCATTATTCCCGGGCTTGCCATCGTTTCCCTCATATACTGGTGCAGGACCGCACGGAACCGCGGCACGAAGATACCGCCGTATTTCTTTGCGTTGGAAAGGCCGAACACATGATCATCTTCCGCGATCGTTCCGCCGACCGCACACAGCGTGTTATGACAATTGGACAGCACATACGGTATCAGAAATTTTTTCAGTCCCGATGCCCTGGCTGTCTGCAGGATATTGACGTAGTTGTTGTCGGGTGAGACCATAGCATCGAATTTCAGTTTCAGAACCATCGGATCATCCGATGTATTGTGGGACTGAAGGATGTTCCAGGTCATCGTCCCGTTTCTGTATGAAGGATCATCACTGACTCTGGCTTTGCCGTTCTCTATGACGACATTTTCCTGTATGACTTTGATCATATCATTCTCCGTTTTTCAAAAAGGCCTTCTGCACAATGCAGAAGACCTCACCCTAATAAATGATTATCAGTCACGTACGTATACGTATCCGTCCATAATACGGCGGGCAGTACGCTGCACGGCAACACCTGGTACTTCTGCATCTTTCATATCGGAGCCGTGTTTTATAACTGTCGGAACCATGGTCATGACACCGGAAGGATGACCGATCCTTACTGTCTTCTGTCCTTCCGCAGGCTTTACGATCTCATTGACGATCGATCCGTCCAGCATTGCGGCTACCGCGATCGAGCTTGCGGCTGTCAGCGGACATGCTTTGTGGCATTTGAATACAGAGATCACACGGGCACAGACATCCATATCTTCTTCATTCACATGACCCTTTTCGATATCGTCGTATGCACTGGGCTTTGTTACAAAACCAACCTTCGGAACTGCCGGCTGATTATCTGTCGCATCCTTCAGATCCTTGGCAAAGCCCATCTTTACGCAGCCTACGCCCCTGATCTTTTCCAGCAGATCGGAAACTTCCCTGTTGGCATTGATCTCTTCCGGGAGTTCTGTACCCTTCATGCCGATATCTTCTGCTCTGACCAGTACGATCGGATTGGATACATCCAGGATCGTAGCTTCAAGCTGACCGAAGCCCGGAATATCGAGTATTTCCTTTACATGTCCCGTAGGCAGCAGTTTTCCTGTCTTGGATCCTGCAGGATCCAGGAAATCTACATTCAGTTCTGCGTCTGTTCCGTCAACACCGGCGATATGGCAGTCCCCTGTCAGCGCGAATGTATGTGTTTCAGGATCGATCGGTACACTGACATTGATGTATTTGTCTGTATTTTTGTTCAGCATTCTGACCAGTGTGGAAGGTTCGGTGATCTCCACCAGACCTTCTTCCACTGCGAACGCAGGAACAGCTGCTGTCATGTTGCCGCAGTTTGACTTGTAGTCTACCTGCTGCTTGCCGACGATGACCTGACCTACCAGATATTCGATATCTACATTTTCTTCTTCTGATCTCCAGATGATCACGATCTTGTTGTTGGAGGAAACAGTTCCGCCCATACCGTCGATCTGCTTGGGATCGGGGTTTCCCATAACCTGAAGGAAAATGTGATCCCACTCGTTCCTGTCTTTAGGGAGATCTGCTTTGTGGAACAGACATCCCTTGGATGTCCCTCCGCGCATAAATACAGTCCTGAACTTCCGCATTTTCTTTATTTCCTCTTAAGCTTTGGATGCTTTGATCTTGTCGATCGTTTCAAGAAGATAGTCAGTAAATTCTGCCGCACTTGCGTCTTCAACAAATGTTGTAACGACTTTCTTTCTCTCTGTGACTGTGCAGATATCCAAAGCTTCGCTCAGGATCTCTTTTCTGTCACCGTAGCCGATATGAGCCATCATTTCGCCCATAGCACGGATCAGGGAGCACGGATCTGCATGATGTCCTCTGCCATGGCTCATCAGGTACGGTGCTGTTCCGTGGATCGCTTCAAACAGCGCGTACTGGTTTCCGATATTGGAGGAGCAGGCTGTTCCCAGACCGCCCTGGTGCTCTGCAGCTACGTCTGTAACGATGTCGCCGTACAGGTTGGGAAGTACGATCACTTCAATACCCTTATTGAATTCAGGATCCAGCATCTTGGCAGCCATTGCGTCGACCAGTCTTTCCTGAACTTCGATCTCGGGATATTCTTTTTCACCGATCTCATGAACAGCCTTGATCAGGTTGCCGTCGACCAGTTTGACAATGTTTGCTTTTGTAACAACAGTGACATTATGTTTTCCGTTCTTTCTGGCAAATTCGAATGCAGCTCTCGCAATACGCTCAGCACCCGGCTTTGTCATGACTTTGAAGTCAACAGCGAGGTCATCATTGACCTGGATGCCTTTGTTGCCCCAGATATATTCACCTTCAATATTTTCACGGAAGAATGTCCAGTCGATCCCTTTATCACGGATCTTGATCGGTCTGACTGCAGCATACAGGTTCAGTCCTCTTCTCAGAAGACTGTTTGCGCTGACCAGATTAGGATAAGGATCTCCGGCTCTCGGTGTAACGAACGGTCCCTTGACCAGAACATCACACTTTTTGCATTCTTCAAACACTTCATCAGGAAGAGACTGCATCGTCTCTACTCTGTGTTCGATCGTCATTCCCTCAATCGTATGGATCTCCACCCTTCCGGATTCGATCTCCGGTTTCAGCAGATTGTCAACGACACGAAGTGCCTGTTCCATGATGATCGGACCGATGCCGTCACCCGGCAGGATACCGATCTTGATGTGATCAAGTTTAGAGAAGTCTTTCATTTCATTGTCTGCCTTCATGGCCTCAATGCGCTCATATTCTCCTCTAAGCAGCTCACCGAATTTTTCCTGAGCAAGCCTGATTTCTTCATCTCTGTTCATTTCCTTATCCCTCCATTACCTCATTTTGATTAAATACTTCTTTCATCAGATCAATCAGATAGCGTTCCGGTTTCCCGAGATACATATCTTTTTTATAGATCGCGTTGATATTCCAGGTGTCCTGTTCCGGTTTGTAATGATACAGATTCAGCTTTTCCCTGTCCGCAAACACTTTGACTGCGCGTTCCGGTACGATCGTGACACCCATTCCGGCATTGACTGACAGACTCAGTGCCGTCATATTGCTGGAAACTTCTATAACATTTTTCGGAACATAACCGGCTTTTTTAAAGATCCGGTCTGTTTTGAGGCGGCTGTAATGACCTTTCTGCATCATCAGGAAAGTCATCTGTTTCATCTTTTTCAGATCGACTCTCGGCAGGCCGTCACTGTTGATCCCGTCTATCATCTCCGGGCTGATCATTCCTTGCGGGGCAGCCATGAACATTTTTTCCTTATAAATCAGTTCACTGCTCATATTCGCCGGATAATCTTCGTCTTTTCCGGGCAGGACCGCGATCAGGATCCTTCCTTTGTCCAGGTCTTCGATGATCCTGCCGGATCTTGTTTCCAGCAGTTTGATCTCCATATCCGGATAAACGTCATGGAATTTCCCGATAAATTTGGGAATCATATATCCGGCGCGTTCCGTCGGTATTCCGATATTGATCTGGCCCTTTTCACCAACACCGATCTCGGTCAGCTGCCGTTTCAGATTATCCATTCTGGATATGATCTCCCTTGCAGTCTCCACATAGAGCTGACCGGCATATGTCAGTGTGATCGGATTCGTTTTCCGATAGAACAGCTTGACGCCCAGTTCTTCTTCTATTTTGGAAATTGCATAGCTCAGTGAAGGCTGTGATATAAACAATTTGTTCGCTGCTTCTGTAACACTCTTATTATCTGCGACTGCAAGGATGTAAGTCAGATCCCGAAAATCCATATGATATCTCCTTATATGTGTTTATTCATTGTCAGATAACATTATACCCCGATGAAAAACATACGATTTCACCGGGGTATGAATTACAGATATATCTTTATTGCATCGAAAATCATTTTCTCTGCGGTCTGATACTCATCCCGGCACTGAACCGTAAACCCATGACTGGAATGCAGGAAACATTTTGCATATACCGGTACACCGAGCTTCATCAGTCTGGAAGCATACGCATGATCCTCATCGCAGAATGTGTCATTTTCACAGAACAGCATCACAGTCGGAGGCATTTTTGCCAGAACTTCATCTTCTGCCAGAGCAGGAGATGCATATACTTCCGTTCTCTGATCGGGATCGGAATACATTCTGTCGTAGAATTCACTCTTCCAGAGCGGGATCCTCGGGTTGGAGTCACCGTTGCGCTTGTCCTTGGCACTGATGCTGAGATCCAATCCCGGATAATCCAGAATCTGGAGTGCCGGGAGATGTCCGCCCTCACAGATTGCTCTGGTCACAATAGACGCTACAAGATTCCCTCCGGCACTGTGTCCGGTAAGAACGATCTTCTGCGGATCGATTCCGAGCTCCTGTGCGTTCGTTTCATCAAAGCAGTACTGCATGACATCATAGCAGGCATATACCTGTCCGGGATAGCGCATCAGCGGTGCCGGTACATAATCTACATCCAATACTGCAATATTGCCGAGCTGGCAGAATTTTCTGGAATAAACGATGTCCTGATCTCTTCTGCCTTTGACAAATCCTCCTCCGTGGAAGTTGATCATCAGCGGGATCCGCTTTCCTTCACTTCCCTCGGGACGGTAGAAATGTACAAGTGTTTTTCCGGCAGCGGTTTCGATTTCGAAACTGCGTTCCTCTCCGGCGTGAAACTCATTGAGTTTCTCTTCCGGAAGGGATTTGCCGGCACCGGTATCGATTACTTCCTGTACAAGCTGTCTGTCTTCTTCATTTACAACAAGTTCACGCCAGATCATAATTGCCTCAGATTAAAGGAACAGTGAGAATACGAAGGATGCGATGATCAGGATCATACCGCCGCCGACACGGCTGGACAGCTGTGCATAGGAGATAAGATCGAGTCTGTTTGCAGCACCGAGGACTGCGATATCGCCGGAACCGCCGCGGTTAGCCATGCAGAGACCTGCAGTAACAGCTGTATCGATCGGATAGAACCCAACGAGTTTGCCGACAAGAGCGGAGCCGATGATCGCACCGAGAACTACCATCAGAGCAATGACAAGTGTTGAAGGGCTGAGTGCTGCTGCGAGTTCACCAAGGTCGAAGTCGAAGCCCATAGCGACCATCATCATGATCGCAACTGTAGCACCCGCGAAACTCTGAACATTCTTTGCGGCAGCTCTCAGTTTCTTGGGAACGATGCCTGCTGCGGCAAGGATGACTGTGAAGATGATAACATATGCATAATAGTGGATCGCTGCACCGGCAATCGTCGGGAGAACTTTTTTGGAGATGAAGCGGCCCATACCGTAGATTCCGCCCTGAAGCAGGAATACGCCCAGATAATCGGAAGTCTTTACTTTGACAACTTCTTTATCTTCTTTTGTCAGTTCCTGATCGACCGGCATGATATTCTTCTTATCACCTGTCAGTTCAGGTCTTGCGTCACCGAGCTTGTTGAGCAGTGCGCCGGCAAGGATGCACATCAGGTTGGCGATCGTCAGAACGATGATCGCAAAGGAGTAATAGCTTGCGGCAGGTTCACCGGTGACCTGTTCATACAGCTGTGACAGAGGTACTGCGCCTGCGCCGTTTCCGCCGCCCATGATCGGGAGAACGTATTTGACCATTGCGTCTACAGGTTTTACACCGAAGAGCAGAGCAGATCCGATACCAAGAACTGCTGCACCGGCAACACCGCCGAGAATGGACGGAATATAACCGGCAAATGATTTGATAAGGATCTTTCTGTCCAGTGACAGGATCGATCCGACGATCAGGAAGACGATGAACGCTGTCAGGAGGTTGAAATCACCCTGGGCAATATCGCCGACCATTGTAACGTATTTTTCAGGAATCAGATGGAAGTACTGCATGACGGATGTTCCGAAGAATACCATCAGCAGACCGCCGCCGATGTAAGTGTTCCAGATCGGAAGCAGTTCACCTAATTTGTACAGACCAATTGCGAGTGCTCCGCACACGAACAGGAATGAAACTGAATCTGTTCCGAGGACTTCGGTATACATGCATACAAACGCGAACGCGAGGAATGCAAGATACATCCACCACGGCATACCGTAGAATTCTTTCAGCTCATTAGCCAGATTCTTTTTTTCAGACATAATCTCTCCTTTCTTAACAGAGTTTTTTCTATCCCCTCTGTATATCTATGTCTTTCTATAAAAATTATAGAAAGGGCTTTCATAGAAGAAAAATACTTATAAAAGTATGGTTTTTATACGATTTTTTCTATGAGCAAAAGTTTGTGTCATGCAATAAAAAAAGATATCCGTTAAGTTTTCGGGACCGGATATCTTTCTGCAAAAGGTGGGGGCTGTTTGATCAGGATCCTTTAATGACTCCTTCTTTGACCAGTTGGTCTTTCAGATAGCGCAGCTGGCCCCCTGCCAGCACTACTGCCAGTTCGGAATCTGTCAGTTCAAGTCTGACATTGAATGTAAAGTCTTTTGTCACATCCTTGACAACGACTTTGCGTGTCGGGATCTGATCGAGGAATCCTTCGATTTCCAGAAGATCATCCTGCTCGATCTTTTCATAATCATCCCGGCCTTCAAACAGCATCGGTACGATACCGTGGTTGATCAGGTTTCCTTTATGGATGCGGGCAATGCTCATTGCGATCACACAGCGCACACCAAGATACATCGGGTTGATCGCCGCGTGTTCACGCGAACTGCCCTGTCCGTAGTTCTCACCGCCGACAATGATCGACTTGCCCAGCTGTTTAGCTCGCTCTGCGAATGTCGGATCATAACGGTGGTAGCAGTACTTGGACATCAGAGGAATATTGGAACGCATGCTGGAGAATTCAGCTCCTGCAGGCGTGATGTCATCCGTGGAAATATTGTCTGTTCCCTTCAGTGATACCCTGCATGAAACATGCTGTTCAGGTTTTTCAGGAACCGGCAGCGGGGCAATATTCGGTCCGCGGATGATCTCTACCCTGGCAGCTTCTTCCTCCGGAAGCGGTTTGATGAGAAGTGAATCATCGATCTCATAGTGCAGAGGCTCATGGATCTCAGCAAGTTTTCTGACATCTTCGCCCATGACTTCCTCAGCTGTAGCGAATGTGCCCATGATCGCGGTAGCACCTGCTGTTTCAGGGGATACCAAATAAATGTTTGCGTTCGGAGATCCGGCACGTCCCCTGAAGTTTCGGTTCGATGTACGGACAGCGATCCCGTTTGTCGGAGGTACCTGACCGATCGCACAGCATGGACCGCAGGCGATCTCAAGGATACGGACGCCGGCATCCACAAGCATTCCCAGATAGCCGTCTTTCATCAGCTGCTTGTATACCTGACGGGAAGAAATACCCAGCGTGCACTGGACATTCTCATGAACATGACGTCCCTGCATGACAAGCGCTGTCTTTGCGAGGTCCGCATAGCTTGCGTTTGTGCAGCTTCCCATGAATACCTGCTGGACCGGAGGACGGTCTTTCAGCTCACGCATCGGAATAACATTGTCCGGCTGATGAGGCAGAGCTACCAGCGGTTCCAGAGCAGACAGGTCCAGTTCCATCTCTTCATCATATTCAGCATCAGGATCCGCGCACATTTCAACGAACTGATCACCGCGTTCCTGAGCTTCCATATATCTCTTCACAACATGGTCAGCCGGGAAGATGGAAGAAGTTGCACCCATCTCAGCACCCATATTTGTGATCGTCATACGCTCGGGAACCTCGAGATTCTCAGCACCTTCACCAACGTATTCATATACTTTTCCAAGTCCGCCCTTGATGCTTTCCCTTCTCAGCATTTCCAGGATCACTTCCTTGGCATTGACACCGGGCCTCAGTTTTCCCTTCAGATTGACTCTGACGACCTTCGGCATGGTGAGGCGCATCGGAACGCCTGTCATGGCTGTCGCAACGTCCATACCGCCGACACCGATCGCCAGCATGCCCACTGCTCCTCCGGAAGGTGTATGGCTGTCCCCTCCCATCAGGAGCTTGCCGGGAACGGCAAATCTGGATGTATGGATCGTATGGCAAATCCCGTTGCCGGGTCTGGATACATAGACACCGTATTTTTCTGCGGCAGTTCTCAGATAAATATGATCATCAGGTGTTTTAAAATCGATATAAAGCAGGTTATGGTCCAGATTGGAAACACTGATCTCTGTTCTTGCACGCGGCAGACCGATCGCTTCAAAAGCAAGATAAGTCATGACGGCATTGATATCATGTGTCAGAGTCTGGTCAACTTTTACAAAAATATCATCACCCGGCTTCATTTCAGAAGGTTTAGCCAGATGACTGGAGATGATTTTTCTCGTCAGATTCATTCCCATATGGTAGATTCTCCCTTTTTCTTCATTTTTATTATAGAAAGCGGTTACACTGCCGGTAAAATACATAAAGTCATATGTCTGTCATACAAAAATTTCTATAGCAGTCTGCTGTTCATCAGTTTTCCGAGCACCGGTAAAAAAGCTTGAGATCATACTCTCAAGCTTTGTTCTGATTCCGACTCATTATATATTTTCTGACCGCAGTAACGGTCATATATCCGTCACAGCGTAACGGTCTCCACAGCCTTGCCGGCTCTGGGGCACTGACATGTGATCGTAACGGTATCACCGGATGCGCCTTCCACGACCCAGCTGAGTTTCTTCTCGGCCGGTGCACGCTTTACTGTGGTCCCTCCGAGACCCCAGCCGTACGTTGCTTTGGACCAGAAACCGTTCAGATGACCGATCTTCTGCTTTGCTTTTCCTTCTGTCACGGAAGCACCGCAAAGCTCAGCTGTGATCTCCTGTGCCCTGCCGACCTTGAGCGCTTCTTTTGTGACATAGGTAGGCAGGTATGCGCTGTTGGCGATCGTTGTCTCGATCTTGAAATGCATGCCGCCGAGCGGTGTGACCCTGGTGTTTTTGAAATACAGGTGCGGGAGCGTCTTCATTTCCCTCAGCAGGAAGCGTGTATGCTTTTCCACTTCCTGAGGAATATATTTTGACGGTGCATTCTGAATGACGTTCTTATAGTCAAAACCGCCGATCTCCACTTCTCCGAGCTGCGGATGATCAAACTTCGTCCAGTTTTTGAATCCGATGCCGTCATTGTGTTCATCGATCCACTTCAGACGTTTTGCGACCTGGTCGATCAGTTCCTCATCGGTCGGATCCTTGCGCGGGCTGACATGCGGTGTTCCTGCCCTGACATCAAGGTCCCAGGTCTCACATGTATAATTGATCAGTCCCATTGCGAAATAGCAGAAATCGTCCATCAGACCGAGGATCTCGCCGTCCCGGTTGCCCATATAGTCATCTCTGACATTCCAGCAGACATATCCGGTCTCTTCTGTCGCCATCTTGCCGATCGCCTTGTAGAGCTGCATGTCATCCTGTTCGGCCTGCTTGCCGGATTTGTATCCCGGCGGGTACAGGTACTGTCCGCCCATCGTATGGAAATGCAGAACGGTGCACAGGTTTTTATGTGCTTCCAGGAACTTTGCCATGGATGCGGCTTCCATATTGGAGAGCGCATAACTGCCGGCACCTCTCTGCCTGTTTTCCGGAGCCCAGCTGATCGGGAAGTTTCTGTTCAGGTCATTTCCGAACAATGCAGGAGCGCTTGTGATCTCTTCGTCCGGATCATATTCCAAAATCGTTCCCTCGGAATAAACATCATAGAAGTCCCCTTCCAGATCATCGGGAAGACGTTTGATCATCATACGCGGTTCATCCGGATTGATCTTGAATGCGCCGTTGGGATTCTTGACACGCATCTGACGGATGACGCCGTCTCCGTCGAGATCTTCCGGCTGAAGTCCCGGCATCGGCTGTTCGAACGGATAATACCTCGGAACACTTCTGAGCATGGTAGTCGTAGTCAGATACAGTTCGGAACCGTCAGGACTGATCCTCGGGATGCAGTATACGGTATTTTTCTTCAGCAGTGAGGCAACCGGTTCTTCATTCAGATTGGCAAAGATCGTATCCAGGAAATACATTGCGCAGCAGTTTCCGGTCACTTCACCGGCATGGATATTCGCTGTTACAGCAAATCCGGGTTTGTCTTCATAAGTGCCGGTAGAAGGATCTGTGATCTCGATCAGCCAGATCTCCCTGTTTTCCGGAGTCGTACCAATGGAGGAAAGTCTGCAGTATTCCGGGTATTCCTGTGCATACTGCTTCAATGTTGTTGTGATCTCATCATACTTAAAATAATGATCATAGATTCCTTTTGCCTGATTCATACTTCTGTTCCTTTCTCAAGCTTAATGCATGTCTCTGCTCTGCCGGCACGCGGACAGAACGCACTCAGATGTACTTCCGTACCTGCTGTTCTCTAAAAACAAATAAAAAACAGATGCTAAACCTATGATACAGAACAGGTATGAAAATGTACATTTTCCAGCATCTTTTTCATTTCGTATAAACGTAATTTTCTTTTATTGCATGAAAGCTCTTTCAATGACGTGTCCAAAAAAGTGATACATTTCTGTATCACTCAGTCGATCATCGTTCTGCTGATATGTGCGCCTATTGCACGAAGCTTATCATCGATCCGGTCATATCCGCGGTCGATATGATAAACATCATGGATCTCTGTTGTACCGTCCGCGATCAGTCCGGCAATGACGAGGCATGCCCCGCATCTGAGGTCCGTCGCTGTTACTTTGTCTCCGTATAATTGTGTGGGTCCTTTGATGAATGCGCTGCCGGATGTGAGTTCGATATTGGCTCCCATCCTCTGCAGTTCCAGACAATGCTTGAACCTTTCCTTATAGATCGTATCTGTTACCTGACTGACTCCGTTTGCCTGTGTCAACAGTGCTGTCAGCGGCTGCTGCAGGTCGGTTGCGAAACCCGGATACGGCTTGGTCGTTACGTCGATCGGCTTGTATAAGAGATCTGTCTTTCTGACGGTAATGGAATCAATGCCGATATCCATATCAGCGCCCATTTCCTGGAGCTTGCTGGTCAGGCCTTCAATATGCTTCGGGATCACATTCATGATCTTCATTTCTTCCGCGCATGCGGCAGCCATGATCACGAATGTTCCTGCTTCGATACGGTCGGGAATGATCTCGTGGAAACATCCGCTGAGATCTTTGACGCCGTCGATCGTGATCACGTTCGTACCGGCACCCCTGACATTGGCTCCCATCTTGTTCAGAAGCGTTGCCACGTCGATAATCTCGGGTTCCCTTGCGGCATTTTCAATCGTTGTTCTTCCGTCTGCGTATACGGCAGCCATCATGATGTTGATCGTTGCGCCGACACTGGCGATATCAAGGAATATCTTGGCACCGCGCAGATGATCTGCCTTGATCGTATAGCAGCCCCTGTCATATTCAACGGTAGCGCCGAGTGCTTCAAAGCCTTTGATGTGCAGGTCGATCGGTCTGGGACCAAGATAGCAGCCTCCCGGCATCTTCATCCTGACATAGCCGTATTTGCCAAGAAGCGCACCCATAAAATAATAGGAAGCTCTGAGCTTGGTAACGACGCTGTCATCCAGACTGACATTTTTCATGTTTGTCGGGTCAATGATCAGATGATCATTCGCTCTCTGGATCACATCCACATTCAGAATATGGAGAATTTCAGAAAGATTATCCACATCAGCGATCTCCGGTACCCCGACGATCGTTACCGGACCGTTAGCCAGTACTGCGGCCGGGATCAGCGCAACTGTTGCGTTCTTGGAACCCGATATCGTTACCGAGCCGTTCAGCGGTCTTCTGCCGCGGATTCTGATGATTTCCTGCATATATGTTCTCCCTCTGACAAGATTGATGCCATTTCATAAATATCTTTGACGATATGATCAGCTCCTGACTGGTCCTGACGGAAACGGTCATCCCGTCTGGCGATCACGGTCATGCCTGCCTGTTTTCCGGCAGTGATGCCGCGGCAGCTGTCTTCATAAACGATACATTCTTCCGGAAGTACTCCCAGTTTTTCCGCTGCAGTCAGATAAATATCCGGTGCCGGCTTCGGCGGAAATTTCTCATCGCCGCTCAGGATCACGTCATAACAGTCTGTAATGCCGATACTGTCGAGTACCTCATATATGGTATCCTTCGGTGAGGAGGAACAGACTGCCGTCAGGAAGCCTTCGTCATGGATCCTGCGTACTGTTTCCGGTACACCCGGAAACACAAGATCGACCGGATTCAAAGGATGTTCAATACCGAAGTACCGTTCATTTCGCCGGATCAGTTCTTCCCGTTCTACGCTTCCACCAAGCAGTTCATACAGGATGCTGTAAGTCTCATCCATGGTCGTCCCGAGGATCTTCCAGACGGACTCTTCGTCGCCTGTATATCCGTATTCCCGCATCCAGTCGATCGTCCCGTTCATATACCACGGTTCACTGTCAAACAGAATGCCGTCCATGTCAAATAGTATCGCTTTGATCATATCCGCCTGTATTTTACTGTATTTCCCTGTATTCGCCAAGGGAAAGCATACTGCCGTGACCATTGATATATATCTGGTCACGGCAGTACTGACTGCAGATCAATAATGGCAGGATTCAATGTTATGATCCTTCAGATACTGCTTCACGCTGTCCCGGCACAGAAGCTCGACTTCCCTGACACGGTCAAGGGCATAGGAACTGCGTGTATACAGGTCACGGTCGCAGTATCCGGGATGGCACATGATCTCAATATCTTCGTCCCGGTATTTTTCCAGGATCCCGAACAGGCATTCTTCCGTTACCGTTTCCCTGTAGAATTCGGAAACAAATCTGTAAGGTCCGTACTTTCTGAGTTCAAGTCCGTATTCTTTTCCCAGCTGCTTTGCGATCCCGGTCAGCTGGTCTGTAAACGTATGGACATGATGATGGGAATCGATATGTGTCGGCATCCGTCCGAACAGCACGATAAAGCGTTCGATCTGTGCTTTCCATTCCCGGTAGATCTCCTCACTGTCAAATTCATGAACTTTGACTTCCCCGCTTTTGAAGAAGACACCATTTTCATCAGTCAGCGTCCTGTTCTCTGTCAGCGGTCTTCCCGAGCTCAGGACCAGATGCACGCCGACACCCAGATCAGGACAATCCTTTACCAGTTCAGCAGCTTTTTCGATGTAGTTTTCATTGCACATCGCTGTCGTTGACCGCACGATGCCGTTTTTGTAAGCATCGATGATGCCGTAGGTGTTTCCGAGCGTATAGCCCAGATCGTCTGCATTCATGATCAATTTCATAATTCTGTTCTCCCAGGGCCTGATGGCGGCCATGTCTGTATCTTTATTATGACACAGCAGTGTGTCAGCAATACATACAATGCATAGGATATCAGTAAATGATCCGCAGGCGGCAAACGAAAAAAGAGAAGTCCCGTTTGCTGTAAAGCAGGTACTTCCCTTTGATCTTCAGAATTCATGAACAGCTCAGACTGATGCTGCATAACCTCATTCCGGCTGCCGGTGACCGGTCAGGCACAGATCTGCCCGATATTATCATCCCGTTCCGGATCGTCAATTACAGAAATTTCCTGCTCCTCCAGTCCGAAATATTCATTCAGGAATACACCGATCCCGTCTTCATCATTTGACAGGGTGACGAAAGAAGCCACTGCTTTTACCCGTTCATCCCCGTTCGCCATAGCAACACCCACATAGTCCCGGATCATATCAAAATCGTTCATCGCGTCTCCGAACGTCATCAGTTCTTCCGGCTTCAGGTCCATGTGTTCCAGCATCAGCTGAATGCCTCTGGACTTGGACAGTTCCGGGTTGACGCATTCCAGCAGGATCGGCGCCGAACGGAATGTATGATACAGCTCGGAAGGCGGAAGGGTCTCATAATGTCTGACGATCCTGTCCATTTCCTCTTTTTCGGCAATGACTAGCAGCTTGCCCATTTCTTTATCGATATAACCGGAGAAATCATCCTGGATAAACGCAAAACGGTTGCTGTGGGCGATCCTTCTTGCCCGTTCATCGTCGATCATCGCCTTGAATGTTTCACCTTCATACATGCCGATATTATAGTCAAATCCTTCCAGGTCCTTTTGGATCTGAGGGATCGCCTTGCCGCTTAACCTGAGCACCGAGGTCATTTCACCGGTACGCATATCCATGACACTGCCTCCGTTGAATCCCATGATCAGGGCAGTATCGTTTTCAAGCCTCCATTCTTTCAGCAGGTGTTTTACGGCATACGGAGAGCGTCCGGTCGCAATGCCGAAAAGGATCCCTTTGTCTTTCAGTTTTCCGATCGCAGTTCTTGTTTTTTCAGTCACTTCATGATTGCTGTTAAGCAATGTACCGTCAATATCCGCAAGGATCAGTTTGATCTGGTTTTTCATACGCACTCCCTTTACTACACAGAAATCGTATCAGAAAACCGCGGTATTGTATCGTCTTTTCTCACCGTACGAAAAAAGCTGCCATTTCAGACAGCTTTCTGCTTAGATATGATCTTTCAATTAAGCCTTGTCAGCGGAGCCGAAGAATGTTGTGACCATGTCAACAACTTTCTCTGTGATTGCATCTGCGCCCGGTTTCAGGAGTTTACGAGGATCGTAGCCCTTGCCTGCACGGTCTTTTCCAGCTTCGATGTAAGCTCTTGTAGCTTCAGCAAATACGATCTGCAGGTCTGTGTTGACGTTGATCTTGGAAACGCCGAGAGTGATAGCTTTCTTAACCTGATCCTGAGGGATACCGGAACCGCCATGGAGAACGATCGGTTTGTGTCCGATAGCTTCGTCGATCTCGCCCAGACGTTCGAAGTTCAGTCCAGCCCAGTTTTCAGGATATACACCGTGGATGTTGCCGATGCCTGCTGCCAGGAAGTCAACACCGAGGTCAGCAATTGCCTTGCACTCTGCAGGGTCAGCCAGTTCGCCGTTGGATGTAACGCCGTCTTCTGTACCGCCGATACCGCCTACTTCGCACTCAACAGAAACACCCTTGGAATGAGCGAGTTCAATGATTTCCTTGGACTTAGCCATGTTCTCTTCGATTCCATAGTGGGAGCCGTCGAACATAACGCTTGTGAAACCAGCTTCGATGCAGGCTTTAGCGCCTTCGTATGTACCGTGATCAAGATGGAGAGCAACCGGAACTGTGATTCCCATGAAATCATGGAGATCTCTTACCATGTCAACGACTGTCTTGTAGCCGCCCATGTATTTAGCTGCACCTTCGGAAACCTGCAGCATAACCGGTGAATTAGCCTTCTGGACACCAGCAAGGATAGCTTTTGTCCATTCCATGTTGTTGATGTTGAAAGCGCCGATCGCATAGTGGCCTTCATGAGCCTTGTTGACCATTTCTGTAGCATTTACCATTACCATAATGAAATATCCTCCTAAGATAAAATGTTCGCTACCGTAATTTTATCGTATTTCAGTCTGATTGTTAAGAAGATATCATGCTTTGATCGTGCAACCTGAAGTGAAAAAGTAAATTCCACTTTAAATAGGACGGAGCAGAAATTGGTTTTCACGCAGTTCCGGTCATACTCACGTCTTATCTGCCTGATCATGTAACTGCCGGCATATTTCCATAATCAAAAACAGGATCCTCCTTCCGGAATCTCCTGCTTCTGCATATCTGTCTCAGTGTTTGTAAATTTTTACTTTTGAAGCGGAAGCTGCTGTTTACATCAGCTTCAGTCTTCCGATTTCAATTCAAACAGCATATCCCTGAGTTCGGCAGCACGCTCGAAGTCAAGGATCCGTGCAGCCTCTTTCATTTCCTGTTCGATGCCGGCGATCATGGCAGCCTTATCCTGCTTCGACATCTTTGACTTACGCTTCAGATAGTCCGCAGCCATAGCCTTGGTCTCTTTGCCGCGGATCGCTTCTTCCACCGGCTTGATGATCGTCTTTGGTTCGATGCCGTGCGCGGCATTGTACGCTTCCTGGATCCCGCGTCTGCGGTTTGTTTCATCGATCGCAAAGCGCATGGAATCCGTGATGTTGTCCGCATACATGTACACTTCACCGTTGGCATTTCTGGCAGCACGTCCGATCGTCTGGATCAGTGATCTCTGGGATCTCAGGAATCCTTCCTTATCAGCGTCCAGAATACATACGAGTGAAACTTCCGGGATATCCAGACCTTCTCTCAACAGGTTGATGCCGACGATGACATCCACTTTGCCTAAGCGCAGGTTCCTGATGACTTCCGTTCTTTCCAGCGTCTTTGTCTCATGGTGCAGATAAGCCACCTGATATCCGCGTTCCTTCAGATATTCCGTGAGGTCCTCTGCCATACGGACTGTCAGTGTCGTGATCAGCACACGTTCACTGCGGGCGATCCTTTTGTCGATCGCTTCACAGATATCATCCACCTGTCCGTGTGTCGGCTTGACTGTGATCTTCGGATCCAGAAGACCCGTCGGACGGATGACCTGTTCAACGACCTGGTGATCCACCTGATTCAGTTCATAGTCACCGGGTGTAGCCGAGCAGTAGATCACCTGATTGATCATGCCTTCAAACTCTTCAAAACGCATCGGTCTGTTTTCCAGCGCGGAAGGAAGGCGGAAACCATACTGTACAAGCGTTTCCTTCCTCTGCCTGTCACCGTTGTACATACCTCTGATCTGCGGCAGTGAGGCATGCGACTCATCCACGAAGATCAGATAATCCTTCGGGAAATAGTCAAACAGGTTCCAGGGTCTCTGACCGGGAACACGTCCGTCGATATGCATGGAATAGTTCTCGATACCGGGACAGTAGCCGTTTTCCCGCAGGGCTTCCAGGTCAAACCTCGTCCTCTGTTCGAGTCTCTGCTTTTCCAGGAGCTTTCCTTCCTGTTCAAAATACTTCAGGCGTTCTTCCAGCTCCGCTTCGATCCCGTCACATGCCCTCAGCATGCTTTCCCTGGACCTGGCATAGCCGCTGGCCGGGAAGATATTGTAGAACTGATACGCGTTCAATGTTTTCGCAGTCACCGGGTCGACCTCTGTGATCCTGTCGATCTCATCCCCGAACATCTCGATCCGGATGTTGAACTGGTCCGTATAAGAGGGCGTCAGTTCGATGACGTCCCCGCGCACACGGATCGTGCCTCTGGACTGTTCAATGTCATTTCTTGTGTACTGGAGCTCCACGAGCTTGCGAAGCAGCGCGTTGCGGTCATATGTTTCGCCGAGGCGCACAGTAAAGAACATATTTTTGTACTGTACAGGATCGCTTGCGGCATAGATGCAGGCAACAGATGCGACGACGATCGTATCCCTGCGCTCCAGCAGTGAATTCAATGTCGATTCACGGAACATATCAAGTTCTTCATTGATATCGGCGTTCTTTTCAATATACATATCAGACTTCGGCACATATGCCTCAGGCTGATAATAGTCAAAGTTTGAAACGAAGAATTCCACGCGGTTTTTCGGGAACAGTTCCTTGAACTCGGAATAAAGCTGTCCGGCAAGCGTCTTATTGTGTGAAAACACCAGTGTCGGACGCTGTACCTGCTGGATGATATTGGCCATGGTAAATGTTTTTCCGGTACCTGTAGCACCTTCCAGTACCTGCTGCTTCTTGCCGTCCCTGATCCCCTGCACAAGCTGCGCGATCGCCTGCGGCTGGTCACCGGTCGGTTTGAACGGTGAGACCAGTTCAAAACCCTTCTCACTCATGAACGACCTCCAGTGCCTTTGTCAGCTGATAATCTCTTTCATCAAGCTTGCTGAAGGAAAGGATCACCTGGGAGAGAACTGCCTTATATGTCTGGGCATTGACTGTTCCTGTCACTTCCAGATCATGTTCTTCCTGGTATTCAAGGATACGTGCGGAAGTTTCTGCCGACATGTATCCGTCTGTACGGTCAACTTCGTAGCCGAGGAAATCAAGGGAGATCTGGGTCAGCCTTGTGAATTCGGATACCGTATCAACACCGTATTCCTCATCATCTTCGATCGCCAGGAATGTTTCATAGTAAACATCATGCTGCTGGACTTCATGATCCGGTTCAATGCCGGTCTTATTGACCCATACGCCGGACGGTGATGTCCACTTGGAAGTCGTATATTTCAAGGCAGAGCCGTCGTCGAACATCCTTGTGATCTGGACCGTTCCCTTGCCGTAGCTCAGCACGCCGACTGTTTCCGTTTCCGGCCGCAGTTCCTTCATTGCCAGCGTAAAGACTTCTGCCGCGCTGGCAGTATTCCCGTTGATCAGAAGAACGCATTTTTCGATCTGTGTAAACGGATCGCCATGCGATTTGATCTCCGTGACTGTTCCGTCTGAGTATTCCTGGCGCATAACGACCGTTCCGTCTTTCACGAAGCAGCCCATGACGTTCTGCAGCGCGCTCAGATAGCCGCCGCCGTCATCACGCAGATCGATGATCATACGGGTTACGCCCTCGCTGACAAACTCCTTCATGATCGTCCGGCATTCATCACCGGTCGTTTCACCGAACTGCTGGATCTCCAGATAACCGGTACCGTCATCCAGCAGCTGTCCGTATGTTGTCGAACTGATCGCCCGGCGGATGATCTTCAGTGTGACGGTCTTTCCGTCACGCAGGAAATCGATCGTGACAGGTGTCCCTTCTTCACCCTTGACCAGATCAGCCACTTCTGTTGATGTCATTCCGCTGACATTGACGCCTTCCACAGCGTGGATGATGTCTCCGGCCTGGACACCGTACTCTTCGGCCGGCGTATTCCGGATCACTCGCTCCACAACATGAAGACCGTCAGCAGTTGAACGGAACTGGACGCCGATGCCGATGAAGTTGCGGTTGATCGACTGGGTAAAGTTTGTGATCTCTTCCGCTGACATATATGCCGTATGCGGATCGATCTCATTGCTCGTCATTCCGTAATATGCCTTATCCTGCAGTGTTCCGGTGACATCTTCGACCTCGTTGGCAAAGAACCAGTCTTCCGACATGATCTTCAGGATATTCCCGAACTTTTCATCAGAATTCAGCGGTATGATGCTTTCTACTGTCTCAGCCGCATTCTGGCTGAAAGGCAGCGGCACAAATGTTCCGAGCAGCCATCCCAGCAGGAACAGGAAAACCGGCAGGATCACCAGCCATGTTTTCATTCTTCTGTTTGAGCGGCGCAGATGTCTCGCTTCTGCCCTGTCAGTTCTTTCCGGATTCTTTATTTCACTCATAATACTTCACCTTCTTCAGAAAACTGAGCAGACATCGTCTGCTCAAAGTTCATTATCAGCCGCCGTAAATGTCTTCCGGCCGAACCCTGCATGGTGCCTTGTTACCGTTTCTGTCACAGGTGTTTGCCAGTGCCGCAGAACCCCAGCCGCAGCCGAACGCCATATCGCCGTCCCAGTTCTGTGCATAGTTGGCAAAGTTGTCCGCATTGCCCAGATAATAGATCTCGAAATGGCAGTGCGGTCCGGTACTGTTGCCGGATGAACCTGTCTTGGCAAGTTTCTGTCCCGCCTGAACGATATCACCCTTCTGGACCACGAATGATCCGGCAAGCAGATGGATATATTTGCAGGCGTACAGACCGCCGTTGATCTTGACGAGCAGATACAGCTGGTTGCCGCCGCCCCATGTGCCGCCGTTGCCGACACCGCAGCCGTTTCCAAGATATCCGTATCCACAGCCGTCAGCTGTTTTCAATACGACACCGTTTCCGATCGCTACCGCGTCGGAACCGAGTCTGCACTGGATATCATTTCCCAGGTGTACGCCGCCGCCGAAGCTTGCTGCGTAATGCCAGGTACCGCCGCCTGTACTGAGCGATCCGCCGACGATCGGGAATGTGAATCCGTTGGCCGCGACGACTTCTCTCAGATGTTCTGCGATCTCTGCCATCTTTTTCTTGATCGCTTCGATATCGCCCGCGATCCTGTTGCCTTCCGCTTCCAGATCGACTTTCTGTCTGCGGAATTCATCTTCAATGACCTGGGCCTGATAGCTCAGTGCCAGAAGTTCTGTCTGTTTGGTGACCTGTTCGGTCTTCTTGGAAGCGAGAGTCTCCTTCTTGGAAGCGAGTTCCGTGATCTCAGTCTGGAGTTTCGCTTTTTCCTGGTTCAGCGCGTCAACAGATGAACTCAGATCTTTGATCGTCACTTCATCATACAGCATGATGTCCTTCAGACCGCTGGCGATCCTCATCAGGTCATCAAAAGAGTTCGCTCCCATCAGGATATCCAGATACTGATTCAGGCGCATCGTGCTCTGCGCGGATTCGATACGTTCCAGTATCTTTCCTTTTGCCGCGCTGATCTCAGCTTCACTTTTTTCGATCTCTTCCTGGTGCTCGGAGACCGTTTTTTCTTTAATGCTGATATCTGTATTCAGTTCCGAGATCTCCGCAGTCAGGTTGTTGATCTCAACATTCATTGCGTCAGCCTGTGTCTGGTATTCAGAGACCTTCCGGGCATAAACAAGGATATTGGATGAGATCTCTGCCTTCTTGGCATCGATCTCTTTCACACGCTCACTCAGCACGGAGCTCTGATCCTGCATATATTCCATGAACGCATTGCAGGACTGTCTCTGTGCCCTGTTCAGACTCTGATCTTTTGTACAGAGTTCTGTCCAGTATGTCACGTCAGAGAAGTCTTCTTCTTCGGCCTGTACCGGCAGTATCACAGCAAATGCCAATAAAGCTGCCAATAATGTTTTAGCAGCTTTGTGTTTCATCGTTTCCACCTCAGATACTTATTGACAGAGAAGAAGGATCCGATCAGACCGACCAGCACGCCGAGTCCGAGCAGTACCAGAGAAGCGTACAGCGCAAACGGTTTTGCCGGGATCAGTGTAAACATCTTACTGACAACATATCCTCCGGTCACATCATAGAGATATCTGTAACCGTAATACGTCATTGCCATCGGGATCAGCGCACCGAGCGCACCGATCAGGGCACCTTCTACAACAAAAGGTGACCGGATGAATCCGTTTTTGGCACCGACGTTCCGCATGATTGCGATCTCATCGGCACGTGCGAGGATCGTCAGTTTGATCGTATTCTGGATCAGGAAGACTGCCAGCAGTGAAAGTGCCAGAGCCAGTACGCCGCCGGCAATGCGGATCGTCCTGAGCATACTGATGAGCTGGACAGCACTCTGTCCGCCGAATGCGACTTTATGAACGCCGTCGAGTTCTTCGATCTTTTTGGCGATCTCTTCCAGCTGGGTACCGTCAGTGACTTCGATATAGAATGCATCGTGCATCGGATTGTCGTCACGGAACGGTTCAAAGACTTCCTTTGTTTCTTCGTCTTCAAAACTGTCCAGATAGAACTGGAATTCTTCATCCTTTGTATAATAGGTGACCGAACCTACTCCTTCAATCGATTTGATCTCCATAGCAAGCTGGTCTTCCTGTTCTGCCGATTCATGGTCATGATCGATCTGGACAGAGATCGTAACTGTCTGTTCCATACCTTCCGTCATCTGATTGACATTGACCGTAAAGATCAGGAACAGGCTGACGATGATCAGGGTCAGGGTAACAGCCGTAGCACTGGACAAAGACATGGCTCCGTGTCTGATGACACCGCGGAAGCCTTCTTTCAGCGGGCGGAATAATCTATTGATCATGCTGTACATAGCCTCCTTCCGCCAGATCCGCTACAACATGTCCGTGTTCCAGAACAATTGTACGTTTTCTGTGCTTGTTGACGAGTGTCAGGTCATGGGTGACCATGAGGACTGTCGTACCGTATTCGCGGTTGATCTTTTCCAGGAGCGACATGATCTCATCGGACATTGCCGGGTCAAGGTTTCCCGTCGGCTCGTCCGCGATCAAAAGCTTCGGACGGTTTGCGATCGCACGCCCGATGGCCACTCTCTGCTGCTGGCCGCCTGACAGCTGATTCGGGAAAGAATTCGCCTTATCATCCAGGCCTACCAGGTTCATTACTTCTCTTGTCCTTCTGCGGACAAGATCTTTTTTCATGTTGATGACTTCCAGCGCATAGGCAATATTTTCAAATACTGTTTTGCTGGGAAGCAGTCTGTAATCCTGAAATACAACACCGATGTTCCTGCGGTAGATGGGAACTTTGGAATGGCGCAGCTTACCGACATCTATGCCGATCACGCCGACTGTTCCCTTGGTAGGGATCTCCTCACCGTCCAGCAGTTTGATCAGAGTACTTTTTCCGGAGCCCGTAGGTCCGATAATATACACAAACTCTCCCTGAGCTACATTGAGGTTGATGTCATAGAGAGCATTTGTACCATTACGGTATTTCTTATAAACATGGGTACATTCGATCATTCAGGCACCTCCATAATAATCCATATTATAGAACATATTCTTACCAGTTGGCTAGAGATGGAATCCATATGTAAATCCCTCTCCATGCATATCAGTTGCGTCCGTCGTGATCACAAAGGCAGACGGGTCCGTATCGTTGATGATCTTCAGCAGTTCAGCATACTGCTTCTGTCCGACAACACACAGCAGGACCGGACGTTTTTCCATCTGATACATGCCGTACGCTTCCAGTACCGTTGCCCCTCTGCCAAGCTGGGCATCGATCTTCTGATAGATCTCCTGCCACTGCGGGGATATGACCTGGACGGATTTGGATACCGAGCCTTCTCCGAATGACAGAGCTTTGCTGACAGCCCAGCCGGTCGAAAATACCGATACCATTCCAAGGAGCACAGCAGGCAGATCATATGCCGCGAAGCCGAGCATAACAGTCAGAGCGTCCGTAATGCTGATGAGGACAGACAGTTTGATGCCTGTCAGTTTGTGCACGATCAGCGGCGGAATATCCATTCCTCCGGTAGACGCGCCGGCACGTACGACCATGCCGACACCGATACCGCCCAGCAGTCCTCCATAGAAGCTTGCGAGGATCGGGTCTACTGTCGGTACAGTTATAATCTTTGTCAGCGTACTTGTAAAGACCGGGTAGATCAGCGAAGACAGACAGGTCTCCAGGAAGAAGTCCCTTCCCAGTACAGCACCGCCGGCAAACAGAAGTCCCACGACCAGAACATTCGCGATCAGCGTCTCATTGATATGGATCAGCGGACCGATCGCTACGGCAATACCTGCCACACCGCCGGACAATATATTATAAGGAATAATAAACATTTCGACTGCCAGTGCTACCATGAATGTACCGGCGATCACCATGCATACCTCATAAATCTTAAAGTTTGTTCTCTCGTTACGCATAGCAGACATTATATCATGTGTTTGTACTTTGTGGTATGATACCGGGAACGAGGTGAAACATGAAGCGTTATCGTTATTGGTGGATCTGGATCCTGGTCTGCCTGTATATCTATATGATCTTCAGAAATTCCATGATGGTCGCGGAACTGTCCTCGAAGATGTCGTCCGAGGTGACCGTCTGGATCCTGAACCATATCTCAAGACTCGGGCTTTATGCGTCCGACTTTTATACCGTGCATCATTATGTACGGAAGCTTGCGCACTTTACGGAATTCGCCGGACTTGGTTTCCTTGTTTCTCTGGCGATGCATATCTGTCCCCTGCTGCCCAGCAGGTTCCTGAACTTCATCCTGTTTCTGATCGCGGTCCCTGCCGCAGATGAGGCGATCCAGCATTTCGCGGAAGGCCGCAGTATGCAGTTCACGGACATGGTCATTGACGGAGGCGGTTTTCTGTTCGGGGCATTCCTCTGCTATGTGCTGATCCTGGTCATCCTGGATATCACAGGCAATATACAGAGAGTCAGAAAGAAAACGGGATAGCTCCCGTTATTCCCTGATGATCGCTGCAGCAGAAGCACCGGTGATCCTGATCAGATCTTCCGGATCGACTTCGATCTGCGTTCCGATGCGTCCGCCTGATACGAATACATGATCAAAAAGCAGAACAGTTTCGTCAAATACCGTACGGAACTGTTTTTTCATTCCCACGGGTGAACATCCGCCCCGGATGTATCCGGTGATTCCCTGAAGCTCTTTAACATGGATCATCTCCACACTGCGCACGTCTACACTTCTCGCGCAGGCTTTCAGATCGAGTTCTTCTTTGACAGGGATCACAAAAACATAGAACTGGCGGTCATTGCCCCTGGTGACAAGTGTCTTGAATACCTGGTCAGGGTCCTGTCCAAGTTTCCTGGCGGCTGTCACACCGTCAACGATTCCGTCTGACGCATCATATGTATGTACCGTATATGCGATCCCTTCGCTGTCCAGGATGCGCATTGCGTTCGTCTTTTTGTCTGCCATATGTTTTACCGTTATTATTCTGACAATCAAATACGGTCATTGTCAAACTTCTCATGTGTTCCTTCCCTGAACATGCTCAACAGTTCTTCAGCAGTCAGGGTTTCCGCTGTCCGCTGCGGACATTCCGAAACGTTATTTTCCTTTCAGAAGATCTTCCTGGTATGCACGGGAAACAGCCATTGTTTCCTTATACCATATCCTGAAATACTCTTTCAGCTCCTCATCCTGCACCTTGGCGCAGTTTCTTGCGATATTGTCAGCCTCTCTTGAAGCATCCAGAACAGGCAGCCCGTTTTCCTTTTTATATGCCAGGATCTCTTTGACAGCGTGCATACGTTTTTCGAAGAGTTTTACAAGTTCATCGTCTGCCTCGTTGATGATCAGTCTGTTTTTTTCCAGTGCGTTCATATTCAGTCACCTCCTACCGGATTCATTGTAGACATGAAAACGATTATTTACCACCTGTCAGCTTGTATAAAAAATTTTGTTTTTCACACATGACTGGAATACAATATAGATGGCAATATAAAGATAGAAACGAGGTAAAGACTATGGGATATGAAGGCAAAACTGTTGCTATGGTCGGCGCAGGTCCGGCCAATCTGAATGCGGCCAAAGTACTCGCTTCAGAAGGTGTCAAAGTAGATATTTACGAAAAAGAAGCAGAAGTCGGCGGTGCGGTATATACAGGTATTCCGAATTTCCGCATGCCGAAAGGATTTATCACAAAGCTCAAGGCAGAACTGGATGAGCTTGGAGTTACATTCCACATGAACACGACCGTCGGCAAAGACATCACATTTGAAGAGCTGAAGAACAATTATGACAGGGTTCTGATCGGTGTCGGTGCGCAGATCGAAAACAAATTCGGCATGGAAGGTGACGGTTACGAAGCAGGTCTGACACTTCTTTACAACCTGAACATTCTGAATAAACACGAGGAATATAAAAACACGTATCACAAGGCTGTTGTCTGGGGCGGCGGAAATGTCGCTATGGACTGCTCTGCTTCCCTTGCGAGGATCCTCCCGGATGTCCGCATCATCTATAGAAGAAGTGAAGCTGAAATGCCTGCGTCCAAGAAAGAGATCAAGGACAATATGGCTGTCGGTGTCAAATTCGAATATCTTGAGAACATCAAGGATCTGATCCTGGATGAAAACGGAAAAGTCAAAGGCGTTCACATCGTAAAGATGGAACTCGGCGAACCGGATGCTTCGGGCAGAAGAAGACCGGTCGAGATCCCTGGAAGCGAATATGAATTCGACTGCGATCTGGTCGTTGCGGCGATCGGTCAGCGTGTAGACTTCAGCGCATTTGAAGGTGTTGACAGAACAGATACACATCAGTCCACTGTAGAAAACGTATATATAACAGGTGATGCTTATACAGGACCCAAGAACATCGGCCTGGCTGTCAAGGACGGCAAGGATACCGCAAAAGAGATCCTCGATTCATTCAACTGACATCTCATATGAAAGGACAGCAGCCGCTGTCCTTTCGTGTTTTATTCATGATCCTTTTTTTTTCGCTTCGGCGATCCATTTCGGAAGCCTGTCCGCAATGGATGAAAATCCGATCTTCATCTCAGGCAGAGATGCCCGTCTTGTATTGATCGGGCGGTGATATGAACGGGCCCTGCTTCTCTGCAGTGCTTTCAGCGAAAGCCTTGCCTGCCGGGTATTGTAATCATAGTCAATGATCTTGACTTTCACGGTATCCCCGACATTTACAAATCTTGATATATCCCTGACATATCCGTCACTGATCTCCGAGATGTGGATCAGACCGCTTGTATTTCTGTCCAAAGACACAAACGCGCCGTACGGCTGTATCCCTGTTATTTTTCCTTCTACTATCTGTCCGATCTGATAAGTCATAACTATCCTCTCATGTCCTTCAGATTGTATCACAGTGACGTAAAAATGTGCTATACTTTGGTGCGCGAGGTAGAGATATGGGTATACGAGCTATGTTTCCGTTCTGGTCAGCAATCACCGCAGGTATTCTGGCACAGTTTATAAAACCGTTTATATACTATTTCCGGAAACGTAAATGGAAGTGGAAGATGGCCTTTGATTCAGGCGGATTTCCGAGTTCCCACAGCGCACTGGTCAGTGCCCTGGCACTTTCCATCGGACTTCAGGAGAACTTCAGTTCCACGATGTTTGCGACCGCCCTTACACTGGCTGTCATCGTCATTTATGACGCAGCCAACGTGAGGTATTATAGTGGACAAAATATTAAAATTACGCAACAATTGGTGAAGGATGTTCAGGAAACACTGAATACGGAATTTGATGATCCGATCTACAGTGTCAAGATCAAGAATGTCCTTGGACATAAGTGGGTGGAAGTGATCGGCGGCATCTTACTGGGATGCTGTGTATCGCTCTTCTACCATTACACATTTTAAGAAAGAAGGATGTAAAATGAGCGAGAATCAACAGTCAGTTGAACAGAAAGAAGTCTCGGCTGATCTGCTTGAAAGGATCGAAGCAACGATCAACCGGATCCGTCCTTATATCCGTCAGGATGGCGGTGACATACAGCTTGTTGATTTCCAGGATGGCGTTGTTACGGTCAGGATGATCGGTGCCTGTGCGGGATGCTTTATGGCCAGCACGGATATCAGTGAAGGTGTTCAGACGATCCTGATGGAAGAAGTTCCTGAAGTGACCAAAGTTGTTATGGAAGCTGAATCTGAAGGCGAAGTCCCCGGAGGTTTCTGGTATTGATGATTCATATGATGTCGAAAGACATCATTTTTTTGTAAATTTCAGAATCTGGCAGATTTTTCCGGTTTTTCTGTGATTTTTCAGTTATTTTTCCGACTCAGGACATGTTTTTTGTTTTTTTTATGCGTATTCATACATTTTTTGTTGACGTGAAAAAAGAAAATTGATTTTATATAGTACGTAAAAGGAGAATGTCGTATGGAAAAGCCTTTTGAGAATTTCGGTTCCATGGTATTCAATGAAACGGAAATGCGTGAGCGTCTTCCGAAACCTGTATACAGTCAATGGAAAAAAACCGTATGTAATGAATCCCTGCTGGACAGACAGACAGCAGACGCGATCGCTCATGCAATGAAACGCTGGGCTCTGGAAAAAGGAGCTACTCATTATACACATTGGTTCCAGCCCATGACCGGCGGAACAGCTGAAAAGCATGATGCGTTTATCGATCCTGATGAAAACAATGAACCGCTGACGCACTTCTCGGGCAAGAACCTGATCAAAGGCGAACCGGATGCGTCCAGTTTCCCCAGCGGCGGTCTCCGCGCCACCTTTGAGGCAAGAGGATATACATACTGGGATGTGACTTCTCCGGTATTTATCAGAGAGAATGTACTGTGCATACCGACGGTATTCGTTTCATATAACGGTGAATCACTGGACAAGAAGGATCCGCTTCTGAAATCCGTCAAGGCTATGAGTCATGCGGCGACCCGTGTCGTCAACCTGCTCGGTGATAAAGACGTTCGTTCCTGCAATGCATCGGTCGGACTGGAACAGGAATATTTCCTGATCGACCGTGCTGCATTTGAAGCACGCAGAGACCTGAAGCTGACAGGCAGGACACTGTTCGGCGCACCTGCACCAAAAGCGCAGGAACTTGATGACCACTATTTCGGGTCGATCCCCGTAAGAGTTTCCGCTTTTATGAAAGATGTTAACGAAGAGCTCTGGAAGCTCGGCATCTATTCCAAAACAGAACATAACGAAGTGGCTCCCGGACAGTTTGAGATCGCTCCGGTATATACGGAATGCAATATTGCGGTCGACCAGAACCAGCTGATGATGGACGTTCTGAGGAAAACAGCTGAAAAGCACGGACTGGCCTGCCTGCTGTATGAAAAACCGTTTGAAGGGATCAACGGTTCCGGCAAGCACAACAACTATTCGATCGTAACGGACAACGGACAGAATCTGTTCTCACCGGGTGAAAAACCTTCGGAAAACGTTCGTTTCCTGGTATTCGTCTGTGCGTTCATCAAAGCAGTCAATACATATCCGGAACTTCTGAGGATGTCAGCTGCCTGTGCGGGCAACGACCATCGTCTCGGTGCCAACGAAGCTCCCCCGGCGATCGTATCGATCTATCTCGGCGAATATATCGAACGCATCCTGACGGACCTCGTCAAAGGAAAAAAGACGGATGTCACGAAGGACGCAAAGGAATTCAGCCCGATCTCCGGTCTCTCCTATATTCCGCGTGACAACAACGACCGCAACCGTACATCACCGGTCGCCTTCACAGGCAATAAATTCGAATTCCGCATGCTCGGTTCTTCCATGTCGGCTTCCATGACCAATACGGTCCTGAATTCCATCATGGCAAAAACACTGAACGATATCGCTGCAGAACTGGAAGGCATCAAATATCTGCAGGATGTCAGAGCCAAGGCACTCGACATCTGCCGTACGATCCTGCAGGAAAACAACAAGATCCTGTTCTCAGGTGACGGTTATTCCGAGAGCTGGGTCAGGGAAGCGGAACGCCGCGGACTTCCGAATATCCGTTCTTCCGTAGAGTCTTATAAGATCCTGGACCGTGCCGATACCGTAGCACTGCTGACAGGACTCGGCGTGTATACAAAAACAGAGCTGGCTGCCAGAAAAGCGATCTATACAGAAGAGTATATCCACAAGATCGGCATTGAAGTCCGTACTCTGACCAAAATGATCAACGAAGAAGTCCTGCCTGCAATGACTGAAGAGCTGACATTCTACAACAACGCATACAACGCGGCAGGCGAAGCAGCTCCTGCGTATATCAGGGACAGGATCACCGGCATCTCCGGACTGATCGATAAGGTCTACACAGGTCTGGATCATCTGAACCAGGTCTATGCTTCAAAAACACGGAAACCGATGAGCACGGATACAGGTATTGAACTCTACAATGAGGTATGCCCGCTGATGGATGAGATCAGGGTATCTGTCAATGAATATGAATCCATCGCTTCCGACCGTTTCTACCATATCCCTTCTTATGAGGATATGCTGTTCGGCCTCTGATCAATATAAGAATTCCTATTTCCCGGGGAATTCTTTTTTTGTATACCAAAAAACAGCATTTCTGCTGTTCTGTTTCACTATTCGATATGTATTCGTTTTTCCCGCAGTGCCTGATTGACCCTGTTCGATACGAGATAATAGATGACCGAGAAGATCGGCACACCCAGGAACATACCGACGATCCCGAATGTTGCACCGCCGATGATGATCGCGAACATGATCCACAATGCGGGCAGACCCAGAGAGTCACCGAGGATCCTCGGACCGATGATGTTTCCGTCGATCTGCTGCAGGATCAGTACAAAGATACTGAATTCCAGGGCTTTATACGGGCTGATGATCAGCAGGATGAAGATACACGGGATCGCTCCGATAAACGGTCCGAATACCGGGATCATATTTGTAATACCGATCACAAACGAGATCAGTACTGCGTACGGCATCTTCATCAGACCGGTGCAGATCGCACATATAATTCCGATGATCAGTGAATCCAGTGCCTTGCCGTATACAAAGCTGTTGAACATCTTGACGGAAAGGCTGACTACCTCATAGAAGGAATCCGCTGCTGTTACAGGCAGAATGGAATAAACGAGTTTCTTGATCTGCCTGGAAAAGCGTTCTTCATCGATCAGCAGATAGATCGTAATGATAAACGCGACAAAGATATCACCGATCCTGCTGACAAAACTCACGGAGTTGCTGACGAGTCTTGACAGGATGCTGTTCGCATTGCTTACCCAGACTCTGACGGAATCTTCAAGTGTCTGGTAAATACTGTTGATGATCCCTGAGCTTTCCGCACTGATCTTGAACTGATCAAGCAGTTCACCCAGTCTGTCCAGATAGATCTCCATTGACGCAAACAGTGCCTGTACACTGTCAATGATCTGCGGAACAAGTACCATGAAGAAACTGGTGATCACAGCAATGAAAACGATGACACTGATCGCCACTGCGATCTTGCGCTTCCTGCTCTGTTTCCATTCCAGGTCTCTCAGCCATTGTTTTTCCACGACATCCCTGAGAGGCTTCAGTATCAGCATCAAAATCAGGCCGATGGCAAACGGCAGCGTTGCACGGAGAATTTTGCCCAGGAATGAAGAAATCGGTCCCCACGAGTTGAAAAGGAACCATAACAGGACGATCAGAGAGCCTGCGATCGTATATGACAGTACATTTTCATGTACCCTTTCATTCCAGTTGAATTTCATAGCATCATTATACACCAATATTTTTGAACTTATCTGTGGATTGCATAGTTCAGAACCGGGAATACATTAATATTATTGTGTTGCTTTTCCATTTGTTTTATGACATTATATTAAGGTCTTCTATCAAGAATAAGGCAAGAGAGTCAGCTCGGTGGCCTTATACCAACCTGCACAGCAGCGTAAGGTGGTAATGCTGACAGCGATAAAGAAAGAGAAAAACGAATAACTCTTTCTTAGAGTCGTATAAAGACACAGGAAGGAGTTATTTTTATGTCTAAAGTATTCTTTACATCAGAATCCGTCACAAGCGGACATCCCGACAAAGTATGTGACCTGATCGCAGATTCCATTCTCGATGAAGCACTGCGTCAGGACCCCGACAGCCATATGGCAGTCGAAGCAACTATTAAGGACGACCTGATCCTCGTCTACGGTGAAGCAGGAACCAGAGCAGTCATTGATTATGAGAAGATCGCCCTGGATGTTATGAAACAGATCGGCTATAACGAAGAGTATCATGTCATTCTCAAAGTCAACAAACAGTCCCCGGAGATCAACAGCGCGGTCGTAGATGGAGAGCTCAGCGCCGGAGACCAGGGCATCATGTTCGGATTTGCGTCAGATGAAACAGAAGAGCTCATGCCTTACGCCATTGCTTATGCGCATAAGCTTGCCGCAAAGCTTGAGGAAGTCAGAAGAAAGACACCGTGCCTTCTGCCGGATGGTAAAACACAGGTCACTATTGAATATGAAAACGGTGAGCTGAAGCGTGTTGACACCGTACTTGTTTCGACACAGCATACCGCTGATGTCACACAGGAACAGATCCGTGACATCGTCATGAACCAGGTCATTCTTCCGGTCATCGATAAAAAGCACACGGATGAAAATACAAAGTATCTGATCAATCCTTCCGGCAGCTTTGTTGTCGGAGGCAGCTGGGGCGACTCCGGTACAACGGGAAGAAAGATCGTAGTAGACTCATATGGCGGATATGCGCCGATCGGCGGCGGCTGCTTCTCCAGTAAAGACCCTACCAAGGTCGACAGAAGCGCTGCGTACTATGCGCGCTATGTCTGCCGCAATATCGTCGCAAACAAGCTTGCCCGCAAGTGCCAGATCGAACTGTCCTACGCAATCGGCAAACCGAGACCCCTGTCTGTTTATGTACAGTCATTCGGAACTTCAGAATATACGGATGATGAGCTTCTGGAGATCGTCATGAAAAACTTCGACTTCAGTGTTTCCAACATCATCAATGAACTGGACCTGAGGCGTCCGTTCTATACCCGGACGACCAACTACGGTCATTTCGGAAAAAAAGACCTGCCCTGGGAGCAGTTCAAAAAGATCGAACTCTGATATAAAATACCGGCACGATCAATCTGTGCCGGTGTTTTTTAATATACTTCAACAGCGCCTCTGTAGCAGTCCCAGGAGTTCATAAATGTATCATAGGATACCCAGTAAATGCCGTTGTTCCATCCTGCAGGATCGGCGATCTTGAACTGATTGGATTCTTCATCATAACCGATCAGCAGCATTACATGGTTGTGGCTCTTGTATGTTCCCCATTCATAATAGATCGCCTCACTCGGCTGGAAATGAATGCTTGTCCATACAATGACCGGATGTCCCTTTTCCAGAATAGAGATCAGCTGCTTTTCATCACAGCCTGTCATATTCACTGTCGTACCGTATTTCTTTCCCCATTCGGTTACAGGTGCAGGCATCATTGCGTCGATCTCAGGCGTATCTTCCCAGAGATTTCCTGCAAACCCTTTATACGGTGAACTGTCGGGAGAATACGGAATCTCATCCAGGAATGAATAATAGTTGTATTCCTGGGCATGTCCCGTCATCTGCAGCGCCATTAACAATGATGCGCCTTCACATCCTTCGCGTGCCCCTGCAGCTGCCTGGTTGATAAATTCCTTGACTTCAAGCTCAACATGGACAGGACCGTCCCAGCCTGCATAGATCGTGGTATCTTCGGTGATCGGATCTTTCCCTGTATAAGGGATCGTTCTGTCTTCGTCCGTATACCAGCCGGTAAATGTCATGCCCTCTTTTTCCAGAGTCAGTTCTTCCAGACTGACGATCGTCCCGTAATCGACCGTGATCGGATCGATGACTGTCGTTGTTTCCGTTTCAAACGCTACGGTACGTTTCTGAACATTCCATCCTGCATACAGGTCCAGGTCTTCCTCAACAGGAGTGCCTGCAGACCAAAGTTTGGTCAATGCGCGGTCAGAATACCAGCCGGTAAAGTCATAACCGTCTTTCTCGGAAACAGGCAGGCTGTCCAGCGACGCGCCTTTTTCAAGGACTGCACTCTCTGCTGCTGTTCCGTCTGTATGAAATGTAACTGTATAGCTTCTTGTACATCCCGCGAGCATGATACCCGCAAAAATCACAAACAATATTTTTTTCATAAGCACCTCGTGCAGAGATAGTTATAACAAGATTAATGCACGGATGTCAAATAAAGGATGCCCTTTTTACAGGCATCCTGTTGATCGGTTTATCCTTTGATGACGCGGCGGCATCTCGGGCAGAGACCGTCTTCATCAGCTTCTTCACTGTAATTCCAGCATCTCGGACATTTGACGCCCGGTGCCTTTACAACTTCAGCCTGATGGCTGTCATCTGTCACAAATACTGCCTTGGAAACGATCAGCCACTGGCTGAGAGACTCGCCCAGTGTTCCTTCCAGAAGCTTCTGTTCATCCTCTGTGCAGTGCAGGGTTACAGCCGCTTCCTGTGATGAAGCGATCACCTTGTCTGTACGGGCGACTTCCAGTGCCTTGTTGACATCGGAACGCATATCCAGCAGTCTGCCGAATGTTTCCTTCAGTTCTGCCGCATTCGCATATTCATGAACTTCCGGGAAATGCGTATAGTGTACGGATGTTTCGGAATCATCATTGAAATGTTTCCAGACTTCTTCAGCAGTGTAGCAGAGGAACGGTGCCCACAGTTTCACGAGGGCATCAACAGCCTGCCAGTATACTGTCTGTACCTGACGTCTTCTTGTATCATTGACATCGCTGCAGTACAGGATATCTTTTGTGAAGTCACAGTAGTAGGAACTGAGCTCATTGACCATCAGGTTCATAAGCGCTTTGTTTGCGGCAACATAGTCATATTCCATATATGCCTTGCGGACTTCCGCAACTGTATCATTCAGGCATACCAGGATATACTGGTCGACCGGTGTCAGATCTTCGTATGCAACGGAATCCTTCTTCGGATCAAAGTCTTCCGGATTCAGGTTGCCCAGCAGGAAGCGGAACGTGTTGCGGATCTTTCTGTACTGTTCGGAAACCTGTTTGATGTTCGCGTCACCAAGCTTCAGGTCCTGCTTATAGTCGGAGACCATTGCCCACAGACGGAATACATCGGCACCGTTGGTGTTGATGATATCCATCGGATTCACGACATTGCCGACTGACTTGGACATCTTTTCACCCTTGGAGTCTACAACATAGCCATGGGAAAGTACTTCTTTGTAAGGGGATCTTCCCTTGACTGCAGTACCAACGATCATTGAGGAGTTGAACCAGCCTCTGTACTGGTCGGAGCCTTCAAAGTAGAGGTCGCAGGGATAACCATCACCTCTAGCCTCAAGCTCGCTCCAGGAAGAACCTGAATCGAACCAGACGTCCATGATGTCGCTTTCCTTTGTGAAAATACCGTTCGGTGATTTCGGGTTTGTATATCCTTCCGGAAGGATATCCTTCGCTTCACGTTCAAACCAGACGTTAGAACCGAATTCTTCAACAAGATCAGCCACGTGATCAAATACTTCTTTTTCCATGATCGGGCTTCCGTCTTCGCAGTAGAAGATTGGGATCGGTACGCCCCACAGACGCTGTCTGGAAATGCACCAGTCACCGCGGTCCTTGATCATGTTGTACATACGGATCTGGCCCCATTCGTTATGCCATGTAACGTGATTCTGGATCTGATCCAGTACTGCTTCCCTGATCTTCTCAATGGAGCAGAACCACTGTTTTGCGGCACGGAAGATGACCTTTTTCTTCAGACGGTCATCATGCGGGTAGCTGTGGATCATCGTCTCCACTGCCAGCAGCAGTTCTTTTTCGTTCATCATCGTGATGATCTTTTTGGAGCAGTCCTCAAATGTCAGTCCCTGGCATTCCGGACCTGCTTCTTCATTCATGAAGCCGCGTTCATCGACAGTGCAGATCGGCGGGATACCGTACTTCATGCAGGCATAGTAGTCGTCAAGACCATGACCGCCGGCTGTATGAACACATCCGGTACCGTCTTCATCTGTGACATGATCGCCGAGAATGACAGGGCATTCCTTATCCAGTACGACATGATGATATGTGATCAGTTCCAGCTCGCTTCCCTTGAATGTTCTGAGCACGCCCTGGTTCTCCAGATGGAATCTCTGAAGGAGCTGTTCCGTCATGGATTCCAGGAAGATGAGCTTGCCCTTTTCTGTCTGAACTTCCGCATAGACCAGGTCCGGGTTCAGGCAGACTGCTTCGTTGGAAGGGATCGTCCACGGTGTTGTTGTCCAGATAACAAAGCTGTCATCCTGGTCAAGAATGCCTTTGCCGTCTGCGACAGGGAATTTCACGAAGATCGTTGCGTCCTTGACATCTTTATAGAAGATCTCGGAGTCAGCGATCGCTGTTTCGTTGTACGGAGACCAATAGATCGGCTTCAGTCCCTGGAAGATCAGTCCGTCCAGAGCCATCTTTTCAAAGCAGCGGATCTGACGCGCTTCGAAGCCTTTCTGCAGTGTGATATAAGGATGCTCATAGTCAGCTACCTGTCCGAGTCTCTTTTCGGTAGCCATCTGTGTTTTGATCTGTTCTTTTGCGTAGTTTTCGCACAGCTGTCTGAAATCTGCAGCAGACATGGACTTTCTGTCAACACCGGATCTCTGAATCGCGTTTTCAATCGGCAGACCGTGTGTATCCCATCCCGGGAAAAACGGCGTGTAAAAACCTTCCATTGCATGTGAACGGACAATAAAGTCCTTAATGCAGCGGTTCATTGCTGTACCGGCATGCAGGTTTCCGTTTGCATAAGGCGGACCGTCATGCAGAATAAACGGTTTTTCATCCTTATGATGCTCCAGGATCTTCTGATAGTAGCCGTCTTCTTCCCATTCCTTCAGAATGCCCGGCTCTTTCTTTGCAAGATTGCCGCGCATCTCGAAATCGGTTTTCGGCATATGCAGTGTGCTTTTGTAATCCATATCTATTTCTCCCTCTTTTCAGAAAAAAGCGTCCTTATCATCTAAGGACGCTTTTGACGTGGTACCACCTTAGTTCATGGTTTCCCATGCACTCTTGATCCCTTTAACGCAGGGATTACGATTGCTCACAGGTGATGTCCGTTCATGGCTTCCGTCCTGTTTTCACCGGACACAGGCTCTCTCTTACTTCCATCCATGAAGGCGCGTCCTGATCAACGCATTTTCTCTTCCGCTTCTCTCAGCCACTCAATATCGGGCATTCTGGGAAGCGTGATCTGATCCAGTTCTTCCACCAGATCATTCAGTTTCATCTTTGTTTCTTCTTTGACAACATCCGCATCATTATACAGCTGTGCCAGATCACTCAGGATCGTCCGTGCTGTTTTCAATGATTCCGATACGATCGTGTCCGCATTTCTCTGGGCAGTTTCGATGATCTCGTTTGCCTCTTTCAGAGAGATCCGGGTCAGATTGTCAGCTGCCTTTTTTTCGGCAGACAATGTCTGCTGGAGCTTGGCATAATGCGCTTTCATTGAGCTCATCTTCTGCTTCAGCTCTGACAATTCCTGCTCATAAGCAGCGACTCTGCGCTCCAGTTCATCCACACGGGAAGCATAACGTTCTACAGCATCATCGACCGCAAATCTGTCATATCCGTTTTTTACGACTTTAAATGTCGGTCTCTGCGTGCTCATTCAGTGCTTCCCTCCTAGATACTCTGCAGGAATTCCGCCGTTATACGATCCTTTCTGGTCTTGCCGGAAGCCCCCAGATATTTGAACCTTCCGGTACCCCTGATCGAAATCGTAACGTTATTATCGCACACTTCATCAACGTCCACAAGCGTCACATGATTGAACTGTACCTTGCCGGAACGTATCAGCTGCTTCGCTTCATTTCTGCTGCAATGAGCCAGTGCAGCAACGATCGCGTCAGCCCGTTCGCTTGCGATCACTGCTTTGATCTTCTTTGTCCGGAACACCTGTGAGGGATGCTCATCCGTCATTTCGAACGAAACATTCAGGGATGAGATCCGGACCAGGTTATCACAGAGAAAACGTCCCATCTGCTGTGATGTATACAGGTAGATCCGATCCTGTTCGATCCAGAAGTCGCCGAAGCTGTGACGGTCGATCTGAAGACTCATCAGCGCGCCAAGGACGTCACGATGCGTGATCCCTTTGAAGCGCTGATCGATCGATGCCTTCAGGCACACAATATCACAAAGGTCATCCTCCTCATCCCTGAGAAAAATGACCTTCTTTTTCATGGCATCCGGATATCCGCCTTCATAACGGATCAGATCAGACTCCGGGAATTCCTTCCTCGCGGCAGCCTGTTCCTCCTCATTCAGAAAGCTGGATTCAGTATGCATAAACCTGCGTTCACACTGCCTTTGCAGATCACGCAGATGCACCAGAACAGTTTCGAATTGATGATTCTCAGTCGTCATCGCTTTCCAGAGAGATTTCCCCGTCAACACCGATGGACTTCGGTGTACAGAGAATGACATTGTGTCCGATCTTCTGGATAGTTCCGTCCAGGGCAAATACAACACCTGTCAGGAAATCGATTGTACGCTGTGCATAATCACGCTGCAGACGGTGCAGATTAACAACTGCAGCCCTTCTCTGCTTCAGATGGCGTGCGATCTCTTCAGCTTCTTCAAAGCTGCGCGGTTCAAACAGAACCATTTTTGTATCAGAAGCAACCTTTTTCACATTGTCGTTCTTCTTTGTTTCATAAGAACTGACAGGTTTCGGTTCAGCAGGTTTTTCTTCTACTTCTTCAACTTCTTCTTCATCTTCGTCTTCATCATCGATCGGAGCGACGAAGCTCAGCAGTTTATCTTTCAGACCCATTTTTGTGTACCTCCACTTAATCTCGTACATTATAGCATCGGATAGTTGCATACGCAATCATTCTAAAGCGCATGAAATCAACAAAAACCCGTCTTCTGATCAGAATGTTTCCAGTGTTTTTTCATCCAGTTTCCGGCACAGTCCGACAGCCAGTTCTACAGCCGCCTCATAGTCGTCTGCTGTGCACCAGCAATGGTGGGAATGGATATACCGTACAGGCACGCCGATGACGATCGCAGGGATGCCTTCGGTATGGATCATGCCGGCATTTGTACCGCCGCCTGATCTGACACTTTCCTGTACCGGGATCCCGTTTTCACGTGCAAAATCCAGGGCAAACTTCTGGAATCTCGGATTTGTGATCATCGAACGGTCAAAGTGTCTCAGCATCGGTCCTTTATACATCGCAGCCTGTATCATATAAGGTTCCTGGAACGTATCATCTGCAGGACATCCTTCGAAACAGATCATAATATCCGGCTGCAGTGCTTTGTAGTTTGCATAGACGCCGCGTTCACCGACCTCTTCCTGAACGGCAAAGGATGCCGTAACCGTACAGGGCAGATCCTCCCCCTGCAGTCTCTTCAATGTTTCGATCTCGGCAGCCACTCCGATCCTGCAGTCATAGGCTTTTCCGAAGAACAGACGCTTTTCTTCATCATAGGAAGCCTGGACAGCAGGGACGGCAAAGGATCCGATCCCGATCCCGAAATAGTTCCTGGTATCTTCAGCACTCGTGCTTCCGCAGTCCAGCACCATATCGTCCACTGTCAGGGATGCGTTTCTTTCCGAAGCAGACATGAAATGCACCGGCTTTGCCGCGACGCCTGCCTTTACCAGTTTCCCTTCTCTATTCCTGATATTGAATAAAGAAGAAGGCAGGTTATTGGCAGTCCATCCGCCAAGCGTCAGGAAACGCATCGTTCCGTTCGGCTTGATCGCCTGCACAACTGCTCCAACTTCATCCAGATGCGCGTCAAGCATCACACGGGGACCCTTCTGATCCGGATTCAGGACACCCCGGACATTCCGCATCCTGTCCTCAGTCAGTTCAAGTACACCCTCCAGTTCCTGTTTTACAAGTGCACTGACATCGTCCTCACATCCGCTCGGGCCGAATGCGTCCGACAGTGCCAGAATTCGTTTGACTTCATCTTCTCTGATCATATATTGCAGATCCTCCGTTCATACTGCTTCATTATATGCCAAACACGGTATGTTCTGATACAATTAACACATGTTTAACTGGTTGAAAGAAAAGTATTCAGACCGTATGATCTGGAACCTGACAGCAGGTGCCCTTGTCATATCGGTGATCTCTGGACTGATCAACGCCTCCTCCTTCCTGACAGGACTGATCGACGGTGTTACGCTCTGTTCGGCGCTTCTGCTGCTGGCGGGCGGTATCGTCAACAAATCCTTCGGTGCAGGATATTCATTTATGCTGTCAAAGAAAAAGACAGGGAAGAAGATCTCCGAACTGATGGAAGAACGATATGAAGCGGAAAAAAACAAAAAGAATCCTGCTTTGTTTGCAGGATTGCTGCTGCTGGGGATCATGATCATACTGCTTGTGATCTACTATGCCTTCTGAACCTCTCAGGAGGTTTTTTTAATTCACTGTTGAAGCCCAGTCAAGGAAGAGATCAAACATGATATCTTTCATGCTCGGAGCACAGAGGAATTCAACATTGGCAAAACCGGGTCCGTAATCATACAGCAGTTCAAACAGACAATAGTCTTCCGTCTGGAATGTATAATACGCCTTGTTGTTGTCGAGTCTGGTGATCTCACCGGATTCTCCCATGAATGACTGGATCGAAGCAGCTACATCCATGATGTCCGAATTCTGATCAATAGAGAACTGTTTGAAGTCCGCCGCGCCAAAATAATCGTAAACATAGACTGCTGTATAGCCGCATGATAATTCTTCATAATCATTCTCAGCTGTATATGCGAACTGTCTGGGCAGATCGATCCTGATCTTTCTGCACCGATATGTATAACGCTCTGACGGAAGTTCCTCATTGACGTATGTCTTATTCAGTGCGATCTCCTTGATCCCGTTGACCGCCTGATCATCATAATCATCCTGGATAAAGCCGACAGTCCAGAAACGGTCATCACCCTCGATCACAATCTGATATTCGTAATAATCCTGGTACGTATCTTCAACAGCTACACGGTTATCGGCGATCTCTGTAATTTCCATGTCTTTATACAGATCTGCTGCATATGCCTGTATATCCATGTCCGGATCTTTTCCGATACATGCCAGATACTCCCTGGATTCTGACAGACCGATGATATTGAGTTTTCCGTCTCCGTATGAAAAGTCACAGTTTTCCCTGTCTTTCCTGTTGAACGTTCCCGGTAGGATCATACTGATCCCATATCCGGTATCGATTTCTTTTTCCTGTACAGCATCCGGAGAAGCTGTCACTTCAACTGCTTCCTGGGACGCGGACGGAGCGGAAGAGCATCCGCATAAACATATTAAAATTCCTGCTATCAGTAGTTTTTTCATAATTTCACCGTTCCCATTATAACAAAAGGAATATCCGGACGGACATTCCTTTTATGGATCAATGATGTGCCATATACCAGAAGAAGAACCATGCAGCAGTCATCGCCAGAACGAATACGATCAGGAACGGAAGAATGACCTGAATGATCGCGATGGTCATTGCAAGCACATCTTTCCATGTAAACTCTGATACGTTTTCTTTCCGTTTCCGGGTGTCTTCCGCTTCTTTGATCAGTTTCTTCTCAAGATGTTCGGGACCGAGTGTATATTCACGGATCTTTTCAACATCTTTGTCGACCTGATCTTTATGAATAAAGAACATCAGTTGTTTTCAGCACGTTTTGCAAAACGTTCTTTTGCAAAGTGGCACTGTACAAAATGACCCGGTTCAACTTCATACTTGGCAGGTACTTCTCCGGAGCACTTCGCTGTTGCAAGCGGGCATCTTGTATGGAAACGGCATCCGCTCGGAGGATTAGCCGGTGACGGAAGGTCTCCCTGCAGGATGATACGATTGCTGTTGTTGCGCTTACGGGGATCAAATGACGGAGCCGCAGACAGAAGAGCTTCTGTATACGGATGCGCGAAATGTTCAAAGATCTGTTCTTTGGATCCGATCTCAACGATCTCACCAAGATACATAACGCCTACAGAGTCGGAAATAAACTTAACGACTGAAAGGTCATGTGAGATGAACAGATATGTAAGTCCCATATCGTCCTGCAGATCCTTCAGAAGGTTGATGATCTGGGACTGGATGGAAACGTCCAAAGCTGATACTGCTTCGTCGCAGATAACAAACTCGGGATCTACAGCAAGCGCTCTTGCAATACAGATACGCTGTCTCTGACCGCCTGAGAACTGGTGGGGATAACGTCCTGCCTGTTCGGGGAACAGACCGCACTTGCTCATCAGTTCAAAGACTTTATTCATCATTTCTTCACGGTTGGCAACGATATTATGTTCGAGCATTGCTTCACCGATGATGTCATAGATCGGCAGACGGGGATTCAGTGAAGAATACGGGTCCTGGAAGACGATCTGCATCTTTGTACGGTATTTTTTCAGTTCATTGCCTGAAAGCTTGAATGTATCAACACCGTCATAGAACATTTCACCGGCAGTCGGCTTCAGAAGCTGAAGCATCGTTCTGCCTGTTGTTGACTTACCGCATCCGGACTCACCGACAAGTCCCATGACCTGTCCTTTTTTAATTGAGAAGGATACATCATCAACAGCTTTTACCTGTCCGACTGTTGTCTGCAAAATACCGCCCTTGATCGGGAAATATTTTTTCAGATTTCTGACTTCGATCAGATTTTTGTTATCAGTTGTCACGATCTTCACCTCCCGGTCTGTAGCAGCGAACCCAGTGATTCGGTTCTACTTCAACAAGTTCAGGAACGCCCTTGCCGCATTTTTCACAGAAGAAGCCGCAGCGGGGACCGAATGAGCATCCTTCCGGAAGAGCTGACAGGTCAGGCACGTTGCCCGGAATAACTGTCAGACGGTTGGAGGATGTGTTCATATCAGGTCTTGAAGCGATCAGACCTTTTGTGTAAGGATGCAGAGGATTTTCGAAAATCGTCATAACATCCGCAAGTTCAACTACTTTTCCTGCATACATGACCATGACGCGGTCTGCCATTTCAGCAATGACACTCAGGTCGTGGGTAATAAACAGGATCGATGTGTTCAGCTGCTTTTTCAGATCATTCATCAGGTCAAGAACCTGAGCCTGAATCGTAACGTCAAGAGCTGTTGTAGGTTCATCCGCAACCAGGATCTTCGGATTGCATGCCAGAGCCATCGCGATCATAACGCGCTGACGCATACCGCCGGAAAGTTCAAACGGATATTCATTAACGATACGCTCCGGATTCGGAATACGTACCAGATCCAGTGCATGGATCGCTTCTTTGTGAGCTTCTTCTTTGCTTAAGCCTCTGTGCAGAGTCAGTACTTCCTCGATCTGGAATCCGATCTTGAATACCGGATTCAGAGATGTCATCGGTTCCTGGAAAATATAGGAAATAACGTTTCCGCGCATTTTTCTCAGTTCAGCATCGGAAACTTTCAGCATATCCTTGCCGTCAAGCAGGATCTCGCCGCCTTCATATCTTCCCGGAGGGCATTCAACCAGCTGTGCAAGGGACATGCAGGTAATGGATTTACCGCATCCGGATTCACCGACGATACCCAGTGTTTCGCCTTCGTATACTTCGAAGGAAACATCATCAACAGCCTTCACGATGTTGCCGTTCATGCTGTGGAAGTAAGTTTTTAAATTCTTCACCTGAAGAAGCGGTTCTCTATTCATTTCTGTCATATATCAGCCACCTCTTATTTCTGCATCTTCGGGTCGATTGCGTCACGCAGACCATCGCCAAGAATGTTAAAGCAAAGAATCGTAAGGAAGATAGCAGATCCCGGAGGAATCCAGTACCACCATTTTTTCTGCAGGACCAGAAGGTTTCTGGCTTCCTGGATCAGGTTGCCCCATGTCGGAGTCGGCATGGATACACCAAGTCCAAGGAATGAGAGCGATGTCTCTGTCAGGATAACACTGGCCATTGAAAGTGTGACATAAACGATAATGTACGCCAGTACGTTCGGGAACAGATGCTTGAAGATCTGACGTTTATTGGAAATACCAAGCGCACGGCAGGCTTCCATGTAGTCCATTTCACGGAGAGACAGGATCTGTCCGCGGACGATACGAGCGATACTGGGCCAGGAAAGAACGGCCAGGATCGTGATCAGTGTCATAATGGATGTTCCGAAGATAGCCTGCAGTGTGATACAGATCATCAGGAACGGGAAGCACATGAACATTTCGGAAATACGGCTGATGATCGTATCAACGATGCCGCCGAAGAAACCGGCCATGGATCCGAGAACCACACCGATGATCGTTTCCAGAACGGTAACTGCGATAGCAATACCAAGCGATACACGTCCGCCGTAGAACAGACGTACAAAGAGGTCACGTCCGATCTTGTCAGTACCCAGGAGATGTTTTGCACTGGGCGGCTGATTTGCATCGGCTGCGATAACTTCATACATAGAATACTTGGAAAACATCGGGACAAAAATGCATGCGCCGACGATCAGAATCAGAATAAACAGACTGATCATGGCGAGCTTGTTCTGTTTTAAACGTCTCCATACACCGCGCCAATAGGAATCTTCCTTGGTTGACTTCCGGATTACTTCATCACGAGATAATTCAGTCATTGGAACCCCCTATCAATCAAACTTAATACGCGGATCTACTGCCGCATACAGAATATCGGCGATCAGCGTTGCAAACAGTGTTGTAAGTGTCAGCATCGCGTTGATACCGATCAGAAGCGGATAGTTTCTGTTGTTGACAGCTTCAACGGACAGTTTACCGACACCGGGCAGCGAGAAGATCGTTTCCGTCATCAGGGCACCGGAGATCAGACCCGGGATTCTGAAGCCGAGAAGTGTAACGATCGGGATCATCGCGTTGCGGAATGCGTGTTTGTAAATAACGACCTTTTCTGCAAGACCTTTCGCACGTGCTGTACGGATATAGTCTGAACGGATAACTTCCAGCATACTTGAACGTGTATAACGCATAAAGCTTGCTGTTTCCGCAAGACCGAGGACAAGTGCAGGGAGGATCAGATGGTATGCATGATCGCCGAGCTTGGTCCAGAAGTCTGCATTAATATTAGATGCACTGATAAAGCCAAAAGTCGGGAACCATTTCAGTTCGACCGCAAATACCTTCAGCATCAGCAGACCTGCAAAGAATGTAGGAAGCGCAAGTCCGAGCAGTGAGAATACTGTCAGGAAGTTATCGATTGCAGAGTACTGCTTTGTAGCACTGATGATTCCTGCAGGAATACCGATCAGCATTGCAATGATCAATGCCGTCAGGGACAAAGCAAATGTTACGCCAATGTTTTCACCGATGACATCGATTACAGGCTTAAAATGCTTGGAAGAATAACCAAAGTTGCCATGGGCAGCCTGTACCAGCCAGTTCCAGAACTTCTGGTAAAAAGGCAGGTTCGGATCAAGTTTTTCCAGCAGAGCAGCCTTGAGTTCCGGTGTCATGGTAGGGTCCATAATGTTCGAAACGATACTACCGGGCGCCTTATCTATAATAAAGAACAAAATAAACAGAATGCCCAGGAATACAGGGATGATCTGAAGGAGTCGTCTGATCACATAATTTTTCATGTTATGCTCCTTTCTTAAAGAAAACCCTCAAAATCCACTGAATATCAGAAGATTTTCAGGGATTTCTTTAAATGAACGAATCGGCAGCGCCGCCTGATGGCAGATGCGCTGCCGATGTTTAAACTTTACACTAACAGTTCAGAATAACTGCAGCTTAGTCCATTGTTACGTCTTTAATCAGGTCTGTCCAAGAAGTGTAGACGCCGATATCATCGAGGCCATGAACGTTGTTGTTGATAGCCCAGATTTCAGAACGGTAAGCAACGATCAGAGTCGGCAGAAGCTCGTTCTGACGGATAGCCCATTCCTTATAGATTTCAGCACGCTTGTCCTGATCAAATTCAGCAAGACCGAGCTTGATGAGTTCCTGAGATCTTTCATCATAGAAACCGGAAGCGTTGTATCCGCCTGCGCTGTATGCGTCGTAGTCGAACAGTCCGCCTGTCGGATCCGGATCAGCACTCAGAGAGAAGCCCATTGTGTAAATGTCGAAGTCTTTTTCACCAGGTGCAGCGTCCATAGCAACTTCTGCAACTGTGTTGAAGTCGAGAGTCTTGATGTTGAGTTCAACACCGATCTGCTTCCAGCTGTCATAAGCCATGCCGGACAGTGTTCCAGGCCATGTAGCTTCAGGATAAACCAGCCAGTCAAGAGCGAGCTTAACGCCATCCTTATCGCGGACGCCGTCGCCGTCTGTATCTGTCCAGCCAGCTTCGTCGAGCATTGAAGCTGCTTTATCGAGGTCATACTCGTAAGCATTCAGCTCATCATCACCAGGATAAGCCCAGGATGTCTTGGAGATCGGGCACATACCAAGAGCAACCAGCTCGTTGGAACCATATTCAGCAAGCAGGAAGTTGCGGCGATCCAGTGCATAAACAAGAGCCTGACGGACTTTTACATCTTCCAGAGTAGGTCTTGTTGTGTTGAAGCACATGAATGTGTAGCCGTTAGCAAGGTAGCTGACGAGGTGTGTATCAGCCATTTCTTCAACAGCTTCTACGTTCTCGAGCTTAGCAGCAGGCTGTGCGAAGTCGATTTCTTTGTTCTGCAGTGCAGGAAGCAGAGCTTCTTCACTGACTTCCAGGAACTGAACGCCATCCAGCTTAGGAGCGTTTGCAGCATCCCAGTAGTTCTCGTTCTTAACGAGGTTGATGTACTGCTTAGCCTGTGCGGATTCGAGCTTGAACGGGCCTGTTCCCATCGGATCGTTGTTCTTAGCTTCGAATTCTTCCATGCTGCTGTATTCATAGTGAGCCTTGGACAGAACGCCGTATGTGAAGTTCTGCAGGTTAGCAGGTGAAGCAGCTACCATGTGGAATGCTACATGTGTATCGTCGATCTTTTCAACGCTGTCATATGTAGCAGCAACACCGGCACGAGGACCTGTATAGTCAGGATCCTTCATTGTCATGTAAGTGAATACAACGTCATCTGCTGTCATCGGTGAACCGTCAGAGAATGTAACGTTGTCTTTCAGTGTGAATGTGTATGTGAGTTTGTCTTCTGACAGTTCGATAGAGTCAGTGATGTCACCCTCAACATATTCGCCTGAGGAATTAGTCTTTGTCAGACCCTGGAACATCAGGTCGTTTGCCCAACCGTCATAAACGTTACTGGACAGAACCGGGTTCAGGACGATGTCGTAACCTGAGCATCCGAATCTCAGAACCTGAGGTGTTGTGCTGGCTTCCCCGCCGCCTGCTTCAGCTGTTGCTGCAGGAGTGCTTGAACCAGCGTCGGGTGTCGGTGTTGAACTTCCGCCGCCGCTGCATCCTGCCAGAGCAGATACTGCAAGCAGAGAACTGAGAGCTGTAACAAAAAGTTTCTTGTTCATATCTTTCCCTCTCTTTTCAATTGAACAGTCAATGTTCAATGAAAGCATTATATATGCAGTTTCTCTGTAAAGAAACCCTTTTTATTTTGTTTTAAAATCTTTTTTCACATAAATTTGCTTTCATTTTCATTTTTTTCAAAGATTTTCCCGTCAAATCATGCTGAAACAGAAACATTTTTCCCGCTTCTTTCTACAATCTGTCCTGAAATGATAAAAACAGCAGCCGATCCACGATGAATACGGCCGCTGTAAATAATTTTCAGAATATCCTCATGAACAGCATTCCTGCCAGAACAATGAGGAACAAAGCTCCGGCACATACCGGCAGGATCGTCAGGCAGCCGGCAAGGATCATCGCCAGCATATCGCCTTTTTCCATTTCCTCGGCATATGTCGGCTCATACAGCTTCTCTCCGCTGTACTCTTCTCTCAAAGCGTCCTGCTTTTCTTTCTGCTCCTGCTGGTATCTGATCGCTCTGTCAACTTTTCCCTGCCAGAACATCGCAGTTACTTCTCAATATCGAGACCATCCAGCAGCGGATGATGACATGCAACAAAGTGGTTCGGTTCCATCTCTGTCCATGCCGGGACCACATGTCTGCAGATATCCGTGCAGTAACGGCATCTGGTATGGAATTTGCATCCTTTCGGAGGATTGACCGGTGAAGGAATATCCCCTTCCAGGATCTGCAGCTCTTTTGACGCATCCGGATCTGTTGTCGGGATTGCCGCGATCAGTGCCTGTGTATACGGATGGATCGGTTTTGCGAACAGAGCCTCAGACTCCGCAAGCTCAACCATGTTGCCGAGATACATGACGCCGATCCGGTCGCTGATATATTTGACGACCGAAAGATCATGCGTGATAAACAGATATGTCAGGTCCTGTTTTTCCCGCAGGTCCTGCAGAAGGTTGATGATCTGTGACTGGATCGAAACGTCCAGCGCGGATACCGCCTCATCGCAGACAACGAACTTCGGTTTGACCGCAAGGCTTCTGGCAATAGAGATACGCTGTCTCTGTCCGCCTGAGAACTGATGCGGGAAACGGTGCAGGAAGTACGGTGCAAGACCGCATTCATCCATGACCTTCAGAATATAGTCCTGCATACGGGGTGAATTCTTTGAGAACAGGTTATGCGCCATCAGGCCTTCACCGATGATCTGGCCGATCGTCAGACGCGGGTTCAATGAGGAATACGGATCCTGGAAGACGATCTGCAGATCCCTTCTGAGGAGTCTGATCTCATTGTATTCCAGACGCGCAAGGTCGATCCCGTCATCTCTCAATGCTTCGTATTTATCGAAATCCGGCTGGTGCTGATACTGTTTGCGAAGTTTGTCGATCGCTGTCTTGCTGTCAGCGATCTTTTCATCAAGCTCCGCCAGTTCCTTATCGAAAGAATCCAGTTTTGCATCATAGGAGCTCAGATTCTTCTGTTTGAATTCGGCATCTTCACGCTTTGCGCGTGTCTGTGCCTTTTCCTCACGCACATCACGGCGCTTTTTCGCATATTCATACCATGTTTCATATGCTTTCCTGACCGGTGTCAGATCATCTGCTGTGAGCAGACCGCCGACGATATTGGCAACATTCAGAAGTGCGTCGTTCGCTTCCTTACGTGCCTGTTCCAGAGCAGCGTGTTTTTCAAACTGCTCTTTTTCACTCAGCTGCACGTATTCTGCTTCGAGTTTGTTCTTTTTCTCTTCTTCGACGAAGATCTGTTCCTTCAGCTTCGGAAGATTACGGATCGTATCAATGACATAACCCGGCGCGATATCATCCAGCGTTCTGCCGTAGTACATCGTTCTGCCGTCTGTCTGTTTGTATAACTGCAGGATCGTGCGTCCGAACGTACTCTTGCCGCAGCCGGATTCACCGACCAGTCCGAAGACCTCACCCTCGTAGATATCCAGGGAGATCCCGTCGTTTGCTTTAACAAATGTCCCTTTTTTCTTCAGCGGGAACCACTGTTTCAGGTTTGTGATCCTGAGAAGGACCTTTCTTTCCTCAGCCATGACGCACCTCCATATCCGGATAGAAGCACCGGATCTGCTGGGTATCGTTCACGCGAACCAGCTTAGGTTCCTCCTGAAGGCATTTTTCCGTTGCATATTTGCAGCGCGGCGCAAATTTGCATCCCTTCGGAAGATCAAGCGGATGCGGTACAGCACCCGGGATCGATTCCAGGCGTTCATTCGGTTTTGAATTCAGACGCGGAATGGAACGGAACAGTCCTTCCGTATACGGATGCTGGAACTGCGGACTGGAGAAGATCGTTCTCGCAGGAGACATTTCAACCACCTGGCCGCAGTACATGACAGCTACGTCGTCCGCCATCTGATTGATGACACCAAGGTCATGGGTAATAAACAGGATGGATGTTCCTTTTTCCTTTTTCAGGTCATTCATCAGGCGCAGGATCTGTGCCTGGATCGTAACATCCAGTGCTGTCGTCGGTTCATCGGCGATCAGAAGTTTCGGACGGCATGCCAGTGCCATGGCGATCATGACACGCTGGCGCATACCGCCGGAAAGCTGATGCGGATACTGTTTCAATACAACTTCCGGATTCGGGATCTTGACGTCCGCAAGCATTTCCAGAGCCTTTGCGGAAGCTTCCTGCTTGCTCATGCCCTGATGGATCATGAACGGTTCCGATACCTGACGCTCGATCGTAAAGATCGGGTTCAGGGATGTCATCGGTTCCTGGAATATGACCGAGATCGCGTTTCCGCGGATCTTGTACATTTCATTCAGGGAGATCTTTGTCAGATCCTGTCCGTCAAACATGATCGTACCGCTGTCGATCCAGCCGTTCGCGTCAAGCAGACGCAGAATGCTCATAGCGGATACGGATTTTCCGGAACCGGATTCACCGACCAGACCGAGTGTCTTTCCCGCTTCCACGGAATAAGAAACATCGTTGACCGCTTTTACGGTTCCGCGTTTTGTATGAAAGAAGGTATGGAGATTATTTACTTCGAGTAAAGCCATTCTGTCCATCCTCCTTTCATCGTCCGAGCGACTTCGGATCCACAGCATCACGGATCGCGTCGCCCATCAGATTGATGCAGATCGTACAGAGACCGAAGATCGCAGCCGGGAATACCCAGCGCCACCAGTACTGCTGTATGACGATCGAGTTATTAGCACCGGTAAGCATGTTACCCCATGTCGGTGTCGGCGGTGTAATACCGAAGCCGAGATATGACAGGGATGATTCTGTCAGCATGCATGTCGCAAAGCCGAGTGTTGCCTGAACCAGCAGGATCGACAGAACATTCGGCAGAATATGCTTGAAGATGATCGTTCCTTCGCGCACACCCATTGCCTGGGCAGCCAGGACGAATTCCTTCTCTCTTTCCGCCAGGATCTGCGCCCTGATCAGACGGCAGATACCCGTCCAGGAAAGCAGGCCGAGGACTACCATGATCAGATACATACGCATCTGAACATCAAACCTCGTTCCGATGATCGCGCTCAGCAGCAATGCAAACGGAAGGAACGGCAGACCTCCGATGATCTCGGAAATACGCATTATCAGCATATCCGTCCTGCCGCCGAAGTAACCGGCCAGCGCGCCGAGGATGACGCCGACGATGATCGAGATGATCTCGGCGATCGCACCGACCGTCATCGTTGTCTTTCCGCCATGGATGATACGTGTGAGGATATCCCTGCCCAGATCATCCGTTCCGAGCGGATGTCCCTTCAGGCCCCATGTATGGATATCTCCGGATGTCGTAACAGCATAGTTCTGATAGAATCCGGCAAATACTGTTTCAATATCGCCTGAGTTGACGGAAGCAGTGACATTCGTCTCACCGTGGGAATTGCTTCCCCAGGAGATCACATCACCGTTTTCCATCAGTGCTGTATAGTGATATCTTCCGCCGTAAAGCTCGACCGGTTTGGAATCTGTTTCGGGCACGTTTTTCTCACCGTGCGTCGCATTTCCCCATACCGTGATCTTTCCGTTCCGGTCAACTGCGGCCATCGTGTCACCGCTTGCAGCAATATCAACTACTCCGCTCTTCAGGTTTTCCGGCACCTTTGTAAAGGCGTTGTTTTTCTGCAGGCCTGCATAAACGACGCTTCCGTCGTCGAGCAGAAGGCAGTAGTTATATGTCGCGACCGCGATTTTTTTCACTCTGCCCTGGTATTCTTTTTTGACATCGATGTCAGCCATGTTCCCGTTGCCCCAGAAATAAGCATTTCCGGCAGCTGTCAGTGCTCCGCTGATCTGGTATCCTGCTTCGATCTGGATGATCTCAGGTGTTCCCTTTGTACGGGAAGGCTTCAGTTCCGACGGGATCCTGTCCTGGCCGAGACGTGTACTGCCCCAGACATACAGGTGATTGTCTTCGTCGAGCGCAACGATATGGTCATATCCGGCAGCTACATCGACGATCTTTGCGTCCAGCACTTCCTGCGGGATATTCTTCATATCGATGACATCGGTGATCTTTGTATAGCCCCATGTATAGGTATGTCCGTCCTTATCGCAGCCGACGCCGAAGGTAGGACCCGAAGCGATCGCCTGTGTATTATGGACCATCTCCTTCGGATAGCTCATCATCGTAGATGTCGGCGGTACATTGGTCTGTGTATTGTCGGATTCACCAAGGTTGATCGGCACAAAATGCGGCGCGATCAGAACGAACAGGAAGATCGCCAGGAATCCGATCAATCCGGTCATGCCGAGACGGTTGTGCAGGAAGTTGTCCAGCATCATCCTGCCGGGTGACTGGATCTGCTCTTCCGTCATGATGTCGATCTCTTTGTTTCTGTTTCCGAACAGGTTTCTCAGGAGAGAATGTCTTTTCTGATTGTCTGTCATATTCCCTCCTTATTTATCGATATGGACACGCGGGTCAACGATACCGTAGCTCAGGTCCATGATCAGGGCACCGACCAGCGATACGACGGTATAGAACATCTGGATCGCAAGTGCCAGTTCATAGTCATGGTTCTGCAGTCCTTTGATATACAGTGAACCCATACCATTGATATTGAATGTGTTTTCGATGATCACGGATCCGGAGAAGATGCCCAGGAACCATGAAATGATCAATGTTACAACAGGTAGAAGTGCGTTTCTCCAGGCATGTGAATAGATGACTGCCTTTTCACGCACACCTTTTGCACGTGCTGTCTTGATATGATCCATGCTCAGTGCATCGATCATCGCAGCCCTGACATAACGTGTCATGCCGCCGAGTGATCCGAACGTCATGACGATCAGCGGAAGCGCAAAGTAATACAGCCTGTCGAGGAACAGTTTCATGCCGGTATAATTCGCTCCCGGCGTACCCATGCCGGATACCGGGAACCATCTCAGCAGTACTGCGAAGATGAATACAAATACAAGCGCAATGATATATACCGGAATACTGTATCCGATGATCGTAAATACCTGTGTGAAATTATCGATCTTTCCGCCTTTATGCACCGCACAGTAGATACCCAGCGGGATCGTAATGCCCAGTGCAAGGATCGTTGCGAATATATTGATGAAAATCGTTGTTTTCAGAGGCGATACGACGACCTCTATAACATTTTTCTTGAAGTACTGGGAATATCCGAAATTGCCTTCCAGCAGTCCGTAGAATTTCCCTTCCATATTGGGGATCAGCCCCATCCAGCGCGCATAACGGATCAGTATATGATCGTCAAGTCCCATCTGTTTACGCAGATTCTGATACATCTGCTGATACGCCTCAGGTGTGAGTGAACTCTTCATTCCTTCCAGCTGGTCTCTTGCCGGGTCGGACGGAATCAGATTGTACAGCATATACATCAGAAGAGAGACGATGAAAAAGACAAGGACCAGATATCCGATACGCTTAATGATATACTTTGTCAAAGCTCCTTCCTCCTTTTTTCGTTCGGTTCCTTAGAAATGAGTTCTGTCAGCAGAATTCATTTATAAAGAACCGAAACTCCTGAAAGACACCCAAACCAGCAGGGCACTGCCCTGCTGGTTTCAGGTACTTATTACTTTTTGATGCTCTGAAGATTCAGCAATTATTCAACTGTTGCGTATACAACTGCCTGGTCGAAGTCAAACAGGGAGTTGCATTCCAGATTCTGGATCTTGTCGCTCATGACATCATAGTAAACATTGGAGTACAGAGGTACTTCAGGGAGATAGTCATTCCATTCATCAATGAAGTCGACCCACAGTTTCAGATATGCTTCGTCATCGCCTGCTTCTACACTGTAGACCATGTCCATGGACAGCTTGTTCAGAAGTTCATCATCAGTGAAGTTTGTGTTGTATCCCATTTCATATTCTTCAGGGTTGCTTGTCTTTGTGACCCAGTTGAAGGACTGGTCATAAGCAGCTGTGAAGTTTGTAGCGAGGTTGTACATGCAGTATGTAGGTACGCCGTACTGTTCGCCCTGGGATGCATCACGATACATATAGTTCAGAAGGTCGGAGAAGCTCATGACATTCTGGTTGATCTTCATGCCTGCCTGTGCAGTCTGGTCGCCGTTTGCCAGCATGACAGCCAGCAGTTCGGATACAGAGTTGCCTTCGGAAGAGGACCATTCAATGATCAGAGGCATCAGGATCCTTCCGTCAGCCAGTGTAACGTTGTGCTGGTATGTTCCTGCTTCTTCCGGAGTTACTTCCTTATAACGGATACCGGATTCATACGGGTCGCCGTTTTCATTGAGTACCCAGCCGTCAGCTTCGAGTTCAGCAATCGCATCGTCAACGCTGTATGCATATGTTTCAAGCTTTTCAGCCAGTTCAGCCTTGGAATCCTGGTACATCCACATAGCCAGTCCGTAAGGGCCGTCAACAACGGAACCGTAACCTGCGCAGAATGTGTTTGCAAAGTCATTTCTGTCGAGCAGATATGCGACAGCGTGACGTACTGCCTTGAACTGTGTCGGACCGAAGTCGCACTGGAACATCAGTTTGCCATAGCCGTTTCTTTCATAGGAAACAGTCTTGAAGCCGCCTGCTTCAACCATATCAAGAGCAGAGTCGACCTGGTTGCCGTCTGTCAGAGAGGACAGGAAGTCAACAGAACCTGTCTTCAGTTCATCGAGCATTGTTTCCTGGTTAGCCTTCTTGACAATGATCGTTTCTACGCTCGGCTTAACACCTTCGAAGTTGCCTGCATAGTTTTCGTTGATCTTCAGAACTGCAGTCAGAGCAGCCTGGTCAAATTCAACCAGTGTATACGGACCAGCGGAGATACGGCCGTCATAAATGAATCTGGAAGCGTCTACGCCTTCTTTTGTCAGTTCGCCGCCATCCAGGTATGCGCCGTTTCCGTCATCCTTGACAGTCAGATCAGCGTCACTGTACATCTTCAGTGACAGCGGTCTCAGTGTTGCGTATGTCTTCTCATAATAATAAGGGACATAGTCTGCATTAATGCGGATGCTGTATGTATAGTCATCAAGGAGTCTGATGCCGGACAGTTCCTTTGTTTCACCGCTCTGGTATGTATCGGAGCCGTAAAGGATCGCTGTGGAAACCTTAGCACCATCTTCCAGAACTGCCGGTGAATACTGTACCAGTGCATATGCAACGTAGTTTGCAGCATTGATCGGATCGCCGTTGTTGAACTTCAGGCCTTCCTTGATCTTAACTGTGAATGTTTTTGTTCCGTCTTCGTTTTCTTCTGCTTCGATGCCTGCGCATACAGAAGCGTTTTCAACGAATTCACCTGTCTGATTGGATACTACAACGTCGTAGTCATCGATCAGGGAACGGACAAGCTTGTCGCTGGCGTTGTTTGTCCACCATGCGTTGCCCAGGTCACCGCTCAGTTCTGTTGTGGAACCGTAAATGATCTGGTTCAGAGTTTCAGCTGCAGGCTCTGCACTTTCGGGTGCAGGAGTACTGCTGGATGTGTCTGATCCTGCCGGTGAAGTCTGGGAGCAGCCTGCCAGAAGCAGCGCAGCACTCAGGGCACAACCAAACAATTTCATGTTTTTCATTTTCTTCCCTCCTGCATTTTCCGCCGCATTCAAAAAGATTTTATCAAATTGCCTTTATGCTAAAATCTTTGCGGCAGAATAATGCAGTGTCAATTATACCCCTCATAAATAATCTGCGTCAATGAACGACAGCAATGATTTGCGCTGATTTCGCTTTTAATTCTTAATTTATTGCCATTTGTATAAATCTGACTTTTTACCATTATTTTTTCTAATAAATGATTTGTATTAAAATTATTATATGAGAAGTCGGTCAGAAAAGACTGCTGTTTCCCCCCCATTCCGGTATTCCGGTTCAGAAATATCCATATCTGATCAGATCAGACCGCATAAAACCTCAGCGATCCCGGGCTTCTGATGGTCATGATGAGCATAAAAAAGAGGATCTTCCGATCCTCAGGTGTTTTGATCATAATCTGTCAGTGAATATTGCTCAGATCATATTCCGCAAGGAATGTCCGGGCTTTTGCGCATACCTTTTCCAATGTTTCTTCATCAAAGGGGCTTTCCAGTCCTGCTTCTTTCAGCAGTTCCGTGAAGACTTTACTGCCGCCCATACTTGTGTATGCCATGTAATGATCCCATGCATTCGCTCTGTCTTCTTTGATCATAGCCCAGAATTCCAGTGCTACGGTCTGCGCAAGACAGTAGTCGATATAGTAGAACGGGCTGGAATAGATATGGTGCTTAAGCTGCCAGTGTTCACCATCCGCATAGAACGGGATCTCTCCGTCCAGACGTTCCCAGGGCATATAAACACCCATCAGGCGTTTCCATGTATCATGGCGTTCGCGCGGTGTCATTTCCGGATGCGCATATACCTCATGCTGGAAATGATCGACAAGCGTTCCGTACGGAATAAACTGCAGCGCTCCTGCCAGATGACTGTAGCGGAACTTTGCGGCATCTTCACCGAAGAAATCCTCTGCCCAGTCTTCCGCAAAGAATTCCATTGACATGGAATGTACTTCGCATGATTCCATGGTCGGCCAGATCGTTTCGTACGGTACGCGCTTTCTGTTCAGCCATCCTTCAAACGCATGACCGGCTTCATGAGTTACGACCTCTACATCGTGCTGGGTGCCGTTGAAGTTCGCAAAGATAAACGGCATTTCATAATCATAGATGCTTGTGCAGTAGCCGCCTCCGGATTTTCCTTCCGTGGACAGAACATCCAGCATCTTTCCTTCCAGCATTGCCGTAAAGAATTCTTTTGTTTCGGGCGAAAGTTCACTGTAGAACTTCAGGCCGGCTTTCAGAATATCATCCGCATCTCCTGCAGGCTTCGGGTTGCCGGAGCGGAAGGAGAGTTCATTGTCCGCAAAACTCATCGGATATGATTTGCCCAGACGTTCCGCCTGCTGTCTGTATACGAGTTCCGCAGCCGGAACAACATACTTGCGGACAGCTTCACGGAATTTCGCAATGTCGTTCTGATCGTAGCAGTTTCTGCCCATCCGGTAATACCCCAGCTGTGTATACCCGTCATATCCGAGTTTTCTGCCCATTTCATCACGCAGATGGACAAGCTCGTCATAAATACGGTCCATTTCCGGTTGGTTCTGCTTATACCATGTTCCTTCAGCGATCCATGCCTGCAGTCTTCGAGCGTCATCCGGGTCTGTCTTGAACGGTGTCATCTGTGATAATGTGTATTTCTTTCCTTCAAATTCCACCTGAGCAGAAGCCAGAAGGTCTTCATATTCCCTTGCAAGCAGGTTTTCCTTCTGCATAAGCGGGATCAGCTCCGGTGAGAAGGACTTCAGCTCGATCTCCGCATTCACGAAGATCAGGTCTCCGTACTCATTGACAAAATCCTGACGGAACGGGGATGCCAGCAGTGCCATCGTAAATGCCTGCAGATACTGCTGCAGTTCCGGAAGCGATCTGTTCCAGAACTTGGATTCCGCATCATAGAATTCATCCTTCGTATTGATATCGTGACGGATCGAGGAGATCACTTCTGCTGTCGCTACATGCTTGTACAGCGTATCTTTATCCAGAAATGCCTGTCTTGCCTCGGCATATGTCCCGGCATTCCTGAATCGTTCCGTGATCTCTGTAAACTGCTTCTTTACAGCCTCCAGGTCCGGCCGCTGATATTTCATTTCCTGAAACGTAATCATATTTACCTCCAATTGATTCTGTTGTTTTTCGCTGTCATGTTATATAATTTCTATTGCACAAACGGAGAAGTACCCAAGCGGCTGAAGGGACTGGTTTCGAAAACCAGCAGACGTGAGAGCGTGCGGGGGTTCGAATCCCCCCTTCTCCGCCATTGAACGGCCTGTATAAGCCGTTTTTTATTTGCTGTTGAGATGATCCAGGGCATCCAGGACGAACTGGACTTCAACTGTCATGCCTGTAACCATCGCCTCTTCCTTAAAATTGACATAGCTGCTGTGCAGAGGATAGCCTCCGTCACATCCGAGATGGCCGAATACGATCGGCGCATAATCACCATACTCGGAGAAGTCTTCACCGATCATCGCCATTTTGCTTTCTCTCCAGTCCTCCGGCTTCAGCAGTACTTTGTCTGCAGCGCCTTTGAGGACATCATATGCCGTATCATCGTTGATCAGCGGTTTGCATACACGGTCGATCCGTACTTCTGCAGTGCATTTCAGCGCCTCAGCGGTATGCTTTGCGACACGTTCCATTGCCTGCGGGATCATGTCATAGACATCCCTGTCAAATGACCTGCATGTACCTTCCAGCACCGCTTCCTGGGAAATGATATTGAACGCATGACCGGAATGCATGGAACCGATCGTAACGACGAGCGGTTTCATCGGGTCACATTCCCTGGAGACCATCGTCTGAAGATTCAGCGCGATGGATGCTGCGGCGATCGTCGCGTCACATCCGTCCTGCGGTGTTGCGCCATGCGCGCCTGTTCCTTTGATCGTGATCCAGAAATGGTCTACTGCAGCCCAGTCGGATCCTCTTCTGACATTCAGTGTATGGGATGGTGCCAGCGGCTCCACATGCATGGCAAAGGCCATGCCGACGCCGTCCATTGCGCCATGATCACACATATAGCGCGCACCGATGCCGATCTCCTCGGCCGGCTGGAAGACCAGCCTGACAGATCCGTTAAGTTCATTCCTGATGGACTGCAGGATCCTTGCTGTTCCGAGAAGTGTTGAAGTGTGGATGTCATGTCCGCACGCATGCATCTTTCCGTCATATGTGCTTTTAAACGGCAGATCCGTTCTTTCTTCCGTGCAGAGCGCGTCCATATCCGCTCTCAGCATAACGATCTTTCCGGAATCGCCTTTTTCACCTTTGATGTCAGCGATCACACCGTTGTTTCCGACCATGCGGTAAGGAATGCCCAGTTTTTCAAGTTCAGCTGCCACGACTCCTGCCGTACGGACTGTATCCATTCCGACTTCCGGATGCGCATGGATATCATGTCTGATCGCCAGAACATCGGGAAGGATCTCCTCGGCAAACTGCCGGATTGTTTGTTTCATATCATTACCTGCTCTTTCAAGTGTTTATTATACCGAAGCATTTCTCCGTGTAAAAGGAAAACAGGGCCGGAAATCCGGCCCTGCCATGAAATTTCATGTAATAGATTACTCGCCTTTTTCAAGCGCAAGTGTTCTTGTTGTGATGTCGCATACGGAAGCAGGTCCATAGTACTGGATCGCACCCGGATACAGATAGCATGTTCCGACAGCCCATTCTTCTCTGTGAGCTTCGAAATATTTGAACGGTTTGCCTTCCAGTTCGACAAGTGCCTTTCTGATAACGGGCTTGTCTTCACCATGTCTTCTTTCCATGTTCATCATCTTTGTGATCGGCATACCGCCTGCTACCCATTCCTCAGCAGGTTTGGACAGGTTGGAGATCTTGGACAGATATCCTGTGTAGCCGTACTGTATCAGCATGAATGCATTGTAGCCCAGTGAATAGCAGTAGTCAGCGTCGAAGTTGGACGGGAATGCACATCTTCCTTCATAACCGAAGAAGTGGTGGAGAGCGCTGAACTTGCCCTTATATGTTCCTGCCTTCTTTCTCTCATCCAGCTTAGCCTTGACCAGTGCGGAGAAGAGTTTTTCGGATTCGATCAGGGATACCTGTACGTTTCCGTGAGGATCTCTTTCGAGGAACAGCTGCTGCTGGATCGTCTGAGGAAGGATCGCAAATACTGCCATGGATTCTTTTGTCAGACCCTGTTCAATGAATGCATACTTCTCATCCCATGTAGCGAGCGCATTGAATGCATCAGCCTTGGAGCCGGCCAGCAGTTCGTTGATCTCACTGATCAGAACGGAGAATTCAGGAACGAATTCAACAACGCCTTCCGGAATGATCGCAACGCCGAAGTTCATGCCTTTGGCAGCTCTGGCTGCTACGGAATCAGCGATATAGTCAGCGATCTGGGACAGGGACATCTTCTTGGCAGCTACTTCTTCGGAGATCAGGCAGATGTTCGGCTGTGTCTCAAGTGCAGCTTCCAGAGCTACGTGAGAAGCGGAACGGCCCATGACCTTAACAAAGTGCCAGTATTTCTTAGCGGAGTTAGCATCTCTTTCGATGTTTCCGATCAGCTCGCTGTATGTCTTTGTAGCTGTGTCAAATCCGAATGAGCATTCGATATCATCGTTCTTGAGGTCGCCGTCGATTGTCTTCGGGCAGCCGATCACCTGTACGCCTGTTTCGTGTGCAGCGAAATATTCTGCAAGGACAGCAGCGTTTGTATTGGAGTCGTCACCGCCGATGATAACGATCGCTGTGATTCCGTGCTTTTTGCAGACTTCAGCCGCGACTGCGAACTGTTCTTCTGTTTCCAGCTTTGTTCTGCCGGAACCGATGATGTCGAATCCGCCGGTATTTCTGAACTGATCGATGTATTCATCGTCAAATACCAGATAATCGTCATCCAGCAGTCCGCTCGGACCGTTCTTGAATCCGTAGAGAACATTCTCTTTATCTGTTGCTTTCAGGGCATCATAGAGACCGCAGACAACGTTATGTCCGCCGGGAGCCTGTCCGCCGGAAAGAATAACACCAACGACCTGCTTCTTGGGAGCTGATGTGTTCTGGCCTTTTGCGAAAACGATCTCCTTCTTGCCGTATGTGTTCGGGAACAGAGCCTGGATCTTTTCCTGATCCGCAACGCTCCTGGTCTCTTCACCTTCGCTGACGCTGATCTCGGAAATGCCGTTTCTCAGCATTCCGGGCAGTTTGGGTTCGTACTTCAGTCTTTCAATCTGTAACGGTGAAATTTTCATAATTATATTTATCTCCTTTTGGTTACAGTTCAATTATAGCAAATCTCATCTATTTATCATCAGGATTTTACGATGCTGCTTCTTCACTCAATTCTTCCCACCTCTCATAAAGGTGTGTCAGTTCGTTGTGAATGCTGTCGATCTCCTCATCCAGCTCATTCATTTTCCGGAAGTCGTGATAATACTCCGGTTCAAAGCGGAGCGCCCGTTTGTCTTCCAGGAGCTGTTCCGTTTCCGTGATCTTTGTTTCAAGCCGGCTGATCTCCCGGCGCAGTGACTCAGGTGACATTTTACGCGGCTGAACTTCCTTCTTTTCCGCTTTAACTGTTTTGACTTCCGCTTCCTTTTCCTGGTTCTTCTCTTCATATTCCTGGTATGTCATTTCCAGGAATTCCGCTGTGCCGTCTCCCAGTACAAGCAGTTTGTTTGCCAGACGTGAGATGAAGTAACGGTCATGCGACACAAACAGCAGTGTCCCTTCATAATCATCCAGTGCTTCTTCAAGCGCTTCTTTTCCGGGAATATCCAGATGGTTTGTAGGTTCATCAAGGATCAGCAGATTGGAGTGCATCAGCAGCAGTTTCGCGAAGGAAAGGCGTACTTTCTCTCCTCCGGAAAGCACATCGACTGTTTTGAAAACATCATCTGCCGAGAACAGGAACTGCCCGAGCACTGTTCTGACAGTCGTCCTGTCAAGGTCGGGATATTCATCCCATAGTTCCTCCAGAACGGTCTTTCCGGACGAAAACTGTGCCAGCTGCTGGTCAAAATAACCCGGCTCGATCTGGTGTCCGAACAGATAGCTCCCGGAAAGCGGCTCGACCAGGTCCATCAGTGTTTTGACGAATGTGGACTTACCCGTTCCATTGGGCCCGATCACAGCAACACGGTCTCCTCTGCGCACCTCCATTGTGACTGTACACAGCGGACGGTCATAGCCGACAGTCAGATGGTCAGTCTCCAGCACGCGTTCCCCGCCTTTGATGCGCGGTGAAAAATGGGCGTGGAATGTTTTGTCGTCTGCCCCCTGGACCGGATCGATCTTATCCATCCTGTCCAGATATTTGATCTTGGACTGGGCGAATGCGGCCTTGTTTTTCTTATAGCGGAACTTGTCGATCAGTTCCTCGAGACGCTGTATATCCTTCTGCTGGCGCTGGTAGGCAGCTTCCTGCCGTTCAATGCTCGCCCGCTTCTGTTCAACAAAGGAGGAATAGTTTCCGGTATACCGTGTCATCTTTCCGTATTCCATGTCATATACGACATCGGACGTATGATCCAGGAACATACGGTCATGGCTGACCGTCACGACTGCGTTCGGATATTTTCTGACATACCCTTCCAGCCATTTGATCGTTTCCAGATCGAGATGGTTGGTCGGTTCGTCCAGCAGCAGGATGTCGGGCTTTGACAGCAGCAGTTTGACAAACGCAATCCTGGTCTTCTGTCCGCCGGAGAACTCTCCGATCGGACGTTTGATATCAGCTTCGGAAAAACCGAACCTGGTAAAGACAGTCTTCATTTCCGTCTCCCAGTTGTATCCGTTGAGCGCTTCCATCTTTTCCTGTGCTTCGGCATAACGCATCAGAAGTTTCTCGGAGTGATCCGTGATCATCCGCTCTTCCATTTCATTCATTTCCTTCTGAAGTTCAAACACAGGCCGGAAGATCAGCTTCAGTTCTTCTTCTACCGTCCACTCGTCATGTTCCAGGACTTTCTGTGCCAGATAGCCGATGGATGTTCCGTTTGTCATGGATACGGTTCCGGAGTCAAAGTTCATCTCACCGCAAAGGCAGCGCAAAAAGGTCGTCTTTCCGCATCCGTTGCGGCCGACGATCGTTATCTTTTCGTTTCCTTTGATCTCAAACTGCACATCGGAGAAGATGACATCTCCTCCGAATGCCTTTGATGCGTGGCTTACCTGATAAAGCATAGAAACTCCTTGTGCGGCAGATGCCTGTACATAACAGTTTTCTGCCGCCTATAAAATAAGGAATGGAATGATCTTATCAAATCTTCCATTCCTGTTTTCATCATTCAATACTGATCAGAACATCAGGTTGCGCGGTGTTCTTGCGAACGGTACGACGTCCCTGATATTCTGCATGCCTGTCACATACATGACAAAGCGTTCAAATCCAAGACCGAAGCCGGCATGTTTGCAGCCGCCGTATCTTCTCAGATCAAGATACCACTGCAGGCCTTCCTTCTTCATTCCGATCTCTTCCATACGCTGTTCCAGCAGGTCCAGACGTTCTTCTCTCTGGCTGCCGCCGACCAGTTCACCGATGCCCGGTACAAGCAGGTCGCATGCTGCAACCGTCTTTCCGTCAGGATTGTTTCTCATATAGAAAGCCTTGATCTCCTTCGGATAGTCGGTCAGGAACAGAGGACCTTTAGCAACATGTTCACAGAGATATTTCTCATGTTCACTGTTCAGATCCATACCCCAGAAAATGTTTTTGTTCTCGAATTCGACATCTGCCTGCTTCAGGAGTTCAATGCCTTCCGTATATGTCATACGTCTGAAATCACTGTTCTTGACATGGTCTAGACGTTCCATCAGGCCCTTATCGATCATTTCATTGAAGAACTTCATTTCTTCCGGGCAGTTATCCTGTACATACTGAATGCAGAAACGAACCATGTCTTCGATCAGGTCCATATCATCATTCAGATCTGCAAATGCCATTTCCGGTTCGATCATCCAGAATTCCGCCGCATGAGTCGTTGTGTTTGAATTCTCGGCACGGAATGTCGGTCCGAATGTATAAACATCACGGAATGCGAGCGCATATGCTTCAGCCTGCAGCTGGCCTGAAACAGTCAGGCTGGCATGCTTGCCGAAGAAATCCTGGTCATAGTTTGCGTCGCCTCTTGTAGTGACGGTAAATGTTTCACCTGCGCCTTCCGCGTCATTTCCGGTAATGATCGGAGTATTGACATAGACAAAGCCCTGATCCTGGAAGAATTCGTGGATCGCCATTGCCAGTACGCTTCTGACCCTGAAGACAGCTGAGAATGTATTGGTACGGGGACGGAGATGTCCCAGTTCTCTCAGATATTCAAATGAATGCCTCTTCTTCTGCAGAGGATATGAGTTATCGCAGGCACCTTCCAGAACGACTTCGGTCACCTGGATCTCAAACGGCTGTTTGTTTTCCGGAGTCGGAAGATATTTGCCTGTTACGCTGATCGCGGTACCTGTCAGATATTTGGATACTTCAGCATAATTGGGAAGCGTATCAGCGTAAACGAGCTGTGCGTTGCGGAAGTATGTTCCGTCATTCAGCGCGATAAAACCAACATTTTTCCCTGAACGGTTTGTACGGATCCACCCCTGAAGTGAAACGTATTCCACCTGATCCTTTTCCATATCCGTTCCGTCGTATGTGAGTTCATAGAGCTCACGAACTGTCATGTCACTAAGCATATTTATCCCCTCTATGTAGTTTCTTTCTATTTGGCGTTTGTTTCAAATACCAGTTCCTGGATACTCGAAACAACGTCGATGGTCTTTACGGAAATACCTGCCGGTACTTTGAAGTGTTCTGATGAAAAGCTGACCATTCCGGTAATGCCGTTGGCGATCAGGATATCGACTGTTTCCTGCACTTCCTTGGTTATGCAGAGGATCGCGATCCTGCATCCATCCGGGATCTTTTCCGAAATATCCTTCAGATCGTAGACCGGAACATTGGTCTCACCGACCGCATCCGGTTCCAGATCAAACGCGCAGACGATCTCTCCGACAACATGATTCCAATGATTGTAATTAAGCAATGCTTTGCCAAGATGACCGCATCCGACAAGAATGATCTTCTCATCAAAATTCATTCCGAGCTGCTCGGAGAAAATACGGATCAGATCATCTACATCATAGCCGTAGCCCTGCTTGCCAAGTTTTCCGAGAAAGCTGAAATCTCTGCGGATCGTCGTGGACTCGATCGAAACATATGAAGCAAGTTCCCTCGACATGATCCTGGTCACGCCGTTCGCTTTCAGTTTACGTAAGGCTTTCAGATAAACCGGATAGCGGTGCAGTGTAGCCTTTGGCACTGCTTTTTTGTTTTCTTCCATTGTCATCACCCGTAAAACATATTATCACGGAGAGATTAATTTGTGAATAAATTAGTATTTTTCACCTGGCATCTCAAGTGAAGGATCTGCCGCCGCTTCCAGATCACCGAAACAGCCATGCTGGTATGCGACATAACCGGCCGCGCCGATCATTGCCGCATTATCCGTGCAGCAGTACATCGGAGGTATAATGAGCTTCACTTCAGGAACCTCCTGCATTTTTTCCTGCATCAGCTGACGCAGTCTGGAATTGGCTGCCACACCGCCTGCCAGAACGATCATCTTAGGTTTATATTCCTTCACCGCACTGACGGTTTTGGAGACCATACTGTTGAGCGCTGTTTCCTGGAAAGCATATGCGACATCCGCGGGATCCACTTCATTTCCTGCCCGTTTCTCACGTTCAACCAGCTGGAGTACAGCTGTTTTCAGACCGGAGAATGAGAAGTCAAACGGTGAGGCTGTTTTCGGAACAGGCAGTTTATAATGCGGCTTGCCTTCCTTTGCCATCTTATCCATGATCGGTCCGCCGGGATATCCAAGTCCCAGTACCCTGGCAACCTTATCATAGGCTTCACCGATCGCATCATCCCATGTCGTTCCGACTACCTGGAAGTCCCAGTCATTTTTCATCCATACAAGTTCTGTATGACCTCCGCTGACTACCAGTGCCATCATCGGAAACTCCAGTTCCGAAACAAAACGGTTCGCATAAATATGTCCTGTCAGATGATGAACAGGGATCAGCGGCTTGTGAAACTGCCACGCAAGCGTTTTGGCAGCCTGTACGCCGACATGCAGGGAACCGATCAGACCGGGGCCCTGGGTATATGCGATCGCATCGATCTCATCCATGGTCGTACCGGCTTTTTCAACAGCTTCCCGGATCACTGCGGATATATTTTCTACATGGATACGGCTCGCCACTTCCGGGACGACACCTCCATATAATGTATGTACGTTGATCTGGCTGGAGACGATGTTGGACAGTATCCTGCATCCGTCTTCAACTACGGCACATGCCGTTTCATCACAACTGGACTCAATTGCCAGCAGTTTCGTCATTTGTCATACCTCCCAGAGGACGTATCATCAGATATGCGTCCTCATGATTGTCTTCATAATAGTTCTTTCGGATATTCGCCTTGATAAATCCGTTTTTCTCATACAGGCTGATCGCGGGAATATTCGATACGCGGACTTCCAGACTCAGGAAATCGCAGCCTTTTTCCGTGGAATCCCTGACGATCTCATCGATCATCATCTGTGCATATCCCTTATTCCTGTATTCTTTTACAACTCCGATCGTTGCGATCTGTGCCTGCTCGTAAATGATCCACCAGTCACAGTAGGCAATGATCTTTCCATCTTCCTCAATCACTCTCAGATTGGAAAACGGATTTGAATTCAGTTCATAAACATATTCATCTTTTGGCCAGGGAGATGAGAAAAGCTGTTTTTCAAGCTCATCGATCTCATCTAGATCTGCCTCATTCATTTCCCGTATGATCATTTTTTTACCAGATATGCATCATTTGCCTTGAGATACTCAGGTACAACAAGGTGAACATTTTCTGCTTTCACCCAGTGATCAGAACAATCCGCAAAACGTTGTACCAGATCAGGCCAGCTGTCCCCAGCACCGATCAGATGACCCTCCCCGATGATATGTTCTTCAGACACCTGCTGCGAAAGCTCTTCACATGTACTGATATGCGGAGCTTCGATCTCATTTCCGTGATCATAAACGGCTGTATATGCCCTTCCGCCTCTTGCGTCGAGCAGGACACGGCATTTCCCCTCATTTCCTGCATACAGTCTGAGTGTCCCGATCGTATATAAAGGAACATTTCCCATAGCACAGAACACCTTGGCAACCGTCATAGCGATCCTGACACCGGTATAGCTGCCGGGTCCTTCCGTGATCACGATCCCGTCGATCTCTTCAGTCGTCAGATGCGCTTCATTCATCAGACGTTCCAATTCCGGAAACAGTTCCTCAGACTGACGCTTCCAGCACTCTTTCTGGCTGCCGGCGCAGACTTTTCCGTCTTTGATCACGCCAAGCGTCAGGAATTTATAACTTGTATCCATACATAATATGTTCATATTAAAGCCTCCAGAAGTTTTTCATATCTGCTTCCATTCGCAATAAACGAAAACTTACGTTTATCTTCATCCATCAATTCAATGGATACTTTCAGCCATTCATCAGGGATCAGGTCCGGGACAAACTGAGACCATTCGATCACAGTCAGACCGTCATCGTTCAGGAATTCATCAAATCCGAGATCCTGCGCATGTCCTTCCAGACGGTATGCGTCTATATGGTACAGTGTCAGTCTTCCTTTATATATTTTAAGGATCGTAAATGTCGGACTGGTAACACGCTTGCGGATTCCAAGACCCATGGCGATTCCCTGTGTCAGGGCAGTCTTTCCGGCTCCCAGATCACCATCAAGCAGGATGACCATATTTTCTTCGGCAGCTTCACCGAGCTTTTTTCCCAGAATATGCGTTTCCTCCAGACAGGAGGTATATAAAGTCAAATCTTTCATATCTTCCTCACATAATGAGTATTATATCCTTTTTTGGCGGATCTACATTGCGTCAAAAACATTTTTATAAAAAAACCGCCTTCAGAGGCGGAGAAGCGAAAAAAAAAGCGACCCGGCAACGACCTCGATTCACTATGGCAGGCATAGCTATTTTTGGCCCTGGAGTGCTTAACTTCTGTGTTCGGGATGGGAACAGGTGTGACCACTCCGGTATCGTCACCAGATCTGCTTTTCTGAGAA
>JAILLA010000107.1 GCA_024693325.1 Solobacterium sp.
AACGATTTCCCTTGAAGCAGGAACATCCAAATCACTGAAGTAACAGCTATCAGCTGCACTGATGTATTGGTCTTTTTAATTGATCAAAGTTTGGCCCTTTTGAATGAGCGCGGAATGGCCTAAATCGACGAGCGCCAACATTATATTTTCTTCCGACTTCTGTCATATCATCCACCTGCTTAATGAAACCATTTTAGCATTCCTGTCATATTTCATGTATATGATACGGGATGCTTTATGATGACATATATCGTGATTCCTGGACATTGATGGCAAAACAAAAAGATCCGACCATTTTTTATATCGATCAGATCTTCAGATCAGTAATGTACGCAGACGTGCAGCAAGCAGATGGAACAGCAGTCCGAGTATGATCAGTGCCAGAAGATATACCTTGCCGAATGAAGATGTCAGATTGCTTGAAATATCTCCCAGATACGGAACATGGTATTTCACAACACCGATGACTTCTTTATATAAGACAGTAGTGAAGTCTTCCTCCGCATTCGCGTCACCCTTGGTCGATATTTTTCCTTCTACCGTATTGTTGTTTGTAATGCGGTGGACTACAACACTGCCGCCGCTGTAGAAAGCGATCACTTCCCCTTCGGTAAGTTCTTTAGCTTCCGTGGACTGGACAAATATCATACTGCCGGCAGGAATCGCAGGTTCCATACTGCCGCTTACGACATTGTACATGTCATATCCGAACAGCCTCGGCGTAGACATCGGTATCAGAAGTATGATGACACCTAAAAGAATAACCGTTCCGATGATACTGCAAAGGGCAGGGAGAATACTCCCGCCCCTTGAAGTGTTATTGTGATCTGTCCTGTTCATTCTGCAGGTCTGCTTTTTACAAACAAGGCGATCAGAAGTGCCAGCAGTCCGGCACTGCCTGCGCCAATGCCGATCATAACTCCTATACCAAGGCCTCTGACGTTTGATGTTCCGTTGTCTGTGCTGATCATCGAATCAGCGGGTCCGGATGTTTCAGCCATACCGTCAGGATCCTGATCAAGATCAATGATCGTCTTCGGCAGGTCTGATTCTGTAGCCGGTACTGTCTCTTTCTGGTTTTCCGTGGAATTGACCGTGTTGTTGACAGTCGTATTGGAAGCCGATGCAGCATAACCTTTTTTACCTGTGTTTTCGGAAGGAAGCTGGATATAGACGACTCCGCCATCCTCAACGATATATGTTACGCCGCCGCTTCCGGATGTCCCGACGACCTTCGGCTTGACCTTCTTGTACTTGAAGTTAAATACATTCAGGGTCGAATCTGAATCCAGTGTCTTTTCCAGGTTATATGCCTGCGGCAGATATCCGTCGATATAACGGAACGCAACAACAGGTTTGTCTCCGACATTTCCCTGATAGGTTGCTGAAGCGCGCAGCGTCTTGCCGTCTGTGTCCACATAATTCACGGTATACGCAACAGTCTTCCCTTTCATTCCGTATGATGCAACAAATACTGTATCTTCTGTGATATCGGTCGTTCCTACAACGCCTTCAACACCGCTGATATGGAAGCCTTTGAAATAATAGTCAGGATCTGTGACTGTGATATTGTCTTCGTAATCGGCGGGATTCCATGTTGAACCGTAAGGGATCTCCATCTCAGCAGTTCCGCTGTAGGTTCCATGCAGTCCCGGATCGATCGTTACTTTGTATTTGTAGCCGGCAGCTCCGGTAACAGCGCGGTTTCCGATCATCAGAAGGAACACCGTCATAAGGCTCAATATTAACTTTACTCGTTTCATATCAATACTGCTCCTTACTCACTGTTCCTGGAAGAACGCCTCAGCATGACTGCCGCAATTACGAACAGCAGAATACTGCACGCAAACGTTCCTGCATACAGAAGAAGATTGGAACGATCACCGGTATTCGGCAGGTACACGATCGTCTGCTTTTTATCAACGATCACTTCCGGATCATTCGGTTTTTTTGTAGTTTTGGGAACTTCCACAGCAAAGTTCATCGTCAGTTTCGCAAGTGCGTCCTGATAAGTGTTTGTCTGTGTTTCACCATCCAGAACGATATGAACACGCAGAGATGATGTTGTATTGGCTCCCATTGTCTCCAGATAGAAGTAATTCTTCAGGACTTCGCCTGCTTCATGCAGACCGACACCTGCCGTTGTGTCTTCACCGCCGACCGTATCGCTCGAGAAGATCTTATTTTCTTCTCCTTTACTGTCGGTATAGATCAGTTCATAGGTATATGCACCGCCATTGGCTACTCTGTTGTCTTCCAGGCTCTTGACAATCTTGTTCTCCATCCACCAGTCAGCTTCACTTTTATAGCTGTTTTCAAGCGTGATATTGAAGTTGATCTCATCTCCCGGTTCCATGCCGCTGACGGAATCCGTGATGTCTTCGGATGTAAAGTTGCTGATCATTTCCTTGCCGGTAAATGTAACTTTCCAGTCTGTTTCCTGTAGAGGATAAACTTCAGCTGAAACTGTCATAAAGCACATGCTGAGGGCGGAAACAGAGGTTGCTAAACGAATCAATGTTTTATTCATCCCAGTCGTCCCCCTCAATCCAGGCTCAGGGTCGTTCCGCTGATCGTAACATCCTTGCCCCATGCGCTCTTGATCGCATCCTCTGCGTTATGTGTCTGGACACCGTCCACCTGGACTTCCAGCGCAAAGAATTTATCATCGTAAGTATATGTTGTTGTGATCGTCGTAACGGTCTTATCTTCTACCGTTTTTGTACTGGTAGTCTGCGTCGCAACAGCTTTTACAGCAGGATCGACTTTGATCGATTTCATGAATGCGGTCGTTTCATCACCAACAGCCAGCGGTTCCGTGTAATACAGTACGATCCGTTCCGGATGATCTGCTGATTCGGAATACGCAGGATCCTTGATCCATCCGTCCTCTGTATTCAGTTCCAGCTGAATATAAGACGGATCCAGATCGACCTGCTTGTTTCCTTCTGAATCGACCCAGTATTTATAGATCGTTGCACGGACATATTCACTGATTCCGCCGTTGTTTAATACTGTCAGTTCTTCACGATATGTTTTTCCGAATTCAAATGAAGTGATCTCTCCCAGCACTTTTGAACTGCCTTCAACAGCCCAGTCTCCGGAAGACCATTTTTTGGAAACGGATAACTCTCCGTTTTCTCTCAGCTGAATACCGATGTGATATGTATTAAACTGTCCTGTATATATCTCGGAGAAATACTTCAGGGCAGCCCTCGCACCGCCGACCGTGCTGAATGCAAGCAGGATAAGTGCTGCCGCCAGCATTGCCAGTACACTTTTCGGAAGTGATTTCAGATGTTTAATCATTGGTCTTCACCCCCGTACTCCAGTCAGCTGAAGCTGCAGGAATGATATTTCCATCAGAATCATACTGGACAGGTGTTGTTTCATAGATCACTACTACGTTGAAGCTGTCTCCTGCTTTCGCATCTGCAGGAACATCACTGATCTGCACATTCAGAACAGTTGTTGTTTTTATACTTTCACTGTTTCCGAGATAGCCATCGTAATACCAGTAACCATCTCCTCCATCGGACCATTTTTCACCGGAATATGTTAATGTCATTCCTTCCGGCGCAAATCCTTTGGCACGGACATATACCTGTCCGTTGTCATCCCCTTCGTATGCAACTGTCAGTTGTTTTGTCCAGCTGTCAAATTCTTCTTCAATGGTCGTATGCTCACTGAATTTTACTTCTGTATGTCCTTCGGAACGGATGCTCACGCTGAAATATGCCATGGCACTTTTCACAGAAGCGCACAACAGCAAACATACAGCAGCGACAGCCAGAATCAGGTTTCTTCGTTTCATTCTGTACCACCGTCCTTTGTCCAACCCCATCCATCCTTACCATACGTAAAGATGTTCTTGATTCCGTAACCATGCGGAATCTTTCCGTTGTATTTGTTGCCGAAACGTACGGTAGCTGTATTATCAGCTGTCAGTTCTGTTCCTTTTTCAACCGGAACAAGAATATCCGTCTCAGCTTCAGAATCTGTCGTCAATTCATAGGAAACACCTGAATATACCTCAGTTACGGTGACATGTGTCCCTACCGGAATTCCATCCACTCTTGCTGTCTCAAGTCCTGCATCACTGAATGTCAGTGATGTTACGTTAGTGTAAACCGTATCCTCATCGATCGTACCGACAATGTCGAATACGAATGTCACAGGAGATGAGTTTTCATATGATTCCAGAAGCTTTTCGATAAGGAGACTGCTCAAACGTCTTTCACGTTCCGATTTCAAAGTGACAGTCAGATCATAGATCCATGTACCATCGGAAGTTTTCATTTCCTCTCTGGTATCCTCATTTGTGCTTGGGAGAGAAACCAGCTGAGGAGTGAATGTATATACATACTGCTCTGTATAGGCAGTTGTTGTATTATCTTTGACATAATCCTCAGATTTGGTTTTCGCTAAATTGTGCACGACCATCAGATACAGTCCCGTAGAGACCTCTTTCTCATCTGTTTTCTCGCCAAAGTTCTTCGTCACATCCGGTTCATTTTTGAGTGCCTGCTCAAAAAGCTGTTCTTCGATCGTATTCCAGTCATCACTTTCAAGCTTTGAAAGTCCGTCATAGTTTGAAATATCATATCCTGTAAGACTGTATCCGTCGATCAGGTCGTATGTGAACGTATCATAATGTTCATCCTTGGTGATTCCCGCGATACGATAGTAATCAACAATGATCCTGTCAGTAACACTATCACCGCTGCCAACCTGATAATCTTCCAGATCCTTCTGAAACTCCGGTTCGGTATTTGCAGTCAGATAACAATCCGCATCAACATTCAAGGAAGCCTGGGTACGCAAAGTTCCATGCACCATAGCAGGCACAAATAAAACAGCTGCCAGAATACCTTTGATTATGCCGCTTTTCCTCTTCCCCATATGAACTCCTTATCTGCCGGAAGTATCCGGCAATAATTTATAACTGCAATTTCATTGAATGAAGTATGTTGTTTTTACGCAATATAAAAATTTTGTCAGGGCCAAACTGACGTTAACATCATACCATTTTATTCAAAAATATTTTGATGTTTTTCTTTGCATTTTCCATTCTCCTGTTCTTTACACTGAAATATACGCTGCACATATGAAAAATCCATCAATCAGTTTCAAAAATATGCTTTTTGATCTCTTCACCGGAACATTTATGATGCAGGAGCATCATAAAAGATGAGCATTTCTGCTCATCAGTTGATTTTGTATTTACCCAGCGGCCATATCCGCAGGATCAGTTTCCCGGCGATCAGATCATCTGAAATGCATCCGATCTCCTTCATACGTGAATCTACCGAGGTGCTTCTGTGATCACCCATTACGAAGATCCTGCCTTCCGGGACCTGATAAGGTATCTCAATATTCATCTGCAGATCAAAATCAAATGCTTTATCGGTGACATATGGTTCATCCAGCATCTGATTGTTGACATACACATTGCCGTCCTGATCGATATCGACCCATTCACCGCCGGAAGCGATCACTCTTTTCACAAGCAGACGGTTGTTATAGTAAAACGCCACCAGGTCTCCGTGCTCGAACTTTCCTGTACGCAATGAAGCAACGATATCTCCTTCTTCCAGTGTCGGTGACATAGAACTTCCGTAAATACGGAAGATCGGGAAAACAAGGGTAGCCACCAGAATAGATGCGGCAGCTACAGTGATCAGAATATAGATCGTACTTCTGATCGTACGTCCATAACGCTCGTTATATCTGACGCGTTTGAGTTCTTTCGCCAGTTCTTCTGTTGTCGGCCGGACGGGAAGCTTACTCTTCATTTTCTTCTGTGTCATCATTCTTCCCCGTCATTTCCTGCAGTTTTCTCAATTCTTCCCGCTTCATGATGTTGATATCACGAATACTGGCAAGATATTGATCTGCAGCATCCTGCACAGCTTCAAACACCCTGTTCAAACGGAGTGAAGCTTCGGCAATGGAACCTGCTTTATTCATGATCAGCCTTTTTTCTTCCAGTTTCTCTTTCAGTTCGGCATTTTCCTGTCTCAGTCTGTCGTTTTCTTCTGAGATATCCACCAGTATTTCAAGCAGATCCCCTCTCCTCAGTTTTTTCAGATCCTTGGTTTCCATAATCAGGCTCCTTATAAATTCAGTTTCTTTTTTATATCTTCCAGATTTACTTTTGGCTGTGCGCTGATCATAAACAGTATGATGATCAGGATAATGATGATCGGTATCGCTACAAACGGCGCTATGTAATACGGTTCATACTGCACCGCATCTGCAGTGACCTGCAGATCTCCGTTGGCATTTTCCACCCTGTGCCCTCTGACCAGCAGACGGTGTGTGTTGATGCCATACGGTGTACATGTGATCAGAGTGCAGTAATCTTTACCCGGTTCTATGGCAAGATCACTCAGATCGCTCGGTTCCACGATCCTGATCTGATCCACCTCATATGTATATGTTTCGTTCAGGACCACGATGGCAAACCTGTCACCCTCTGTCAGGCGGTCCAGATCAGAGAACAGTTTGGCTCTTGGCAGGCCTCTGTGTCCGCTCAGCGCAATATGCACGCCTTCCGTCGGATCAGTAACCTCACCTGTCTTATGGTCATAACTTGCTGTTCCTACGGGCAGGCTTGTACCTTCCAGATGACCTACGCTTGTCTGCAGAACTGCTTCGCTCGTTCCATGATAGATCGACAGTTTCACATTGATCTTATCGATCTGAATGTACCCCATGTTGCCGCCGACCGCAAAATTCAGTTCATTTTCATAACGTACCTTGTCTTCATCCGTCAATATCCAGTCGATCCCGTTGTCGCTGATATTGCGATTGTATTCCTGAGCAGACGCAATGATCCGCTCATACTCACTGGTATCCAGTTTGGCAACATCGCTTGTATATGACATGATCGCCCTTGACTGATGGAATGAATTCCAGTAATCCGAAACACTCGGATACAGCAAAAGGCCTAAGCCTACAAAGAAAGCAAGCATGATCACGACGTTTGACCAGTTTTTCCTCAACCAGCTTTCCGACTGTTTGCCGTTCTGTTCCGATTCTGTTTTTAAATGTGGTTCTTTTATATTTTTTTTCATAATACAAGCATTGTATATCTTATCATTCCAGACAATCTTTATGCAAAAAAACATACTGCATTCATTCCGGATTTCCACTCCTGAATGATCACAGGTTTTCCGGGACAAAATGTGTTTTATTACAATAAATGTGTGAAAGTAAAAAAACATCTTCCCAACTATCCGGATTACGGATATATTGTTTCTGCGCTGTAGTTGTGAACAGCATATGGAGCCCCACGATAAAATGTCTTCCTGACTATTGATACATTTCCTGATTATACGCAGATATGCATCTAAAAGCTGTCTGCACATAAAGAAAGGAAGACACTATGAAACATCTGAAACGTCATCTATCGCTGGCATTATCCGCATTGATCCTGACGGGTATGCAAACAGCCGTTTTTGCTGAGGGGGAAGGGCAGCAGACGACTGGAACGTACACCATTACCGTCACAAACGACAACCCTGCAATATCCATTGCCGGGAAGACCTACACTGCATATAAGCTGTTTGATGTTGTGTACAGCGGTACAAACTACGCTTACACGATCAATACAGGCAATCCGTTTTACACAAGCGCCAAATCAGTCCTTGATGAATACTTTGACTTTGGCGACATCGCTTCTGAAACAGATGTCAAAAACGTTACCGTGAAGACCGGAAAAATGGATCCTGAAACAAATACGCTATCTGCTTCCGATGTCCGGGCACTGGCAGATTCACTGAAACCTTACATTTCCGGAACAGGTGCGGGATCTGCAGCAGCGCAGGGTGAAACAGCCGTTATCACTGTACCCGAGGCAGGTTACTACATCATCACCGGTACCGTAAAACCAACAGATCCTGAAAACAGTGACAGCGAGGTCATCTCTGCGGTGATTCTCAGCAATGCAGATCCTGATGCAGAGATCCAGCCTAAAGCCGGTGTTCCAACATTGTCCAAAAAGATCACAAGCGTAAAAGAAGGCACTGCTGAAATTACGGGAGCAATTCTTGACAGCCAGGGACTGGCTGCATCCGCAAAGGTCGGATCTGTCGTTTCTTTTGAACTGGATTCCATCGTTCCGGATCTGACTGGCTACAGTACCTATACATTTACGGTGACCGATACACTGAGTGCAGGCCTGACGTATTCCGGTAATTTCAAGATGATGATCAGCGGCGCAGAAGTAACTGCGGCACCGGAAGTATCCGGACAGACTTTGACTGTTACGATCCCATTTGCGACACTGAGCAATTACACAAAAGGTGATCCGATCAGGATCACTTATGATGCGGCAGTCAATCAAAATGCGCTGACAGCAAACTATGAAAACAATACTGCCGTTCTGACATATTCAAACAGCCCATACAGCGAAGGAACAGGTGAAACTCCCGCAAAAACCGTCTACATCACCGATATCGATCTGGATGTATTGAAGATCGACGGTTCTGATCACAGCAAATCACTTTCCGGTGCAGAATTCAAACTGTACAGAACAGTTGAAGGAGGCAATGAATACTATTTATGGGATACTGATCACCAGGCAATCAGCTGGGTCAGTGACCGGAACAGCGGAGATACATACAAAACTGATACATCCGGTCATTTCGAACAGGTGATCAGAGGTCTTGGCCAGGGTACATATTACCTCTTGGAAACAAAGGCTCCTGTTGGATACAATCTTCTGAAAGATCCTGTCACTGTTGTGATCACTGCTTCAGAAACAGATCAGCTGATCACTTATGCTGTCACCTTCAGCGGAGAATCTGCTTCCCTGACAAATCACAGTATTGATATGAATACAGTACGCGGTACTGATCAGCCGAAAGCTGTCGGATCGATCGAGAACAACAGCGGTATCATTCTGCCCGATACAGGCGGAACCGGAACAAAACTGTTCTATCTTACCGGATCTATCCTGCTCTTCCTGGCAGCTATTCTCAACATTTCAAGGAAAAACACAAGAGTTCAGTAACATCTATGTATCAGACCGGCTCATTACCGGCCTGATTTTTCAGTTTAATTGATGAAGTATTCAGGGCGGCATGCCATATCGGGCCTAAGCATTATAAGGACAATTTCATGAAATATAAAAAAACCGCCTTCAGAGGCGGAGAAGCGAAAAAAAAGCGACCCGGCAACGACCTCGATTCACTATGGCAGGCATAGCTATTTTTGGCCCTGGAGTGCTTAACTTCTGTGTTCGGGATGGGAACAGGTGTGACCACTCCGGTATCGTCACCAGATCTGCTTTTCTGAGAA
>JAILLA010000116.1 GCA_024693325.1 Solobacterium sp.
GCACTCACTTCATAAACAACATTAAAGCAGCCCTTTATACAGCTCTACATTTGCTGTATTTTGGACTGCTTTTTCACTTTCTTAACCCCGCAGAATTTTATTGCGTACTTTTTCAAAAACCCCGCAAGATTTTAATTAAGGGTAAAAACAGGAGGATCTCACTATAAAAAAATCACATCAGAACATGCTGCATTCTGATGTGATCCATAAGTATGACTGCTGATGGAAGACTATCTGGTAATGATCTCGCAGGGAATGTCAAAGATCTTTGCGACCTTGACGATCGTATCGATATGCCTGCCGACAGCCGCTGCCATATGGTGGGTAGGACCTGCCTCAGACCATTTATTGACAAATTCCCTTGCACCGCATGTGAAGCGTGTGCGCATGTTGGTGTCTCCGAACATGAAGATCGGACCTTCCTCATTCACGCCTTCTGCACAAACGAACTTGAAGTGTCCGTCCCTGTCCTGGGTGATCGCCAGATAAGTGACCGGACCGACCGGCGGATAGAACTGCGTCAGGTAGCCGCCGCCTGTCTTTCCATGGAAGACAGGAACGATCTTCATCGTCGGTTTATGTGCCTGGGAGATCGCCGCATCGCCTGATCCGCTGTGGCCGATGATGCAGATGTCTTCCGGGAAGTCGATGGAATACATTTCGGAAAGCTGGCCTGTACCGGCGATCGTCTTGAGAATGGACATAGCCATAGCTACCTTGATGTCGCCTTCTACCGCGCAGGCTGTTCCCTGTTTGATCAGCATGGAGAATGCCGGGATCAGCATACTGTCAAGCTTGCCGGCAACGCCCTGAGAGAAGCCGTCATAATGCGAAGCGACAAGTCCGAGCTGTTCATCCTTGACCCACTTCTCAAAGGCTACGACATATTTTGCCATATCCCAGACCTTTTCCACAGTGCCGCCGCCTTCGATCTCGAATGTATCGAGGATATCGTTTGCCTTGGCGAGGATCGCGTCCTCATCAGTGATATCATCTGCGATCGCCCACATCTTTTCCCAATCAAACTGCTTTGTGTAGACAAACATTCTGTGATAGAGGTTCGTTTCATCGATATAGAGATCCATCATGCCCGGATACGGCCTGCCGATCTGTGCCAGGTTGGTATCGCGGAACCTTCTTCTGACCTGGGCAGCCCTGCACCAGTCTTCGATCTCTTTCTGTACTTCGGGGTCACCGCCTTCGACAACACCGGTAATGACCGCGTGTCTCTTGCCTGCTCTTTCAAGATCAGCTACCATCTCACCTACCGCACCGCAGGCATACAGTTCGCCAAGCCATTTAGGTGTATCGGTATTGGCATAATCCGGAGCCTTGAGCTTCTGTACATTGACCAGGACGACAGGTACATTCAGGTCCCTGACTGCCGGCAGCATATTATAGCTCGTTGCGTACGTCAGCAGCTGCATGATCACAAGATCGACATCTGCAGCGCGGAATTTGTCTCCTGCAGCCTGGGACTGTTCTTTCGTCGTGACCATACCGCCGTCGATCAGTTCAACGGTATCGGGAATCGTCTTTTTGAACGCTTCATACTGCGCTTCAAATTCAGGTACGAGCTGGGGGAACTGAGGCAGATATGCCTGTAAGGCGATCGAGAATACGCCGACTCTTGCTTTGGTTTCTACTAACATCGTATTACTCCTTAGTTCTTTTCATATAAGAATTCTTCCGGCAGGGTCACATTGAAATCTTTTGCCAGATCACGGAAGTTCTGCGCTGTGATCGTCTGCAGTTTGACCGGGGACATGCTGAGCGTCTTGACCAGGATCTCTGCGGATTTCTCTGCTGTATGCATGAGTCCGAATGTCGTGTCAAAATCCGGACCGCTTGCGAACATGCCGTGGTGTGCCCAGATGGCAAGGTCATATTTCTTCATGAGTTCACTGGTTGCTACAGCGATCTCACGGCCGCCCGGCACCATCCAGCCGACAACACCGACGCCGTCCGGGAACACGACCGGGCATTCAGTTGCCATTTCCCAGAGTTCTCTCGTAAATACCCTGTCTTCCAGAGGAAGCACAAACGTCAGGGCGATGATATTCGTCGTATGGGCATGGTAGATCACTCTGTGCGCACCGCCGCTGGCAGCCTTTTTGACTTCATGGTTCATCAGATGACTGGGGAGTTCACTGGTCGGTCTTCCGCCGTTGCATAAGCCCCAGAGGACGCGGTAGTTTTCACCCTTATCATCGAGTTCGATGATGCAGGAAGTATCTTCCGGATCGAGGATCACATTGCGGAAGTATTTGCCGGAACCGGTGACCATGAAGTATTCATTGGCAAGATCCGGAACGCTTGTGCCGATCTGTTTCCACTCACCGGGCTCATGGAAGTATTCCTTAACTTCTTCAACCTCTTCCGGTCTGATACGGTAGGAAAGATTTCCTCCGTTTCTTTCATGCCAGCCCTGCAGCCAGCCGTCATTGCACATACGTACAAATTCATTTACAAACTTAACATCCATGATACTCATCTCGGCTTTACCTCCTTTATATCAAAGCTTTTACTGATGATATGTCTTGCCTCCTGAAGTGAGGCGATCTCTTTTTCCGCGATCATCTGAACGATCAGATTGCCAAGTGCTGTTCCTTCGGTCGGACCTGCGTATACGGTAAGACCTGACGCATCGGCGGTCATCTGATTCAGATACATATCCTGGCTGCCGCCGCCTACGATATTCATTGAAGTGAATTTCTTTCCGGTCAGTTCTTCCAGCGACTGTACCGCCCTTCTGTAGTCGTCCGCCAGGGAAATATAGACGGTGCGCATGACTTCTCCCGTGGTAACCGGTACAGGCTGTCCGCTGTCCGCGCATGCCTGTTTCACTTCTTCGATCATTGAAGCCGGTGCCAGGAAGCGGTCATCATCCACATCGATGCATGCACTGAATGAAACGGCATCCTCTGCGGCCTTGATCAGGTCAGGGAATGAAGGAAGCTTTCCGTTTTCATCTTTCAGCTCACGCCGGATATTCTGGATCATCCATAAACCCATGATGTTCTTCAGATAGCGGTAACGGTATTCATAGCCGCCCTCATTGGTGAAATTCTGCTGCATGCTTTCCGGTGAGGTGATCGCCCTGCTGTTTTCAACACCGAGCAGGCTCCAGGTCCCGGAGGAAAGGAAGACTGCATTTTCATCTTCTGCCGGAACAGCCAGATAAGCACTGCCTGTGTCATGCGTTGCGGGAAGAATGACTTTTATGCTGAGACCGGTCTTTCTGCGGATCGCTTCCGTAAATTCGCCGACAACTGAGCCGGGAAGTGAGATCTTCCGGAAAAAACGGCGAGGAAGTCCGAGCTTTGCGATCAGTTCCTCATCCCAGTCATTGCTCTGCGCATTTACCAGGGCAGTGGTCGTCGCATTGGTGTATTCCTGTTTCATCACACCTGTCAGCACATAATTCAGATAGTCCGGGATCATCAGCATCACTTCGGCATTTTCCAGCTGTTCCGGATGTTCCTGCTTCAGTGCAAGCAGCTGATATACGGTATTGAACTTCTGATACTGGATACCTGTTTTTGCGTAATGTTCCGCAAAACTGAGAATGTTCTTTTCTTCCAGCTGTTCACGGATATGATCGGTACGTTCATCACGGTATGCCACCGCATCGCCGGTCCGTTTTCCTTCTGAGTCAAGCAGTACATAATCGACTGCCCAGGTATCGATACCCATGGTTTCGGGCTTGTATCCCTGTACAGCGCACTGTCTGATCCCTTCGATCACTTCTGATGCCAGGTGATCGATATCCCAGCAAAGATGCCCGTTTTTTTCGATCAGTCTGTTCTCAAAACGGTAGATCTCTTTCAGTGAGATCTTTCCGTTCTCCAGTTGGCCGATGATATGGCGGCCGCTTGAAGCACCGATATCCACCGCAAGATGGCAAGCATTCATTTCAATACCCCCTTTTTTGAATTGGTATTCTGTTTACATGCTTAATATAAGCGGTAATATAGTATAATTCCATTGTGTTTAGTCTTATGTTTTTTTGAAATAGTCCACTGGAGAATGATCGCATATGCTTACATACAATCTGGATATTGAACAGGGAAGTCTGTGGCTCAGGACGACCCCGAATGAATTTGCTTTAAAACAGCCCTACTACTGTACGGAAGCGGGCATCTTTCTTGCCCGCAGGGATTTCAATACGGAACGTGATTTCAAGGACAGTTATCTGCTCTTTTACACGATCGATGGATGCGGCATCATTGAACAGGACGGCAGCACCATCCGCCTGCGTGAGAACCAGGCACTTCTGATGAACTGCCGCTCCTCGCAATCGTATTACACAGATCCTTCCGTCGGTAAATGGTCTCACTATTGGGTGCACATTGACGGCATCGGTGTAGAAGCGCTGGAATCCCTGATGATCCCTGATCACAGGATCACCGCTTTTGAAGCCAAGAGTTCTTTGGTGAGAGAACAATTCAACACGCTTCTGAAGGATCTGGAAAACACATCGTCGACTACCATTCTATCCGAAAGCCTGACGATCCATTCGATCCTGAATGAACTGATCCTGCGCAATGCTGTATCCTATTCCAGAAATCAGTCGCTGATCATGAAAACAGCGGATCATATTTCCGCTCATTACAATGAATCATTTGACCTTTCCATGCTTTTGGAAATGGCGCATATGTCGAAGTCGTATTACATGCGTCTGTTCCGTCAATACATCGGAACGACTCCGTATAACTATATGCTGAGCCAGCGGATCACCAAAGCCAAGGAACTGCTTGAAGTGAGCGATATGACTGTTCATGAGATCGCCATGGAGACCGGCTTTTCGGATGACGCTTCATTCAGTACCAGATTCACGGACATTGTGAAAACATCCCCGCTCAAGTACCGCAAAGAAGCGATCACCAGGCTGCAGAAGCGTATCTGAAAGCAGCAGACAGCTGATCACCGGCCCTGCAGGAATGCGACCGTTAAGGCAGTCCCAGCTGAGTCTTCCGGTTCCCTGATCCCAGAAAAAAAGGCGTTATGCGTGTTCTGCCGCGTAACGCCTTAATCATTTTGCCCGGTATTGATCCGTGTCAGCCAAGCTGTGCATCAAAGAATTCAATGATGCCCTTTGCTACCTCATTTTTGATCTGCGGATAGTTGTGGATCTCGTGACGATAGCCTGTATAGAGTTTCGTAACAGGTCTGTGCCCTGTCTTCCAGAGCCAGTCTGCGACAGTATAAACGCCCTTACCGTAATCACCTACAGGATCCTGATCACCGGCGATGAGGTACAGAGGCAGCGTCTTCGGAACTCTTTCTGCCCATTCTATACTGCCGATATCGAGCATCATCTGCTGGAAATAAAGAAGTGAACGGTTATTTGTCGGCTTTGTAATGGCATTGAACGGATCCTGGAGATGGTCGATCTGAACATACGGATCACCGCATACCCATTCATTGCCGTATTTCACGTTGTCGAATCTTTCCGTCATGGATGCGAAGAGCGCTCCGCCAAGAGCCGGATCAGCTTCATCTCCCTTTCCTGCCGCAACCAGTCCTTCCAGTGCGGCGACTCCTGCCTTCAGAGCTTCGTTCGGACCGGCTGTTCCGCAGTATACAGCCCCTGCCAGTTCATTTCCGTACTTCGCGGTAAACTGACGGGTAATGAAAGAACCCATGCTGTGGCCGAACATGAAATAAGGCAGATCAGGGAACTGTTTCTGTACGATCTCTTTGAGGATGTGCTCATCCTCCATCATTGTCTCAAAGCCTTTGTTTCCCCAGTCTCCCCAGGTATTGTTTTCGACTGCTGTCTTGCCATGTCCGACATGATCGTCGGCAGCGACGATATAGCCTGATTCCATGAGGGAAACGATCAGGTGAAGATAACGGCGGGAGTGTTCACCGTAACCGTGAACAAGCTGTACGATGCCCTTATGAGCGCATGCCGGAACATAGAGCCAGCCATAGATGGTGTCTCTTTCGTTGAATGATGGGAATTGAATCTCCTGTAACATTTTGTCCTCCTTTATTCTTTTCTGCAATGATTATGAATGATCTTACTTAGTCAGTTACGGGGAACCGATGCCTTATACAGACAGCGGTTTCCGTTATTACTGATTTTTATTATAAGGGCGAAAATTCAAAAATGTTGCATAGTGCTCATATACCGTAAAGCGCAAAAAACCGACCAGACATTGTCTGATCGGCAAAACAGACATCGCCGGGATATTACCCTGCTATGTGTTTTGTTTTTGTACGATTACTGTTCGTCCAGGACTTCCTGTATTCTCTGCATGCAGTTGTTGATAACATCATCAACTGTAGCAGAACCGTTGACTACCAGCGGATCCATTTCTTCATTGAAGATCAGGTTGAGCTGCTGGAACGGTACGGATGTTTCATCAGCAGCCATCTTGGCATCGATCGTGAGCGCGGATTCATTGAAGATCGCCATCTGTTCCGGGAAGCTCTTATAGTTCAGTCCGCCGGACAGGAGACTTTCTCTGACAGGAATGAAGTTGCCTGTTTCGTAGAATTTTTTCATGTTCTCCTGGCTTGTGATGTACTTAGCAACGATCGCTGCAGCCTTCGGATACTTTGTCTTCTTATAGCACCAGATGCCGTTTCCGCCCATGTCAGTACCGGTCTTGCCGTTTCTCTGAGGCATGTATGTTACGCCCCAGTTGCCGGGCATATTCTCTTCCATATAGGAGCAGTGCCAGCTTCCTGCGAAGTCAAATGCAATCTGTTCAGCAACGAACAGTGAGTTAGCTGTGGAAGAAGCTGTGAATGCTGTATTGGCAACGAGGTCTTTCGCTCTCAGGTCTGCATAGTACTGAATCGCTTCTCTTGCAGCTGCGCTGTCGATCGTTACAGCCGTCTGGTCTTCATTCAGAAGAGCGCCGCCATTCATATACATGAACGGAAGGTAGCGGTAACCGGAACCATTTTCCCAGATGCCTGCGAAGCCATACGGCAGCTTGTATTTATCTTTCAGAGTCTGTGCGATCTCAGCGATCTCTTCCCATGTGTATGCGTCAGCCATGCTCGTCGGGATACGGATGCCTGCTTCTTCGAACATTCTCTTGTTATAGAACATAACAACGACGTCTGTGTGATGAGGCAGAGCAACGACTTTTCCGTTATAGGAGCATCCGGACAGGAAGCCGTCAGCGAAGTCATCCAGATCAGACTGCTCCATATAAGGTGTCAGATCGAGCATGACGTCAGCAGCCTTGAACTTACCGAGTCTCTGGTATGTGTAACGGATGACATCCGGCCAGTCATCGCCGGCAATTCTGGTGTCGAGCATGTCTCTGAAGTCACCGGACGGATATGTCTGCGGAACGATCTTGATCTCAGGATGATCCTTCTGCAGATTTGCGATCACTTCATCCCAGGCTGCTTTATCGGAAGTAGAGCCTTCCCAATAAGCGATTTCGATTTCTGCGCCTTCTTCTGCAACAAGTTCGCCTACATCTTCAGGTGCTGCCGGTGCAGGTTCGTTGGAAGGTGATCCGCCACCTCCGCTGCATGCCGCAACGCTGAATGCCATGAATGCTGTCATGGCTTCGGCAAGGCCGCGTTTAATCATTTTTTCCTTTTTTTCCCTCCTTGAAAATGAATGATTAATGCTGTTTATCCCTTGATTCCTGATGCGGCCATGCCTTCCACGAAGTCTCTCTGGAAGATCAGGAATATGATCAGGACAGGGATGATGGAGATCAGAGAGGCACTCATAATGTCATTCCCATCGGATCAGTGACCGACATGATCTTCTTCGCTACCGGTGTTGTCACATAGGAGCGTGAACTACTCGGCAATTGAATTGCCAGAGCATCGGGTTGGCACAGCATTAGCTGTGCAGCTCCCGGGTGCGTCCATGACACCTTTACTGCTGTATCTGCATATCGCAGATACTACACAGCTGCCTGTATCACCACTGTCGAGGACAAGCCTGCTACAGATATATATACATCGATCTGATTCTCATACAGATACTTCCTCAGAATGTTGTATGCACCAAGCGCATCCGCATTGTATATGTCCTGGCCTTCCTGATACAATCCTCTCTTTATCCTGTTTTTCTTTAC
>JAILLA010000125.1 GCA_024693325.1 Solobacterium sp.
GGCACCGTCGGGCTGATCATTCCGTATGATGACTGTGTTGATTTCCTGAAAGACTATATCTTTGCATATGAAGAATGAGACCCGGATGAGTATATATACCGGGTTTTCTTTCTTTTTTCGCCATGCTTTTTCAGCATGAAAGGATATTTAATATGGGTATTGGTAATGGATCTTTTCTGTCCATATACTGAAATTGGGTAGAGAAGAAACGTATAGGGCATTCAGATAAGATTTTCTCTGAAAGCGGTGCAGTTGCAGCGAACGGCGAAGATCCTGTCTGAAAAAAAGATGGGCAGAAGAGATCTGCTCATTCCGCTTGGTGATGATTTCATTCTGTGAGTTCTGCGATCGCTTCGATCTCGCACAGCGCACCGGCAGGCAGTGTCTTTACCGCGACACAGCTGCGGGCAGGCTTGGAAACGAAATACTTCTCGTAGACGCTGTTGAATGCGGCGAAATCCTTCATGTCCGCCAGGAAGCATGTCGTCTTGATGACATGTTCATAGTCAGAACCTGCGGCTTTCAGCACTGCGCCGACATTTCTGCAGCTCTGTTCTGCCTGGGCTTCTATGCCTTCCGGCAGCGGTCCGCCCTGCGGCAGGGCAGCGATCTGTCCTGACGTAAATACCACTCCGTTGAGGACATAGGCGTGTGAGTAGGGCCCGATGGCACCGGGCGCGTCCGGTGAATTGATCTGTTTCATGAATTTTCTCCTGTTTCTGATCTGTCTGCATTATATAAGAAGATATAGTGTATAATCCATTCAGAAATAACGGAGGGGATTATGAAACAAACATTCAGAATGATCTGCGTGCTGTGCATGTGCATGCTTGTGCTGGCTGGCTGCGGAAAGAATACAGCGGGAAACACGCCTGCTGCGGAGATCAAAGAAGGCGGCATCCATCATGCGGAGATCATTGTAAAAGACTACGGCACCATCAAACTGGAACTGGACGGGGACACAGCTCCGATCACAGTCAAAAACTTCCTGACGCTTGCCCAGTCAGGCTACTATGACGGAAAGAAATTCCACCGGATCATTGACGGATTCATGATCCAGGGTGGAGCCGGCGGACCTGCCGCAAGCATCAAGGGAGAATTCCGCTCCAATGGTGTTGAGAATGACATCAAACATGTGCCCGGCGTCATTTCCATGGCCAGGGCTAAGTCCAATGACAGCGCTTCTTCCCAGTTCTTCATCATGGTCGGCACCGCGGACTGGCTGGATGGCGAGTATGCCGCGTTCGGACATGTGACCGAAGGACTGGAAATCGCAAAGAAGATCGCTTCCGACGCGAAACCGATCGATAATAACGGAACGATCAAAGACAATGAACAGCCTGTCATTGAAACCGTTAAAGTAATTGACTGAAAGCTCTACTTTCCGCAGATAGTGTTTGCGGAATTCCTGATCTACAATCTGTACATGGAGGCATGCATATGAACCAGTATGTTACAGGCGCAGTGATCAGAGAACTGCGGGAAAAACACAGAATGACACAGCTGCAGCTCGCCGAAAAGCTCGGCGTCAGCGATAAGACCGTTTCAAAGTGGGAAACAGGAAAGGGATACCCGGATATTACGCTGCTGGAACCGATTGCCCGAACCTTCCGGATCTCAGTGACCGAACTGATCTCCGGCAATCCTATCCTGAATGCCAACGTATCCGCGAACATGCTCAGATCAAAATTCTATGTCTGTCCGGTGTGCGGAAATGTCATTCACAGCATGGGAGAGGCTGCCATTCACTGTCATGGGATCCTGCTGACACCCCTTGAAGCGGAATTAACAGATGAGAGACATATGATATTCATTGAGCGTTCAGAAGATGAATACTATGTCAGGATCGATCACAGCATGACCAGGGAACACTACATCTCATTCGCAGCGGCAGTATCTTCAGATGATATCCAGATGGTAAAACTCTATCCGGAATGGAATGCGGAAGTCCGCTTCCGCATCAGAGGCGTCAGAAGGATCTACTTCTTCTGCAACCGCGACGGACTGTTTTACATCGATCCTGTCAAAGGAATCGATGACAAAAAGAGCGGATACGATGATACACAGGAACGGATGGAGCTGGAACAGGCAGCGAAAGCGCTGTTTGGCTGATTTTTACACTCAGCCATTCTGAATTGAAAAACAAACTAGAAAAGAGAGGACACGTGATGGAGTTCAGACCCGAAAAGAAACTGGGCTTCGGCCTGATGCGTCTGCCCCGCAACAACCCCGACAACGCGGCAGACGTGGATGTGGAACAGGTAAAGAAAATGGTCGACCTGTTCATGGAAAGAGGCTTCACGTATTTTGACACTGCCTGGATGTACAACGGCTTTGCCAGTGAGAATGTCGCAAAGGAAGCGCTGACGAGCAGATATCCCCGTGAGAGCTTTACCCTCGCGACAAAGCTTCATGCCGGCTTCTTCAACTCTCTGGAAGACCGTGACAAGGTATTCAATGAACAGCTGCGCAAGACAGGTGCCGGATATTTCGACTACTATCTCCTGCACGGCATCGAAGAAAGCATGATCGGCAAATATGAAGAATTCGACTGCTTTAACTGGCTGCTGGAAAAGAAGGCACAGGGACTGGCCAAACATGTCGGCTTCTCCTATCATGACACACCGGAGCTGCTGGATGAGATCCTGACAAAGCATCCTGAGATGGAATTTGTTCAGCTTCAGATCAACTATCTCGACTGGGAAAGCAAATGGATCCAGTCCAGAGCCTGCTATGAAGTCGCTGAAAAGCACGGCAAGCCGGTCATCGTCATGGAACCGGTCAAAGGCGGCACGCTGGCGAAGCTTCCTGAAGAGGCAGAGAAACTGCTCAAAGATCATGATCCTGAGATGTCCGTTCCCAGCTGGGCGATCCGCTTCGCCGCTAGCCTGCCGAACGTCATGGTCGTTCTTTCCGGCATGAGTGATCTGGAACAGCTGGACAACAACACATCCTACATGCAGGATTTCAAACCGCTGAGCGAAGAAGAAAAACAGCTCTGCTTCAAAACCGCCGAGATCATCAACAGTCAGATCGCCATTCCCTGCACGGCATGTCATTACTGCACGGAAGGCTGCCCGATGCATATCTGCATCCCGGAATACTTCTCCATCTACAACGAAGACATGCGTGAGGATCTGTCAAAGAAAGGATGGACGATCAACTTCACGAACTATGAGATCCTTTCCGGCAAATTCGGCAAAGCTTCCGACTGCATCGGCTGCGGCCAGTGTGAAGGCGTCTGCCCTCAGCATCTGACGATCATTGACTTCCTCAAGGACGTCGCGGCGCATTACGAACGCTGATTCACGATCATCCCCGAAAGGGGATTTTTCATAACATAATTTAGCGGCGGAAACCCACTTACTTCAGTAGGTGGGAGGAGCCGCTTTCTCCTTTCTGTTTAGCCTTGCTCGGCTATGTACCTTTCGATAGTTGCTGATGATACTTCTCCGACGCTACAGGCAAAGTATCCGTCTGACCAGAAGATGTGTTTCTTCCAATATTGCTTGGATAATACATCTCTATACCGTATCCAGAGCCAATGCGTTGTTCT
>JAILLA010000047.1 GCA_024693325.1 Solobacterium sp.
TGATATCTGGGGTTGGAATCAAATGGTTGCTTGAAGAGCCGTATGCGGGAAAACCGCACGTACGGTTCTGTGAGGGGCGGCAGGCAGGCCTTTCACTTACACAATGTTTATGAAAGGAGTGTCGAGCATGCCTACTCGACGTATGCAAAATGAAACAATTCATGGAGACCCTGAAGGACAAACTGGCTCCTTCATTTGAAAAACTCGCGGCGAATCCATATGTAATCGGTATCAAGGACGGCATGATGTCGACTGTGCCGTTTACGATCTTCGGTTCCGTATTCATCATTCTGACGCAGTTCCCCAACGATACATGGAAGTCGATCGTTGCGCCGTACTCGGCAATGCTGAATGTACCGTACAACATGACGATGGGAATCATCGCGACGTATGTGGCATTCTCGATTGGCTACAGTCTTGCCAAAGCCCTGAAACAGGACCCGCTGATGGGCGGTCTTGTATCCTTCATCGGATTCATGATCCTGCAGGTGGATGAGAACTATGCACTGTCTACCGCGTACTTTGGTTCCAAGGGTATCTTTACGGCACTGCTGACAGCGATCTTCTGTGTAAAGCTGCTGCAGGTCTTCAAGAAGAACAACTGGATCATCCGGTTCCCGGAAGGGGTTCCCGAGATCGTATCCAATTCGTTCTCCGCGCTGATCCCGGGTTCCGTTGCCCTGACCATCCTGTTTATCCTGAGATGCGTGCTGGGTCTTGAGATCCCTCTGCTTGTCACAAAGCTGTTCTCACCGCTGGTCTTTGCCCTGAACTCCTATCCGGGCATCCTGGTGTATGTCTTCTTCTGCCAGCTGCTGTGGTCTGTCGGTATCCATGGACAGTCCGTACTCAATGCGGTAGGCACACCGATCTTTACGTCATTCATCACAGCCAATACGGAAGCCTTCCTTGCAGGACAGCCGATCCCTTATATTACCGCAACGGGATTCGTGCAGTGCTTTGCGAATATCGGCGGCTCCGGCGCAACACTGGCGCTCGTCTTACTGATGATCAGATCCAAAGAGAAGTCTCTGAGCACACTTGGCAAGCTGTGCCTCCCGGCAGGATGCTTCGGCGTCAATGAGCCTGTGACATTCGGCCTGCCGATCGTCATGAACCCGGTAATGATGCTGCCGTTTATTCTCATACCGTGCATCCTTACAACAGGCACTTACTTCCTGATGGCGCTGAACATCATCGGACGTCCCGTTGTACAGGTGCCGTGGATCATGCCGCCGGTCATCGGTGCATATCTCACGACAAACGGAAACATACCTGCTGCATTGTGGTGCTTTGCCGAGATCGTTATCTCAGGCGTGCTGTATTATCCTTTCTTCAAGGCACTTGAAAAAGAACGTATGACAAAAGAAACAGCAAAACCTGTACCGGCAGAAGATCCTGAATAATCAGAAACACTGAATTGATCGATCCGGAGACTGTATCCAGGCAGTCTCCGTTTTATTATGGGCATGATGAAAAGAGGATGCCGGAGATCATCATGGCCTATCGTATAGAAATGGTACAAATTTAAAGTTGTACTTTAGAAAATCTAAAGCTGAACTTTAAAAAAACTGAAATCATTCACGAAAAACCGTGCAATTAAACATTACAAAAACAAGCAGCATGACCCTCGTGTTTTTGAGCACATGGACTCATGCTGTTTTTGCTGATCCATTGCCAGGTATGACTTATACGACTGTTACTCCCTGTACGACCTTCTCGATGACACGGAAGACATCTTTGGGAATGCTGTTGAGGATGTTTGGCTGCAGGAGGATCTGCCATTGTGTCTGTGCCATGGAATACTGTTTCGGAACACGGCAGATCAGGTTTTCGTTCTGATCCCACTCATTGACTTCTTTGGTGATCGTACAGACAGATGATGTGAGACCTTCTCTGGCTAATTTATAGAGACCTGACATGTTGCGAATCTCCTGGACGATATTCGGAGTGAATCCTGCTTCTTTGAATATGCCTTCCGCGATCTTTCTGCTTGCCTGTCCTTTTCTGGTGATCGCGATCGGTTCGTCTTTCAGCCAGACAGGGTCGAGGTATTTCTTTCCTGCGTGCATCTCAATGTGTGACTCAACGGGGCTTCCTCTGCGCAGGAAGATGCCTGTCGACATCTTTCCGAACAGGATGGAATCAAACTGTTCTTTCGGGACAGCCTGATTGACGATGATCATATGAACTTCCCGGTTTTCCAAGGCTTCCAGCATTTCTTTTGTATGCGCGTCGAGAACGGAGAAGCGGATCGCAGGGCATTTCTGACTGAGATCATGCAGCAGTTCCGCGGAGCAGACGGAAGCCATGAACGGGGCCAGACCGATCCTGATCTCATCCAGGGCGGGATGGTCCATGAGATAGATCTGCTGTTCAAAGTCGGAATATGCCTTCAGCATGCGCGTAATGGTCTTGGCAAAAACCTGACCTTTTTCGGTTGGACGGAGTCCTTTGTTGGAACGCTCAAACAGAGGAAAACCGACCTCACGTTCGACACGCTGCAGGCACTGGCTGAGTGCAGACTGGGTGATGAAATGTTCTTCTGCAGTGGCTGAAATGTTGCAGTTCCTGAACAGGCTGTTGAGCCATCTTAATTCTTCCAGTTTCATGATCAGACCTTCTTATATCTGCCATTATTCTATCATTAGAAATGCTTATGGCAGAACTTTTTTGCGAATGATGAAAGCGGAATGTAAGCGGTTAAATTATAATTGAATAAACCGGTACAGCAAACCGGAGTGAAGGAGGGGAATATGAACACTCAAATGCTGATCTGTATCCTGCTGTTTGTATGTATGCTGGTAAACTTCCTGCTTGGAAAGTTCCCGCTGGGCACCATTGCCGGTGCAACAGCAGCGCTTCTTGTCATCACAGGATGCACAAGTCCTGATACGATCCTTGCCGGTATCGGCAACAAAAACACCGTTACGATCGGATGCATGATCATCCTCGCAGCGGGCCTGGGAAGAACTTCTTTCCCTGCTAAACTGACACATGCTATCCGTAAGATTACCGGCGGCAACTACAAGCTTGCTTATCTGGGCGTCCTGCTGATCGCGCTTGTCCTGACAAGCATGCTCACAAGCCCGATGGCTGCCTATGCGATCTGCTTCCCGATCATGGATTCCATCTGTGACGAATTCGGTGTCAGCCGTTCCAAGGCACAGTTCCCGCTGATGGTCGTCTGCCTTGCCTGCTGTGCGATCCTGCCTCTTGGCGGCGCGATCAGCCAGTCCGCAGTATATGCCGGATACATGGAAACATACGGATTCTCCCAGGGCTTCACAGCCATGGACTTCTTCAAGGGAAGATGGCCGTTCATCTTCGTTACACTGGCATGGGCTTACTTCCTCGCACCTAAGATTACGATCGATGAGCCTGCAGTTCCGATCACTTCTCTCGCTGCAAAGCAGGAAAAGAAAGAACCGCTCAAGGGTTTCTCTGACATTGCCGGCGTTCTGATCTTCGCATTTGTCATCTTCGGCTTCATCTTCAATAATATTGTCAAGCAGCCTACATGGTTCCTTGCATTCGCAGGCGTTATGGCTATGGTCATCTGCGGTGTCCTGACAAAGAATGAAGCGATCAAGGCAATTCCTGTAGACATCTGTATGCTGTTCGTCGGTGCCAACACAATGGCTACCGCTCTGGTTGAAACAGGCACAGCTGAATATATCGGCACACTGATCTCCAACGCTGTCGGCGGTGCAGCAAGCACAGTCGTTCTCCACGCAGTATTCTTCATCGTACCGTTCCTGATCACACAGTTCATGCAGAACCAGAGTGTAATGAACGTCTTCGCACCGATCGCCCTGATCACATGCGGCGCCCTGGGAGCTGATCCCCGCGGATGCCTGATCCTGATCTCTTCCGGTGCCCTGACAGCTTACATGACACCGTCCGCTACAGCAGCAGTCGCAATGTGCATGGGCGCCGGCGGCTATGACGTCAAGTCACTCTTCAAGATGGGCTGGCTGTTCGCGCTGATCCTGATGATCGGCTACGTCGCATTCGTCAGCATCGCTTATCCTGCATTCTGATAAAATAAAAGCTGAAAGGAGCCTGAATATATGCTGAAACAATATCTTGTAAAGAACGGAACACTTCTCTCGATCCTCAATGGAGAGGAAAAGAAATCTGACATTCTTGTCACTGACGGCGTTGTCACTGAGATCGCGGAGCATATCGAGGCTCCTGAGGCTGATGTCATTGACGCTGAGGGAATGTATGTAACCACCGGATGGCTGGATTCCCACTGCCATTTCGCAAACTGGGGCGGCGATCCCATCGGGATCAGCCCGGTAGAAGACCTGCTGCGCCAGGGGGTGACCTATGCGCTGGATCTGGGAACACTGGGTACCGACAACTATGAAGAGTACCGCAAGACGATCCTCTGGCGTACAGACCTTCACTTCAGGAACTTCCTGAACATCTCCAAGTACGGGGCAGGCGTCAGACCGATGGACTTCACATGTCCGGAAGACATTGACAGGGACGCTGTCATTGCCATGGCAAACAAATACCGTCATGAGCTCATGGGCCTGAAGGCACGCATTGACGACAAGTTCTGCTATGATCCGGTCTATGTCATGGACCAGCTGAGATCACTGGGCGACGAACTGGGCATGCGCATTGCCGTACATGCACCGAGAAGCCGTATCGGAATTGAGAAGCTCCTGACATACCTGAAGAAGGGTGATGTGCTCTGCCATACACTGGCAGGCAACAGCGATGTCATGCGCGTCGTCAATGATGACGGCACGGTTAAGCAGTGCGTGCTTGATGCAAGAGAACGCGGCGTCATCTTCGATCTGTCCCACGGTTCCAATGCCTACAGCTATGACACGGCTGAAGCAGCCTGGAAAGCAGGCTTCTTCGTTGACACGGTCTCCAGTGACCTGCACGGCAGAAACCTGAACGGTCCTGTATTCAACCTCGGCGTTGTCATGACGAAGGTACACGGACTGACAGGCAAGCCCTGGTGGTGGGTCCTCAACAAGACAGTTGCCGAGTCAGCACGTTTGCTGGACATTACCGACAAGCAGACAGAGATCACTGTCGGAAAACCTGCAGATCTGACGGTATTCAAAATCGAAACAGGGGAATTCACATATCTTGATTCCAAGAAGGAAAGCAGGACATTCTCTGAAAAAGCAACAGCCGTATATACCTGCACAGGCGCAAAAGTATATACCTGCAGATAATTGAAAACAATGTCAGACCGGAGCATCCGGTCTGGCTTTTTTTCTGTCTTCCCGGCAGAAAACACCTTTTTCCTTTTGCTTAGATTCCGTATACTGGAAGGTGGAGGTGCTTTATGAAACTTGTAACATTTCTGAGAAACGGCAATAAACTGCCGGAGGTCGGTGTCCTGAAAGAAACAGGTGTTGTGCCTGTAGAGGACTGCGGGCTCATGTTTGTAGATATGAATGATCTGATCCTGAACATCAATTCCACTGAGGAGAATTATCTGGACAGAATGGCACATGAGAGAAGGATGTCGCTTTCCCTGCATGAGGTGACTCTGCTGGCTCCCATCGTGCGTCCGCTGCAGGATGTGATCTGCCTTGGACTGAACTATACGGAACATGTTGAAGAAGCGAAGCAGTATTCCGGAGAAACGTTTGATATCGATAAGCCAAAGGCTGTCTATTTCTCCAAGCGCTGTTTTGAAGCACCGGGTACCGGTGCGCCTGTCAGCGCTTATGAGGAACTGACACAGAACCTCGACTATGAAGCAGAACTGGCAGTCATCATCGGCAAAGAAGCATATAAAGTCGCTCCGGAAAATACGGAGCAGTATGTATTCGGCTATACGGTCCTGAATGACCTGACTGCCAGGGATGTACAGAAAGACCACGGTCAGTGGTATTTCGGCAAGAGCCTGGATGGCTTCTGCCCGATGGGACCGTGCATCGTTACAAAAGATGAGTTTGAATATCCTCCGAAGCTGGAGATCTCTTCAACAGTCAACGGTGTACTGCGTCAGAGCAGCACGACGGATCTGCTGATCCATTCCATTCCGGAGATCATCTCTGAACTGTCACAGGGCATGCGTCTGATGCCCGGAACGATCATTGCGACCGGAACGCCCAAGGGTACAGGCATGGGTTTAACGCCTCCTGCATTCCTGAAGAAAGGAGATACCGTTGTCTGCTCCATTGAAGGCATCGGAGACCTGGAGACACCGATCGTATGATCAAAGCGGTATTCTTTGATATCGACGGAACACTGCTGTCGCACAGGACGAACAGCGTCAGTGTTAAGACACTGCAGGCACTGAATGAACTGCGCGCACAGGGGATCAAAGTGATCATCTGTACGGGAAGACACCACCTGGAGATGGAAGAACTGGGTCTGTATGCCATTCCGGCAGACGGCTATATCCTGCTCAACGGACAGATCGTCATGAATGAAGCACATGAACTGATCGCGTCACGCCCGTTCCATGGTGAAGCCAGGGATACAATGATCAGGCTGTTCAACGAGAAGAAGATACCGATCGTTATCATGGAAGAGAAGCGGATGTACATCAACTGTGTGACTGACTTTGTCAGGGAAGCACAGGCTGCGGTACATACCTCTGTCGCTCCTGTTGGTGAATATACAGGCAATGAGTTTTATATGTGCATGGGATATTTCAATGAATATCCCGACACGGTCATACCCGGCGTACAGCGTGCCAGCTGGTATGAGGGAGCGGATGACCTGATCCCGGATGATGTATCCAAGGCAGCAGGCATGGAAGCCTGGATGTCACACTATGGGATCAGCCGTTCTGATACCATGGCATTCGGGGATGGCGACAATGACGCGGAAATGATCGCATATGCCGGGACCGGCATTGCCATGGGCAATGCCACGGACCGTGTGAAAGCATGCGCGGACTACATTACCGCGGACATCGATGAAGACGGGATCCATCAGGCACTGGTCCATTTCGGACTGCTGTCTGTGTAGTTTATGAGGTATTGAATGATCAAAAAGGTAAGCGCGGTAGCGGCAGACATTGACGGTACGCTTGTTACAAAGGGATCGGATATGATGCCTATTACCAGGAATGCCCTGATCAGACTGCATGAAAAAGGCATACTGGTCGGCATAGCGACAGGCAGGTGCATTTCATCAGGCATACTGAGGAAGTATGAGGACTGGGGACTGCCGTTCCAGTTCGATTTCTTCATCGGCATCAACGGAGGACAGCTGCTGGACAGCAGCTGTGACAAGGTACAGAACTTCTACCTGCTGTCAGAGGACATCCTGAAGGAGATCCTGGAAATGATGGCTCCGCTCGACCTTCCTGCCCAGATGTATGAGGGTGATGATATGGTCGCTACAAAGATCGATGACATGATCCTGGCATCCATGCGGCGCAATCATACGGAAGTGCTTGACGCACATGGTGATTTTTCACGCCTTTACCAACATCCCAACAACAACCTGATCTTCCGGTTTGACATGTCGAGAAAAGAAGAAGTGCTGGCACATATCGCGGCGCATCCTTCCGACAAATATGTATCCGTACTGACCAGTCCGGGCATTGTGGAATTCATGGATCCCCGTGTGACCAAGGCTACGGGACTGACCATGTTCTCAAAGAACATGAACATTCCGATGGAAGAGATCATGGCATTCGGAGACATGGATAATGATATTGAAATGCTGGCATGTGCCGGCTGGGGCGTCTGCCTGAGGAACGGTTCTGATGAGGCAAAAGCCGCAGCAGATGCCGTAACGGAATACCCGTGTACGGAAGACGGCATGGGCAGATATCTGGAGCAGTACGTTCTTTAAGTTTTGGTGTATCAGACAACACATATATAACTGTTTGCTGTATGATGAAGACAGATACAGGAGTACAGAATGGATAAAGTATCATTTGATTTTGAGGCGGAGGAGTTCGTCATGGACACAGACGCCGGCGAGATTCGTGAACAGATCCCCGGTCTGAGAATGAGAAAAGGGGAGATCCTTTCTGCTGCAGGCATCATCCAGATCGACCTGACAGATATCCGCGGACTGCTGGAAGACCTTCTGAGCGGAGAGATCGATCAGGAGGAGTTCCTTGCGAAAACGGAGGAAATGATCTCTGACAGTCTGAAATCAGAGTTCCACAATTCACTGAATTGATATACTTTTTATACAAGCAGTGATAAAATAAAAAAAGGTGAACAAAAAGGGGACTAATTCAATGAGCAGATACAGCGATTATTTTTCGTTCGAGTCGATCAGGGATCGCAATGGAGAAGTGATATGCTATCACGTCACACTGATCGGAACGATCGAAACAGACGGCACTGCTACAATGCGTACAGATATGGGCGCCAACCAGGACCAGAAAATGGCATTCGGAAGGGTAACGATCCACGGACTGGATAAAAAGATCCGTGTGCTTCTGAATGAAACAAACAGTAGGATCTACAGCCACACGACAGACATTGACGGGATATCAACGGATGTGATCAGTTATACTGCCAAGGACTGGCGCGCTGATGAAGCATATGAATATGAAGTCGGTGACAGGGTGCTGCTGGAAGGCAGGGCATATATCCGCAATGCGTCCAACCGGAATCCTGAAAGGCTTCCGGAATTAAGCATCACGGTGACCGGTCTGTTCCGTCTGTCAAAGGCGAGAAAGAAGCGCTTTGTCAGTATGAATGAGGGACTGATCCCCCAGGAATAGTGCACAGCTGTTCACCTGCAGACAAATGATGACCATTTGTCAGAAAGTTTTGTGAAATGAGCTGTTTGCCCTTGAAATTTGACAGGGTACATGCTATTAAATAATCAGTAATTCATAATTACGACCCAATACATGAAATGACGGAGGACGCTCCGCCATTTTTTTCGGTATGTGCAAGAAGTGATGATTATTCAGAACGAGATGATCCGTTTCCAGAATTCCATGAGATCATTCCGTGTTTTTTCTGTACTGTAACGGCCGGGATCATGTTCTCCTGTACTGTGCAGGATCGCTTCCGTTCCGTTGATCAGGATCCCTGCCAGTGTCATATCGTCAACATGGAGATGGCTTCTGACGGTACCCTCTGCCTGCAGCCTGGCAAGTGCCTGTGCCATGGGCTGTACCAGTGCTGCCAGTGTCCTGTCATGCAGGGCGGTCTGCACTGTCCAGTGGAGCCTGTCTCCCTGCAGGACGTCATAATACATGCGTGCTGTTTCCTTCAGTTCATTGAGGATCTTTTCCATGATCTCTTCCATCTCCATGTTTTCATCATTCAGGATGGCGCTGATCCGCTGTGTATAGCCGTCAAGGAAGCGTTCAATGACTGCTTCAAACAGTGCTTCTTTCGAAGGGAAGAAATGATAGAAGCTTCCGGTCACAACGTCCGCTTCCTCCAGGATCATCCTGACGGAAGTCTGCTCATAACCATATGTAAGAAACACTTTCGCTGCTGCATCAATGATGTTTTCCCTTGTTATTCCTCTTTTGGCCATTGTTCACAGTCCTTTGTCAGATCATTGACACTGATGTACGGATTCCTGTAGAGCTTTCGTTTTGCCGGTAGACCCATGATCCTGACGATCGGTGTTTTCAGGCTGACTTCCTTCAGCAGTTCCCTGTCACCGGACGTGATGTCGTATCCGATCGCGCGCTTGGGACAACTGACGACACAGGCCATACAGTTGGCACAGTGATGCCGGAAGACCGGTCTGCCGTTTTCCATGGTGATATTCCTGCAGGGACATACCCTGCTGCATGTTCCGCAGGAGATGCAGTCCTGACTGACCGTGAACGGATTGTCCGCATATTTCTGCAGTTCCAGGTAAGGCCCCATGACACGGTCTCTTCTCCATTTGATGAATCTGTTTGCCCTGGGGTAGGGCTGTTCCTTTTTTGCAATGATGTCATCGGCGATCTGCCGGAGTTTCTTTTCTGCCTGTGGGATCACAAGTTTTGCGGGAGGAAAGGGCGGATAAACGATGGCGTAGTTTGCGACATTGTGGACCAGACCGCCATAGTTGATCCGGATGCCTTTGCCTGCCAGGATCTCAGCCAGCTTCTCACAGGCAATGCCGCAGATCAGGCTGGGCATGGCGACCGCAAAGACATACGCTTTCGGGTTGATGTCCAGTTTCTCAACAAACGAGACTGCCGGGGCAGGTATCGTCCAGTGGTAGACAGGGAAAATGAATCCGACCATCTCACAGTCCGAAGCCGGATAGTCTGACGGATCGGTACGCATGGAAATAATCTCGGTATCTCCCAGTTTCTGCGCGATGACACGGGCTGCACGCATACTGTTTCCGGTACCGGTAAAATAATAGATCCTTCTTTTCATAATGAAACCTCAAATTAGAATATCGTTCTAATTTCAGAATAGCAGACATACATGCCATGTCAAGAGGCAGCGCACAGACATTACCGGTCCCTCACGGATCAGAAACATGGCGGTATGATCTTTAAGGCACGTCATCATGAGTGCCTGTTTTAGGTCAGAAACAGAAAAAAACGTGCGGTTATGCAGCATGTCAGTTTATAATAAAAACAGCAGTCGATCAGAGTTCCGGTACCCGATAATATACGGTCAGCAGTCATGAGCATATCCTGCTCCTGTCTTTGTTTTCTTTTCCAGAAAGACTGTATGCTGCGCGCAGGTACGGAAATACATTTTGGTCATTGCAGGGGGTACAGCTATGAAACTGAAAAACCTGATCAGCCTGGGAATGCTGCTGATGCTGGCTTTCTCTACAATAAGCTGCGGAAATACCGCGGCTAGTCCCGCTCTTCCCAACAGCCCTTCAGGAAGCACTCCTTCAGCGTCCGCTGAAAGCACCGAGGCGCCATCTGAAGAAAAGAACCTGGTTGAAGAGATCGCTTATGAGGATGTTTCCGTAACATGGGAAGACAGCCGTGTCTATAAAGACCTTACACTGGGCCGCTACAGGACGATACCTACATACGGGGTAAAGGGATATGACGATGTTCCTTTCATCAGGGTATCCGATTATACCGGTATTCTGTTCAAAGACCAGGAAGTGGTCACTCCCGGAAAAGAATATATGAATATCTACATGAACGGTACGAATATCAGGATCGATCCGTTTAATGATACGGTTTGGTTTGAAAATCCGGCCAGAGTCCGTTTCAACGGTCCGATCGACGGCGGTATCGTTGAGAGCTATGAATACGATTTCGTAACGATGTCCACCAAGAATGAACCCGTCCAGACGGAGGTCAAACCGCTGACGATACACCTGAAGGATTATCATATGCCTGTCATCGCTTATGAGGACGACATCCTGATGCCGTTCCTGGCACTGCAGAATACCATTGGTGCAGCAGCATCCGATACTTCACTTGCGTATAACGGAAGAGACTATTACAACGCGTTTGATGTGGATGAGTTCCTGCTCAAGCCGGAAAACGAGGCTGGAAAAGAACTCGCTTATTACAAGGGACTCCATTCCGGTCCTTTCAGCAAGAAAACCAAGACTACACAGGCATATGCGGACTACGGCTATTATGCGACATGTCTGCTGCTTGATCTGACATTCGGTCATAAGGAAGAAATGGAGATCACGTCTTTTGACGAGTACTTTACAAAGCTCAACACCAAGAAGGTACTGACTTCGACAGATCCTTCCGCTGCGGTCATCGCCGAGTTCATGCTGTTCAATTATCTGTTCGGTACAGGACACGACTCATTGATGAGCGCGGACACGGTATTTGCCCCGACCAATAAGGCTGTGCAGACGATCGCTTCCGAGGTGGCTGAAGATATGCAGGAATCGGAAGTCGGCCAGCAGATCTTTAATGAACAGGCACAGACTGATCCTGCGCAGTCTGCTGAAGAATTCAACGTGATCCTCGGCGCTCTGATGGCAAGAGGACTTGACCTGCCTGATTTCTTCCCGCTGCTTGTATGGTCTTCATACTTCAATAAAATCAAGCCGGAGGACTACGGAACGGAACGTCTTGACTACTCCGGCGACACAGCAGTGATCTATTTCACTTCCTTCAAGAACGACCACAGAAGAGATCCGTCTTTCTATGTAGACCCCATCCATGATGAAGATATTTCCGACAGCAACTTTGCCTTCTTCTACAGATGCTTCGAAGACATCAAGAAACATGATGAGGTGAAGAATGTCGTCATCAATCTCGCGGACAACGGCGGCGGCAACTCGACAGGCCTGATCTCGATCCTCGGATTCCTTTCCGAAGACGGTGAAGTCAGGATCACGAACAAGGACCTCTTTGCGAATAACTACAGGGAAGAATGCTATCACGTCGATACGAATCTCGACGGCATCGCTGATGACAATGACGGTTATGGCGGACAGTATAACTTCTACATCCTCTGCAGCAAACTGTCGTATTCCTGTGCCAATGCGCTTCCTTACTTTGCCCAGCAGCAGGGTCTTGCGAAGATCCTGGGTACAGCACCCGGCGGCGGTGACTGTGTTATTTCCTACTTCATTGACGCATACGGACGCTGTGCATACTACTCAGGCTTCCTGAAGCTCGGTCATGATGACGGGAGCGGATTTGTTTCAAACGAAAGCGCGACAAAAGCGGATCTGGTCCTGATGAAGACTGTCTTCGACAGGGGCAATGTACCGTGGTACGATCCGGATGGTATTGCCGATGTTGTGCATCAGTACCAGAACGGCGCAACTGAGATCGTATTTGAAGGGCAGTCAACGGAAGAGAAAGTATCCGATATGCTGAACGGTCTGCTGGATAAGATCGCTGAAAACTTCTCGCAGAGCAGCCAGGGAGGAAGCGGAAACTAAGTATACCTCCGGCAGACTGCAGCAGATCATTTCAAGAACACATACACAGGACCGGCTCTGAAGGGCCGGTCCTTTTATCTTTCCCGGCTGTTTTCTTTCATTTTTTCATAATTGAAACAGTGTTTTCAAAAACATCATTTTTTCTGATGTAAACGCTTGCAAAAGCTTTTTCTTTGACATAAAATGATTGGTGTACCAATCATTTTGCCAGTGGTTGAAAGGGGGCTGTATGAGGAAAAAAGCAATCACAAAAAGGGAACAGTATAATCGTTCCTACCAGAAGCAGTTTGTGAACCGCTACGTGTTCAAACTCAACTCCAAGCATGATCAGGAGCTGATCGACATGCTCGAAAAGATTCCCAACCGTTCCGCATGGTTCAAGGACATGCTCAGGAGGGAACTGTCACAATGAAGCGGAAGAAAAGCCGGAGAAAGAAAGCCAAGCTTACCGGCATGACCTTTTTGCTGGCTGTTGTGTCCACATGTTCCTATCTGTTTTCCGCACTCTATATGAAAGCCGGCAATAATCAGCTGGCAAAAGAGATCCAGATGTATGAAAGGATGATCGCGGATATTCAGAAGGACAATACGACGATCTATTATGAGGTAACTGAGTTATCTGACCGCAGCCGTATCATGGACATTGCAGAAGACGCAGGTCTCTCGATCAATCCCAACCAGGTCATTACGATCACCATCCAGCAGGATAACGATTAAATGGAAAATATGCTGCAGAGACTGCGGCATATTTTTCATCTTAAGAATAAACGATAGGATAAAGGGTTTTATTGTGTGCTATCATAGATACGATTTTTATGAGTCTCAAAAATACAAAACATATGAAACACGGAATATATCTGATAGCCGGTCATTATATAAGTATCGATTCTTTGTATGATGATGTGCATGAATATTGTAAGGATTACAGGGCAGAGAGTGATCCTGATCTCAGCGTTGTGATCGATGAAGCCGATATTGAATATGAACGCATCAGATCGACAGAAGATGATCCGGTCAGAACATATTTCGATGAATATCTGGAAAAACTGGCTGTTTACAGGAAAATTGCTGAAATAATGCCGGAATATGATACTGTGCTGTTTCATGGATCTGCTGTTTCTGTGGATGGCTGCGCATACCTGTTTACCGCAAAGAGCGGCACAGGCAAAAGTACGCATGCAAGGCTGTGGAGAGAGATGCTGGGGGAGAAGGCGGTCATGGTCAATGATGACAAGCCGCTGATCCGTGTCGCGGATGATCAGGCTGTTGTATACGGCACTCCCTGGAACGGCAAGCACCGTCTGGGAAACAATATCGCTGTTCCATTAAAAGCAGTCTGTGTCCTGCAGAGAGGTACAGAAAACCATATTGAACAGATCAGTTCTGCTGAAGCATGGCCGCATATCATGCAGCAGACATACAGACCTGCGGATCTGTCCGCAATGACAAAAACAATGGTCCTGCTGGACCGTCTGACAAAGTGCGTATCGTTTTACCGGCTGTCCTGCAATATGGACCCGGAAGCGGCGTATGTTTCTTATACAGGAATGAAAGGATGACAATATGAAACTGAAGGATGAATTTATAGCATATGTTACGAAAGAGCAGACACTGCTGGTAGCGGCAGGGAATGCTTCATTTCATGGCCTGGTAAGAGGCAATGAGACACTTGGCGCGATCCTGGAACTGCTGAAGGAAGACCGCAGTGAAGAAGAGCTTGTACAGGAAATGCGCAGGAAGTATGAAGCACCGGAAAACGTCATTGAGAACGATGTCAGAAAGGTGATCGATACACTGCGTCAGATCGGAGCTCTGGATGAGTGAAAAGATCTCTTTTGAAGAATATCTGAAACAGAATGAAACTTTGACCTATACGAATGTCGGCACCAGCATGATGCCGCTGCTGAGACAGGGGAAGGATCTTTTTACCGTTGTCAGAAAAGGACCTGAACGATGCAGAATTGGAGATGTTGTTCTTTATAAACGGAACAGGCAGTATGTCCTTCACAGGATCATTGAAGTCCGTGAACATGACTACGTGATCCTTGGAGACAACTGTATCCAGAAGGAATACGGGATCACGGACTCTGATATTCTCGGCGTCATGACCGGTTTTGTACGTGACGGAAAAGAGTACTCAGTGAATGATAAGCAATATCAGGCTTATACAAAATTCATTCTTAGTACGGCTGATGCCAGGACCCTGACAAAGAGGATCACATTGAAACTGAAACGCAAGCTGAAGGAAATGTTATGAATACCGGTGCTGTTGGATGGCTGAATCAGGTACTGGGGAAACAGCGGCGTTATATCGTTTACCTGATGATCGTTCAGGCACTGAACGGAGCATCAGGCGTGCTGTACGCACTGTTTCTCCGTAATATCGTGGATTCTGCGGTATCAGGAGATACGGCAGCTTTTTGGCGTGCTGTCGCCTTGACAGGATGTCTGATCGTCTGCCAGCTGCTGATCAGGGCGGTCATACGCTGGCTGACAGAACTGGCAAGATCAACATATGAAAATATTCTGAAGCAGCGTCTGACAGATGTGCTGCTGCATAAAGACTACCTGCAGGTCGCTTCAGTCCATTCCGGAGAATGGATGAACCGGCTGACAAACGATACCGCCCTGACAGCAAATCATCTTGTTGATATCCTGCCCGGCCTGTGCGGCATGCTGGTAAAACTGATCAGTGCCGTGGCCATGATCGTGGTATTACAGCCGAAATTTGCCATGGTGCTGCTGCCGGCAGGGATCATTCTGATCGTTATGACATGGCTGTTCCGCAAAACACTGAAACAGCTGCATAAGAGTGTACAGGAATCTGACGGTCAGGTCAGGATCTTCCTTCAGGAACGTATCGGCAGCCTGTTCATGATCCGCTCATTTGCCTCAGAAGACAGGACAAGCGCCGAAGCAGGTGACAAGATGCTGCAGCACCAGTCCATGAGAATGCGGAAGAACCGTTTTTCCAACATCTGCAACATTGGCTTCGGCGGACTGATGAGCGGTATGTATCTGTTCGGTGTATGCTGGTGCGGTTATGGCATCCTGAAAGGAACAATCACGTTCGGTACACTAACAGCCATCACCCAGCTGATCGCCCAGATCCAGAGCCCGTTCGCGAACATTACCGGATACCTCCCGAAGTATTACGCGATGCTTGCCAGTGCTGAACGTCTGATGGAAGCTGAATCGTTTGATGAGGATGAAGAACAGACAGTCAAAAGCCATGAAGAAGTCCGTGACTACTACGATCATCAGCTATATTCATTCGGAATGCATGATGTAGACTTTACGTATTATCCGCCATCCGATACCCTGCAGACAGTTTCAAAACAGAACATGCCGATCGTTCTGAAACACTTTGATCTCGAGATCAGAAAAGGGGAGTATGTCGCCTTTACAGGTCCTTCCGGATGCGGGAAGTCTACAGTTCTCAGACTCCTGATGTGTGTCTTCCATCCTGACAGGGGGGAATGCTGTGTGAGGGATAAGGAAGGGAACAGTCAGGTAATGACATCTGCATGGAGACGGTTATTTGCGTATGTACCGCAGGGGAATCAATTAATGAACGGAACGATCCGTGAAGTGGTCAGCTTTGCGGCACCGGAAGAGTCCGGTAACCGGGAAAAACTGGAACAGGCACTGCAGATCGCATGTGCAGATCAATTTGTTTCACAGTTGGAAAAAGGCGTAGATACACTGCTTGGCGAACGGGGCAGCGGACTGTCGGAAGGCCAGATGCAGAGGATCGCCATTGCCAGGGCAGTATTCTCGGAGAGTCCGGTATTGCTGTTGGATGAAGCGACCAGCGCATTGGATGAACAGACAGAACAGAAACTGTTGGAAAACCTAAGACAGATGACAGACCGCACAGTGGTGATCGTGACACATCGTCAGGCAGCACTGAAGATTTGTGACAGGATCATTGACTTTACAAAACTTTGAAACATAAAAACGGATATGATAAGACTATGACTGATCAGACAGTAAAAACAGGACAGTATATCGTTTCGCTCGTCCGGAGCATTTTGAAAAATGAGCCGTCTCCGGAAAAGCCCGGGGATGTTTCTTTTGAAGATGTTTTCAGAATGTCCAGGAAGCATATGATCTCTGTTATGACATACACCGCAGTAAAGACCCTTCAGGAAAAACCTGAAGAGGAATTGCTGAACAAATGGAGCAGTTCTGCATCGCTCAATACCGCTCAATCGGTCGTGCAGTTATCTGAGCGTGAGATGATCTATCAGACACTGGAACAGCATCAGATCCCATTCGTTCCTCTGAAAGGCTGCATAGTAAAAGAAATGTATCCCAAACCTGAATACAGGGAAATGTCGGATCTTGATATTCTTGTAAAAAGAACGGATGCGGAAAAACTGAGACCGGTGATGGAAAAACTGGGATACCGGTGTGACAGCTTTGGCATTGAAAAAGATGATCAGTATGCCAAGGACCCGTTTATGCATGTCGAGATACATTTCGAACTGCTCTCACAGGATGAGGTCTGGTATTTCCAGCAGCACGAAGGCTACAGTGCTGCGATCATGGAACCGTGGACCAAAGCAAGAAAGCTCAGTGATTACCGGTATGAAATGAGAACGGAAGACACGTATCTCCACATGGTGACGCATCTTTATAAACACTTCAAAGGTGCGGGTACCGGCATCAGGCAGGTGACCGATCTGTATGTGGTGGATCATGCCTGCTTACTTGACAGGGAATACATCGATCATGAACTGCAGACACTTGGTCTTTCAGAGTTTCATGAGAAGATCATGAATGTTCTGAAGGTGTGGTATGAAGATGCTGACCCGACGGAAGAGACAGATGCCGCATCAGCCTATATCTTCGGTGCCGGAAGCTATGGAAATCATTCTGTATGGGTAAAACATCGGATCGCAGATATGAAAAAGGATGATCCTTCCGCTTCAATGCCTGTGATGAAATATCTGCTGTTCAGAGTCTTCCCGCCTTATGAGGAGATGTGCAGGTGGTATCCGCTTGTCAGGAAATCAAAACTGCTGCTGCCGGCCATGTGGATATATCGCTTATGCTATAAGGGAAGAACACAGATGAACAGAGCTGTGGTCGAACTGAAAACGGTCAGAAAGATCATGTCAGATCAGAAAAAGAACGGAAAAAGATAGCAATGCATCATGGACCGCGCTTGGAGATGTCCTGCTGCGTTGTTTCCTGCTTAATTGAACATGTGAGTATTTTAAAAGAGATATCCGGATGCAGTGCATCTGAATATCTCTTTTTGTGTCGCGGAAAACGGAATGAATTTATGACTTCTTTATCAACGTAGAAGAGATCAGTGCGGTCAAGGGTATTGCAAGTATCATGCCGATACTGGATGAGATACCGCTGATCGTTTCCAGAACGATAAATGCTGTGGAAAACAGATGATAAAACGTCAGACCGCGTGAATACAGAAAGATGATCAGTGTGAATTCACTTCCGAGGAAAGCAAGTATCAGCGTGTTTGTCATCGTGCCGACCATGTCACGCCCGATGTTCATTCCGGACTTGAAGAGATCGGTTTTTGAATATGCGGGGTCTGCTGTATGCACTTCTTCCAGTGCAGAAGAAATGCTCATCGCAACATCCATAACAGCGCCAAGTGCGCAGATGATGATGCTTGCTGTGAGAAGACCTTGTATATGGATCGGAACACCGGCGTATTTCAATTGATACAGCGGTTCAGCATCTTCCAGACGGTAACCGTCTATTTTGCAGAAATACTGCACAGCCATTCCGAATACAAGTGCCAGGAAAGTACCTGATACCGTACCCAGGAATGCGCTGATCGTTTTTCTGTGAACTCCTCCGAGGATCGTGAAATTCACGAGTGCAATGTACGCACACATCATGAAGGTAGTCAGGATTGTCGGTGCACCTTTCAGGAGCAGGGGGATCAGAATCGCAAACAGACAGATGATCGTAAATATCAGACCGATCAAAGACTTCAATCCGGTAAGCCCGCCGATCTTGATCACAATGAGAAAGAAGAGCAGCAGGAAGACCGCAAGAACGGGAATTCTGTTGATCTCATATACAGAAGCATAACGTTCCCCATCTTCATAAGTTTTGATGAGTAAAGTGACATTGTCACCTTTGGAGGCAGGAACTCCGTTCAGCGGGTAGAAGAAATTGTCTGCGATCATTTCCTCACCCTTATACCGGCCGCTGTTTATAGTCACTTTCAGTTCCTGTGAACCGCCTAAAGCACCATCTGTGATCTCATCTGCTTTTACCGATTCATTTATGATCTCAGTTACGGCAGCTGTCTCATATTCAGCGATCCCATTGCCCTGGTATGTGAAGATCTCTCCGGCTCCATTCAGAATATCCTGTGAATAGATCAGGAATAACGCGCCGAGAAACAAAGCAAACGAAATTACCAGCACCAGAATGCTGGATCTTTCAAATGTTATTTTTTTAGTCTGAGACTCAGTATTCGGGGATGCCTTCCTGTTTGTTTTTTTCATATCTCTAGTTATAACCTATTTTGAGCAGAATATCTCTTTTTTTATGTGATTCTATATCACAAAGTTCAGCATTATCAGGTTTCTTTTCATTGTACTTCATAATGCGTAATTTGCGTGAAACTGTGCTGTTTTTCCGCAAGAATATTTGAGAATGGTTTGCAATAATGAGCATAATTGCATCAGTTAAAAGTTGGTATACCAAAACAGCTGAAGTGAAAAGTTAAGTTCCACTCCCAAAGCTGCTTTTGAGAATGTGGAAATCAGTCTTACAGAAACAGTGCAGAATTGATAAAAACTGCACTGTTTTATTGTAGAAGTAAGTAATACTGGTAAAATATGGGTAACAAGAGGCATAAAAGAAGGCGCATGAAAAGACTGCGGAAATCAGTATTGTTTTAGCAGGGTAAGACTGAATTCCACTTGATTTGAAATAAAATCAACACAGATCATGGCAGCTGAATACAATTATGCTTTGCTTGTATCAGTCTTTGAGAATGTATGGCTTGAGAGTGACATGATCAGGACTAATTGCGAGAAGGCCGTAATCATATAACTTCTGAGCCATATCAGGACTGAAGAATTCAAGAAGCTGAAAGGAAGTTTTTCCATTCAGCTTTTCTTTCGAATAGGAGTTGATATGAGAACTGATGCGGTCGGCTTTGACCTGTGAGGTCAGACCGAGGGAATAAAGATCACAGTTCTTTGGACAGATCTGTCTCAGCATTTCATGGATGTTTTCAATCGACCCTTTCTGATAACTTGCCAT
>JAILLA010000050.1 GCA_024693325.1 Solobacterium sp.
GTCTGGGAAGATGCCAGACATCTCTGTTCATGGGCAGGCCTGACTCCAGGTAATAATGAATCTGCCAACAAGAAGAAGTCAACGCGTATCACCAAGGCGGGCCAGTATCTCAAACCATTGCTTGTTCAGTGTGCTCTTTCCGCGATCAAGGATCCGAACGGATACTTTGGAATCAAGTATCGCAGGATCAATAAACGCAGAGGCCATAAGAAGGCTATCATTGCGATAGCACGTATGATGCTTATCTGTATCTACCACATGATTCTTACCGGAGAATCCTTCAATCCCTCAGACTACGACGAACTGATGAACCCCAAGCCTCGTAAATCACGTGATTTGACGATAGAATCTGCTGTTGAGTTTCTGAAATCTTCAGGAACTGACATCGATGTGATCATTGCTTCTTTGAAAGAAGCTTCGACCGATCCATCCATTGTTCTAAGTTGATTTTTTAGCTTTTGTTCCACCACATATTTTTATTGCGGGCTTTTTATTGCCACTTATATCTGTTTATTCACACTTTACCTTCCTTTATTCTGACATTTTTGATCTCTTTATTCGGCGCATACATGTTCATGTATTTAGCGACCCTGCGTTTGGAATACAGTTCGATGATCTGCATACTGCCATCCACCATCGTGATGGTCAGGTTATCATTTGCCGGATGCCATTCATACTGCCAGTTTACGATCTCATCCCAATAGATCATCATGCATTCCGAGCGGTCTATGCAGTTATTCAGTATCATGAATTTCGGATTGAATACCACAAGAACACGATCAGGCAGAAGCACAAGGCAAAACAGTGCGAACATGATCATGCTCATGCCGATCACCTGCCAGACCGCACCGGTAAACAGAAGACCGACCCCCGCGCCGAGCATGACCGACAAAGCTGTAACAGGCTTCACCCTGATATAATGAACAGGAGGCTCCTGCTGAGGTATATTCTTGATTTTAATGACCTGTGATCTCATAAAGGTATTATATCACCGTTTTATCACAGCAGAATGTTTGGTATAATGTGTCGGAAACGAGGTCAAAATGAATCCAGTAACATTTGAGATCACCCATGTATGCAAACAATCCGGCGCAAGAACAGGAATCCTGCACACGCCGCACGGAGATGTTGAAACACCGATGTTCATGCCGGTCGGTACACAGGCTACCGTTAAATTTCTTTCTCCGGAAGAACTGTACGCGATGAATGCAGGCGTTGTCCTGGCAAATACATATCACCTCTGGCTGAGACCCGGAGAGGATGTGCTGCGGGAAGCAGGCGGTGTCCAGAAGTTCATGAACTACAAAGGGCCTATGCTGACGGACAGCGGCGGATTCCAGGTGTTTTCATTGTCTGATACGCGGAAGATCTCGGAAGAAGGAGTCACGTTCCGCAATACATTGAACGGAGATATCCTGTTCCTGTCACCGGAAAAATCGATCCAGATCCAGAACGCGATCGGAGCCGACATCATGATGTCTTTCGATGAATGCATCCCTTTCCCTGCCACACGTGACTATGCCCAGAAATCCATGCTGAGGACGCTGCGCTGGGCAGAGCGCGGAAAGAACGCCAATGAACGTCCGGACGAACAGGCGCTGTTCGGGATCGTGCAGGGAGGCGACTACGATGACCTGCGTTACTATTGTGCGGAGAAACTGGTCGAAATGGACTTCCCCGGATATGCGATCGGGGGAACATCCGTCGGTGAGGACAAGGAGACCATGTACCGCATGGTAAAGTGGTCACAGGAAAAACTCCCTGTTGATAAACCGAGGTACCTCATGGGCGTCGGCGCAGTCAACGATCTGCTGGAAGCGGTATCCCTGAATATCGATATGTGTGACTGTGTTCTTCCGACAAGACTTGCACGTCACGGAACACTTCTGACCTCACATGGACGAATCAATATCCGCAAAGCAATGTACAAGCATGACTTCTCACCGCTTGATGAAAAATGTGACTGCTATTGCTGCAGGAACTATACCCGGGCATATCTGAACCATCTGTTCAGGACGGAAGAAGGTTTCGGTACCAGGCTGCTCTCCATCCATAACGTCAGATTCCTGCTGAGGTTGATGGAAGATGCACGCAGAGCGATCCATGAAGACAGATTCAATGATTTCAAGCAGGAAACACTCGCTCAGATGAAATTTGATGAACGAGGTTTCTGAAACCGGATAAAAATGTCCAAATGCTTATATTAAAGACTCCAGCAGTTTACTTCCTGTCAAGCACCTGTTAGAATATCAAGCGATTGCAAGGAGAAATACTATGCGCGAATATATACTCGCAACAGCATCTACTGCAGATCTGAGTCCGGAATATATGAAGGAACACAACATTCCCTTCATTCCATATACTTTTACGATCGGCGATAAAGTATTCGTAGATGACTGTACAGAAGAAACCAAAGCAATGATCTACCGTGAAATGAGAAACGGCAAATCTGTCGGAACCTCCGCTATCACGGAATATGCATATTATGAGTTTTTCAAGAATCTGATGGCAACGGGAAAAGATGTCATCTATGTAGATATGTCGAGAGCGATCTCATCTTCCATCCAGCATGCCGAAATGGCTGCCAAAAGGATCCAGAAAGAGTTCAGCGATCAGCGTTTCTACTTTCTTGACAGTTTCTGCATTACTGGCGGCCTGAATCTGTTCTTCAAACAGCTTGTACGCCGACATGAAGAAGGCCTATCCTATGATGAACTCATCGAATGGGGTGAAGCTCATAAGCGTGAATACATCCACCGTTTCATTGTAGATGACCTGCAATGGCTCAGACGGGGCGGAAGACTTTCCAACGCTTCTGCCATCATCGGAACAATGCTGTCCATCAAGCCGGAGATCTATGTAACAAATGAAGGCAAGCTGATCTCTTTCAGTACCAAGCACGGAAGAAAGAAAGTCATCCATGCGATGGTCGATTCCATGAAAGATGATCTCGCGGATTATTCCGCTGATGAAGAGATCACGGTCATGCATACCGATACGCCGAAAGATGTTGAATGGCTGATTGAACTGATCAGGGAAACATATCCGCAGCTGAAGGATGCAGAGATCACCGTAACGACACTCGGTCCCACGATCGCGGCACATATTGGTCCGGGATTCATGGCTGTCGTATATCACGGTACACAGAGGATCATGTAAGTCACTGGAAACAGTGGCTTTTTTTCATGCAGAATCGATTACAATGATAAGGATTATCGAGGGGATTATGCAGAATATCAAATATAAAGATCTTTTTCAGTACAGAAGTGTCTGGATGGGCTTTGCGATCATCTGGATCATGATCTATCACTCTGAACTGATCGTCGAAAACAGGCTGCTCTGGATGATAAAGAACGTCGGATACTGCGGTGTCGAATTGTTCTTCTTTGCCTCAGGGATCGGCTGTTATTATTCTTATCAGCGTTTAAAAGATCCGTATGCGTTCATGAAGCGCAGGATCACAAGGATCATTCCGCCCTACTGGATCTTTCTGACAGTACTGTGTCTGACACGGCTGGCGGCCGGAACACTGAGACCCGGTACTGTGATCGGCGACTATCTGTGTCTGGAATACTTTGTTGATCCGGAACTGGATCTTGCGTTCAACTGGTATATGGGATCCATATGGGTCATGTACCTGCTTGTACCGTACTTCTGGCAACTGATCGACAAACACGGGCAGAAGAGCCTGCTGATCATACCGCTGCTTCTGCTTGCATCGACCGTCTTCTGGCATCAGACACATTTCATCCTGACTGCCACAAGAGTCCCGATCTTCTTTATCGGAATGTATTATGAATACCTTGCGCTGAATGACCGGGAAATGTCCGGGAAGGACTACCTGAAGCTGCTGATCATGGCAGCCATCGGATTTGCGGTACTCGTCCCTTCCAGGCTTCTGATCACAGACAATGAGATCATGTGGGGATGCGGCGTCCTGTTCTACCCGTTTATTCTGATGACACCGTTTATCTGCATCACCATGTCACTGATCTGCCGTATCGGCAATCCTGTGATACAGGGACTACGGAAACTGTTTGAACTGGCAGGCAGATATTCATTCGAACTGTATCTTGTGCACCATCTGGTATTTGAACTGGGAGCGAGATATTTCAGAGGCACTCCTCCGTTCATAACGACCTGGTTCTGGATCGTCCTGTATCTGGCAGCTGTTCCTGCCGCATGGCTGCTGAACAGAGCTGCAGTGCTCTTCAGCAGGCTGTTTCAGAAAAAAACTCCATGAACAACTGAAAAAGGCATGGTCCGGTGATCATGCCTTTCATTGTTCCTGTACTCAGTCCAGATGATACAGTTTTGTGTATTTATCTTCCAGATAATCCAGATAATAGTTGGGGTCGAATGCCTCTCCTGTTGCCATATGCATGATCTCATCCGCGTTGTAGCGGCAGCCATACTTATGGATATGTTCCTTCAGCCAGTTCATGATCACATCATAGTGGTTGTTTCTCAGCAGGTCATCCACGTCGATGTCTTTTCTCATAGCGTGCATGAACTGTGCTGAGAATGCGCTTCCCAATGCATATGTCGGGAAGTATCCGAAGCTTCCATCAGCCCAGTGAACATCCTGCAGAATGCCCTCTTTCGCGGAAGACGCACGTACGCCAAGGTATTTCTCGTACATATCATCCCATGTCTTATCAAGGCCTTCCGTTGAGATCGTCCCTTCAAACAATCCTCTTTCCAGTTCGTAACGGATCACGATATGAAGCGGATATGTCAGTTCATCTGCTTCCGTGCGGATCAGTGACGGCTGTGCAGCATTCAAAGCTGCCAGGAATTTATCAAGGTCTATATCTTTCAGCTGTTCCGGGAAGATCTCTTTCAGGGCAGGATAATTTGCCTCCCAGAACGGCTTTGATCTGCCCAGGTAGTTCTCACAAAGTCTGGATTGGGATTCATGCATACCGCTGGAAACACCTTCATTGAAGATCGTTCCGTCATATTCAGGCGCGACCTGATGCATATAGTAGCCGTGGCCTGTCTCATGGATCGTAGACAGGAGCGCAGACATCGGTCTGTCAGGCAGATATTTGGTCGTTACACGGATATCATTCTCACAGAGTCCGCTTGTAAACGGATGTTCTGTTTCATTCTGATATCCCCATGATTTGTCAAAATGCAGGTAAGCAAGCATATGTTCCATATACTTTTTCTGCAGTTCCACAGGATACTCCGTTTCAATGAATGAAGTATCGATCTGTTCTGCTTCCGTTACCCTGCGGATCAGCGGTACAAGACGTTCCTTGACCTTGTCAAAGAAGACATCATACTTCTCACGGGTCATTCCGGGTTCAAAGTCATCCAGCATCTGATCATACAGATCCAGATCGCTTGAACGGTAGGAATACATCTTTTTCTGTGCTTCGATGATCCGTTTCAGATACGGTTCAAACATTGAATAATCACTTGCGTTCTTTGCCTTCAGCCATGCGCCGTAGGACTCATTCTGAAGCTGGTTGAATGCGACATATTCATCCTTCGGAACAGACAGGATCTTGCTGATATCATGGTCATACAGTTCGATCATCTTGCGGTCATCACCTGTGACTGCCTCATCACTCAGCAGCGTTTTTCTCAGGTCTGCCATCTGGGGATCCGTTGTGATCGAGAAGAGTTCACCTGCCAGGATCGCCATTCTTTCATCACGGAATTCACTTCCGTCGACCGGTGCCAGAGTCTGCTTATCAATGCCAAGCAAAGCAAGTGCCATATGGTAAGCGGACATGCGCTTAACCCATTCATGGAATAATTTCAGATTTTCCTGTGTAGTCATACTATACCCTCTTTCAAACACGGTCATTATACCATAACAAAAATGCAGACTAAGCAGCCTGCATCATCTTGCTGCGCTGATTTGCAGATCTCCTGAGCCAGCCGCCCTGCAGATAATATCCGAGGAACAAGAGGCTGGTCAGTATCCATGAGATCGGATAGCACAGCAGTGAATCAAAAATCGTAAGTGACGGATAGAAGAGGATCCAGAGAATACGCAGCGCGCCGATTCCCAGTGCCGTCATCAGCATCGGTACCAGGGAATCACCGCAGGCACGGATGGATGAAGACAGGATCTCAACGAATACGAATGCCGGCCAGAACGGACACAGGAATCTCAGAAGACTCATGCCGATACTGATGACTTCCTGATCCGGCGTAAACAGTCTGTATAATACAGGTCCGCCGAACCAGCATATCGCGGAGATCGTTCCGGACATCAGGAGATACATGATCGTTCCTTCCAGGATACCCCGTCTGACACGTGCGGTATTCCCTGCCCCGAAGTTCTGCCCGGAGAACGTCAGCATAGCCGTACCCAGCGCACCTGATGCGTTCCAGAACAGCGCATCGATCTTTCCGAACGCCGTATACGCAGCTACCGTATCTGTTCCGTAACTGTTGACAGAAGACTGGATGAAGAGATTTGCGATGCTGTAAAGGACTGACTGGATCCCTGTGGGCAGCCCGATCACAATGATCCGCTTCAGGATCTTCGGATCATAATGCAGCCTGCGGATATCGAAATGATAGCTTTCATGTGTGATATACAGCGTCTGCAGCGTCAGGATACAGCTGATCAGCTGTGATATGACAGTCGCTACGGCAACACCGGTCACGCCCATGCCGCCGAAAGCGACGAACAGGATATCCAGAATGATATTGGTAATGCACGATACGATCAGGAAGAACAGCGGACGTTTGGAATCTCCTACCGCACGCAGTACTCCTGCGCCTGTGTTGTAGATCATGGAAGCGATCATGCCGCTCATGTAGATGCGCATGTACTGCAGTGAATACGGGTAGACCGCATCAGGGACATTCAGCGTCCTCAGGATCCATGGTGCCAGCAGAATGCCGCATGCCATCAGCACCGCACCAAGTGATATGGCCAGGAACATTGCCGAATATACACCCTTCTCGACACCGTCCCGCTGCCGGGAACCGTAATACTGAGCTATGATCACGGTAGCGCCTGATGACAGGCCTGTTACAAATCCTACGAGAAGGTTGATGACAGTACCTGTGGAACCGCCGACCGCGCCAAGTGCTTCTTTGCCGACAAAGTTGCCGACAACGATCGCGTCTGCTGTATTGTAAAGCTGCTGAAACAGCGTACCGAACAAAACAGGAAAGAAAAACAGCAGGATCTGCTGATAGATCACACCATTGAGGAGATCGCTTTTTACCCTTCTCATTCAGAGCCCTCCTGATAAATACCCGGTTATATTACCACTTTCCTTGAAAAGGAAAAGAACTAATTTCCGAAAGTTATGCGCTATACTGATTAGGAGAAACAGAGGACACACATATGATGCATTTAGAAAACGGTATATTTGAAGTAACACTGACTGCTGACAGCCATTTTGACCTTGAAAAAGACCATTCCGACTACCAATATGTACTGAACCCGGACAGCTATCAGCCGGATGAGAATTATGTTGCCTGCAGGATCGAATGCAGATCACAGGACAGCCTGCAGAAGATCGCCCTGATCGGACCTGTGGAGACCGACTTTGCCGACCTTGCCGTATTGAAGGAAAACACATTATACGTGCTGATGGGCAGAGGCATCACCGAGATCGATCTGCGCAGTCCGGATACATGCATTTTCCATCAGATCGATCCTGACGGATATACTCATGGCATTTTCGCGCATGAGGATCAGTATCTGATCTACAGCGCCTATGCAGTACTGTGCCTGGACAGCCGGTTCCATGAACTCTGGATATTCAGCGTCGATGCCCCGATCACTGTCTTCAATATGACAGACACAAAGATCGAGCTCGTTGATGAAGATGATAACCGCCACTATATCGGTTTTGACGGCAGAAGGAGAAACTGAAAAAGGATCTCAGACGATTCCAAGATCCTCAAGCATTTTTGCCACACCGTCATTGGCGCATGTGTCCGCAACATAGTCGGCATGAATACGGACGTCTTCCCTGGCATTTCCCAGTGCCACTCCGATCCCTGCCTTTGTGATAAACGGAGTATCATTCGCGGCATCGCCGAAGGCAATGACCTGATCCCATGTGATCCCAAGCAGCTGCAGTACAGGTTCTACTGCGGTTGCTTTTGTTATATCCTTCGGGAAGATGTCATAACCGATCTTGCTGGACCAGGCAAATGTCACTTCCGGTATTTCCTTGATCATCGGTATGACCTGTTCTTCATCACCGATGATGAACGTTCCCAGAGGTGTCCCGTGTTCCAGGTGATGATCCCTTTTTTCACATCCATCCATTACCAGAGATTCGTAATATTCATTGGCACAATAGCCTTTGACAAACCGCTCATGGTTTGCGTAAGTCACGATCCTGTCTTCAAACTTGAAGCCAAGGCCGATCCCGTTTTTGACGGACTGTTCCGTGATCTTATTCATGACCGCTTCACTCATCGGATACTTCTGAAGCACCGTGCCGTCCCGTTTCACAAGACACGCGCCGTTGACGGTACCGATATAATCCATCGGCAGATCCTCAAACAATGATTTCTGCAGGAATGTATAATGCCTTCCCGTATCGATCATGACATGGATCCCTTTTTCAATAGCTTTATGGAAATCCGTCCTGAGGCGTTCTGAGATCTCTTCCCTTCCGGCAGGGATGATCGTGTTGTCTATATCACAGACGATCAGGCGTATATCTTTTTCTGTTTTGTTCATGACAACGATTATAACACGAGAAAACATTGCGTGATTTTCAACTTTGGTTTACCTGTGAATTGTGATAATATGTATGAGCGACATGTGCCCGTGGCGCAACCGGATAGCGCATCAGCCTCCGAAGCTGAGGGTTGTGGGTTCAAATCCCGTCGGGCACGCGCAGCAGGAATTCTGAATGAATTCCTTTTTTTATTCATGTCAGAATATGATAGAATGCACTCATGAAGAAAACGATCCTTACCGTATTCAGCATCATCCTGACAGCCGCAGGCATTGCCTTTGCTTTTCTGATGGGACGTGCTGTTTACCTGAACGGGATCGAAAACAAACGGCTGCTGCTGTTATGTGCTTCACTGGCTGTCAGTGCAATGGGAGCGGACCTCCTGGCAAAAGCACAGATACCAAGGGAAGTCAGAAAACAATATCGGGACCTGTAAACACAGGCCCCGTTTTTTATCAGAGTGCTTTGATCGTTTTTGTCAGGTAAGGCATCAGCTGCTGCTTACGTGAAATGATGTAGGGATCGAATCCGGAATGCTCATCGAATACTGTTTCGATCCGTTCACCGATGACATATGAGAGCGGTCCGTAGTATACGAACAGGGAACCTTCTCCAAGTACATGCGTAAACAGCATGACCATCAGATCCAGTTTCTTGTCTTCCTGCTCTTTTTCCAGATTTTCACGGAATGCAGGAAGGATCGCCTGTACATCTTCGATATGGTTGTAGTTTGTCTGACCGATCGCGAACTTGTATTTGCCGATCTCGAATGTCTTCAGGTCACGGTTCAGGATCTCATGCGGTGTGCTGTCCTTGAGGGCAACAGATGAGCTGAGCATCTCTGCGGCATATTCACCGACATCAGTGACTCCTGCCAGCTCTGCCAGCCAGGCAACAGCCTTTTTGTCACGCTCGGTTGTTGTCGCAGACTTGAAATACAGTGTATCGGAAAGGATCGCGGACATCATCAGCCCTGCCATATCCGCATCCGGTACAAATCCCCTCTCTTTATACAGTTCGGAAACGATCGTGCATGTGCATCCGCACCTGACACCGAAATAATTGATCGGATGATCCGTAGTAATGTCACCGACATGATGGTGGTCTACGATCTCCTGAATGTCCGCCAGTTCCACATGCTTGATCGACTGGTTGGATGCGCAGTGGTCAACAAGGACCATCTTGCGGTGCGGGTAATCCCTGACATGATACAGGGAGACAGCACCTGTGATCCTGCCTTCTGCATCCAGAACAGGATAGCTTCTGACTCTGGATTTGCTGATCTTTGCGGCAACATCATCAACAAACTCATCCTCGGAGAACGTAATGGGATTGTTTGTCATGACCTGCTCGATGGAATAAGACTCATTGATCACCTGAGCTGTATGCATCGTATCTTCGCTTGTTTCAACGATCGCACAGCCTTTGCTCTTGGCAAGCTGGATGACATCATCGTCAACGATCAGACCGCATGTAATCACCAGGCATTTCACCCCTTCATTGATCAGCATCTTCTGCTTTTCGCTGCCGCTTGAAAGGATGGAGATACCGTCTTCCAGATTGAACATGGTAGCTTCACGTCCCTCCAGCGTAATAACATGCACTACGCCGTTGGTATGGAAGTCTTCCGGTCCCCAGACGATCCTGCCGCCGATCGTATGAGCGATGTCGTCCAGTGTTGCATGAGACATCAGTTCCGCCTGGTTCGCTGCCGGATGAAGCCTGACTTTGGAAAGATTGGATGTTGTGCAGATACCGCAAAGCCTGTTCTTGTCATCTACCACGAACAAAGAGCGGTTCTTTGCATGCAGCATCACATGCCATGCGTGATGTACCGTTGCGCTCTTGCGGATGATCGCAGGACGGTCCATATCGATGTCACATAATTTCATTCTGGCATCAGTCATCAGGAGCGGATTTTCCTGGTTGAACCGTTTCAGGATAAACTTTGTTTCTTCATTTACCGGGCCCTGGCGCAGTGCTACAGCATCTACGCCCTGCAGTCTGAGCAGATTTGCATACGTGATCGCTGAGCAGATCGCATCAGAATCGGGATGTCTGTGTCCTGTTACATATGTAGTATTATTCATCGCCATTTCTCCCCACTTCAATGAAGCTGTTAATGTGTCAGAATTTCATTTCCTGTTTCCGTGATCAGGATCGTATGTTCCCACTGGGCACTGTCCTTGCCGTCTTTTGTATAGATCGTCCATTCATTGTACGGATCGATCACAACACCTGCCTTGCCGATATTGATCATCGGCTCGATGGTGATCACCATACCCGGCACCAGGACCATTCCCGTGCCGCGCTTTCCGATATGACTGACAAAAGGGTCTTCATGGAATCCGATCCCTACACCGTGTCCGCCAAGTTCACGTACTACGGTATATCCTCTTGATCCGGCATATTTGGAGATCGCATAACCGATATCACCGACTGTTGCCCAGGGCTGTGCAGCCTGGATCCCGAGTTCAAGGCATTTCATCGTCTCTTCTACCAGACGTTTTCTCTGCGGACTGACATCGCCGATCATGAACATACGGCTCGCATCAGCGTAGTAGCCATTATAGATCGTCGTGCAGTCGACATTGATAATGTCACCGTCATGAAGTCTCTTATGACGGCTGGGGATCCCGTGGCACACTTCCTCATTGACGGAAGTGCATACACTCTTCGGATATCCCTCAAAATGATACGGTGCACAGATCGCGTTGTGGCTGTGTGTATATTCCACGACAATGTCGTCGATCTCCTGGGTAGTCATACCTGCATGGATCCTTGCGGCCACCTCATCCAGGACACCTGTGTTGATCCTGCCTGCCTCAATGATCCCCTGTATATGCGAAGGACGCTTCAGAAGACTCAGGTCAGGTAGCTCTTTTCCTTTTTTGCGGAGTTCCTCCATTTTTTCCAGTATGTGATCCGGTACCGGTTCCGTTTCAAATATCCTTTGAATATCTGCTTCACTCATTCGTTTTTACCGCCTTTTCTGTTGTACTGCCGAAGCCGCCTGTACGTACCGCTTCTGCATTGTCATCTTCCGTTATGCCGAAGGGAAGGAAGATCCCCTGTACCATGCCGGTACCTTTTTTCAGCTCAACGGTCTTATATTCTACCGTGTCATTTGTCAGCTTGCAGAAAATATGACCTTCGTTGTCCGCGTTGTAATAATCACTGTCAATGATCCCGACAGTATTATTCATCTGCAGACGGTATTTGAATCCGAGGGAACTCCTCGGAAACAGCATCAGTACATAACCATCTACCATTCTAACACGAACTCCCGTAGGAATCAGAATCTGCTCGCCCGGTCTGACGGTAAAATCTGACGGAACGAAGAAATCATACCCTGCAGACCCTTTTGTAGCACGGCGCGGAAGCTGTATATCTTCATAGACCGCTTCTGCCTGCGTCCGGTCAGATCCGCTAAAAGTGCGAAGCCAGTCTTTCACGAACTGTTCTTTTGATACCTTTTCGAATTTTGCGATCTTCTCCATCATTTATTTACCAAACCCTTCATCATAAACATCAGGAAGCGTGCTGCAGCGTCTTCAAACGGATAAACTGTCAGCACGATATTATCCGAAACGATCTCATGCGCCGGATAGAACAGATGATGCAGTAACTTTTCAACGATTCCCTTCTGATCAAGCGTCTTTGTATATTCAATTACTTCTTTGGGATCCAGCGCAGGAATATATTTAAAATCCGGATCAACGGTACCTGAGAATTCCGCAAGGATCATACGCTCCGCTTCCAGACGGCTGTACACATGATAAACATCAGCCCCGATCATATCCAACAGACTGTCGATCATACCGTAGTAGATATCTTTTTCCGACAATACCGCTTTATGCATCCGTGCTTTCAGTTTATCGGTAATGACCGAATCCGAACGCAGGCGTTCGTTGATATTGGTCGCATTGCGTATCCTGGTCTCAAGCTTCAGCAGTTCCAGATAATACTGCCCGAACCATTCCGGAACCTCATACTGACGCATAAATGTATATTTGACACCATCATAACGTCCGAATTTTTTCATGACATCGTTGTATCCTGCAGTGTCATATTTCTGCAGTGTTTCCCTGCCAAAATCCAGAAAAGGAGCCGGTTCGATCTGCGGGAAAATATATTTGATCTGCGGACGGTCCAGGAATACAGGGTGCTGGGGGTGAATGTTAAGGTCGATCGCGACCACCTCTTCCGCACCCATCCTCAGCGCCAGGTCGATCGGAAGATTATCGTAGAATCCTCCGTCGATGAATTCACCTTCTTCAAAATTATGGATCGGCAAAGCCGGAAACGCGGATGCCGAAGCAACCAGCCAGTCAACGCCGTGCTGCCGCATCATTTCCTTCGTAACAAATACCGGTTTGCGTGATGCAACGGAAACCGTTACACATGCAAAATCGGTTTCAGACGCAAAAAAAGCCTCCGGACGGAACATCCGGCCGATCCTGGATATGAGCGGTGAAATATCCGCTCCTCCTTCCTTGACATAATTCTTGAATAATGAAGGAAGCAGACTCCGCTCATTTACCAGCGTTTCGATGCGCAGATCCTCCGGAAAATTACCGCTGATGATCTGGTCGCTGGTCAGATTCATCCACAGATCATTCAATTCTTCATAATCACCCTGCACAACGAGCGTGCCGTTCAATGCCCCGATCGATGTGCCGGTCACGATATCCCAGTTATCTTTGCCGAGCTCCCGCAGTGCACGAAGCGCACCATTCTGATACGCACCCCGTGTCCCGCCGCCGGCAAGTACCAATGCTTTCTTTTTCATCAGTTTCCTCAGCACTCAAATTTTATCACAAACACTGCTGTACTGACATCATGTATCGCCGGCTCCGAAGTTTCACAGCATGTATCAAGCATATCTACAAAAGGACATTTTTATGGTTTATAATATTCATCGTTATGGAGGCTGTTTATGAAATTGAATGTAGCCGTATTTTTCGGCGGTGAGACCGTTGAACATGAAGTCAGTATTATTTCCGCGCATCAGGCTTTGGAAGCACTTGACCGGAACAAATATGAAGTAACACCTGTCTATATCGCTAAGGACAGGACAATGTATACATCAGAACTGCTTTGGGATATCAGATCCTTTATCAACCTGAATGAACTGAAATCCAAATGCACACAGGTTACGCTTGTACAGACAGAAGGAAAAGTTCTACTCCAGCCTGTCAGACAGACGCTGTTCTCCAAAAAACTCAGCATACCGATCGATGTAGCGATCCCCGTCATGCACGGAACCAACGGTGAAGACGGATCGATCCAGGGATTCTTTGAAATGATGAAGATCCCTTATGCAGGCTGTGATGTCATCGCGGCCGGTGTCGGTCAGGATAAGGTACTTCAGAAGCATATCCTGCATGACAACGGACTTCCGATCACAAACTGGTTCTGGGCTTATGGTACAGAGCTGGATGACGATCGTGAAGGACTGCTGAAGAAAGCCAGAAAACTGATCTATCCGGTCATTCTGAAACCCGCGAGGACCGGATCAAGCGTAGGCATCTCGATCGCGCACAACGATGAAGAATATATTGAATGCTTTGAAGAAGCACGTCAATATGACGAAAAAGTCATTACAGAAAAAGTCATCAAGCCGATGAAGGAGATCAACTGCTCTGTACTCGGAAACAGTGATGAAGCGAAAGCGAGCGTTCTGGAACAGGTCGGTCACGCAACAGACGATGAACTCCTGTCCTTCCGTGACAAATACCAAGGCGGCGGCAAATCATCCAAGACATCAGGCGCATCCCAGGGAATGGCAAGTGCCGCAAGACTTGTTCCCGCCCCGATCAGTGAAGAAGAAACAAAACTGATCCAGAAATATGCGCTTCAGACATTCAAAGTTCTGGGAGCCAGCGGTGTATGCCGTATCGACTTCATCATGGACACCGAAACAAAGACCGTATATGTCAACGAGATCAATACGATCCCGGGTTCACTGGCATTCTATCTTTGGGAAGCTTCCGGCATGTCATTTACTGAACTGATGGATGAACTTGTCAGACTTGCACTCGACAGGGAACGCAAACGCAGCCGTATGACATTCAGTTATGATACAAACCTGCTTGAGACTTACAACGAAAGCAGCGCAAAAGGTTCAAAAGGAGCGAAGCGATAATTCGCTCTTTTTTCTGTTATACTGTTAACAGGAAAGAAGGTATTGATATGTCTACACCCCATAATAGTGCTTCAAACGGAGATTTTGCCAAAACCGTTCTGATGCCCGGTGATCCGCTCCGTGCAAAATTTATTGCTGAAACATTCCTGGAAGACCCAAAACTCGTCACGAAAGTCAGAAATGTTTACGGGTATACAGGCACATATCACGGAAAACCTGTCTCTGTCATGGCATCCGGCATGGGCATGCCAAGCATAGGAATCTACTCTTACGAATTATTCAAATACTATGATGTCGAGAACATCATCCGTGTCGGATCAGCCGGTGCTTATTCCCCTGAGCTGAAACTGTTTGATCTTGTTCTGGCATCCGGCGCATATTCCGAATCCAGCTATGCTCTGACACAGAACGGCAGTACATCCACCGTCGAATACCCTTCAGAAGAACTTAACAGACGGCTCAGAGAAGCTGCAGCCAGCCTGAATTTCCCTATGAAAGAAGGGATCATTCACAGCAGTGATGTATTCTACAGAGAAAGTTCCGAATATCTGAAAGAAATCACCGATGTCCATCATTGCCTGGCAGTGGAAATGGAAAGCTTTGCACTCTTCCACAATGCCAAGGTACTTGGAAAGAACGCCGCATGTATCCTGACGATTTCCGACAGCTTTGTATTCCCGGAAGTCACAACACCGGAACAGCGTGAACAATCATTCACGTCGATGATGAAAGTTGCCCTGGAAGCAGCCTGATCATGATTTGCAGCAGAATGAACCGCGGATTGGTTCATTCGTTTTTTTAATGTATTTGTGCACGCATTTTTCCCTTTTTGAAGTATCATTGTTACCATGTACAAAAAAATCAGAGACTCCGTCCACATCGATGCTTTCGGGATGTTCTTCCTGATGAGCGCATATCTGCTGTATGAAGAGATCGTATTCCACCTTTCCGCCTTCGGTATAAGCAATTTCAATGCAGTGCACAATCTGCTGGCTTTTTCCATCGGCTGGGGAGCGATCGGTACCGTTTTTTCCTGCATGTCTCTGAACCCTGTCATGAACCGCAGGATCCATCATTCGGCAACCGCCTTAATTGCACTGATCTTCCTCATTGAATACTTCGTCTATATGCAGTTCAAGATGTTTTATGACCTGAGGACTATCGCAAACGGTGCCATGGACGTGCTTGGTGGTTTCGGGACCCAGATCCTGCGTCTGGTATTCTCATTGAGCGGTATCCTGCATCTGGTCCTGTTTGCACTCCCGGCAATAGCCGACTTCATCCTGATCAGGGATATCGACCCCGTACGCTTCAGCCGCAGAGATGTTTCCGCAGTCTCTGCCTTCGCAGCACTGATCACACTGATCGTGAATATGTCCATTGAAACAACGCCTGCCCAGAAGGTCCTGCTCAACGAACAATACTCATTCACTTCCGCAGTCAGGCATTTCGGACTGGTCAGCGGACTCTGCATAGACGCAGGCAACATCATATATGAACAGAGCAGTGATTTTGAAACGATCACCGAGGATGAACCTGTCGAAGAAATCATCAAAACGTATGAACCGGTTGTCATGGACATCGATTTTGAGGCACTTGCCTCTGCCGGAATGCCGCAGCAGGCTGCGATCGACGCATACGTCAATACACTGACGCCTTCCTATACCAACGACATGACCGGACTGTTCAAAGATATGAACCTGATCTTCATATCGGCGGAAGCCTTCAGCAAAGAACTCATAAATCCCCAGCGTACGCCCGCCCTGTACCGTATGGCTTCCAAGGGGATCACCTTTACCGATTACTATCAGCCTGCCAGTGCCGGAACGACCGGCGGGGAATATCAGAATATCTTCGGATGCCTGCCGATGTATGGCGGTGCTTCCATGAAAATGACCGCGGATGAAGACAACCGGATCACGATCAGCAGTAAACTGAATGAACTCGGCTATAACGGATGGGCATTCCACAATAATGACTATATGTATTACGACCGGCACATTACACACAACAATCTCGGTTTTTCCAACGGATATATGGGTTACGGGAACGGTATGGAAGAATATGTTCAGCGCAAATGGCCTGAGTCGGATCTTGAAATGATCGAAGGTACACTGGATCTCTATCTTGAGCAGGAACCGTTCGATGTGTATTACATGACCGTAAGCGGTCATAATCCATACAGCAACTGGCTTTCAGAAAAGCATATCAGCAGGATCCCTGAAACCGGTCATACGAAAGAAGTCCGGAATTACCTTGCGGCAAACATGGAACTGGAAGATGCGATGGCTGTGCTGATCAGGCGCCTGGAAGAAGCCGGCATTGCCGACAGGACAGTTATCGTCCTGACAGCAGATCATTTCCCCTATGGTCTTGACTTCAATGCGGCATTCGATCAGACCGTCAACCTGGCAGATCTTTACGGCTACCAGCCTTCCAGTTATCTGGAGCGGGATCATAACGCGCTGCTTATATGGAGCGGATGCCTGGAACAGATGGAACATATTGAGGTTTCCGATCCTGTCAGCAGTCTGGACATCCTGCCCACACTGTGCAATCTGTTTGATATGGAGTGGGATTCACGCCTGCTCCCCGGAAGAGATGTGTTCTCCCATAAAGACCCGCTGGTCTTTACGGTAAACTATGAGTGGAAAACAGATCTCGGAATGTTTGTCAATGACACGTTCTACCCGCTGTCAGAAGACATTCCCGCAGACTATGCCGAAACAGTCACAGCCATAGTCCGCAACAAAATAAAGTACTGCAGCGATGTACTGCAGTACAGTTACTTCACACATGTCTTTCAGGATCAGTAACTGATCCATGATCGATCATCAATTTTGAACCAAGGCAGGATCCGTTTCTCCGTGATCCTGCTTTTTTTCAGGTTCAGGCTTTCTGTTGATATATACAAACGCAGCGATCCCTGCTGCATAGAGAACCGTTCCTGCATACAGGTATAAAACAAGTTTATCGCTTGTTGTACCGTAAATATCCAGCACGCCGCGCATGATACTGCCCATTGTCAGTGTCATGACTCCCGACGCATACAGCTGTGTAACTATTCCGGAAGGCAGATGTAATCCGAGATGATAGACACCAAAATAAGGCACGACCCCCAGGACTGCAGGGATCATAAATGCATAGATCATATAATACGAATAAACTTCATGACTGAACAATTCATAAACAGCTCCGAATGCCGCAAAGAACAGTGCTGCATATCCATACAGCAAACCGCTTCTGAGAGCTTTCTCTTTATCCGATGTAAACAATGTCGCTCACGCTCCTTTCCTTGATCGAATTGCCTGTTGTTGTGGGCTGATTGACGACCTGACCCATAAAATACATCGTGGATGATCCACCTCCGTCCAGGTTATATGCGCATTTCACACCCAGTGACTTCATGAATTCAGCCAGCTGATACAATGACAGGCCTTCACTCTCGTCAGTTCTGCCGTCCGACACAACAAACACAAAATGGTTTGCGTCAATGATCCCAATCGCCGTACGGGGGTTGGAAGCCTTTGCTTTACCGACTTCATCACTTTCAGACACGGCTATTTCACTGTCTTCGATCAAAGCCGGTCCGAACGTAAACGCCTGCCATACACCATTCTCAACCAGTTCCTCCGCTGTTGCGTCTGAAGGATCAATGATCCCCATGGTACCGTCCGCGTAAATGCACAATACATCTGTTCCGGGCTCTCCTACGGATCTGTAAACGACGCCGTTGCGGATCACATATCCCTTCTCTCTGGCACCGTAATAATCACCGTTGACTGCAAATATCGCTTCATGAGCCTCAGCGATCACAGATGTTGCATCAGTAATGTTCCGGCCATATGAATCATCCGCAAAAGCAGTCTTCAGATATACTGCCGAACTGACCGTCACATCCGCCGCATAGATCGCTGTGTCATACGCTGTATACTCTGTCAGGGTGATGCTGATATTCTCATCGCTATATGACGTTTCTGAGGTTTCCGGGGATACCGTGTCCTGTTCCTGACCGGAACCAGAAGATCCTTTCAGTGAACTTCCACGTTGTTTATGTGAAGAGGTTTCCGACTGCTGTGTGTCATTCGATCGTTCCGTTTCCATACTGTCCTGCAGGGAAGCAAATACATCCGTAATGCCTTCGTCTGAGATCTCCGAGGTATATGTATCCTCCAGGACAAACGTATCCATAAGTACATACCCCGTATATGAGGTAAGCAGAACACCGCACATAATACCTGTAATATATTGTTTTATCATTGACTGCTCAGCTCCTTTCTGCAGCTTGGTTTGAATATCAGTTTCTGTTGTACCTGGTAATTGACAATGAACAGGATGAGTTCCGTTACGACTTTTGATACAGCAGACGGCACACCCTGCATCACAAGATTTCTCAGGATCAGCGTATTGACCATCAGATTGCCCAGCACAAGCAGAACATATTTCAGCGTCGACCTGCTGACAGGTTCCTTACTTCGGAATACCAGTTTCCGATTCAGATAATAATTCAGTGAAGCGCTGATGACCCTGGCTGCCGCATTGGATAACACCAGTCCGTTCCTGATCCCTGCCGACAATGTCATCATGTGAAACATACAGAACAGTGAATAATCCGTCAGGAAACTAAGCAATGACGCACCGCTGAACTTCACGATCTGCCGATAGATCCTGATGCTGTCAGTAAATGTATTGAAGTGGCTCGACCTGTTCTCATCGAGATAGACTGTCCGTATCCATATCTCATGGATACTCCGTTTTTCTTTTGCCCATTCCATCAATACATTCATTTCATATTCATAGCGTTCTCCGGAGATCTCTTCCATCCAGGAGATCACCCGGTCCGAAAAACCTCGCAGTCCCGTCTGCGTATCGTAAACTGAAACTCCTGACGACAGACGGAATATCCATCTTGTGACCGTATTGCCGATCCTGCTTCTCAATGGTGTCTGAGCAGTGATCCTGCGGCTGCCCAGAACCAGTTCATCGGGATGCTGTACGGTATATTCCGCAATTTTCATGATGTCATCCGGCAGATGCTGCCCGTCCGCATCCGCTGTCACAACAACATAAGGTGACTCCGCGTGTTTCCGGATATACGCCATTCCGGTCTTCAGGGCATGCCCTTTTCCGCAGTTGACTTCATATCTGGTTACAGATGCGTATTTCGCACATTCCTCAAATATCTCATCATATGCGTGTCCGCTGCCGTCATCCACAACAACCGAATGCACATCGTTTTCACTCAAAGCCTTCAGCAGACTGACCAGTTTATCATCCGGTTCATAAGCCGGAATCAGAATAATCGTCTTCATAACCGCTCTCCTTCCGCAGAATTCATTTCTGCTTTCCTGAATACTAATCATTCAAGGTCAAGAATCTGTTAGAAACATCTGAAGATACGGTGAATAAAAAACGAAAAAACAGATCATCTTTTTATGTTCCGTAAAACCCGGGATTATCTGTCCATCGTGATCCACCGGGATAAATTTACTCTTGACCGTTCCCGCAGGGAACAGTTGTACAGTGAATGCAAAATAGACAGATATTGATATGAAAACAGTAAACGAAGTATGCAAAGCTGCAGGTGTCACAAGAAAGACGCTTTATTATTATGACAAAATTGATTTATTGAAACCGGTCAAAAGAAGCGGGAAGCAGAAAGCCAAGTTATACAGCGACTCTGCAGTGGATACTTTGAAAATGATCAGGCAGTATCAGGAAGCAGGTCTGCTGCTGTCGGAAGTACGGACAATCCTGAATCAGCCGGAGAAAACGATCGAGATCCTTTTAAACGCACAGAAAAGGCTTTTTGAGCAAAAACAGATGCTGAGTGAGCAGATCATCCTGCTGACAAAACTGATCGAAGAGGAAAAAAGAAGTCTATAAAAACATTCTGTCAGAATGTGAAACCACGAAAGAGCTGACAGAATGTTTTTTGATCTGCCTGAACAAGTCTGCAGACAGAAAAAGCCGCAGCCTCCGCTGCAGCCTTTCGGAAATACTTATTCTTTTGTGCAGGAATACCAGTACATCGTTGTACCGCGCAGCTGATATCCTTTCACGTTGCTTTGAACCAGAAGTCCTGTCTTTTTCTGATAAAGCGGAATAACGTAGACCATATCATCAACTACATAGCTGTCTGCTTCGTGGCAGATCTCCATAGCCTTTTTATAATCTGTTTCCCACTTGGCATCCAGCATCATCTGATCAAATTTAGCGTCATCTACGATCGGCACTACCTGCATACCTGTCGTCCACTGGTCCAGGCATGTGATCGGGTGTGATGTTCCAAGACCGAATCTCATCAGTTCAAATGTTCCCTGATCGAACTGGTCCCAATAGACGCCGGATTCCAGTGCACTGAAATCAACAACGACCCCGATGGAAGTCCACTGTTCCTGCAGAAGTGTTGCCAGATCCGGATCTGTACCGGAGTTCGGGTAGCGGTAAACGATCTTCAGCGGATTTTCAGCTGTATAACCTTCCTGTGCAAGCAGTTCTTTTGCTTCTTCAGGATCGTATGCCAGGGAGTAGCTGCCTCTTGCCGCGTCAGCTTCTTCACGGAAATCACCGGTCGCTCCCGGAAGTCCTGCCGGAACATATCCTTCCAGCTTCTGGTAGAATTCTGTACCGCCGAGTACATCAACTACGTCATCCGTATTCACAGCAAGTGCCAGAGCTTTTCTGACGTTCACATTCTTTGCCCATTCCGGACCCTTTTCACCTGTATTGAACGCAATGTCATAAGTTCCCGGAGAAACATAAGTGATCAGTTTATCTGTGCCGGAATAGCTCTTCAGTGTTTCTGTAGAAACACTCAGCGCAACATCGATCTGACCGGCTTCAAACGCAAGTGCCTGAGATGCCTGATCCGGCATGACCACAAACGTGATCTCATCCATAGTCACCTGATCCGCTTCAAAATAGTTTTCGTTCTTTTTGCCGACTGCTTTTTCGTTCGGATTGACTTCGGAAAGCATATACGGTCCGCTGGTCGGATAGCCCGCTTTCAGCGACCATGTAGAATCATGCTGAGGGGTACTCTGAGGAAGCGGTTCCCATGCGCCGCCGCACATAAGCATATCCAGATAGGAGCACGGCATCTTAAGCTTCAGTTCAAATGTTTTATCATCAATGGCACGGACACCGACATAGCTGAAGTCTTCTTTTGTACAGTCAAAGTTTTCTGTCGCATAAGCTTTTTCACTGTACACATCAGCTCCCTCGATATACTGCACCAGGTTATATACTGCAAAGGCATTATCAGCACCATAAGACAGATTTCTCAGGTATGCATATTCAAAGTCGTAAGCTGTCAGGGCTGTTCCATCAGACCATTCCAGACCATCCTTCAACGTAAAGGTCCAGGTCAGTCCATCATCGGAAACTGTATAATCTTCTGCCAGCATCGGAACGATCGTTCCATCGGCAGCCCTGCGGAACATCGCACTGTAAAGGTGCGAAATAACGTAAGTGTTGTTTGTTTCTGTATTCAGTCCCGGATCCAGATTGGAAAACTGTCCTGTTACTGCTACAGACATGGAATTTCCGGAAGAACCCGGAGTTGCTGTGGATCCCGATACTGAATTGTCGGATGTTGAGCTGCAGGCTGTCACAGTCAGAGCGGCGGCAGACATGATCACTGCCATAATTTTTTTCGTCAGCATTTTCTTTCTCTCCTTTTGCTAAACTATTGCCACTTTGATTCCGTTGTAGAAATGTACCGTTTTTCTTTCCTCCCTTAAACAAAAATGCCGTCTTCTGTTTCCAGAGACGACATCAAATCGCGGTACCACACTGGTTGAAGACAGCACCACCTGTCTTCCACTCTTGCCCTTAACGCGGGATACGTCTTTCCATACTGTATTTCCGGAAAGATTCTCACAGATGTGTTTCTCCTTAGACGTTGCCGTCGGGCTCGCACCTTCCCCGACTCTCTGATGGTCATCACCGGATACTCTTCTGATCACTGAAGTTAATCGAATTATGACTGAATTCTGCTGTTATATCAATCGGTATGTCTATAATATCTGTCCTTTTTTTCATATTGTCATCATTTTAAATGAAAAAATGTTACATTCCGGCAGTTGATGCTGTTCTGAAAGCCTTTAGCGATCCAGTCCGGCACACAAATAACAGGAGACTCACCGTTCTCCTGTCAGTTTTACATATACAGGTTCAATTCCAAGTGCCGGAAGAATCACATTGATCAGGTCATCTGTCCTGAAACGCAGCGAACTTGTGTTCACACAAGGGTGGCACCCGAACATATCTTCCCTCAGCAGATCTTCATCAATTGCCAGCTTTACTTTATGGTCCGGGTCATTCATCAGGCCAAGAACCGATACACTTCCGGCATGAAGATCCAGATATTTTTCCATATAATCCTCTTTCGCGAATGAAAGTCGGCTGGATCCAACCTTCTTTGAGAATTCTTTTGTAAGAAAGGGTTTATCTCCGGGCATGATCAGCAGCCAGAATTCTGTTTCCTGATGATTGCAGAGGAACAGATTCTTGCAGATACGTACTCCGAGTATCCTGTCTACCTGTGCGCAGATCTCCATGCTGGAGGCTGGCATATCCGGATGATCGGTTCTTTCATAGGCAATATGAAGAGAATCAAGAAATGCATAGGTACGCACTTCCCTTTCTTCTCTTCCTTCCATGTTTTCCGGAGAACCCTGGTACAGTTTCATATGCATGATTGTATCACAATACTCGGAAATGAAATCAGCTGTTCAATACGGTTTTCTCAGCATGTGCCCAATGCGAAAAAAAGCGCTCCAGATTGATCTGAAGCGCTTTGGCAGAGCGAGTGAGCGGAATCGAACCGCCGTGTCAACCTTGGCAAGGTTGCGTTCTACCATTGAACTACACTCGCAATACTGGCGGTCCGGACGAGAATCGAACTCGCGATCTCCTCCGTGACAGGGAGGCATGTTAACCGCTACACCACCGGACCGAATGAATGGCGAAGAAGGAGGGATTTGAACCCTCGCGCCAGTTTCCCGACCTATGCCCTTAGCAGGGGCACCTCTTCGACCTCTTGAGTACTTCTTCACTGCCAAGTGCTAGCTTATTTCGAGTGCTTACTTAATATACCATGATAGACACCTTTGTGCAAGCACTTTTTTCATTCTTTTTTTCTTGTATGAATAATGCTTTCAGAAGCCTGCAGAATATCTGTTTAATAGTATTACTCAGTTATTGAATGCATCCGGCAGATCATTTTCCAAAAGGATCGTATCTGTTTTTTCTGCATCCCTATAGATCAGCGCAAACGCTTCTTTTACATGATCCACTACATGTACATGATCCATATCGAAGCCTGATTCCGACAGTCCCTGCACGATCGACTGTGTCTGTTTTGCCCCAACCAGGATCACAACGTCAGCTTTATCTTTCATCTGCCTGCCGAAGGACCTGTTGATCTCATCCTGTTTCTCACCAAGATCGATCATTCCCGGCGTCACGATATAGCGCGTACCGGGCATTCCGGACAATACATCCAGGGCCATGGCAGCACCGCTCGGATTCGCATTGAATGCATCATCAATAAAGTTGTATCCGTTGATCTTTTTCTGTTCAAGACGGTGTTCAACCTGCTTCATGGAGCGTACTGCACGCTGTATCGTTTTCCAGTCCACGCCAAGAAATCTTGAAGCGGCGATCGCTGACAGAATATTCAGAATATTCAGTTTACCAAGCAGTTTTGTTTCAAACTGGTATGTTTCATCTCCGTGGATCAGGGTAAATGATGAACCGGCAGAACTGTACCGGATGTCCACAGCTCTGTAATCCGCATGTTCATAATCGATCGCATAGCTGACTGTCTGAACACTGTTTTTCAGTTTCCAGTTCCGGATCAGCTCATTGTCATAGTTCATGATCCCCAGACCATCCGGGGGAAGCAGTTCGATCATCTGCATCTTTTCTCGTGTAATGTTTTCCTGGGAACCGAATGTCTGCAGATGCTGGGGACCGATCGATGTAACGACACCGATCTGAGGATGAACAAATTCCATGAGCTCGGTAATATCTCCGACTTTATCAGCACCCATCTCACAGACAAACACCTGGTGTATCGGCTTCAGCATGCCCCTGACAGTTCTCGTGATCCCCATCGGGGTATTGTAGGAAGCAGGTGTCATCAGGGAATTGAAGCGTTCAGAAAGAACAGCCTGCATGACATTCTTGGTGGATGTTTTTCCATAGCTTCCTGTAATGCCGATCTTGATCAGGTTCGTATGTTCCCTCAGGATCCTTTTTGCATCGTTCAGATACCAGTTCTGTACAGCTTTCTCGATCGGTGAAGTGATCAGCGCCATCAGATAGATCAGCAGCCAGGGAAGCACTGCCATGCAGATGATACCCAGGCCATAGGCTGTTTTAAACGGGTCACCGCTGAAGAACCACACCAGTGCGATCAGCAGCACAGCCGTAACGGCGATCTGCCGCTTCACGCGGTCAGTATAGACCAGCGGTTTGATATAAGATGCCCTGCGTTCTTTCAGCAGCGCAAGAATAACCGCCGCAAGAGACAGTCCAAAAACAACCAGCTTTAGTGCAGTGCCTTTCAGCACAAATGCCGCAGCCATTCCGACTGCACCGCACAGGATAACAGGCAGGTTTTCTGTCAGGACCCTGAGATTTGCTTTCAGCCAGGATGTATATCTTGTGAGTTCATATCTGTTCTGCTGAAACATATGCAGCGCATGTTTAACGCTTACCAGTGAACATAACAGCATTCCGATTGCGATCAGTATCCTCATATCATTGCATCCTCTTTCAAAAATACATCCAGTACTCTGTTAAAACGATCAGGCTGATGCCAGTATGCCCAGTGATCATCATTCTCAAATACAGCCAGACCTGCATCCGGCATTTCTTTTTCCATCTGCTGTCCCATCCAGAGCGGAACAGCGTCATCATTTTCTCCCCAAACCAGGAGCACAGGACACTGAACGTCTTTCAGTACCGGTGTCACATCATCATTGACCACTTTAACGAATGTCGCACGCATGACACCTTCTGCCGCACGGTAATCGGCACTGCCGCTGTTCTTCTGCAGTTCCGCCAGCTTATCGGTCTGCCCGGTTACTTTCAGCAGCCATTTCCCTGCTTTATATACCCTGGTTTTCACCTGATAATCAAGTCCATGCTTCGGACGTATGCCGGCCGCACCCGTCAGGCACATCTTCCGTACATCATGATGCACTGCAGCATAGCGTATCGCAACACGGCATCCAAAAGAATGCGCAATGATGATTGGATCGGCAATACCGTTTTTCTCTATAAACTCTTCCAGAAATACAACGTAGTTGGGAACACCCCACGGTTCCTGCGGATCACAGCTTTCACCAAATCCCGGAAAATCCAGATTCCACACAGAAAAACGATCACTCAGGTGTGATTCGATCACCGACATCATCTGCATGTTCTGTCCCCAGCCATGCAGCAGGATCACATCATTGCCGGTACCTGAATGTCTGTATTCAGTTTCTATTCCATTAAATATATCTCTCATAATTTACGCAGTACATTTTACTAAAAAAACAGCACTTCGTTAAGAACCCGAAGTACTGTTTCCCTGATTTGTTTCCTATTTCAGCAGTTTATTTGCCTTCTGCTGCTCACGTTCTTCTTTTTTACGTTCTTTCTGGATCGCGCGAAGTTCCTTTTTCGATACTTCACGCCATACCCTGAAGCAGACACCGTCCGGCAGATTCTCTGCTTCAACCTTATAGCCGTAAGTTGTTACGACTTTATACACGATCGACAGGCCCAGTCCGAACTGCCCGTCGGACCCCTTTTCATATGGCTTGAACAGTTTTGCCTTTCTGTCCGCATCGATCTGCTTTCCGTCATTGCTTACCTTCAGCTCACCGGGACTCAGTTCAAGAACGATCTTACTGTTGGCATAACGCAGCGCATTGTCCACCAGATTCTCAACAACGATCCGCCAAGGATCCTCATCTCCATGGAATCTGACATCCCTGTCTATGTTCGTTTCAAATGTGATCTCAGGCCGGATGACCTTCAGTGAAAGCAGTACCTTATCGATCACTTCACTCATATTGAGATTGTCCCCTTCCGGACAGTCATCCAGGAGATATTCCATTTTATTCAGCTGGATCAGGCTTCTGACTTTCTTCTCCAGTCTGTTCGCATGTTCAATAATGACATCGATCGATTTTTCCAGCGAACCATACGGATAGATACCGTCCTTAATGCTCTCACCGTATGAACGGATGGTAGCGATCGGTGTCTTCAGGTCATGCGAAATATTCTGGATCATTTCCTGCTTGTCAGCTTTCTGTTTCTGCAGTTCAAATTCCATTTCACGTAATGCATCAGCCAGTTCGCCGATCTCATCACGTCTGTCTACCATCAGCATCGCCGGTTCATCTTTACGGATATGCGTAATATACGCTTTGATCTGATTCAAAGGCCTGATCAGGGAACTGATCCACAGCATCAACAGGAAGAACAGAATACCGACGACGATGATATTCAGATTGATGATATTGTTGACCAGCAGTGCCCGGAACTGCGTCTCATAAGAAGCAGGCATCAGCGATACCAGGTACCTGTCGTTTTCCAGCGGCGTGATCGTGTACAGCACTTCCTGCCTGATGCCGTCACTGATCTTTGTCAGCTGAAAATCAGATATTTCATTTTCAATCAGGGCAGTATTTGCACGTATATCTGCCTGTTCATCATCAGAGAACACGCCGCTGCTGAGCATGATAAAGCGGTCGTTCTTCTCATCATAGATCCCATGAATGATACTTGTATTATCACCTTCATCAATCACGGGGACGATATCCGGATAGCTTTTCAGGTAAAATTCCAGTGCTGACTGCGAACTGTGCAGCATTCTGTACATTTCATTGTCGGTAAAAAGATTAATGGACGGTGTCAGGACCGCCATTAAAAACGCACAGAAAACTGTGATGACCAGAAAAACAATTGTAACGAGCTGCTGGGACAGAGAAAACTCCCGCAGCCAAAGATATATCCGTTTCATCAGCTTAATCGATAACCGAATCCGTAAATTGTATGAATGCTGAGATTCGGCATTTTCTTTCTAAGTCTCCTGAGAGTATCATCAACGACCCTGTCACTGCCGAAATAGTTCGTTTCCCAAACATGTTCAAGGATCTGTTCTCTGGAAAATGCCGTCTCCCTGTTCTTAACAAACAGCATCAGCAGGTCGAATTCCTTAGTTGTAAGATCGATCGCAGTATCATGATCAAAAACGACCCTCTGTGTCTCATCGATCTCGTACCCGTCCACACTGATCCTCTGATTTTCATCTTTATATGTTCTGCGCATGATATTGTTGACGCGCAGCACCAGTTCCTTCGGTGAGAATGGCTTTGTGATGTAATCATCACTTCCCTTTTCCAGTCCGATGATCCTGTCAAATTCTTTATCCCGTGCAGACATGAAGATGACCGGAACTTCCGGCGCATGTGTGCGGATCTCTTCGATCAGATCAAATCCGCTCTTGTCCCCAAGCATAATATCAAGTATCCACAGATGGACATCATCATCACTCGTATGAATGGAAGCCTCATCAAAAGTCAGATAGGAACGTACCTCGTATCCTTCTTTTTCCAGGTACCTCTTTACCAGTTCGTTCAGATCCCGCTCATCTTCTACAATAGAAATTACTTTTTTCATAGTTATAACCTTCTTTCAACATTCTATCACAGATAAGCAGAAGTAATGAACAGGTGAAGCGGAAGAGAAACAAACATCAAAAAGGAATTCCGGCGGTCCATTGTTCAGGGATCTGTTTTTGCGGTTCACTGTGCATTTCTGCCGGACAAAAACATAATGGTTTTTTTTACATTTTCCCTGTCAGTGTTTCCTGTTCATTTGTACAGATAATGCGTTGACGAATTGATTCAACACTGTTATTGTGAATTCAAATCAGCCGGAATAATGTGCATTTGCACACAAATGAAGATCACTGAACAAGCCGGTCACTTACATTCACACAGTCAGTCGGAAATGCCTTTGGAGAGCATCCTCCGACGCTCATAGTCTCAGTTCAAACAAGGAGATCCAAAATGCAAAACAAACTCACAGTATTAACTGCTTCAGCATTGACACTGACACTTGCAGGCTGTAATTCCCCAAAAACCCTTCCGGATGAGCCGTACGAAGCTTCTGCATATCATCTATATCCGGCTCCTGAAAATGCATATGTCGGAGACACCATGCCCTTTGTGACCGACGATGGGGAACTGGAACTCTATTATCTGTATGATACCGATCATAACGGACAGGGCTACCACCCGGTCTGGAAGTATTCCACGAAAAACCTTTATGACTATCAGGATCACGGAATGGTCCTGAACTTCGGGCTGATGTCAGATCCCGACCCGGCGATCGGAACTGGTTCAGTTCTCAAAGATAATGAAGGTCTGTACCACTTGTTCTATACCGGGCATAATGATGCCGGGAACGGCGGCAAAGGAAAAGAATGTGTCATGCACGCTGTCAGTACTGACCGTGAAAACTGGACCAAGATTCCCGAAGATACATTCTTCAGTGAAAACAACTATTCCAAAGATGATTTCCGTGATCCTGAAGTATTCTGGTCGGAAGAAGACGGATGTTACTGGCTGCTCATCGCTGCACGGGAAAACACATTAGGAGGTGTGGTCGCAAAGTACACCTCCTCAGATCTGAAAAACTGGGAATTCCAGGGGCCCATCTATGCTCCCCGCCAGCAATATATGCTCGAGTGCCCTGACCTCTTCAAAATGGGAGATCATTACTACCTGACCTACAGCTGGGACTGCGTCACATATTACGCTGTCGGCGATTCCATGAACGGACCTTTTACAGCTCCGGAGGACAATGTTCTTGATGGAAACGGATTTATCTTCTATGCCGCAAAAACAGCTGAACTCAACGGAAACAGATACCTCTGCGGATGGCTGGGACGTGCCGGCCTGACAGAAGACTCCGGCATCTATCAGTGGGCAGGAAGTGTTCTGAACCACCAGCTCGTACAGAAGGAAGACGGAATGCTTGGTGTCAAGGCACCTGAAACATTCTCCGAATATTTCACTGCAGACAAACCTTTCCAGGCTGTCAAAAAACAAGGAAACGCAAAGATCAAAAACAATACAGTAACTGTTGCCGCAACCGAGAAGGAATATGCAGTCGCTGATATGGGTACCCGCCCGGTATCCCTCATGCTCGAATGCGATGTGAAAATGTCTGCAGACAGCCGCGTCGGTTTTGCTTTCGGCGGCACTCAGGATGATCCGGTATTAACAGCGCTCTGTCTTGACGCCAGCAGGAACCTCCTGCATTACGAAGGCTATGAACTGGAAGACCTTGCACGCTTCGATCCTGCCGCTTATACAAGATTTGATTTTGACAAATCGGAAAATCATCATGTAACACTGGTCTGTGAAAACGAGATCGTCATTCTCTATATTGATGACGCAAAAGCATTCAGTTCCAGGATCCGCCATTCCACCAACGGAGCACATATCTGCCTGTTCGCTGAATCCGGAAATGCCGAATTCTCAAACATCACGATAAAGGTGCCCGGCAAATAATACACATTCACATTGATCTTTCAACACGCATGACATGCGGGCTGCCTGAACAACCAGGTAACCCGCATTTTTGTTTTTCAGACAATTCTTTTTTCAATGTTGCATATGTAGTGCGTCTTTTCTGATTTATCCATACAATAGGTACATGAAAACACTTTGGAAATTAAGCAAGGAAGCGCTCCGCTACAAAGGTTTATACTTTTTGGCGATCTTCGCAACGCTTTCCCTGACAATGGTAAATCTGGCCGCACCGAAAGTACTGGCCGCTATGACCGGCATCGTAGAACAAGGCGTCACCGAAGAAAGTCTTGCCGATATCAGGCGCCTGACCATGATCCTGATCGTACTGTATCTTTCGAGGGTCTTATTCCGTTTTTTAAGCAACTACATGGCACACAAAGCAGCCTGGTATCTGGTCGGAGATCTGCGTACCAGGACATATGACAAACTGGAACGCATGCATCTGGGATTCTTCCACGATAAACAGACCGGTGACCTGATGAGCAGGATCATCAATGACACCAGGGATTTCGAACTGCTCTATGCACATATGATCCCGGAATCGATCACCAATATCGTGACATTCCTCGGCGTCCTCATCATTCTCCTCAGCATTAACGCGAAACTGGCACTGATCACCTGTGCCCCGATCCCGTTCATTCTGGTTTCCGGTATCATCTTTGCTAAAAAAGTCAGGCCATATTTCCGGATCTCGCAGGCAAAAATGGGCGAACTCAACGGCAAACTGCAGGACAATCTTTCCGGCATCCACGAGATCCAGTCATTCGGCCGGGAGGCATACGAGACCGGAAGAGTCAATGAAAAGAACTTTGCCCATGTCCGGGCAATGCTCACAGCATTAAAGATCAGCGCAGTGTTCCATCCATTCGTCGAATTCATTTCATCTACGGGAACGATCCTTGTCGTCGGTTTCGGCGGCTGGCTTGCTTACCGGGAAGGCCTCAGAGTAGAAGACATCGTTGCTTTCCTGCTCTACCTGTCACTCTTCTATCAGCCGGTGACAGGCCTGGCAAACCTTGTAGAAAACATGCAGCAGTCATTGGCCGGAGCGGAGCGAGTCATGATGATCCTTGACGCACCGTGTGAAATACAGGATAAAGCAGGAGCAATTGATATGGAAACATGTGAAGGAGGAATCGCTTTCGAGCATGTCAGTTTCTCCTACATGCCTGAATCACCTGTACTGAACGATATTTCCTTCACCTGCAGACCAGGTGAAATGCTGGCACTGGTCGGACCGACAGGTGTCGGCAAAACCACGATCACCCAGCTGATCTCCAGATTCTACGAACCTTGTGAAGGCCGGATCCTCATCGACGGAATGGATATCCAGGATATCACGATCGAAAGTCTGAGAAAAAATATATCTGTGGTACTGCAGGATACATTCCTGTTCAATGGTACGATCGCAGAAAACATCAGTTACGCAAGACCGGATGCCACAATGGAGGAGATCCGGGAAGCAGCCAGAGCAGCCAACATCGATACCGAGATCATGGCAATGCCGGACGGTTATGATACCAGAACAGGAGAGCGCGGCATCAGGCTCTCCGGCGGTCAGAAGCAGAGGATCGCCATAGCCAGAGCGATCCTTCGGAAATCACCGATCATCATTCTGGATGAAGCAACAGCTGCCGTTGATGTAGAGACAGAGCAGCAGATCCGAAGCGCCATCGCCAACCTTACCGGGAAAAGGACGATCATCGCGATCGCTCACAGACTCAGCACTGTCCGCAGCGCTGATCAGATCCTGGTCATCGAAGACGGTATCATCAGTGAATGCGGTACACATGAAGAACTTCTCAAACTAGGCGGAACTTACGCACATATGAATGACATTCAGAGCAGTGAAGCCTGATCAGCGAAGAAGCGCACAAACAGCGCTTCTTTTCGTTTACCCGTTTTTGCGGTCAATGGTCATCATGTCCCTTTCCGGATAAAAAAAGAGCCGCAGTTCATCAGGTATTCCGGTCTGTCCGGTTAAACCTGTTTCCTGCAGCTCTTATGTTTGTTCGTTCTCAGCCGTTGTTGACGTCTGCTTCCGTATTCGTCTCCGAATCCGTATTTGATTCACCCAATACATTCAGCGTATAGGTCGCTTCAGTCAGGGTATATGTCACCAGACCGCCGTCAGGCTGTTCAACCTGCAGCGGGAACTCCTGGAGTCCCGGTACAGCATTCAGCATATCAACATAAACGATGATATCGTCTGCTGTTATGGACGCAATGTTTTCTTCCGTACCGAAGACCATAACACTTGTAGTTGTCTGGTTGTTTGGCTGTGATGCCTTGTAGTTATTAACGTTATTGCGGTAATTGATCTTTACATCCGTAATTTCTCTCGTCATGCCTTCTCCCAGCACAACGCTCATTGTGATCTGGTTGATGTTGGATGAATTGACTCCCGCCGGCAGTGCGATCGGTCTTAAGAGCGTTGACTCATCCTTCGTCAGAGTAGATGCGTTCAGTGTAACCGCCACTTTATCGATCTGACTCAGTACTGACTGCGGACCGTAAATAGTTACTGTCTGCTGGTCCATAGAGATCGACTCAATGGCCTTGCCTTCCGGTGCCTCACCGGTAACTTCAACTTCGATCGGAACCGTCTTGTTCGGTGAAGTAACAGGTACCGTTACGCTGACTGTGCTCGGTACGATACTCGCATCAACAGGCTGTCCGCTTGAGTTATAAACTACCAGTTTCGCTTCCTGAGTAAAGTCTCCTGTCTGACCGGACACATCGATCAAAGCTTTGACAAACGCAATGCTGGACAATGTATCCTTGGATGCCCTGACATTGACCTTTGTATACTCAAATACCGGCGTACCGACACTGTAGATCGAGTCCATCTTATCCTGGTTGACAAAGTCATAGGACAGATCAAACTGCTGCGTGGTCTTTTTCTTCAGGGTAATGATGACATTCGACGGATCGATCTTGACAGATACACTGTCACCATATCCTTCTGTTGTCAGTTTTACCTGATGGGTTCCTTCTGTCAGGCCTTCCAGGTCAGCAACTACTGTACCTCTTGAATTGATCGCATTATTGACGGAAGTCGTATCTCCGCTGATCGTAATATCAGCAGTTTCCGGCAGTCCGCTCAGTTCAAACGTATCGGTGTTGTATTTAGCTGTAATAGTTACTCCGTTTCTGTCTTTACTGTAAGTCAAAGGTGTATACAGTGACGCAACGGTACTGGCGTTGACGATAAACCACATCATGATCGCAAGGATCAGAGAAACAAGCTTAGCATACCTTGTGTTGAACAGTGTCCTGTCGATCATCGTGGAGAACCAGCGGATCAGTTTCAGGACATTGTCCAGCAGGTTCTGCGACTTGTCTGCCATCATCTTGCTCTGATTGGCGATCCTGTTGGCAAGTTCGGTCTTATTCTTGGACTCTTCTCTTTCGGAAGTATCCAGACGATTCTTGTTCTCACTCATACCGCGTCACCTCCTTTGCTTGAATCAGAGGTATCAATTGAACCGGTATCCATATGATCGACCATACGGAATGTGCTGTCAAAATCATCATCAAATCCCATCAGTTTTGAAATATCAAGCTTGGTCGTATCATAGAGCTTTTCAGGATCCTGTTCTTCCTGCGCAGTTTCCTGCAGTTCTTCATCCGTTGCATACGGATCAACAGGCAGTGCAGGTTCCTTTCTGCCTTCGTTCAGCTTCTGAAGCGCTGTCTCTCTGGCGATCCTGACATCATCAGGGGTCATACGTTCTTCGGTATCAGTCTCAGGAATCTCAGGTTCCGGAATATCCGGTACTGCCTCTTCCTGAACGGTCTCCTGTACCACCGGCTCCTCATGAATGCTGACAGGTTTGATCCAGTCCGTGTCATGCTGTTCGGGATAACTCGGTACCGGGCGTTCTTTCTTTTTCGGGAGTTTGATAGAATCAAGCTCTTCTTCCAGCTGAGTGATCCTGTCTTCCTCTTTTCCGGTATTATCATGACGTGAGAACAGACCGGAGAAAATGCCCTTCTTATCTTCCGTAACGGTTTCCGGTTCGGTTTCCTGTCCCGGTGCAATAACTTCTTCAACCTCGATCTTATTGCTTTGAGGTGTTTCTTCAGACTGTTTCTTGATTGCAAGAACGGACAACACACCGGTATCCCCTCTGCGTGTCATCTTTTCATCTTTACCTGCTGTCTTCGGGATCGTAACATCCGGTGCAGTAATATCATCTTCGATCAGTACTTCTCTCGGAGCCTGTGGCTGGGTACCGCGGCCGGATCCTCTGACCTCTGTCTCTTCACCGCAGATCACACGCATCAGATGTTCACGAAGCTGTTTCGTATTGACCTTGAATATCTTTCCGCCCTCGGTAATGCTGATGGCGCCTGTTTCTTCGGACACTACGATCGTAACAGCATCAGTGATCTCACTGATACCGATCGCCGCTCTGTGACGTGCACCATAACGGGACGGAAGTTCCAGATTTGTGGGAGGAAAATACGCACTGGCACATGCTATTTTGTCTCCCTGTATGATGACAGCGCCATCATGCAGCGGTGTAGAAGTTACAAAGATTGATGTCAGCAGTTCCGCAGTAACATCCGAATTAAGTTTCGTACCTGTAGAAATAAAATCTTCAAGTGAATGTGACTGCTCTATAGATATCAGAGCACCGGTCTGGTCCTGCGATAAAAGCATCGCCGCTTTTACGATCTGATCGACAAGGTTTTCCTTTTCATTTCCGGTCAGGGTACTGATCCTGGAGAAAACATTCGTTTTTCCAAGACGTTCCAGCAATTGTCTCAATTCAGGCTGGAACAGAATGATGATCGCAAGAAATCCCCAGTTCAAGAAAATATCAGCGAAGAATTCCAATGTTTTGAGGCCGAGCAATTTTGCAATGCCGTCTACAAAAATAATCAGAAGAATCCCTTTAAAGATCTGTATTGTTCTGGAGTTTGTACGAATCAGGCGAAGCACAGTATTAAAAACCAGCCACATAATGAAAATATCAAGGAATATGATCACAAATGTGCGCAAACTATCCAGTCTTAAAGTCAGGTTATAAGAAGCCAAAGCAAACACCCCTTTCGTCTTTCGATTATAACACACTTAAAGTATACAGGTCACTTCACCTGTGTATCACCTGATTAACATTAAAACATTGCCCTCGCGGGCAATGCTTTTTACAGAAGTTCTTTCACGCGCTCTGCGATCTCAGCGGGTTCAGCCGTAGGCTCAAACCTGTCAGTGACATTTCCTTCTCTGTCGATCAGGAACTTTGTGAAATTCCACTTGATATCAGGTGATTCAGCATAATTCGGATCTTTTTCACGGAACATTTTATCCAGAAGCGGTCCAAGTTTGGTATCCAGATTGAATCCCGCAAAGCCTTTCTGTGACTTCAGGAATGTAAACAGCGGATCTTCATTTTCTCCGTTGACATCTACCTTTTTGAAGCGGGGGAATTCAGTCTGATAATTTAATGTGCAGAACTGATGGATCTCCTCATCACTGCCAGGAGCCTGTGCTCCGAACTGATTGCACGGGAAGTCCAGAATTTCAAAGCCCTTATCATTCAGTTCCCTATAAATAGCTTCCAGGCCTTCATACTGAGGTGTAAATCCGCATCTGGTTGCGGTGTTGACGATCAAGAGTACTTTTCCTTTGTACGTTCCAAGACTAACATCATTGCCCTGGCGGTCTTTAACTGTAAATGAATAAATATCTGTCATATGATTGCGTCGAGTAGGCATGCTCGACACTCCTTTCATAAACATTGTGTAAGTGAAAGGCCTGCCTGCCGCCCCTCACAGAACCGTACGTGCGGTTTTCCCGCATACGGCTCTTCAAGCAACCATTTGATTCCAACCCCAGATATCA
>JAILLA010000051.1 GCA_024693325.1 Solobacterium sp.
CGGAATCATTTGTCAAAGCCGCAAGACCAGCACGGCCTACTGTGTTCTGTGCAGTCATAAACAGGACATAGATCATGTAAACGACAATGAAGAACGGGAAACGGATATTCTCCGGAATATTCACCGAAAACTTGAGCATGATATAGCTGGTCAATGCCATACCGACATTGCCGACAAGCATAAACGGACGGAACTTTCCGAATTTTGTGTTCAGTTTGTCCAGAAGATGGCCGCCGACAGGGTCAGTGAAGGCGTCCCAGATACGCATGATCGTAACGAAAGAAGTCGCTAGTACAACTACTACACCAACCATGCCGTTCAGGTAATATGAAATGAAACCCATAAAGAAGACGTACATGTTGATGCCTATCTGATTGCACGCAAACATAGGAAGCTGCCATAATTTTGCTTTCCTAATCTGTTGTTTTTCCATTTTTCTGATCCTCCAAGATTATTCTTGTCTGTGCACTTAACAAGCAATTTCAGTTTACTTCTTTACGTAAGGGCTTTCATTCATTCATTTAATCAATTTCTGCACTTTTTTAATATTTTTGGTGCAAATATAATAAAATAATACTGTGGAGGTTCTTATGTATTCTGTAGATCAGCTTGATCTGTGCACTGAGATCTTCAAACTTTATCACATCCGGCTGCAGCTTTTTTCACGTCCATACAAGAACCCGGAGATGATCGATTTCGGGCTGCGCAGTATCCTTTTCGAGGAATACGACTACAATGCAATGCTGGACCGGATCCATTCTGTTCTGCGGCCTGGAGCGATCGTTTATTTTCAGGATTCTGCAGGTATTTCCTATAATGCCTTTTCACTTCAGGAAGGACCTGTGGCATCCGAATATGAATTCGGGGTCCTCGGGCCCTGGAAACGCGGAAGCACTGCTGAAGAAATACTGGAAAAACTGAATGACAGTTATTCCATACCGGAAGAAAAAAATGAACAGCTTCTGCCTGTTATTCAGCGGATACCGGAAAACATGAATCGGGAAAAATGGATCAATCTCTGCTCCAGAATTATCGGCAGACTGATCAGCCCTGACGGAAATGTCAGCTTCTATGTTCCTGAAGAAGCATTTATGGTCAATGACTCGCCTGCAAGACAGGCAGCACTGAAAAAAAGAACACAATACACACAGCTGAAAAATGAACACCTGAGAAACGGATTCACGAATCAAAGCATGCTGATGAAAGCTGTACGAAGCGGCAATTACGCACAGGCAACTGATTATATTTACCGTTATCTGAATTTTCAGATCAAATACAGACAGAATAACGGACTGTCCGCCGATGCGGTTTTTTATGAACTGAATTCACTTCTGCGATATGCTGCTGTGCAGGCAGGGGTTAATGCGCTCCGCCTGGATGAAATCTATTTGAAATACGACAGATTGGCAGATCAGCATCCGTCTGCAGAAGAGATTCCGTGCACGATGATGGTCCGCGACTATTGCGATGTGATATCAAAATACGCTAAACAGTATTCTCCCGTCGTATCGTCGTGTGTTGATTACATTGATTATTTCTACAGCGATCCTATCACGCTTCAGGAACTTGCAGAACGCAATTCCGTCAGTGTCCCATACCTTTCATCACTGTTCAGTTCCGAAATCGGAATGACATTTACGGATTATCTGAATCAGACACGCATCAGTCATGCAAAAGCAATGCTGATGTACAGTCCGTATTCCATCCAAGAGATCTCGGCACGCTGCGGTTATAATGACTCCAGTTATTTTACCCGGGTATTCAAGAAACTGACCGGTACATCACCCTTGAAATACCGTGCCGTTATGCATCTGAAAAGCGAGGCTGCTGAATATCCCGTACACTATAACGAATAACGCAAAAGACGGAGTTTTCCATGTGATCTTCACATGTCTCTCTTCGTCTTTTTCCTTAATGATTTCCGACTTCCTGTTTTTCATGAAATAGTCCCGTTTCATAGAGCGGGACTATATTCATTTCAATGTGTTTTTATGATGCGATGAACAGTACCGAAGATACCGCATGGAGATATGCGGCTGATTCATCTCCGGAAGTTCCTGTCATTTATTTTGTATGGTTCTCGAACCAGTCTGTGATCTCCTGCAGTCTTCTCATTCTGTGCAGAGGCTTGCCGCTTCTGCTCAGTTCATGGTTTTCGCCATGGAAGATCACAAGTCTTGTTTCGACATTCCTGCATGCAAGTGCCTGCATCATCTGCATTCCTTCAGGCAGCGGGCATCTGTAGTCTTCATCACTGTGAATGAAGAGGGTAGGTGTCTTAACGTTGTCTGCGTATTTCAGAGGGGAATGATTCCAGAGCTTCTCAACATTCTTGTCACCGAAGCCTGATTCAGCACCGCACTGATCCGGGCCGAAGCATTCACCGATATCCGCGATGAAGGAGAAGGAGATCCAGTTGGAGATCGATCTCTGGCTGGCTGCGCAGCAGAATCTGTCGGTATGTCCGATGATCCAGTTCGTCATGAATCCGCCGTAGCTTCCGCCTGTTTCACACAGCTTTGTACGGTCGATGTTGGGATACTTCTCCAGAACTGCGTCTGTGAAGTCCATCAGGTTGCGGAAATCAGTTCCGCCGTAGTCATCCCTGATGTCGGCAAAGTCATCGCCTCTTCCGTCAGACCCCTTGATATTCGTAAAGAATACAACGAATCCTCTGGATACCCACAGCTGCATTTCGTGGAAGAATGTTTCACCATATGCACATCTGGGACCGCCGTGTACATCCAGTACAGCAGGGTATGTCTGATCCAGATCAAAGTTCTGAGGAAGAAGGACCCATCCTCTGAGCTTGTAGCCTTCGGATGTATAATCCAGTCTGTGCGGTTTCGCAATGTACTTGCCGTCAAGAGCAGTATCATTCAGTGTCGTCAGACGTGTGAAGTTGCTGCCGTCGATATCCATTTCATATACTTCGGATACGTGGTTCCAGTCCTGATAGACTACAGCGACCTTGTCTTCGCATGCTGTCATGCTGCACATCATGCCTTCGTCTTCCCAGACAACCTTCTTTTCAAAGCTCTCATCAAATGAATAGATCGCATTGTGCGCTTCGACTGTAGCAAGTGTCAGGTAATGTTCCTTCAGAACTGCAAATGATGTACCGCCTTCAGCTGTGTCGCCGATCACGCTGCTGTACAGGGAAACTTCCGGAACATACTTCAGTTCAATCAGGTTGTCCCTGCCGATCCTTACGATATTGGAAGTCTGGTTCAGACCATACTTCTTCATGTCGCTTGCAAATCCGAATAACTGTGAGCCCATTACAAACAGTCTGCCGATGCTGAGGTCTGTCTTGTTGTACAGTGTTTCCATCTTTTCGATGTCTGTATCATACATGTACACTTTGGAGAACAGTGACTGATGACCTTTGTTTACATTTCCACTGAAGAAGACCTTCTTGTCTCCGACAGTCATGGAATCTGTATCGAACATGGGATTTGTCAGTCTCTTGATCTTAACGGAATCACCCATCTGGATCAGGAATACAGCAGATCTCTTCTTATTTGTGAAGCCCGCACCATTGAACCAGTAGGGGATCTCATCCACAACTGTATAATCGGCTTCTTTTTTCAGGTCTTCTGCCTTCTGTTTTCTGACCTCATCGCTGTCTTTGTATGCATCAGGATCGTTTGCGTTGATGAATCCCTTTGCGGCATATGTTCTGTTCTTGACCTTCTTGAATTCAGTCATGATGAACGGAAGTGTGAGCCACGGTTCAGCTTCTCCGCCTTCCATAGAAAGTTTATATAATTCTGTTGTTCCTGCAGCAGAATTCTCTGTGTTTCTCTTTAAAATCAGTGTAGAATCATCTTCCCACATAACGGGTACAGCATCCAGAGAGAATGTCATCTGTTTTGCTGAACCATTTCTGGCTGTCCAGACATCGTTATGATAGCAATTCTTTTCTTTATCAGCTCTCATAACGCTGAAAGCAAGAATGGAGCCGTCTGAGTTGTACATCAGTCCGTTTGGCTGCCTGTATTTAGCAATGTCCTCAATAGTAATCGGTTCTAGAATCTTTTTTTTCATTTTGAGCTCCTTTTATTAAACTGTGACATTATAGACGATGGTTAGACCAATTTCCATGTTTAGTTTCAACAATTTGCACCATTTTTCTGACTTTTGTCATGAAGTTTTCAACTTTTCAGACAATTTGCATGGATTTTCTGCAAAAAGATCCTGCAGTCATCGTCTTCAGGCAATGCAGCAGGATCTCTTGTGGTCTATCCAGGTTTGATTTTTATTAGTTGTTCAGATAGTAGATCCTGCTGATCTCCAGGAATCCGAACATGAGCAGAACAGCCGGAACAACAGCGGAATACAGCTGGTATGTATTGGTGATCAATGTACCGATCAGTGCTCCGGCAATAAATGCAAGCACTACGATCAGGTAGATGACGGCTGTTGCACGCTTCTCTTTATCATGTTCCAGGATACCCTGATACATGAACTCGACCAGCTTGCGCAGATTTCCGGTCGATACAGTTGTTGTGATCGGCTGCCCGATAAACATTTTGAATGTCTCCATCTGCATCGCACAGATCAGGGAGATCATTGAATTCGCGATCATGTTGCCTGCGGCATCCTGGGGCAGGAACATTGATGCCAGCAGCATAACGATCTCAATGATCAGAACGCTTCGCCTGATAAAAGGCATTTTTCTCCGTTTCATGTAAGTCTCTATGATCATGGACAGCAGTACGCCGACTGTAAATGCAATGATCGGCAGCATCAGTTCCCCGCAGCGCGCGAAATCCCTGTTCGCCGCAGAAATGCCAAGCTTTACGATGTTTCCCGTCTGTGCATTCGCGAATACTTTTCCTCTTGCGGAATACGTATACGCATCCAGATAGCCTCCTGCCAGTGTCAGCATCACTGCTACAGGGAATGTTCTGGATCCTTTTGTTTCTTTCTGTCTTGCCATAGTCTTTTCACCCTCACCCGTTAACAGTATACCGACAAACCTCTGCCGTTTGTTTCCTGATTCTGAAAAAAACCGCCAATGCATTGTGCATCAGCGGTCGTGTATCCTGTCAGACGGTTGTGTCAGATCAGATATGCTTTTCGAACCAGTCTGTGATCTCCTGCAGTCTTCTCATTCTGTGCAGAGGCTTGCCGCTTCTGCTCAGTTCATGGTTTTCACCATGGAAGATCACGAGTCTTGTTTCAACATCCCTGACTGCCAGAGCCTGCATCATCTGCATACCTTCAGGCAGCGGGCATCTGAAGTCTTCATCACTGTGGATAAAGAGGGTAGGTGTCTTAACGTTGTCAGCGTATTTCAGAGGGGAATGATTCCAGAGCTTTTCGTGGTTCTTTTCTCCGAACAGTCCTTCAGCACCGCACTGATCCGGTCCGAAATGCAGACCGATATCCGCAATGAAGGAGAAGGAGATCCAGTTGGAGATCGATCTCTGGGAAGCGCATGCGCAGAATCTGTCGGTATGACCGATGATCCAGTTTGTCATGAATCCGCCGTAGCTTCCGCCTGTTTCACACAGTTTTGTACGGTCGATGTTCGGATATTTCTCCAGAACTGCGTCTGTGAAGTCCATCAGATTCTGGAAGTCTGTTCCGCCATAGTCATCCCTGATGTCGGCAAATGCATCGCCTCTTCCGTCAGATCCCTTGATGTTTGTATAGAATACAACGAATCCTCTGGATACCCACAGCTGCATTTCATGGAAGAATGTTTCGCCATAGGAAGCTCTCGGTCCGCCATGTACATCCAGTACAGCGGGATACTTCTTCTTCGGGCTGAAATTATCGGGAAGCAGGACCCATCCGGTCAGATCATAGCCTGCAGATGTATACTTGAGTTCCTGCGGCTTCGCGATATACTTACCTTCCAGCGCATCATCGTTGAGTTTTGATACCTGGTGCATGTTCTGGCCGTCACGGTCCATTTCATAGATCTCTGCAACATTGTTCCAATCCTGGAAGCATACAGCGATCTTGTCTGCTGTCATATCCATGAAGCACATCATGCCGGGCTGTTCCCAAAGGCACTTCTTGTTGAAATTCTCATCGAATTCCCACAGCGCATTGTGATTCTCGATCGTAATGATCATGACGAGTTTCTTGCCGTCTGTTGCGAATTCCGCACCGCCGCCATGTACTGTATCACCGATCACGGAAGCGTGGTAAGTAACATCCTCATGCTGCATAGCGACTTCAAGGGCATTCTTCGTAACCTTGCAGATATCCTTTGTCTGGTTGCCGCCGAATTCCTTCATGTCTGAAGCCAGGGCATACAGCTGGTCATTCAGGACAAACAGCTGGCCGACATTTCTGTCATTCTTGCCGTAAAGCGTTGTCAGCTTCTTCTTTTCCGTATCATATTCATAGATCTTGGAAGTCCTGAGCTGTCTGTTTTCCTTAACATTGCCTGCAAAATAGACCTTTTTGCCGGAAACGGCCATATCTCCCGTATTGAACTTCGGCGCTGTTACACGTTTGACAGTCAGTTCTTTTCCTGTACGCACATCAAATAAAGCTGTACGGCGCTTGTTGGTATAACCGGCTCCGTTGAACCAGTAAGGAACTTCATCAACTACATGGTAGTCAGCTTCCTTCTTCTTTGCGTCGGCTTTCTTCTTTCTGTCTTCATCGCTGTCCTTATATGCATCAGGATCTTCCGAATCAATGAATCCCTTTGCGGCATACACGTTATCGGATACTTTCTTCATTCCTGCAAGAGGGAAAGGCAGTGTGATCCAGGGCATTGCTTCGCCGCCGCGGACATCAAGCTTGAACAGTTCTGTTGTTCCGGGGAGCGCTTCACCGCTGCTGCGTTTCAGGATCATCGTGTTCTCGTCATCCCAAATAACAAGAGTCGCATCCAGAGAATGAGTTACCTGGGCTGTTTTTCCGTCTTTCACCAGATATACATCATTGTGATAGCAGTTCTTTTCCACATCGGAACGCATTGCCTGGAATGCAAGGAGTCTGCCATCCGGACTGTACTGAAGATTTGCAGGGAACCGATACTTTGTAATGTCTTCGATCGTGATGGGTGCTGATTTTTTCGCTGGCATATGAATCTTCCTCTCTTTCTATCCAAACATCTGTCAAATCAGTATGAATTATGGTGAGACAGGGCTGATCTGCGCCTGTCACTCTGTATAAGTCCGGTATGTTTAATCAAGTACAGCGGTAATTGCTGAATATATATATTCAGAATACCACGTTTATACAAAAGCGGTAATTTTATACTCGCTCTTCATGCTGTGTGTTTGTCAAACCAGTCTGTGATCTCCTGCAGTCTGCGCATCCTGTGCACGGGTTTTCCGCCGCGGCTGAGTTCATGATTCTCGCCATGGAAGATCACCAGTCTTGTTTCAACATCCTGTACCGTCAGTGCCTGCATCATCTGCATGCCTTCCGGCAGAGGACATCTCCGGTCCTGATCGCTGTGTATAAACAGCATCGGTGTTTTCGCGCCTTCCGCATATTTCAGCGGGGAGAACTGCCACAGTTTTGCAAAGCTCTCTTCGCTGAGCAGGTTGTCATTCATGCCTACACCGCACTCGCTCGGATCAAACCACGGACCGATATCCGCCATGAAGGTCAGGGAGATCCAGCTTGCGATAGACCTCTGGCTTGCAAGCGCGCAGAACCTGTCGGTATGTCCGGCAAACCAGTTCATCATGAACCCGCCGTAGCTTCCGCCTGCAGCACATACCTTTGCCGGATCGACAGGATAAGCCTTGAGCACTTCGTCCGTGAAGTCCATCAGATTCTGAAAATCGACCGTTCCGTATTTTCCGCGGACATCCGCGAAAGCATCGCCCCGCCCGTCGGAGCCGATGATATTTGTAAAGAATACGATGTATCCGCGTGATGCCCATACTTGCATTTCATGGAAGAAACCTTCTCCATAAGCACCTCTGGGACCTCCGTGTACATTCAATACGCCCGGATACCGCTTCTTCGGATCATATCCCTGCGGCAGCAGGACCCATCCATGCAGTTTTTCACCGCATGATTCAAAGTCCAGTCTGTGCGGCAGGGCAATATATCTGTCCTGTACGGCATCATCATTGAAGTGCGTCAGAACATGCGGAGCTTCACCGCTGATGTTCATTTCCCAGATCTCTGCCGGATGATCCGACGTGACTCTGCAGAATGCAATGCGGTCATTGCATACATCCAGGAAGGGAATACTTCCCTGTTCGTCAAACAGGACCGTGTGCTGCATATTCCCGTCAAATGACCAGATAGCTGTATGATCATCATCAGTGATCAGGGAGATCCATTGTTTCCCGCATACAGCAGAGCTCTTTCCGCCGTCCAGTATCACGTCAACAGTCACATGATTGCCGAAGCTTCTGTCAGGCTTGGTGATCAGCCGGATCTTTCTGTTTCTGATCTGAGCGATATGAGGCAGCTGACCAAGACCATACTCTTTCATATCGCTGGCAAGACAGTACAGGTGACCGTCCATGATGAACAGATTCTGAATGCTGAAGTCTTTTTTGTTATAAATGACCGTTGTTCTTCCGGTATCCGCATGATATACGTGGACATCACACATCCTGGACTGTTTCCGTTCATGTGTTTCGGATGTGTAATATACTGCCATGCCGTCTGTTTCTACAGACATGACATTTGTATAAGGACCTGTCAGACGCTTTACCTTCAGACCGCCTGCTGTGTCGATCCGGAACAGGGCACTGCGCTGCTTATTCGTAAAATCAGCACCGTTATGCCAGTAGGGGATCTCATCTACGACCGTATAGTCACGGTCCTTTTTCTTTTCTTCCAGTTTTTTCTTTCTGGCCGGTTCATCGTCCAGATAGGCATCCGGATCATTGGCATCGATCACACCGACTGCCGCGTAAACATCATCAGTCAGCTTTTTCAGTGTTTTCAGCACAAACGGAAGCGTGATCCAGTGTTCTGCTTCTCCGCCTGCCATGCTCAGACGGTACAGTTCCGTGGTGCCTGCCTGAGAATCCTCCGTGCTGCGTCTGATCAGCAGTGTTTCTTCGTCTGCCCATAAAACAGCAGTACTGTTCAAAGACGCGGTCATCTGTACCGGAACGCCGTCCTTGATGACCCAGATATCACGGTGATATCCGGTTCCGTCTTTATCAGCACGGGCTGCCTGGAACGCAAGATATGTTCCGGCAGGGGAGTACATCAGGTTTCCCGGAAACGTGTATCGGCAGATATCGGATATTTCTACCGGTTTCAGTTTCTTAGCCTTCATTCCTGCGTTTCCTTTCCCTGACCTTGAATGCAAGCATCGCTGTTTTGCCGTCAGTGATCTCTCCGCTCATGACCTTGTCTATGATCTCATCAAGGCTGAGTTTTGCTGTATCCAGGTGTTCATCACTGTCCAGGTGCTGTCCGACATATTTACCCTGTTTTGCATAATAGAGATGGTCCTTTTCCTCGCAGTAAGCACCTGTCGGTACAAATTCCCCGAAGTCGACCCAGTCAGTTCCTTCATAACCTGTTTCTTCTGCTGTTTCACGCTTGGCAGCTTCAAAAGGATCTTCTCCCCGCTCAAGCTTTCCGGCAGGAAACTCCATCAGTTCTTTTTCCTGTGCATAGCGCCACTGCGTGACCAGTGAAAACAGACCGTTTTCATCTTCCAGCGCAATGACAACACCTCCCGGATGTTCGACAACTTCACGGTAGGATGTTGTAGTTCCGTCCGGCATTAAAGCAACGTCCAGACGGACATTAATGATCCGGCCGCAGTACCGGTAATCTTTCTCCAGCGTTTTCTCTTTATGATTCATGGTGATCCGATCTCCTGTAATACTCATTTTACATCAAATATGCTTTGCCTGTTTCAAGTTGTGTAAAAAACATCATGATCAATGTAAACATTCTTTCATTGTTTGTGCGCTATACTGATACCGGAGGAACTTTATGGACAGAAAAGTATACTTTGCCGGGTCTATCCGCGGCGGAAGAGACGATGCGCAGCTGTATCATGAGATCATTGAACATATCAAGAAAACGGATACCGTGCTGACCGAGCACGTCGGATCTGTTACGAATTCCGTGTTCGGCAGCGGCAGGGATTATGATGTCAGGATCTACCGTCAGGATACTGCCTGGCTGCGGGAATGCGATCTGGTCATTGCTGAATGCACAAGACCGTCACTGGGTGTCGGTTATGAACTGGCTTATGCAGAGCAGTACCGGAAACCGGTCTATATTTTCTACCGGAGTTCAGAAGCCCATCTCAGCGCAATGCTTGCCGGAGATGATTACTTTCATATAGCCGCATATGAAACGAAAGAAGAACTGATCCGGCTGATCGATCAGATATTAAAGGAGGAATAACATGCTTGGACCAGGAACCAGAGCACCGGAATTTTCCCTGCCCGACCAGAACGGAAACATATGCCGGCTTTCCGATCTGCTCGGAAAAAAGGTCATCCTGTATTTCTACTCAAAGGATATGACTTCCGGCTGTTCAAAGCAGGCCTGCGGATTCGCCGAGAGATACCCGCAGTTCACGGAAGCAGGTGCCGTGATACTCGGCGTCAGTAAAGACTCCGTGGAATCACACAAAAAATTTGAACAGAAATACGGACTCCCGTTTACACTGCTTTCCGATCCGGACAAGACCGTACTGCAGGCATATGACGTATGGAAGCCGGTCAAAGTCAGCGGAAAGGAAACCATGAAAACGATCCGCACCACTTACCTGATCGACGAATCAGGCATTATCACAAAGGCTTTCGGCAATGTGAAGGCCGCAGATAATCCACAGGATATGTTAAAGGAGCTTACGAATGGAATTTGAAACATTGATCCGCGAAAGAAGAAGCGTTCGCCGCTACAAGGAAAACACACCGATCGACCATGAACTGCTGGTCTCCGTCCTGAAGCAGGCCCAGCAGGCACCTTCATGGAAAAACCTCCAGCCTGCCAGAAGCTATGTCATTGAAGATCCGCAGGTCCTGAAAGACTTTATCGGAAAGACACTTCCTGCAGGAAACCAGGCCAAAGCGATAAACGCTTCAGCCATCATCGTTACTTCATTTGTACAGAACAGATCAGGATTTACCAATGATGTGCCCGATAATGAACTCGGCAATCTGTGGGGTGCCTATGACCTCGGTCTGAGAGATGCCTATCTCATCCTGGCTGCCAGAAACGCCGGACTGGACACATTGATCATGGGTCTGCGTGACGGACAGAAGATCCGTTCCTTCCTGAATATTCCCGAAAACGAAACGATCGCATCGGTGATCGCTGTCGGTTACAGGGATGAAGAGGTGCATGACAGACCCAGGAAAGATCTGAACGACGTAACAGTATTCTTCAGAATCTAAAAAGAAATTCCACGCCGGAATTTCTTTTTTTGTTCAGAAATCAAATGTTTCGGGATCAGCTCCGACTCTGGTGTTGCGGTTCAGCCCGCTGATCTGCTGCATTTCTTCATCTCTCAGTTCAAAGTCAAACAGATCGAAGTTCTCAATGATCCTGTCCTGATGGACCGATTTCGGGATAACGATCGTATCTCTCTGCAGATGCCATCTCAGTACGACCTGTGCAGCTGTCTTGCCGTATTTAGCGCCGATCTCAAGCAGTGCCGGTTCAGCCAGCAGCTCTGCCGCGTGGTTTCCGCCGGCAAGCGGGCTCCAGACTTCCACTGCGATCCCTCTTTCTTTCAGGTCATCGATCAGTTTCTGATTTGTAAAGTAAGGATGTGCTTCGATCTGGTCTACGGAAGGGAGCACCTTTCCTTTGATCATCATGGTATCGATATGATGCATATGGAAGTTGGAAACGCCGATCGAACGCACATGGCCTTCTTCACGAAGACGTTCCATATCTTTCCATGCCAGTTCATATCCCTCTGCAGGCCAGTGGATCAGATACAGATCAATGTAATCCGTTCCGAGTTTCCGCAGGCTTTCCAGACATGCGCGTCTGGTCGTGCCCTGGCGGACATCTTCATTCCACACCTTCGTTGTAATAAATATCTCTTCTCTCGGGATGCCGCTTTTCCGGATCGCGCTGCCTACACTTGCTTCATTCCGGTATGCTTTTGCTGTATCGATATGTCTGTATCCTGCTTCAAGCGCCCATAACACAGACTGTTCCGTCTGTTCACCATCGCGGGCGCGGAATACACCAAGGCCTACCTGGGGGATCACTGTCCCGTCATTCAGTTTTATATTCTGCATAGCTGGTCTCGTCGAGTAGGCATGCTCGACACTCCTTTCATAAACATTGTGTAAGTGAAAGGCCTGCCTGCCGCCCCTCACAGAACCGTACGTGCGGTTTTCCCGCATACGGCTCTTCAAGCAACCATTTGATTCCAACCCCAGATATCA
>JAILLA010000070.1 GCA_024693325.1 Solobacterium sp.
AGGCTCTAATCTATCAAGGCGCAGTGGCACCTGCAGGTGATGACCATGCGGAAATTATGGGAAATCCAATGGAAGCTGATGAGACTGCAAGAGTCAGCGGAATCTGCAGGTGTGAAAGCCGGACGCATGTCTGCGAGGGAGGGTGTGATGACCCTGTGAGGACTGTGCATTCAATGGACAGATGTCTATAAGCGTAGCGAAGTGACAGACGGGTGTGCACAGTAGTCAGAGAACATGATAGTACGGATGAAGCCTGCGAAAGCAGAGGGACGGAAGCGTGTTCGCTTCACGGACTCCGAAGTAATATAGTGGCGGAGATGATAAATCTATGACCTGCATAAGCAGAGCAGTCACGGAGGATGAACCGTCAGAGAGAAAAGGAGATAGTCAGGACAATGAACGAACCATTGAAACAAAAACTGTTCAGCATATACGGACAACTGCTGAGCTACAGGAGAATGGAAGAGGCATGGAAACATGTCAGAGCCAATCATGGAGCAGGCGGTGTCGACAAAGTCAGTATCAAAGATTTTGAAGAGAATACAGAAAAGTATCTGAATGAGATTCTGAGTGAACTGAAAGAAAAGACTTACAAGCCCACGTCAGCGAGACGTGTGTACATCAAAAAGAAGAACGGAAAACTGAGACCGCTGGGGATACCGACGATCAAGGACCGTATCATACAGCAGGCGCTGGTGAACATCCTCACACCGTTCTTTGAAAAGAATGTGTTCCATGAAAACTCCTGCGGCTTCCGACCGGGAAGAGGGACAGAGCTGGCAATCAAGAAGGTCGTGACAAGACTGGAATATGATTACTGGTATATCTATGACTTTGATATCAAAGGATGCTTTGACAACATTCCGCATAAGAAGCTGATGAAGGTACTGAGCAAATACATATCGGACGGAACCGTACTGGACATGATATGGAAATGGCTGAAAGCCGGATACATGGAAGACGGCAAACGATATGAATCACAGAGCGGAGTACAGCAGGGAGGCGTATGGAGTCCATTAGCGATGAACATATACCTCAATGAACTGGACTGGGAAGTAAGCAAGGCAGGATTTGAGATCGTACGCTATGCGGATGACAGCATCGTCATGTGTAAGACAGCAGAAGAACTGGAAAGGGCGGTCACACTGGTTAACGGTGTACTGGTACGTCTGGGACTGGAACTGTCGGAGGAAAAGACACATAAGGTAGACTTCCACAAAGATGATTTCGAATATCTGAATTATATCTTTTATCACGTGCACAAAGATAAAGACGGAAAGGAAGTGTATCATTTCGGACCGAGTCCGTGTGCACAGAAGAAGTTCAGACAGGACCTCAAATCCGAAACGAAGAAGACATACTCAAAATCATTTGAGGAATGGGCAGACAGGCTGAACCCGATCATGCGGGGGAAATACAACTACATGATAGCGACAGCCAAGGTATGGAAGGATGTCAATGAAGCACTGCTTGCAAGAAATCGTAAGATGAGGGGTAAGCCGGTCAAAAGTGTTTACGGCAGACTGGATGCTTATGTAAGAGCGCGTCTCAGAGTCAATTTTTCCAACATGGGAAAGAAGCATGGCGGACAGACAGCAGGGAAGATGCTTACAGTCAAATATGGCAACAGATTCTTCAACTGTGTCATGAAACTGGTATGTGGTGACTACCTGTTCAGAAAAGTATTCCATGAAGAGCTGACCATAGAAGAGTATATGAGAAACCGGGAAATAGAAAAACATAAGAGAAAGCCTTCGGCAAAACAAGACAGATTCCTCTCTTATGCCTATGCAAAATAACAGTATATGTGAAAGTTCGTCTTGATGAAACGTGTCGGTAAGCCGTGTGCGTTAGTAGCGCATGCACGGTTTGATTGGGGGCGGTTGGGTAATTCCAATCGCCTACCATATTCCCGCACGGGCATATCTTTCACAGCACATGCATTGAACGGGATCCTTGTTGTCCTGTATAATTGAAATATAGAAATGAGGAAATGATAATGGAAAAGAAACCCGTAAAGATCGTAACCATCGGCGGCGGCAGCAGCTATACACCCGAACTGATGGAAGGATTTATCAAACGCTATGACGAGCTTCCGATCCGTGAGATCTGGCTCTGCGACGTTGAAGCAGGTAAAGAAAAGCTTGAGATCGTCGGTACGATGGCACAGCGCATGTGGGATGCGACACCGTATGGGGTCAAGGTCCATCTGACGCTGGACAGGCGCGAAGCACTGCCCGGTGCTGATTTTGTTACGACACAGTTCCGCGTCGGCCTTCTGGACGCGCGCATCAAGGATGAAAGGATCCCCAGCTCCTACGGCATGCTGGGCCAGGAGACGAACGGTGCCGGCGGTATGTTCAAGGCATTCCGTACGATCCCTGTCATTTTAAGCATCATCGAAGATATGAAAGAGCTCTGCCCTGACGCATGGCTGATCAACTTCACGAACCCCTCCGGCATGGTCACGGAAGCCGCGATCAAGTGGGGCGGATGGAAGAAAACGGTAGGTCTGTGCAATGTGCCTGTCGGCGCACTGCTCAAGGAACCGCCGCAGTTCGGTCTGACGGAAAGGGAATGCATCCACCAGTTTGCAGGCCTGAACCACTTCCACTGGCATAAGGTCACAGACCAGGCAGGCAATGACCTGACAGCCAAGCTGATCGACAATATGTATGATCCGAACGTTGACGACGGCACGCCTGCGAATATTTTCCAGTGCAAGTTCCTGGAAGACCATATGCGCCAGATCCAGCTGATCCCGTGCGGCTACCACCGCTACTACTATATGCACGATGAGATGCTCAAGCATTCCCTCGAGGAATTCAACACGATCGGCACGCGTGCACAGCAGGTCAAGCAGACAGAAGCGGAACTGTTCGAGCTCTACAAGGATCCGAACCTGAACTACAAGCCGGAACAGCTCTCCAAGAGGGGCGGCGCGCATTATTCCGACGCAGCCTGCGAATGCATCGCTTCCATCTACGGCGACAAGAGGACGCACATGGTCGTCTCCACACAGAATAACGGCGCCATCGCCGACCTGCCGTATGACTGCATCGTCGAGATCTCCTCGATCATCACCGGCAAGGGACCGATGCCGCTGACATGGGGCAAGTTCAATGCCAGTGAAAGAGGCTGGGTACAGATCATGAAGGCGATGGAGGAATGCGTCATCGAAGCAGCGATCACCGGCAACTACGGTCTGGCACTCGCAGCCTTTGAGATGAACCCCCAGGTCGAACACGGCAAAGTCGCGCAGACAGTCCTCAATGAACTGCTCGTTGCCCATGAGAAATACCTGCCCCAGTTCGCAGACAAGATCGCTGAACTGAAGGCAGC
>JAILLA010000091.1 GCA_024693325.1 Solobacterium sp.
CAATGTCATTAAGTTAAGACATTGAGGTAGCGGCTGTGAAAAGCTTTCAACCAAGCAACAGGTTGAGGGCTTTTTTTTCTTCAAAAGGTGAAGAAAAGACTTGACACGAAAACAGGCCGATTTTTACACAATCCGAAGGAAATTGTAGGAGGAAAATCGACTATGATTTCCAGTAATTACTATTATTCGCCTTCATCAATCCGGGCCGGTCTGGACCGTGCAGTTAATCTGGTTTCAGACAACATTGCATGTTATTGTACAGATCCCGGCATTGCTTTTACACGCAAGAGAAAGATGAACTGTGCTGCACTGATTCATTATCTGATCCGGCTTTCAGACAGATCCGTAAACTCCGATCTGATGAATCACTATGATCATGTGGAAGATATGCCTTCTGCTTCAGCTGTATGCCAGCAGAGATATAAGCTGGATTCATTGGCAGTGAAAAGAATTTTTCGATTATTCACAGACAGTTTCGATAACTATAAAACATACAACGGATATTACCTGCTTGCTTGTGACGGCTCAGATATCAATATCTGTCATAATCCGAAAGATAAAGATACTTACTATATCCAGACGTCTGCCACAAAGGGGTATAACCAGCTTCATTTAAATGCCCTTTATGATGTACTGAATAATATCTACCAGGATGTATATGTTGATACAGCGAAGAAAAGCAATGAATGCAATGCATTGACTCAAATGATACACAGCAGACAATATCCAGATAAATCCATCATTATCTGTGACAGAGGGTATGAGAAATATAATCTGATAGCCGCATTTATAGAAAATAACCAGAAGTTTATCATCCGTGTAAAGGATATCGGAAGTAATGGTATTCTTTCCACTTTGGATCTTCCGAACGAGTCGTTCGATACTCACATCCGCAAGATCGTTACACGTATTAACAACAGTGAGACAACACACAATGGGCTTTATGCGGTTTTAATGAACAACTGTCCATTTGATTACATTGATTTTGAAAATGAATACTATGAAATGAACCTGAGAGTGCTGCGTTTCAAAATCACTGAAGATACCTATGAATGTCTGGTTACCAATCTTACAGAAGATGAGATGAATGAAGATGAATTCAAAGTTATTTACCATCTGAGATGGAATGAGGAAGGAGCGTTCAGGGATCTCAAGTATACCATTGGTATGTTGTATTTTCACTCTGCCAATCAGGAACTGATCCGCCAGGAAATCTATGCCTCTTTAATTCTCCATAATTACTGCCGGTTCCTTGTCAACAACACTCCTCCACCTCATAACAAAAAATGGAAATGGAGATATAAAACGAATTTCAAACTGGCTGTCACAAATATCCGTCGCTACATGAATGACGAAATCGATGAGGAAGAACTAATAAGAAGAATAATAAAATTCCTGATCCCTATCAGACCAGGAAGATCATACAGTCGTAACGTGAGGCCACAGTCCTGCAAGACACCCTCATACTATACGGCTTAACAAGGACAATATACTATTTGGTACTCTTAATTACAACTGCATTTATTCAGCGGACGCTGTTCTTTTCAATGCGAAATAACAACAGGACTATAGACGTTGTTCAGAAAAAAGAATCAGGATTTCCTGAGATTGTTCTCTCAGTCTTCCTGACTCTCTTTCTTTTCAGACCTTTCGCTCTGTAATGTCATCTTTAACTTAATGACATTGCCGCTGCGGATGTACTTTTATGATCATTCACTGAATGTCAGGATCGTGTAGTTTTTCTTTCCCTTTTTCAGGATCGAGAATTCACCGTCGATCGCTTCGGCCTTAGTCAGCACGGCACCGATATCGGTGACCTTCTGACCATTGACCTGGACACTGCCCTGCTGGATCAGTTTTCTTGCGTCACCCTTGGAACGGGATACGCCGGAAGAAACAAGCGCGTCGATGACAGTTGTTCCGTCCGCGATCTCGCTCTTGGCTGCGTCCTGCAGTCCTTCCTTGATCTCAGCACCGCTCAGCTTCATGATGTCGCCGCCGAACAGTGTTTCGGAAATGCGGACAGCTTTTTCAAGACCGTCTTTTCCGTGAACCATTTCGGTCAGTTCTTCTGCCAGTGCTTTCTGGGCGCTTCTGGCTTCCGGATGTTCCTGCATCTCTGTTTCCAGAGCCATGATCTCTTCCGGAGCACGCAGGCTCAGACGCTTCAGGTAGTCAACGACATCCGCATCCGGTGTATTGAGCCAGAACTGGTAGAATTCATATGCATTCGTGCGTTCCGGATCCAGCCAGATGTTCTTGCCTTCGGACTTGCCGAATTTGGAACCGTCAGACTTTGTGATCAGCGGTGAAGTGATGCCGAACACCTGTGCTGCATCTCCTTCTTCCTTGCGGATCAGTTCAAGACCTGTCGTCAGATTGCCCCACTGATCGGAGCCACCGATCTGGATCTGGCAGTGATGTCTTCTGTAAAGGAAGAGCCAGTCGATCGCCTGCAGGATCGTGTAGCTGAACTCCGTGTATGAGATACCGGAATCAAGACGTTTTCTGATCGTATCTTTGTTGATCATGTAGGAAACATTGAACAGCTTTCCGAAGTCTCTCAGGAAGCTGAGCAGGTTCATGTCGCCCAGCCAGTTGTTGTTATTTTCCATGATCGCAGCATTGCCGCCATCGAATTTCAGGAACTTCGCAAGCTGTTCCTTGATGCACTCCGCATTGTGAAGGACTTCCTCATGTGTCAGAAGCTTGCGTTCCGTCGTCGGACGGGGATCACCGATCATACCCGTAAATCCGCCGCACAGAGCGATCGGCGTATGACCTGCATTCTGATACCTTCTCAGCAGGATGATCTGCTGCAGATGACCGACATGGAGGGAATCAGCAGTCGGGTCAAAACCGCAGTAAATGGTCGTCGGTTTCTTCAGCTGCTCGACAAGTCCGTCATAATCGGTGCAGTCTTTCACAAGGCCGCGCCATTTCAGTTCTTCAATAAATTCCATTTCCATTTCCTCCCTGAGCGCATCATAAAGGCGCCCTTAAACTCTAAGGACGCCTCAGCGCGGTACCACCTTAGTTCATGATCATGATCATGCACTCATCTATGCCTTTAACGCAGGCGCGCACGCCCTGCCTTTTGAGACAGGAAGCTCCGGGATGTATTCCTTCCATGGTCTGCCGATCCCTTTCACCGCCCGGGACGTCTCTTGTACGGCTTCGCATAAAGTACTTATTCCTTTCACAGCCATAACGACTATAACAGCCGTTGTTTGTAATGTCAATTCTTCGTTGTCTGACGCGGGGTAAACAGATAGCTCAGTTCTGTTTCCGGATGTACGTCAGTCTGGTTGTTCAGCATCTTGGTCATGATCCTCATGGATACGGCACCCAGGTCATACGACGGGATCGAGAAGCTTGAGATCTGCGGACGCATCATGGAGTTGTACTTCGTGTCAATGACACATACGACTTCCATGTCATCCGGGACTTCAATACCGTTTTCTCTTGCTGTATTCACGATCGCCATTGCCTGTGAATCACGGTTGCCGATCATCAGATCATAGTGATGATCCTTGAGCCATTTGCTGAGGAAGGCATAACTCGTTCTTGTATCCGAAGGGATCTCCAGATAACCGTCAAACTTCAGCCCCTTCTTCGCAAATGCGCGTTCTGCGCCGCTGACCATCTGCTGGCTTGAATAATGGTTCTTGCGGTCTTCAATGATCGCAATATTGGTCTTGTCTTCTTCCAGATACTTCAATGTCAGCTCATAGACCGCCTTCTCGATATCTACATAGACACAGCATACATTATCTGCCCGTACACGGTTGCCGATCACGACGATCGGAATATTGTACTTCGACAGCTGTTCGATCTCAGGCATCATCAGTTTGTCGTTATAAACGATCACACCGTCAACACGGCTCTTGATGATCTCTTCTACGATCTCATTGACATCGGTAATGCCTTCTGTGATCGTATGCAGCATAATGTTGTAGTTATAGATCTTGGCAACATCGATCAGACCATTGATGATCTGGCCTGTATATGTGAAACTGGCCTCCGGTACGACAAGTCCGATGGTCGTTGTCTTCTGCAGAGCAAGTCCCTGAGCGATAGCATTCGGCTTGTAGCCAAGCTTTTCGATCGCAGCCTGAACTCTTTCCTGTGTCGGCGCTTTTACAACATCGCTGCCATTGATGACACGGGAAACAGTGGCCAGGGAGACACCGGCTTCTTTAGCGACATCATAAATAGTTACTCGTTTCATTTCCGGCCTCCTACTGCATCTGCAGTTTTATTTGTCTAAAATTTTCTTCAGTGTTTCAACACCTTTGTCGTATACATCCTTAGCGGTATCTGTGATCTTATCAAGTGTTTCTCTGACTTCAGGCTTGGAAGCGAAGTCAACGACTGCCTTCTGTACGGTCTTTGCGCCTTCTGTAACAGCGGCACCGACTTTCTCTGCTCCGTCCTTCAGTTTATCAACAGTTTCATTCAGTTTTTCTTCAGCTGTTTCTTCAGCAGGCTCAGTGCTTTCTGCAGGTTCTTCAGCCGCAGTACTGCGCTCAACGCCTGTTCCTTCATCTTTTCCGAAGCTGTTCAGCTTTTCGCTCAGTGTCTTATATGCTGTACCGGCAAATGCCATAGCCTTTTCACCGGCTTCGCTCAGGCTCTGTTTCAGATCATCAAGATCCAGGTCATCAAGCTTTTCCTTGACGTTTTCAGCCAGATCATTGAATTTTTCTTTCGCCTTGTCAGCTGTTTCAGTCAGCTTTTCGGTAACGGACTCTTTCAGGTCTTCAGCTGCTTCCTTTGTTTCTTCAACAGTTTCTTCAGCTTCCTGTTTCGCTTCCTCAACTGCATCACATACTTCTTCTTTTGCGTCTTCCAATGCTTCTTTTGCGTCCTCAACAGCCTCACAAGCATCCTGTTTTACTTCTTCCGCTGTCTCGCACGCTTCTTCTTTTGCTTCTTCAACAGCTTCAGCTGTTTCTTCAGCAGACTTGTATGCTTCTTCCTTAGCTTCTTCAACAGCTTTCGCTGCTTCTTCATGAGTTTCCTGAGCCTTTTCTTTCAGTTCTTCATACTTTTCCTTTGCTTTTTCAGATGCCTCATTGAATGCTTCTGTCAGCTGGTCAGCTCTTTCACCGGCAGCCGCTTTGGATTCCTCGGCAAATTCTTCTGCCGCCTGCTTGAGTTCGGCAGCCTTTTCCTTAGCTGCTTCTGTCCATTCGCCAAGTGTGTGCTTTGCTTCCTCTAAGAATGCCTCAGCTTTGCCGGCTGCTTCCTCTGCAGCCGCTGTTACCTTTTCCGCTCTTTCGCCTGCTTCTTCTCTTTTTACCTGTTCAGCAAGTTCATCAAGCTTTTTCAGTTCATCACTCATTTTAATTATGCCTCCTTGTGATTCTGTATGATCTGATCATCGGAACATCCGATGTTTTATCCATGATGGTTCAGTCAGGGTCCTTCGGATCTTCCGGATCCTTTCCGGTGAATTTTTCACTGACGTTTTTGTACGCCTGTTCAGCGTATGATCTGACTTTCGCGCCTGTTTCAGCGAGCGAATTCTTCAGTTCATCCACATCGATCCCTGCAAGACCGGCGAACTTTTCCTTTGCCCTGCCGGCTGCTTCATTCAGTTTTTCTTCTGCAGACTCTTTGGCTTCTTCCGCTGCTTCCTTTACTTCTCCGGCAGTTTCTTCAGCTTCCTGTTTCGCTTCTTCAACTGCTTCAGCCGCTTCCTTTGCGCCTGCACGCAGATCGCTGATCTTTAATGAAAGCGTATTGTAGGCATCCGCAGCCGCTGACTTTGCCTTACCGGCAGCACTTTCAACAGTTTCCTTCAGATTCTTGTCGTAAAAGTCTTCCAGTTTCCCGACAGTACCAAATAATGTCCTGGTGACAGTTTCACCTGTCTTTCCCGCTTCCTTTGACTGTTTGAAATCCGGAATGGAATATTTTCTGTCTTCCCGTTCGACGGTCTCCTGTACTCCCGCCGTAAGCTCCGACAGCTTTTCCTTCAGATCAGCAACTTTCTCTTCTACTTCGGAATAATGATCTGCAGACAGTTTCAGTTCATCACTCATTTTCAACAGCCTCTTCCTCTGTTGTTTCACCCCTGTTCAGCTTTTCCTGTACAAAGCTCTTCAGGTTTTCCGTACTTTCAGCTGTATTATTTGCTATACGGGCGATGGATTCGGCAGTCTTATCCCTGACATCATCAACTGTATGGCTCAGTTTGACAACGGTATCGAGAGGTGCCTGTACCTTTTCAATACTCTGGTCAACGAGCTTCAGTGTAGGACTGAGATTTTTGACTGTAGCAGTGATTGCCTCAAGCAGCTTCCACAATCTGTTCAGAACGACGCACAGAAAAATCAGTGCGAGAGCACCGGCAATCGGCACTACCTGACTTGAAACATTAGATAACGCAAGTAATAATTCATCCATAATTTCATACCTCTGCTCTTTTAGTATAAGACTTAATGAAAATCTTTTCAATATTGGTGGTAGCGCTTAACTGAATTTATTACATGACAGCATATGTAAAAATAAATACAGGTTCTGCGCATATTTAAAGGACAATAAACAAAAGACCTTTTCAGGTCCATTGTCTTCAGTTATGTTTTTTCACCAGATTTGCAAGCCAGTAGATGTCTTTGCTTGACATGAACAGGAATACCGCAGGCTTTTCTTCTGAAAGAACCTTTGCGCCTGTTTCATCTTCACTCAGAACGACCGAACCGGGGATCCGTTTCTGCAGATATGTGATGTCGATATCCGTTCCGTCCTGCTTGTCATCGATGCTTGTAAAGTCACAGAGATATACTTTGTCAGCCTGTTTCAGGGCATCGGCGAACTGGTCCGCGAAATACAGGACTCTGGACGCGCGGTGCGGCTTGAATATCGCAACAAGCTTTTTATCCGGGAAGCGTTTCCTGGCTGAAGCGATCGTCACCGCCACTTCTGTCGGATGGTGCGCATAATCATCTACGTAGATGTTGTCGCCGTCATGCTCGATCACAAACCTGCGCTTAACGCCGGTAAACGTGCACAGACCGCGTTCAATGTCCTCGGCGGCCATGCCTTCCAGCAGTGCCGTACTGATCGCTCCCAGTGCATCCAGCAGCATATGGTGTCCGACGAACGGCAGTGAGAAGTGTCCTTTGAATTCGCCGCGGAACATGACATCGAAGTCCATTCCGTCACTGCGTTCATCAATGCAGACTGCACGGAAGTCATTTCCTTCCGATTCACCGAACCAGTAGTGTTCGATGGCGGGATTCAGCTTCAGCAGTCTTGCTTCACTGTCATCACCCCAGAGCACCATCGCCTTCCTGACATTGTATGAGAACTCCTCATAGGCGCTGCGGTAATCCGCCTTATCCTTAAAGTAGTCTACATGATCGATCTCAACGTTATTGATGATCGCGTAATCAGGCGTATAGGCAAGGAAATGCCTGCGGAATTCATCTGCTTCCAGGCAGAAGTATTCCGTCCGGGAATCGATGTGGCCGTTGCCGTCACCGATCAGCCAGCCGGTATTCCCCTTTTCTTTCATGATGCAGGACATCATTCCAGTCGTTGTCGTCTTGCCGTGGCTTCCGGCGATCGCGATCAGGTGATAAGGCTTCAGGAATGAGCCGACAAATTCGTGATAGCGCATGCATGTGCATGTCGGGTTTGATCTGGCAGCGATCACTTCCGGGAAGTCTTCCAGAAAAGCATTGCCGATCACGATCGATGCATGGTCGGGAATGTTTTCGGGTGAAAACTCAAAGAGCGGAATCTCTCTTTTGCGAAGTTCATCTTCCGTGAAGAAATGCTTCGCCAGATCGCTTCCGCTGACTTCATTTCCCAGATCATGCAGCATGCAGGCAAGGGCAGCCATGCCCGTGCCTTTAATGCCGATGAAATAGTATTTCATTAGTTTTTCCTTCCAATCGTTCCGTAAGGAGTGACATTCCTGCTGTCGACAACAGTCGTTTCATCCGGGACGTCCTCATCACTGCCGTCGAGATCCGGGAACAGTGACTGCATGACCATACGGTTATCCTTTGCGTACTGCTCATCGCCGACTCTCAGGATATCATCCAGGGAGAATTCCGGTACATCGTCCTCAGCAGTCTCTGCAGGCGCAGCTGCCTGAGGCGCACTAAAGACTGACTCCTCCGCGCGCTGTGTCGGCTTCATGGTAGCTGCCGGTTTCTGTGCTGCGGAAGCGAGCAGTGATTCTTCTTCTTTTGTCATACCGTAGATCGGGCTGATGACTTTTGATACATTCTCATCTTCCTTCTTCCCTCTTCTGGAGCCTACGGTCGCCTTGACGGCATTCATATCAGTTTCATCCACGCCGAAGATCGGAGAGATGACAGGTGAGAAATCATAACCTGACTTTCTCTGACGGGACGGTTTTGCAGGTGCAGGTGCTGCCGGTTTTGCGGGTTCCGGCTGTGCCTGCTGTTTTGCTGTACCTTCCAGTTCGTCAACTGTCAGACCGAGTCCCTTCGGTTTATCCGGCTCAGCGGGTTTAAATACAGATTCGTTAGCGGCTGGTACAGCACTGCCGATCGTCTGCAGCGGCTGTGTGACGTCGATTCTCTGCATTGTAGTCTTTGTTTCTGCCTGTACCTGTTCAGTCTCAACAGGTTCGGGTCTCGTTTCCTTCCTGCGTCTGCGGACAGGCTCCGGCTGCGGTTCCGGTTCTTCTACGATTTCCTCTTCTTCAATTTCCTCTTCTTCAAATAAGAGATTCTGCAGTTTTTTCAGCATGCTGTTAATTCCTTTCTGTTACTTTTATTCTAAGACAATTCATGTTTCTTGTTAATAGTCATCCTAATTGGGTTTGCCTGTTTCCTCAGGCTCCGCGGTTTCGGGAGCTTCCGTCTCGCTGTAGACCGGCCACAGCGGTTCATCGGGTGTCGCTGATGGTGAAGCTTCCATATAATCACCGTTATCGCCAAGCTTCATGCCGTTGGAATTGCTGTCGACGAACAGCTCATCGATAACACCGTTCACCGGCGTAATGTTCTGGAAGAGCTCCAGTTTCTTCTTCTGATAGGATATCACACTATGGCTTGAATAGCGGTTCAAAACTTCACTCGTATCGACATCAAGCGATTTGGCGATCACCAGCATTTCATAGGCCAGCGGAGCTACCTCGTAATGCTTGCTGACAGCGAAGAACTCGGCGTGATCGGTCGTCATGATCGTCACATATGACGAAGATGACCTGTAGATCCTGCAGACATATGTCTGCTGTTCTCCATCGTAGTTCTCATACTTCCCGGCTGTCTCCAGGATGATGGAAGCACCCTTCACATTCATGCCGCCTACTGTCTGTCCGGGATAATACGCCCTGTTGATGATCCCGGGTACATTCAGGTTCATCACGAACTGTGTTCCGTTCAGCGAAAAAACATTGCTCGTCAGGTCCGATGTGATCCTTCCGACATACGGCTCTTTGTAATACATATAACAGGTACTGTTGTAGATCGGCTGATGCGCCGGGATCTCGACCGCTTCCGCAAGTTTTCTGTTGACGTCGGAAGCCACATCGATCCGGTCTGTGCTGCATCCTGCAAGCATCAGTAGCGATATACAAGCTGCCGCTGTTTTTTTGATCAATGAATGCTTCATAGTTGCAATTTTAGCACACTTGTGAGGATATTTAAATCTTGCACACGGCTGTCCCTTCAATTTTAAAGATCACCTGAAGTGAAACTATGACTTCCGCTTCAAATCATATTGACTGAGCCGAATCATCTTCTTCAGTTATCCTGATCAATGCGTCATTAAAGCAATTCACACAGAAAATAACTGCAGAATTTATTGAAAAACCCCGCAGCTGTATTGGTTACATATTATTTGTACAGAAGAAAGGAAAACATCAATGCTCTCCTTTGTATCCACATCTCGGACATGTATATATCAGTGTGACATTTTTATGCGGCAGGCGAAGTTTTGATCCGCAGCTGGGACATACAATGATGTCAAACTGCTTCTTTCCTGATCCAAACAGATCATTAATTTCTTCGGCTGCTTTTTTCTCTTCTGCCGCTTTCTTTTGCCGCAGTTCTTCTTCCCTTCTGGCGGCCTCGGATTCTCTTCTCTTTTTTTCTGCCATTCGCTGTCTGTATTTCTCTTTTTCATCAAGCGCTTTTTTAACATCAACAGCACTTTTATAGACGGTTAAAGACAGCTTTTCTCCTTTATGTGTCGTATTCAGATCATTTTCTATCCAGGAAACCATTCTTTCATCGATTGCCCATTCGTATCTCTTGTACTTATCCAGCGCATAAGTAGAGCCGCTGGTAACTGTGCAGGTTATGGTAAACGTCTGTCCATCTGCAGATTCTACAATAATCTCATGAACAGTATCTAAACGAAGCAAATTAAGACTGCCTTTATGAACCCCGGCTACGCGGAATACCTCCGGTGCTGTATATGTTGATCCGCTTCCATAATCAGAGTGATCATAATAACCATCGGAGATCTGCACACCTATATACTGACCGATCATAAAGTTATCGACGCCTTCAAATTGTTCTGGCATTCTAAATTTGCTGTCCTTATTCAAAACTTCAAACGAAAAACTGCTCTTCATTGTTCTTCTCCTTAACCGTTGAATCAACTGAAATCATTATCTCACAATGCATATCCTAAAAACGACAGAAAAGATTATTCGTATGTCCTGATAAACCGAAAGCTCAATACAAAATAGAAAAAGACACAGTACCTGTTTCCGGTATCTGTGTCTGAATCCTGTATCAGTTTTCTGTCTTTTTTGACCGGTCGATCACAGCCTTCAGCAGGTAGATCGGCTGTCCCAGTTCCATGAACCGTTTTTCATATTCCGTTACGGCATCTTCGGGATGTTCGTTCCGGCGGAAATTCACCGAGAATTCCGTGAATGTGAATCCGTTCTGCAGGAAATACAGAACAGAGTCCTCAAACAGGTTCTGGTTGTCCGTCTTCATGCGCACGCACCCTTCCGGACTCAGCAGTTTTTCATAGATTCTGAGAAAACTTTCACTGGAAAGCCTGCGTTTATGCGTATACTTCTTCGGCCATGGATCAGAGAAGTTCAGATGGATCACATCGATCTCACCCGCTTCAAACCAGTCCTCAAGATTGGCCCCGTCCGCTACGATCAGACGGTTGTTTTCCGTAGAGAATGTCTCATCCTCGAGCATCTTGCGGCATGCGATCGCTGCGACATTATGTTCTTTTTCGATTCCTACCCAGGCATCTTCAGGATACATTCTTGACATTTCCATCAGATAATCGCCTTTGCCGGTACCGATCTCCACATGCAGGGTCTTCCCTTTGAGGAATGTTTTCCACTGTCCCTTCAGTTCACGCGGGTCGCTCAGCGCATATTCAGGATGCGCGTCCAGGTACGGCTCAGCCCATTTCTTTTTTCTCATTCTCATATGACTTTGCTACCCCTTTCCAAAAAAGAAGGCATTAAGCCTCCTTTTTCTTGAAGAATCTCTTTTCTACGTTTGCGGAATTCGCAGAACTCTTATTGGAGGATGATCTGCTGCTGTTAGCAGGTCTGTTACCGCTGCTGCCGGTCTTCTTTTTCGGCTCAACATATCCTTCCGGTTTTTCCGTGCATTCTCTTGCGGAGACCTTGACCTTGCCGGAATCATCAACACTGATGACCTTGACCTTGATCTTATCGCCTACATGGAGCGCATCCGTGATCTTCTGTGTTCTTTCCCAGGAGATCTCGGAGATATGCAGCAGTGCGTCTGTTCCCTGGAACAGATTGACAAACGCGAAGGAATCACGCAGTTCGGTAACTGTTGATTCATATACATCACCGACAGCGACTGTTCTTGTCAGGTCTTCGATGATACCCTTTGCCTTGTCCAGCATTTCCTGATTTGTATGGTAGATCGCAACATGTCCGTCATCGTCAACGTTGATCACAACATTGTCACAGTCCGCAATGATCTGGTTGATCGTCTTGCCGCCTGTACCGATGACATCCCTGATCCTGTCGACAGGGATCGTGAATGCAACGAACTTCGGAGCATACGGGGACAGGTGGTCTCTCGGCTCGCTGATGGCTGTTTCCATGTTGTCAAGGATCTCCATGCGGCCTTTATGAGCCTGAGCCAGAGCTTCCTTCAGGATCTCCTGGGAGATACCGTCAACCTTGATATCCATCTGCAGAGCAGTGATTCCTTTTCTTGTACCGGCTACCTTGAAGTCCATATCACCGTAATGGTCTTCCATACCCTGGATGTCCGTCAGGATGGAGTAGCTGTTTCCGGTTGTGATGAGGCCCATCGCAACACCTGCTACCATAGCCTTGATCGGGACACCGGCTGCCATCAGTGACATCGTGCCTGCACAGATACTTGCCTGTGAACTGGAACCGTTGGATTCCAGGACTTCCGCAACAGTACGGATCGTGTAAGGGAATTCCTCGATCGGAGGAAGTACCTGCTTCAGTGCGCGCTCACCCAGTGCACCGTGACCGATCTCACGTCTGCCCGGTGAACCCATACGTCCGACTTCACCGACGGAGAACGGCGGGAAGTTATACTGGTGCATGAAATATTTCGCTGTTGTCGGAGTAACATCCTCGATCAGCTGGTTGTCATCCAGTGAACCCAGAGTCGTGATCGAGAGGACCTGTGTTTCACCGCGGGTAAACATAGCGGAGCCGTGAGTTCTCGGCAGCAGGTCGACCTGGCTGTCCAGAGGACGCAGTTCATCCAGTTTTCTTCCGTCCGGACGGATCTTCTCTTCACTGATCAGGCGGCGTACTTCGCCGGCTTCGATCTCAACACCGTATTCATGAGCCTGCTTGACGGCCTTTTCCCTGGCAGCGTCATCTTCCCATTCCAGGTTTTCAGCTACTTCGGTTTCCATCTGGGCGATCAGCTCATCGATCTTGGCATAGCGTTCCAGTTTTCCTTTGATCGAAACAGCTTCTTCGATCGCTTTACGTCCATGTTCATCCATGTATGCCTTGATACGCGGGTTGATCTCGTAAAGCGTTACTTCCATCTTTTCTTTTGCGCATGCTGCGATCACTTCTTCCTGAATTGCACAGAGTTCCTTGATCGCGTTATGTCCGACCATCAATGCTTCAACCATTTCCTCTTCGGAAACTTCCTTGGCACCTGCTTCGACCATGTTGATCGCGTCTTTTGTGCCGGCGACCGTCAGGTTCAGAACAGAACGTTCGAGCTGCTCGATCGAAGGGTTGATCACATATTCACCGTCGACTTTACCGACAATGACGCCTGCGATCGGACCGTTGAACGGGATATCGGATACGCATAATGCCAGCGAGCTGCCGAACATCGCAGTCATGCCGCTGTCAGCGTCCTGATCTACCGACAGAACGGTATTAACGACCTGGACTTCATTGCGGAATCCTTCCGCAAACAGCGGACGGATCGGACGGTCGATCAGACGTGCAGTCAGTGTTGCATGTTCAGTCGGTCTTCCTTCTCTTCTTAAGAAGCCGCCGGGGATCTTGCCCACTGCATACATCTTCTCGTTATAGAGCACAGTCAGCGGGAAGAAATCAGAATCCTTCGCTTCATGACTGGCTGTTGCTGTGGAAAGAACCACAGTATCATCGTAGCGGACCAGGACCGATCCGCCTGCCTGCTTGGCGATTTCCCCGTTTTCAACGGTCAGCGTTCTGCCATGGAAATCCCAGCTTCTCTTGTACTTTTCCATCTTCTTCAGTACCTCAATAACATCTTCCTTAAAATATAACGGTACTATTCTAGCACAACTCAATTTGCATTCCAACTGAAGAATTTTCCAGTTTTCATGCACGTCCGGAAACACTTCCTGTCCGGCATCCGTTCAGAGAAAAAGCGCCTTTGTCAAAGACGCTTTATCGTTCAGAAAGCTGTGCTGCTTTATTTGAATTCCACGACCAGTGAGACGTCCTTGCCGACACCCTTGATGATCGGTGAATACAGTTCCCAGACAACAAGCTTTGCAAACCGGTCAGCCTGGTCGATCACATGATCCTCTTCCAGCTTCTGTTCCATCTTTTTCCTTGCACCTGCCTGTACATCCGCGATCTGTTCCGGTGTCATATGAAGGTCACCGAATGCCAGCAGACCGCCTGTCGTATCACCGAACTGGATCTTGTCTTCCGGAATATTGATCTCTTCCTGAACAGCATGCGGGATCTTCAGTGTAACGGTCTTTTCTTCCTCGTTGAAAGAGATATCCGATCTGCCGATCTCAGACAGATCGACTGTATACACTGCTGTCCCGTTGTAAGTGATCAGCTGGTTCTTCGTGAATACGCTCCAGTTGAGCAGGCCTGCTTCCGTGACCGTACTGACATCGGAGACTTCCTGTGTCATGACCTGCAGCTTTTTCTGTTTCTGTGAGTCACCCAGTACTGCCTCTTCAAAATCAGCTGCTGTATATCCGAAGATCCCGTTGTTTTCCAGGACAAGGTCATGGTTTTCTGCCGGGTCTTCAAAATGGAAGACGCTTTCCAGCTTTTCATTGAATGTATTTACCTTGGTATTGATGAAATACACTGCTCCTCCAACGACGAGCAGGATCAGCAGAGCCTGTATCAGGAAACTGTTGAGTTTGCCCATGCCTGCCCCTTTCCTGGCAGCTTCTTCGACCTTTTTCAGAAACTGTTCATCATTCAGTCTGTTGTTCTCATCCATTGACTGTACCTCCCTGTCTGATCAGACATGCACAGTTTAGTTTATACCCGGGCAGGATTTCAGTACAGCGGATATTGAATTCTTAAAGTAACTGCAGCACTGAAATGCTGTAATGATCAACAGGCAGATCGATGATGACAGTCTGGATAATAAAACTCTGCAGCAGTTCAGCCGCAGAGTATTTCATATATATGTCATCCTGTACGAATGTAAATTGTTTTTCAACGGGGCATCAGCCTCATCAGCTCAGTGTGCTGTTTTCAGTTTTCCGTAATTCATGGAAAAAGCGAGTATTCCGTATGTGACTGCGAACTGAGCACCGGCAAACATTGTTATCTGGATCAGTGCCATGTATTTGATATCCTCCTTTCAGGACCTCTTATAATACTCCGTGTTTTTATAAAATCAAGTCCTGATCTGAATGTAATGGCTTACAGAATAAACTGACACATACATGGGAAAACTGTGCTGTCAAATACGGAGAAACATCATAAAAACATGTTCATCATACTGTCCGCAACATACCCGGCCGGTCAAAAAAAGCACAGATCCTTCAGCGATCTGCATTCAGACAGACCGGAAACTGTGCTCTTTAATTGTTTAAGATTTCGTCATAACAAAATAAGGACTGTAGAATTACTTGAGAACTTTTTCCCCGTATGCGAACAGTTAAAGTTCGATCCGCTCCGGGAATGCTTCAAGTCTCATGATGCCCCACATCTTATCGATATACGCGAGCGTATAGTAGTTCTCATAGTAGTGATAATAGAACGCTCCCCGCAGTGTCATATGATAGATCCCCTGCTCTTTTTTCAGGAAGCCGAGCAGCTGCGCCAGAATGAATTCCGCGCCATACATCTGATCCAGGGAAACGCCGAAGAATCTTTGGAAATCCTGAGGATCAAGATGCGTGCTGTACAGTGTCCAAAACAGCCAGTAGACCATTCTCTGCCTCCGGGTAAACCGGATGGTCAGTGATGTCGGAAGCTTTCCTTCAGCGATCCGCTTGCAGTATTCGTCAACGGAAAATGTATTGATCTTGAACTGGTCTCTCAGCAGTGTTGCGGCGGAACATCCGAAACCGAGAAAGCTCTCCCTCGTCATGGAAGAATATACGGCATTCTTCTCTTTTGCGAACGTCCAGATCGATGTACGCTGATAGCCTTTGGCAAGACAGTAATTCGTTATTCCGTCCAGCAGTGCATGTTTCTCATGCTTGGACATTGCTTTAAGCTTGCTGTCGGTGAATGTAAAATCAATGAACGGATATACCGCGACATGATTGGCTCCGTGACCGAATGCTGTTTCAACATCTTCTTCCAGTTCATAGAGCGTCTGTGAGGGAAGCGCAAAGATCAGGTCCATGGATACCGTTTCAAACGGGACTGCTTCAAGAGCTTCTTTCATTGCTTTGATGTCAACGGTCCGTCTGCCGAGAATATCCTGGTATTTATCATGGAATGACTGGATGCCGATACTGATGCGGGTAACGCCTGCTTCCTTCAGTTCTTTCAGTACCGGTTCCCTCACATCATCAGGATGCAGTTCCAGTCCGATCCCCCCTGTAATGATAAAGTGTCTGTTTACTTCATCGATGATCTCTTTCAGACGGGCGTGCGCAAGCGCAGGCGTACCGCCGCCGAAATACAGGCTTGTCACTTTTTTTCTGCCCTGGTATGTATTTCCGACATTTCTGATCTCTTCCAGCAATGCGTCGATATACCGGTCACATGTTTCTTTCCGGTACACGGTCTTGCAGTACGGACAGAATGAACAGATGCTGCGGCAGAACGGGATATGGATATAGAGACCGAGATTATCGCAGTCCCCGTATGGAAGCACTTCATCATAGGACGGTGTAAATGTAAAGGGACGCAGAGAGCGTGTCAGCCAGTCCCTTGTCAGATCTGTAATGATACTCATATGCGCTCCTTATATGTATTTCAGATAGGTTCCCAGCATTTCCGCGATCACCTGGACGTTTCCGGAGAACAGCAGTGTATACTCTGCCACAAAGAAGTATCCGCACTGTTCGCACAGTCCGGGCACATCGATGCACCTGCCGCATGTACTGATCTTACCGTCCTCTATGACAACGCACTGCCAGCATGGTGTCGGGAATGAATTATCGATGATGTACGGAAATGCGCTCCTGAGATTGAATACAGGCAGGCCCCGCTTCATCATCTCTTCAATGACTGCACAGCATTCCTGTTTCTCTTCCCTGCTCAGCGCAAGTTCTTTCGTATCGGGATAAGGGGTATGGAAGTTGAAAGAGACTGCCTTGACATTCTTCAGGTGCTTTGCCGCATAGCAGACATCCCTGATCGTATGCCTGTTGATCTTGTTGACTGCCATGTAGAAGCAGATATTCTCTGCTGTGGCATTCCTGATATTCTCCATGATCGTGTCATACGTATCCCCGCGGATCATGTTATGGCGCTTCCTGTCACCGTCAAGGCTCAGCAGGATCAGGTCAGCTTCCGGTACATCGATCGGGAATGTACCGTTCGTCACGATATTGACGATCAGGAATCCCATCCGTTTTGCCTCGATGACAAGATCACGGACAGTCAGTTCCCCATCCCTCCACAGCAGTGTTTCACCGCCGCAGAAAAACAGGATCCTGATCCCCATATCGTACAGTGTCCGCATCTCACTGCGAACCTTTTCATACGGATGCATCACGGAAGTAATATTGTTGACGGAACAGTGCCTGCAGGAAAGATTGCACCGGTCGGTGATGATGACGGTACCGAGGATCGGATCTTTCTTCCTGAACAGTACAGTCTTTGCGCCGAATGCGGCAAGTTCCAGAAATGAGCTCGTTTTCATAAAGCCTCCGTTTCATGAATCAGGCCATTCTGCTTCATGTATTTTCTGATCACTTCAATATCAAATGAAGATACCATCCTGCCGTCCATCGGATCGAGCAGACGGTAATGCTGGGAAAGCAGGTTCTGCTGGATGCGGTAACCGCTATGTTCTTCGATATCGCGCCACCAGACCTTTCCGCCCATCGTTTTCGGATATGACACATCCGTGTCATCAAATGATACAGCGCGGATCATGTCCGACAGCTCACCGCCGAATTCATTGCCGAGGATCTGGCTGCGGGAAAAGATCACAGCCAGCGCGATGCACTCCGGCCAGGACAGCTTTCTTCTGCCCTTCTCCGTTTCCACCAGCGTCTTCTTCGACATGCCGAGTATCTGTGCCATCTGATCCTGTGAAAACCCGAATTCAGCCCGGACAAGCCTGCATTCATTGCTCAGTACATTGATCAGTTCTTCCTTGTTCATATTAGTTATTTTCTCTCTTATAGTGTAATTTTACACCGCACAAGACTGCTCTGCAAGAGACCCGGACATATGAAAAGACAGGGACGAGCCCTGCCTCCTGTATTGTGATCAGATGCGTACACCGTCGATCAGAACAAGCCTGACTTCGGATGTCACTTCAAACGGACTGCCTTCGTAAACAACGATATCAGCGTCCTTGCCTGCTTCGAGCGATCCTACCCTGTCCGCGATCAGCAGATGTTCTGCCGGATTGATGGTGATTGCTTTCAAAGCTTCATAAGGATCCATGCCTGCTTTGACAGCCAGACCTGCATAGATCGGGAGGTATTCTTCCAAAGCAAACGGATGGTCTGTCACGATAGATACATGGCATCCTTTTGCTGCAAGAACACCGGGTGTTTCCCAGGACTTGTACTGCAGCTCATATTTGGACGCATGGGTAAATGTCGGACCGACAGCCATCATATACTGCTTGTTTTCCGCAAGCTTATCAGCGATCAGATGTCCTTCCGTGACATGTTCAAGCGTCAGGTCCACATCAAATTCCTTTGCCAGACGGATCGCTGTCAGAATATCGTTTGCCTGGTGCGCATGCGCCTTCAGAGGGATCTCCTTTTTGAGCACCGGGATCAATGACTCATATTTCAGATTGAATGGCGACTTCTTTGTAATGTCGTCTCCGGCAGCTTCTTTCTTCAGCATGTATTCTCTGGCCTGATACATGATGTCGCGGAAACGGGCTGCTACAGACATACGGGAGCTCGCGTTTTTGTTCTGGTAGCAGCGCTTCGGATTCTCACCGAATGCGCATTTCATGGCAACGGGATCCTTGACGATCATGTCATCCACACATACACCGTGCAGCTTGACCGCGATCCATGTGCCGCCCAGGACATTTGCGCTTCCGGGACCTGCCGCAACAGTTGTAATGCCCGCTTTTGCGGCTGTGGGAATGCTTGCGTCAAACGGATTGAAGCTGTCGATCCCGCGCACTTCCGGTGAGCAGATGTCATTCATTTCGTTATAGTCACGGCCTTCAAAACCGATGCCGGTGCCGGAAACACCGATATGGCTGTGCGCATCGATGAAGCCGGGATATACATCCAGGCCGGAAGCGTCAAACACATCCCCGTCCGGTGCCAGGTCCATACCGATCGCCTTGATCTTGCCGTTTTCGATCAGGATGTCCGCAATGTACGGTTCCCTGTTGACCATGTCATGAATTCGTCCGTTTTTGATCAGTGTCATAATTTAAATCCTCTTTTCTATCCTGTTTTTTAAAAAGCTGCAGTCCGCAGCTTTGTAATTATGCTTCTGTCTTCCAGAGTCCGTGCAGATTGCAGTATTCGTAAACTTCGTTTACTTTCTCATCCTCTGCCACTTCAACATGAGGCTTCTGTCCCGGTTCAAGAGTTACGATACGGAAGCTGTTGTCTGTTACCAGTGCGACCCACTGAATGTAATGTGCATCGATCATCGGATGATCAACCGATCCGACATTCACGATCAGTTTGCCGTCTTCTCTTGTAACAACAGGTACATGCTTTTCAGTCGCGCCGTCAGTGGTGTTGGCTTTCAGTTCTTCCATCGGTTCACCGCAGCACTTTGTAGGGCATGCACTGTCAGCCAGGGTAACGACCATCTTTCCGCAGCCCTTGCAGCGCAGTACTTTGAATTCTTTCATGATAAAACTCCTCCTGCATCCATTATGAGCGATGTTTGAAAACTTCGCAATTGTTATTCAACACTCTTCAGTGATTCCACCATCTCGATCGACTGCAGCCTCCGGCGCATGAAGAAGTTCACCAGCATACCGAACAGGATCGTCATGAAGAACGAGATCACATTGCTGGAAGGATCCACTGTTCTTCCGAACATGACATAGTCCATTTCGACCTGTCTCATGATGAAATGGTGCAGTACCTGTCCGATCGGAATACCCGCCAGAGCTCCCAGGCCGGTCAGGACATTGTTCTCCTTGAAGATGTAATTCTGTACTTCGCGTTTCCGGAAACCGAGGACCTTGAGCGTCGCGATCTCACGCTGACGTTCACTGATATTGATATTGGTCAGGTTGCCCAATACGACAAACGCCAGCGACATCGAAGATATGATCAGCGCCCAGACGATCAGGTCAAGGCTGTTGACCATAGATTTGAAGTTCTCAAGGATGGTGTCATAGAACTGCACACCGCTGACCCTGTCATCCTTGACGATGCGTTTCTGGAATGCCCTGCTGACTTCAACGTCTCCGTCAATATCGACCATCAGGGTATCCATACTGATCGTGCTTCCGAATACTTTGCTGTAATATGCCTGGGTCATGAACATGTAGTGCTGGATGTACATCTCGGTAACAGCAGCGATCCTGACTTCCTTCCTGATCCCGGTCTTGCTTTCGACGATAATACTGTCCCCTGCCTTCAGTCCGAGGTTTTCCGCCAGCTTCTCATTGATGATCACTCCGTCATCGCCCGGTATGATCGGCTCATGCCCGACTCTTGTCCTCAGGTTATAGCAGGACTGGATCATTTCCGGTTTCTCAAACACCTGCACGTTGACGGTCTCTTCCAGCGTGTCATGCCCGTTGACCGCAATGGCGCTGTAGCTGCCGGCGATCACTGCTGAAGACACATCTTCCTGTTTCAGCAGGTCATTCTTCAGTACATTCATCTCGCTCGGCTTCAGCCCTTCCGCGTGTACCTGTCCTTCAAACAGCTGGAGCTCATCAAACTGGATGTCTACCATCCCGTTGATCGAGTCGCTGATGCCGAAACCTGTGATCAGCAGTGCCGTGCATCCGGCAACGCCGATCACGGTCATGATCAGTCTCTGCTTGTAGCGGAACAGGTTTCTCATGGTGATCTTCCAGGAGAAACTGAGCCTGTTCCAGAGCGGTCCGATCCGCTCGATCAGGGCAGTCTTGCCGAGCTTCGGAGACTTCGGACGCAGCAGCTGGGAAGGAACGTCATTCATATCATTCCGGCAGACATACCATGTCGTCGCCAGCATGACCGCAAGGAATCCCACTGCCGACATCACGATCAGTCTCCACGGCATAAAGATCTTCATCGGCGGCAGGATATACATCATCTTCCATGCCGTATAGATGATGTACGGGAAAATAGCCAGTCCGAACACGGTACCCAGTACTGTTCCCAATGCGGTAGCCATTCCGGCATATGTCAGATATTTCATCGAACACTGAAGCCTGCTGTATCCCAGTGCCCGCATGATGCCGAGCTGTGATCTCTGTTCGTCGATCATGCGCGTCATCGTAGTCAGGCATACAAGTGCCGCCACCATGAAGAAGAACATCGGGAATACCGCGCCGATCGCCCGCATCTGCTCTACGGTGTTTTTATATGTCTTGGACGCGTAATGCTGGGATCGGTCAAGGACCGTCCAGCTGCCGTCTTCCAGGTCATCGATGTCCTGCTGTGCCTTATCAAGTTCTTCCTTTGCGTCAGCCAATTCCTGGAGACCGTCTTTCCTGGCGTCCTCCAGTTCCTTCTCCGCATCCTCAAGATCTTTCTCTGCGTCCTTCAGTTTCTGTCTGTTTTCATCGATCTCATTCCAGCCGTCATTGATCTCTTTCTGTGCTTTCTCGACCTCTTCAGCCAGTTCTGCCGCTGCGTTGATCGTTGCCATGTAAGCCTTGTCCAGGGTGTCATGCGCATCATCCAGCTGCGCCTTTCCTTCCGCAAGCCCTTCATCGATCATCCGTTTATTGTTGTTGAGTTCTGTGATCTGCGCCTGCAGCGACGCGATCTGTTCATCGATCTGATCAGCCTCGATGCCCTGTTCCTTAAGCTGCGCGACAACACCTGCCCTGGTGTTTTCCAGGGCTGTTTTCTGTGCGTCCAGGGCTGCTATCGTCTGGTCGATGCTTTCATACGCAATACCCTGTTCCTGCAGGGAAGCGATCACGCCTTCACGCTGCTCTGCGAGTTCTGCCCTCTGCTGTTTCAGTGCTTCGACTGTTTCACTGATATGATCGGGATCGATCCCCTGTTCTGTCAGCTGTGCCCGCACAGCATCGCGCTGTGCTTCCAAAGCTGCTTTCTGGGCTTCCATTCCGGGTATGCCGTCCATTTGAGCGATCGCAGCGTCCAGCTGGGTCAGGCCTGCCGCAGCAGTCTCCAGCTGTGTGACCGACTCATCGATCCTGGCAATTCCGGCATCGATCATGGCGATGCCTTCTTTTGCAGTTGTCAGTTTTTCCCTGGCTTCGTTGATCTGTGCGATCCCCGCATCGATCTGATCCAGTCCTTCCTTGGCCTGCTGCAGTTGCTTGATGCCTTCCTTGATCTGTTTGATGCCGCTGTCGATCTCATCCTTCAGCGCAAGATATTCCGCTTCCTTCTCGTAATACTCGGATTCGCCTTCCTTCAGCTTCTCCCTGCCCTTTTCGATCTCAGCACGGGCATCGGCGATCTGCTGATATCCGTCTGTTTCACTGTCATCCAGTTCCTTCTGCGCATCCTTCAGTTTCTGTATTCCGTCGTCCAGTTCCTGCCAGCCGTCAGCGATCTCCTGTTTTGCGTCAGCGATCTCCTGTTCGGCATCGGCGATCTCCTCATCAAATTCCTTTTTGCCGTCATAGTATTCCTGCCAGCCGTCATTCAGTTCCTTGTACGCTTCTTCCAGGACTTCATCATGTCTGTGCATAACCTGCGTCGTGCCGAAGTCCTCGATCTCTTCCTTGACACGGCTGCAGTATTTTTCATATGCGTCATAGAAGGATTCATAGGAAACGCCTTCTTTCGTCAGTACATTGACTTCCACATCGTAATCTATGACAAACGCTTCTTCGGGAATATAAAGGTAAGTCTGGATATACTGGTTAGCCAGCGTGCTGTTTTCCTTGGTCATGTTCAGGTACAGCGGTGTATCGATCAGACCGACGACCGTTACCGTATCGACATCAAGCCAGTCATCCAGATCGTTTTCCGGTCTGGAAATACGCAGCACCGTGCCGACCGGGTATCCCGGTTCCATGTCTGTACCGCCTTCAGACAATACTTCATTTTTCTTTTGAGGGAGCCTTCCTTCTACCAGGTCAAACAGGTTGATCTGACTGTCCGGATCATAGGAATGGATTCTGGTAATGATGCTTGTGGAACCGGCTGCCGCGTTGACATCAACGAACTTGGAACCCTCCGCGTATGCCACTTCTTCCAGTCCGGAGATGGCTTTGATATCTTCTTCATCAAAGCCGTAATCAGAGTAGATCGTAATATCCTTCAGGCGGACCCTGTCGGCATATGTATCGACATTGTCTGCCATGATCGTTGAAGATGAAGAAACGCCCACGAAAAAAGCCACTCCGATCGTGACGATCGCAGTCAGTGAAAAAAACCTGCCTTTTGTCGTTCTGATCAATCTCAGAATATCTTTTTTCAGTGTACGGGGCATTTTTACCACTCAATCGTTTCAATGTCCTGCGGATGTTCATTGACCTCTGCGGAGATGATCTTTCCGCTCTTCACGCGGAAAACACGGTCACCCATCGGGCACAGGGCAAGATTATGCGTAATGATGATCACCGTCATGCCGTGCGTCCGGCATGTTTCCTGCAGCAGCTTCAGGATCTGCTTGCCGGTCACGTAGTCGAGCGCGCCGGTCGGTTCATCACAAAGAAGGAGCTTCGGGTTTTTGGCAAGCGCTCTGGCGATCGCAACGCGCTGCTGCTCGCCGCCTGAAAGCTGTGAAGGAAAGTTATTCATACGGTCACCAAGTCCGACCTGTTCCAGTACCCTGGCGGGATCCAGCGGATCTTTGCAGATCTCAACTGCCAGTTCCACATTTTCCAGAGCCGTCAGATTCTGCACCAGGTTATAGAACTGGAAAACAAAGCCGATATCATATCTGCGGTAATCCGTCAGCTCGGCCTCATTCATCTGATCGACTCTTGAACCGTCCACAATGATCTCGCCGTCCGTGCATGTGTCCATGCCTCCCAGAATATTCAGGATCGTGCTTTTTCCTGCTCCGGAAGCACCGGCGATCACGATAAACTGTCCTTTTTCAATATCAAAGTCCACGCCGTCAAGAGCGCGGATGTCTACTTCGCCGACATGGTATACCTTGGTTACATCATGAAATTCAATATAGCTCATATCCGTCCTCTTTAACTATATTATTTTATCAATCATCGGCCCTGTTTTGTACTGTCTGAACAAAATTAACAAAATGTATATATGGCTGAGGGACACTGAACAGATTCCCGGAAAGAAAAGAGACCGTATCGTTCGGCCTCGTTTTCAAATTCAGCTTTTGTATACCTTTCCGTCCTTCATGACGAACTTTACATGATTCATCGTTTCAAAGTCTTCCAGAGGATCTCCGTCAAACGCCGTGATATCAGCGTATTTGCCAGGTGTGATCGTTCCGATCTCGTCGATCATCCGGATCATTTCAGCATTCCGGCTGGTAGCGCTGTGCAGGATATAGACCGGCGGCAGACCGGCTTCCTTCATCAGCTGGAATTCCCTCGTCTGCATGCCGTGATAGTTGCCCGGTGTTCCTGCATCGGTACCGAAAGCGATCTTCACGCCTGCCTCCAGACATTTTTTCAGGTTGGTATAGTGGTTGGCAATGCATCTGGCTGCCTTTGCGACATTCTCCGGATGGATGCCTGACTCTACGCCATTGTCTACGATCGCCTTAGCGGCAATGATCGTCGGGATCAGGTATGTACCGGTATCAGCCATCATCTGAATTGCCTCATCATCCATCAGCATGCCGTGTTCGATCGTTGTGACGCCGGCGCGCATTGCCCGTTTCATGCCTTCCGCGCCATGCGCATGCACGGACGACAGACGGCCTCTTGTATTGGAGATCTCAAAAATTGCGCGGAATTCCTCTTCGGTAAACTCGGGAGCTCCCGGCTCATCGCCTAAGGACATGACGCCGCCGGTCCCCATGACCTTGACCTGATCGGCACCGTATTTAAAGATCTGGCGGACTGCTTTCCTGCATTCATCAGGCGAATCGCAGACAAATGCCCCGTAGGAAACATCCGGATGCACATCCAGCGGGAAGCGGGAGTCCGCATGACCGCCGGTTGCGGTGATCACCTTGCCGGAAGTGATCATTCTCGGACCGTCTACCCTGCCGGCATTGATCGCCTTCTTCAGGGCAACATCCTCAAAGTTTTCACTGCCTTCGTCGCGGATCGTCGTAAAGCCTGCCAGCAGGTCTGTCTGCGCGTTCAGCAGAGCATTGATCGTCAGGTCAGCAGTCGTCCGGTAGCCCGGTTCTTCTTTTGTCCCGCCGTTGGATGTGGTATGCAGGTGTCCGTCGATCAGGCCGGGCATGACGAATTTGTCATTAAGGTCGATCACTTCGGCATTGTCTGTGTTCACGTCATTCTGAGAACATACGGAAACGATCCTGCTGTCTTCCACGACAACAGCCATATTTTCCAGAACATCATCATTTTCCGCAGTAAACAGTTTACCGCAGAGCAGTACTTTTTTCATATCCATTAACTCCTTTCGGTTATCCTATCAGAAAATCATCAGGAGTGAGTTCCCTGTGAGACGTATGACAGAAGGAATCACGTTTCTTTTATGAAAGAAAACAGGATCCTTTTCAGTCCATACACAAAGGAAACGCTGAAGGAATAAAAAAAAACGGAATGGATTTGATCCACTCCGCTGTTCACGTATGCGATTACTTTCTCAGACCGAGCTTCTGAACGAGTTCACGATAACGGTTGAAGTCTGTTCTGGACAGATAGGAAAGCAGCTGCTTTCTCTGGCCGACCATCTTCATCAGACCTCTTGCGGAAGAGTAGTCCTTCTTGTTGATCTTCAGGTGTTCAGTCAGACGGTTGATCTTTTCTGTCAGCAGGGCAACCTGTACCTCAACGGAACCTGTGTCGCCTTCCTTCAGACCGAATTCTTTGACAATACGTGCAATCGTTTCCTTTTCAAGCATAATTTTATCCTCCTGTTATGCAATGTCGTTTCAATCCGAGACCGCCGTCAGAGGACTCGTGCGTCCCAGAATGAAAGCTATGAAATAATATCACACCATTTCACTTAATACAATCGGAAAATTGTACGTTTTTATCAGCAGGATATCTTTCATTCTGATATACTAATGAACATTGAGGGGTAAATGGATATGGCTAGGACTGCCTTTGATTCAAATCAGTATCTGAAGCTTCAAAGAGACAAGATTCTGGAACGCATCAGCATCTTTGACGACAAGCTCTATCTGGAGTTCGGCGGCAAGATGTTTGAAGACTTTCATGCTGCGCGGGTTCTTCCCGGATATGAGCCGAACAATAAGATCAGGCTGCTGACTGAACTGAAGGATCATGTTGAACTGATCCTCTGCATCAACGCAAACAGTATCGAACGTTCCAAAAGCAGAGGCGATCTTGGCATCAGCTACGATCAGGAACTGCTTCGTTCCATCGATGCCTTTGTCGCGCTCGGTCTGTATGTCGGCAGTGTCGTCATTACACAGTATGAACATCAGCCCAAAGCTGACCAGTTCATGCACCAGCTGAAGAACGACGGCATCAGGTGCTACAGACACTATCCGATCCCCGGCTATCCGACCGATGTCGACTTCATCGTTTCACAGGAAGGCCTGGGAAAGAATGATTATATTGAAACATCCAGAAATCTGATCGTTGTAACAGCTCCGGGACCGGGTTCCGGCAAAATGGCTACCTGCATCTCACAGCTCTACCATGATCAGCTGCACGGCATCAAATCAGGCTATGCGAAGTTTGAAACATTCCCTGTATGGAATCTGCCGCTGCACCATCCGGTCAACCTGGCATATGAAGCGGCTACAGCTGACCTGAACGACATCAACATGATCGATCCGTATCATCTTGAGGCATACGGGAAAACAGCCGTCAATTACAACCGTGACGTCGAGATCTTCCCTGTTCTCAACAGGATCATCGAACGCATCATGACGAAGTCCCCTTACAGGTCACCGACAGATATGGGCGTCAACATGGTGGGCTTCTGCATCACCGATGACGATGCCGCGAAAGACGCAGCCAAAGCCGAGATCATCCGCAGGTACTACCAGACGCTTGTCGATGTCAAAGCAGAACGCGTTCAAGAAGCTTCCATTCATAAGATCGAACTGCTCATGAACGAGCTGGATATCACATCTTCAGACCGTAAGGTCACAGTCGCCGCAAGAGAGAAAGCGCAGCTGACAGGTGAACCTGCCATGGCCGTTGAACTGCCTGACGGCAGGATCGTTACTGGAAAGACCTCTTCCCTGTTCGGACCTTCCGCCGCAGCCATCATCAACTCGCTGAAGGCACTGGGCAACATTGACAAGGAAACACTGCTCATCGAGCCGTTCTATGTCAAGCCGATCCAGGAACTGAAGATCAACAATCTCGGCAACCACAATCCGAGACTGCACTCCGATGAACTGCTGATCGCGCTGGCCATTACTGCCAAGACAAACAAACATGCGGCTGCCGCGATGGCACAGCTGCCCTTCATGAAGGGATCCGAAGCGCACTCAACTGTTGTCCTGCCGGAGGAAGACGCGAATGTCTTCCGCAAGCTTGGCGTCAACGTCACCTTCGATCCTGTTTATCAGCACAAAAAACTGTATCATCCCAAATGAGATCCGACCGGATCTCATTTTTTCTGCAGCAGCAGAAATAACCGGAGAATGATCGCGGATACAGAAAAATGAGGGCGGCTTGTCCGTCCTCATTCCTGTGAATATCAATTATCTGACTAATAGATAGTGATCCTGTCTGAGCGCTTAGCGGAACAGATGTCTGATGAATTCGATCAGGCTTGTCTGGTGCTTATCGGATCTTGCTACATAGCCCATGCGTTCAGCTTCGAACCAGTTCGGTGAAACTTTTACTTCGTTATTTGAATAAAGCGGATACATTGCCAACATATATTTCCCCTCCATTTATTTACTTGTGCTTTACACCTATATAATAGCTCATACAGAACCGCTTACAATGGGCTGGAAACATGATATTTATGTGTTTATTTGTGCTGTTAGCACATATAAATTGTATAATAGGCAGAGAAAGAGGTTTTCCATGGGATATACGATCGAAGATCTGATGAGCAGTTCACAGGAAAAATACGAGATCACCTTTGTGGCAGGACAGAAAGGATGGGCTAATTCCATCAGCTGGATCCTTTTGATCGAAGACATTAACGCTCTGCGAAATTTCAAGGGAAAAGACCTGGCGATCACGACAGGATTCGGCTTTGACAAAGAATCAAAGCTGCTTGCGCTCGTCGGCCTGCTTGTCAAACTGCGTGCGTCCGGCCTGATCATTAATACCGGGATGTATATACATGAGATCCCGCAGTCTGTCATCGACATATGCAACAAGAACGATCTCCCGCTCCTGACAGTACCATGGCATGTCCAATTGTTTGACATGATCAAGGACCTCAATATCCGGGTGCTTCTGCAGGGAATGGCTGACGAGCAGATCTCGGCCTCATTTATCGAAGCCATCGAGAAGCCGAAAAACAGTTCCTATCGCACGGATCTCCTGCCCTATTTTGATGTGGACGGTGACTTCCGGGTCTTTGCCCTGGAAACGGGCGACCTGGACACAATGGATACGGTCGAAAGAAGACGGCTGAGCTTCCAGATCCAGATCTATCTTGAAAGCATCTCGCACAACGCCAACTTTTTCTATTATGATTCCTGTTTTGTCGTTGTCGTCAACAATGTGCCGGAGAATGTGCTCCATGAGATCATTGATTCATTTAAGCGCCGTGTAGAGCAGAGAATGCCAATGCAGAAACTGGCAGTCGGTGTCGGAAGTGTCTTTAAAGACCTGGACAACCTGACGTACAGTTATAAGAGAGCCCGTGCCGCTTCCAGGAAAGCACTGATCTCAGGAGAACGAGTCGTGTGGTTCGATGACATGGATACGGAACGTCTGCTGTATCTGATCAGTGATCCGTTCCTGATCAAAGAAATGGGCTCAGATCTTTTACAGCCGCTGATCGATTATGACGAGAAAAACAGCAGTGATTATGTCAGGATGCTGGAAATATACCTGCGCACAAACGGCAGCATCCAGGAAACCGCGTCACAGATGTATCTGCACCGAAATACTGTGATCTACCGCATGAATAACATCAAAAAACTTCTGAACAGTGAGCTGGACTCAACTGAAGAAAAAATGAAATATCTGATCGCATGCCGGCTTTTGTACCTGAATGGTCAGTGATATGAGTTTTATAACGATTGATCCTGTATCATACAGGAACCGGTTTCCGCTCCTGTCATCCAAAATCTATTGAAAAGAAGATCCGAATGTCCGGATCTTCTTTCATGAACTGTGTTTGTTCGTCCCTCTCAGTGAGAGACCATATAACGGGTGATCGAAGCGCACCTGACAGCTGCTTCCTGTACAAACTCCGTGAAAGACATTTCCGCAGAGCCGTCCGCTTTATCGGAGATCGCACGGATGATGACAAACGGAATGCTGTTCTGACAGCAGATCTGCGCGATCGCGCCGCCTTCCATCTCACAGCATAATCCGCCGAACCGTCTGGAAATAGACGTTTTCTGTTCACCGGAAGAAATAAACTGGTCTCCGGTACAGATACGTCCCTCGAACACATTCACTTCCGGTGCGCACTGCTTTACGGCATCCACAGCCAGTGCGCGCATATGCGGGTCAGCTGTCAGTGAAGGTGAACCGATCCCTTCCAGTTCTCCCGGCGCATATCCAAGCGGGGTCAGATCGAAGTCATGCTGGACCGCGTCAGTGGATACGACGATATCCCCGATATCGATCCGTGCATCCAGTGATCCGGCAACGCCCGTATTGATGATACGGTCCGTGCCGAATACATTGATCAGCAGCTGTGCGCATGTTCCGGCGTTGACCTTGCCGATCCCGCATTTTACGATGACGACCTGTCGGTCATCCAGTATTCCTTCACAAAATTCCATGCCTGCGATCGTTGTTGATACGGCATCTTTGACTTCCCTTTTCAGGGAATCCACTTCCTGATCCATCGCGCCGATGATTCCTGTCTTCATAATTCCTCCATAATCTGTTTCAAGCATATTTGTGCCGTCAGTACCCGGACAGACGTCAGTCCAGGAACTCCTCCAGCACGGTATTGAGGATCTCAAGACCCTCCGGTGTACAGCGAACAGTATCGTCTGTCACAACGAGCATATTCTGTGCCTTCAGCTTTTCCAGCTGTTTTTCATATACGGATGTCAATGGCCTTCCAAAGCATTCTTCAAAACGTTTCAGGGACATTCCCTGCTTCATGCGCAGTCCCATCATGACCATTTCAAACATCTCATCCCTTTCACTCAGGGGAATGATCTCACGCTTCAGAGGATCAAGGAGGTACTCCTTCAGATCCTTTGTGTTGTCATAGCGGAAACCGGAAGCTTTGCCGCTGGCACCCATAGAGATCCCATGGAAGTTCCGGTATTCCCAATACGCGGTATTGTGGCGTGAGTACATGCCGTCTCTGGCAAAGTTGGAGATCTCATACTGCTCATATCCTGCGGACTCCAGTGTACGTACGATCCACTCATACATATCCGCTTCAAGTTCTTCGTCACAGGGCTGATATCCCCGTTTGGCGAAAACAGTATGTTCCTCGATCGTCAGGGAATACAGCGACAGATGCGCCGGCCGCATATCCAGCGCGTCACTCACGCTTTTCTGCAGGTCCTCCATCGTCTGGTTTGGCAGTGAATACATGATGTCCAGCGACAGGTTGGTGATCCCCCTGCTTCTGAGCAGTTCCATCGTACGCCTGACATCTCCGGCAGTATGATGACGGTTCATGAGGGCAAGCATCCGGGGATCGGATGTCTGGTAGCCGATGCTGGCACGGTTGATGCCGTGCCGGGCAAGGATCTCCGCCTTTTCTTCCGTCAGCGTCTCCGGATTGACTTCAATGGTATATTCACAGCCCTCCCCGCAGTATCCATCCAGCATGCCTAACAGTCTTTCCAGTTGCTCAGGCGCCAGGCATGTCGGCGTTCCGCCGCCGATATAGACCGTTTCCTGCGGCACACGGATGTCCTTCAGGAACAGTTCCTTTTCCAGGGCGTCAAGCCACTGTGAGGCAGACTGCTCACGATAGACCGTCCGGCAGAAGTCACAGTAAAAGCAGATCGTCCGGCAGAACGGTACATGCACATAAAGATGGCGGACTGCGTTATCCTTCATCATCATTGACGGAAAGCACAGCCATGAACGCTTCCTGCGGAATGACGACAGAGCCGACTGCCTTCATGCGCTTCTTTCCTTCCTTCTGCTTTTCAAGCAGCTTTTTCTTTCTGGAAATATCACCGCCGTAGCACTTGGCAAGGACGTTTTTGCGCAGTGATTTGATATTGGTCCTGGCAATGACCTTGCCGCCGACAGCTGCCTGTACAGGGATCTCAAACTGCTGCTTGGGGATCAGTTCCTTCAGCCTGACAGTGATCTGGCTTCCGCGGCGGTATGCGTCGCCTCGGTGCACGATGACAGACAGCGCGTCCACCGGTTCGCCGTTGAGCAGGATATCCATCCTGACGAGGTCTTCTTTCCGGTATCCGATGATCTCGTAGTCCAGGGAAGCGTATCCTTTGGAACATGACTTCAGACGGTCAAAGAAATCAAAGATGATCTCAGACAGCGGAAGCTCATAAGTGATCATGTTTCTTCCGATATCGATGACTTCCATGGACTGATAGATCCCGCGTTTGTTCTGGCAGAGATCCATGACTGCGCCGATATATGTATCCGGCACCATGATATCTGCCTTGACGTACGGTTCCTCCAGGTGATCGATCTTCGAGAAGTCCGGCATCTTTGCCGGGTTGTCAACGGCGATCATCGTTCCGTCACTGAGATAGCAGTGATAGATGACAGACGGCGCTGTAGCGATCAGGTCGAGGTTGTATTCACGTTCCAGACGTTCCTGGATGACGTCCATATGGAGCAGTCCCAGGAAGCCGCAGCGGAAACCGAAGCCGAGGGCCTGCGATGTTTCCGGTTCATATACCAGTGAAGCATCATTGAGCTTGAGCTTATCCAGCGCATCACGGAGGTCTCCGTACTTCTGGGCATCACTGGGATACAGACCGCAGTAGACCATCGGGTTCATGCGGCGGTAGCCTTCCAGAGGCTCTGCTGCAGGACGCGCGGCAGAAGTGACGGTATCACCTACCATGACATCCTGGATGGATTTGATGGATGCCGCAAACCATCCGACATCCCCGCATCCGAGTGTCCTGAGGGGAACCTCACGGGGATTGCGGATACCTGCTTCCAGCACTTCATATTCAGCACCGGTCGCCATGAAGCGGATCTTGTCACCGACGCTCAGGGAGCCTTCCCTGATCCTGACCAGGGCGATGACGCCCCTGTAGGGATCGTAGAATGAATCGAACACGAGTGCCTGCAGCGGAGCGGCAGGATCCCCTCCCGGCGCAGGGATCGACCTGACGATCTGTTCCAGCACCTGGTCGACATTCATACCCGTACGGGCAGAGATCATCGGTGCTTCCGAGCAGTCCAGACCGATGATGTTTTCAATCTCATGCTTTACAAAGTCAGGCTGGGCATTGTTCATGTCGATCTTATTGATGACAGGCAGGATCTCCAGGTTGTTGTCCAGTGCCAGATACGTATTGGCAAGTGTCTGTGCCTGGACACCCTGTGTCGCGTCTACCACCAGGACCGCGCCTTCACAGGCAGCGAGCGATCTGGAGACTTCATAGCTGAAATCCACATGACCCGGTGTATCGATCAGGTTGAACAGATAATCATGTCCGTCCTTGCTGTGATAGCTCAGCTGGACAGCATTCAGTTTGATCGTAATGCCGCGTTCACGTTCAAGTTCCATGTCATCCAGCAGCTGGTTTTTCATATCGCGCTGCTGGACCGTATCCGTCATTTCCAGAATACGGTCTGCCAGGGTGGACTTGCCGTGATCGATATGGGCAATAATACAGAAGTTGCGAATATATTTCTGATCCATTGATGACTCCTATTCAAATACATGGCCGGGGAGATTTCTTCCCGCACCGTTGGCGAACGCGTCGGCACTCATCCTGCTTTTTCCTTCAGGCTGCAGTTCCAGTACTCTGAGGACACCTCCCCTGCAGGCGATCTCCATCGCGTGATCCCTGAAGCCAAGCACCGTACCGGGTGCTGTTTCTGTTTCACAGATCTGTTTTCTGACTTTGATGAACTTCATGCGTTTTCCGTCGAGCAGACCGTATGCAAGCGGCCAGTCAGTCAGGGCACGGATATGGTTATATACTTCATTGATATCTTCATCCGCAAAATGGACCTGTTCATCTTCCTTGGAAATATTGCGGGCGATCACGACCTGTGTTTCATCCTGCGGCTCGCCTTCGAGCTTTCCTTCCAGATAGAGCGGGAGTGATTCTTTCAGCAGCGCGCAGGAAGCGTCCTGCAGCTTCTCATACATTTCCGATGTCGTCTCATCCGGACCGATCGGTACTTCCGTTCTGGCATATACCCTGCCGGCATCCATTGCCTTGACCATCTCCATCAGGCAGACACCCGTTTTTTCATCACCTGCCCATACAGCATGATGGATCGGCGCGCCGCCCCTGTATTTGGGAAGCAGGCTCGGATGGATATTCAGGCATCCGTAGCGGGGAGCCTTGAGGATCACCTCAGGCACGATCTGTCCGTATGCCGCGGTAACGATCAGGTCGGGCTCGTAGTCCAGCACAGACTGATATTCCGCTCTCAGCTTCACCGGCTGCAGCACGGGTATGTTCAATTTGTCTGCCAGTGCGTGTACCGGTGTCGGTGTTATTATTTGTTTTCTGCCTGTGGGACGATCCGGCTGGCATACCGCAGCTACGACGTTATACCCCTCGTTGACCAGAGTCTGCAGGATCGGGCAGGCAAACTCAGGAGTTCCTATGAAAATAATCCTTACATCGTTCATGAATATTTCCTCCTTCAGCTTGTTCATTATACATTGAAATGGCTTTTCTTTTCATTGCAATTTGATTATTGCTTTGCTATAATGCTTTCGTTACGCAACGAATGGAGGTGTTGGCATGGCAAACATTAAGTCGCAGAAAAAGCGCGCCCTGACTAATGAAAAAAGACGGACAGCAAATGTAAGTGAAAGAACAGCGGTAAAAACAGCCATCAAAAAAGTTGTAGCTGCAGTTAAAGCAAATGATAAAGAAGCTGCTGTGAAGGCATATAATGAGGCTAATTCCGTTCTTGACAAGGCTTCAACAAAGCACATCAAGAAGAAGAATTACGTATCCCGTCAGAAGTCCCGCCTTGCAAAGGCTGTCAATTCCATCCAGTAATTGGACATTAAAAACACGGACAATTCCGTGCTTTTTTTATATCCTTCCGAAAAAAAGCAGCCGTGATGATTCACTGTGCTGCTTTGCGATAGGAGTCTTTCCAAAGTTCCAGCTGCCGTTCCAGCTCCGCGTCCCGTTCTTTTCTTCTGGACAGGATGAATTCCAGCGTACTGATCTGTTTCCCGGCAAAACGGGCATACGCTTCATCGTGGGCCAGCCTGATCCCGCAGAGGATCTCCTGTTCGCTGTACGGTTCATGATCCGCGCATGTAAAACTCAGCGCAATGTAATCATGCCCATGATCACGGATCAGTTTTTCCGCTTCCACTGTATAGCGTCTGCCGCTGAGCCACGCCCTGAATACCGGTACATCCGTATTGACCTGGACGATGATCTGTTCCAGTTCCGGAAGTCTTTCTTCTGCGCGTTCCAGAATGCCGATCGCTGTCTGGCAGCCCATGCCGGCGATCACCGCGCACTGCACGTCGTCCGGTACATGCTCAAACCCGTCTGACAGGATCACACCGATCCTGTCTTGGAGACCTGCATTCCTGACATTCTCTGCCGCCATGCTCAGGGGACCTTCCCCGATGTCGCAGGCATACGCTTTCGGAATGATGCCTTCGCTCACCAGCCGGACAGGAAGCTGGGCATGATCTGTGCCGATATCTGCCGTGACCATGCCCTGCTTTACCATTCCAGCGATCTCAATGATCCGCTGATTCATTATTTATCAAAGAAATCCTTCAGACGCTTTGAACGTGTCGGATGCTTCAGCTTTCTCAGTGCCTTGGCTTCGATCTGACGGATCCTTTCACGTGTGACATTGAATTCCTTGCCGACTTCTTCCAGTGTCCTGGTCCTGCCGTCATAGAGACCGAATCTCAGTCTCAGGACTTTTTCTTCACGCTCAGTCAGTCCGCTCAGGACATTGTTGATCTCGTCCTTCAGCAGCTGGTTGTTCGCATACTGGTCAGGACTCAGTGCATCCTTGTCCTCGATGAAATCTCCGAGATGGGAATCATCTTCTTCACCGATCGGTGTTTCCAGGGAAACAGGTTCCAGAGCGATCTTCTGGATCTCTCTGACCTTCTCGGGAGAAATGCCTTCCATATGCGCGCTGATCTCTTCCGGTGACGGATCCCTGCCGAGTTCCTGGACGAGCTGTCTCTGCACGCGTGTCAGTTTATTGATCGTTTCGACCATATGCACGGGGATACGGATCGTACGCGCCTGGTCGGCGATCGCACGGGTGATCGCCTGGCGGATCCACCATGTTGCATATGTACTGAACTTAAATCCTTTTGTATAATCAAATTTTTCTACAGCCTTTACCAGGCCCATGTTTCCTTCCTGGATCAGATCCAGGAACAGCATGCCTCTTCCGACATACTTCTTCGCAATGGATACGACAAGACGCAGGTTGCTGGAGATCAGGATATTCTTGGCTTCCTCATCCCCTGCTTCGATGCGCTTGGCGATCTCCGGTTCATCCTCCGGCTTCAGCAGAGGAACTCTGCCGATCTCCTTCAGATACATTTTGACGGGATCGTTCATCTGTGTTCCGCCGGCACGTCCGTATGTGCTGCTCAGCATTTCCTGCGGATTCAGGTCACCCAGATCATCGTCTTCGTCTTCGCCTTCACCGCCTTCACCGTCTTCATCAAGATCGGCATCATCATCCAGCAGATCGACATCTTCCGTCAGTGCCTCAACATCTTCGTCTTCGGAAATTTCAATATCCTCATCAGAGAACCAGTTCCAGAGATCCTCAAGGTCCTGTTCGTTCATTTCCAGATGTTCCAGGGCTGCCATGATATCTTTCTGGAAGATCTCACCGTCGGTGTCATAGACATTCCTGAAATCAGCCTTCAGCTCATCGAGCGTCTTGTATTCCTTGCGGCGGCCTTCAAGCTTATATGGTACGATCTCCGTTTTATCGGAGGGACGCAGTACCCTGCGCATTTCGAGGACCTTCTTTTCCTCAGGTTCCTCGACCGGCAGTTCGATCACTTCTGCATCTTCCTCAACAAATTCTTCAATCACTTCAGTCTCCTCTTCAGTATTTTCATCACTGAAAATATATTTTGCGCGTTTTGCATTCAGATATGCAGTCTGATGTGCGGCGGACTGTTCCGCCTGCTGGAATTCCGCAAATTCGCGTCTGGCTGCAGACTGTTTGCGGATCGCCTTCCTGACTGCCTTTGCTGAGAGAGTGCTGCTTTCATCAAGTGTTTCTTCTGTCTCATCAATCAAATTGTTCGCTGTTGTCTTCATCAATATACCTCCGTAGGTCTCTCAGACATTCCTGATATTCGCGCGAGATCACTGCAAAGCTCTCTGCATTCATCGGCTGCTGCAGTGAATCACGGAATGCATCGGCCTGGGCGCTTTTGACACTGATCATGATCTTTCTGATTGCTCCGTCCATGATCTTTTCATCATATGGCATATCTTCTGCCGTTGATGCAATATATGCGATCAGTTCCTTCATTTTGACATCAGTTGTACTGTCAATGAGCGCCGCCGCGTCGATAACACTGTTACGACCTTCGTCTACCAGCATCATCGCTGCTGCATTCCTGTCGGCCTCAGGTAAAAAGCCGAGTCTTTCTTCAAATCTTCTGCAGGCCTGGACACTGTTCAGCATCATTGCCAGGATCAGGTCCTCAGCCTGTCTTGTACCGTCCGGCGCGCCTGCCTTCTGAAGCGTTTCCGTTGTGTAGATCCTTCGTTTGTTTCCCGGCGTGTAATCGATCCGGAAACCGGTCATCTCGGAAAGCTCTTTCGTAAAGTGCTGCCGGTCAAATTCATCATCAAGCTCAGCGATCTCCGCCTGAGCCCGTTTTACCATTTCTTTTTTCTCCAGATAGTTTGACATGTTTGTATGCTTCCGGAGATAAGCAAGTACAAACTCCATCCAGCTGATCTCGTTTGAGACCATCTGCTTCAATGCTTCGATACCGCGTGAGCGGATCAGTTCATCCGGGTCGAGTCCTGTGCGGTTATCGATGATCGTAACATCACAGCCCTCTTTCCTTGCCATTTTGGCAGCCCTCATCGTCGCTGACTGACCGGCATCATCGCCGTCGTAGCAGAAGACTACCTTCATGGACAGCCGTTTGATCTGCCGGATCTGGCTTTCGGTGCAGGATGTACCGAGTGTACAGACCGCATTTTCCATGCCTGCCCTTGCGAATGCAATGACATCCGTGACGCCTTCGCACACATAGATCCTGCCGCTTCTTCTGGCTTCGTTTCTCGCCCTGTGGCTGTTGTATACGACATCGCTTTTATGGAACAGCACGGTATCATTCGTATTGATGTACTTTGAGCTGTTGTCAGGATTGATCGTACGGGCTGAAAACCCGATCGGATTGCCGGACGGGTCATGGATCGGGAATGTGATGCGCTGCGCGAATACATCATGCACGCCGGATGATGAGGCGCGGATGACGTTGCACGCTGTCATGTCGCTGTCCTCATATCCTTTTGCTTTCAGGAATTTATAAAGCTGGTCATTGCCCGGATTGAAGCCGATCTCAAACTTCTGGCGGATCTCTTCATCCAGACCTCTGTCATCCAGGTATTTCTTTTCCAGGGATGCTTCGGCCGTATTGATCTGATACATCGTGAAGCGTATCGTCTCATTCATCAGGCCGTACAGTCTTTCCCTGTACGGATCAGCTGTTTTCTGAACAGTTTCCGGTTTTTCCGACAGCTCAAAACCAACCAGATCTGCTACCCTTGCGACTGCTTCCGGATAGCTGACCTTTTCATAATTCTGGACAAATGAAAACACATTTCCGCCGGCACCGCAGACAAAGCATTTATAGATCTGCCGTTCCGGTGATACTGACATTGACGGGGAATGGTCATCATGAAACGGACACAGGGCTACATAGGACTTTCCTTTCCTGTGCAGCTGAAGATAGTGTCCGACCACATCCACAATATCTGCCCTTGAACGCAGTTCACTGATTTCCTGTTCACTGATCCTCGGCATCAATGTCCTTTCCTCTGTCTCAGAAACGGATCTCCTGACAGATCTTTTCCCTTACCTGTTCCACGGTCATACGTTCCTGAGCCATGGAATCACGGTAGCGGATCGTTACTGTACCGTCTTCAATTGACTGTTCGTCGATCGTAATGCAGAACGGTGTACCGATCTCATCCTGACGGCGGTAACGCTTGCCGATCGAGCCGGCTTCGTCATAATCGCACTCAAAGTCATAGGAGAGTTCTTTTCTGATCTGTTTTGCCAGATCGCCGTACTTCTTTCTCAGCGGCAGGATCGCAGCCTTGACAGGCGCGAGTACCGGGTGGAAATGCATGACGATACGTGTATCGCCGTTCTCAAGTACTTCCTCGTCATAAGCGTCCGTGAAGAACATGAAGAACAGACGTTCTACGCCGACTGCCGGTTCAACGACATACGGCAGGTATTTCTCGTTTGTGACCGGATCGAGATATTCCATATTCTCGCCGGAGAACTTCTGGTGCTGTCCGAGGTCATAGTCGGTCCTGTCCGCAATGCCCCAGAGCTCGCCCCAGCCCCACGGGAACCTGTATTCGATATCCGTGGTTGCTTTGGAATAGAAGCTGAGTTCTTCCTTTTCGTGATCGCGGAAACGCAGGTTTTCCGGATTTCCGCCCAGGCTCAGGATCCAGTCCATGCAGAACTGACGCCAGTAAGGGAACCAGTCATCATCTGTACCCGGCTTGCAGAAGAATTCCATTTCCATCTGCTCGAATTCACGTGTACGGAAGATAAAGTTGCCCGGTGTGATCTCGTTGCGGAAAGATTTGCCGATCTGGCCGATGCCGAACGGCAGCTTCTTTCTGTAAGCACGCTGCACACCCTTGAAGTCAACGAACATGCCCTGTGCCGTTTCCGGTCTCAGGTAGATCGTGCTCTTGGCGTCTTCCAGTGTTCCCTGGAATGTTTTGAACATCAGGTTGAACTGACGGATCGGCGTGAAATCATGCGCACCGCAGTCCGGACACGGGATATGGTTCTCGTGAATGTAGTTCTCCATCTGTTCATTTGTCCATCCTTCCGGTGACACCGCACCGTTGGTGAACGTTTCGATCAGCTGATCTGCTCTGTGTCTGGTCTTGCACTGTCTGCAGTCCATCAGAGGATCAGAGAATCCCTTCAGATGTCCGGAAGCCTCCCAGACTCTCGGATTCATCAGGATCGCTGCCTGTATTTCAACATTGTTCGGATCTTCCTGTATAAATTTCTTCTGCCATGCGCGCTTGATGTGATCTTTCAGCATAACGCCGTACGGACCGTAGTCCCACGTATTGGACAGACCGCCGTAAATCTCGGAACCCTGAAAGACAAAGCCCGTATTTTTAGCGTGTGAAACAATTTTATCGAATGTTTTCTCCATGAAAATACCGTATCCTTTCTAGTACGCTAATATTCGAAGTATAGCACCAACCGGGGTCCCGTTCAATGGAAAACCCTTTGATATAAGGAAAAACTGCGGATTTCAATACCCGCATGACGATTTAATATTTCAAGCAGAATTGCCAGGTCTTCGATCGTGCGCTCAGTACTTTCCTTTACGATGGGATAGTGCTTCAGCTCAGCCTTGCTGATAAGCCTGAACCGTTTCAGTTCCGTGACGGAACGCGGCGGGACACCTGCCTGGGCTGCACAGCGGTCACACAGGAAACCGCCGTCCCTGACGGAGATCGCCGCGGCATTCGTCCGCCCGCACATGACGCATTCATCGACATTCGGGCTCATGCCGGCATTTTTCATCATCGTAGAAAGAAATAAAGCCAGCACTGTATCGGACTTTTCACCGTTCTCCAGCAGATCGAGCGCTTCCTCAAGAAGCGTATACGTATGCACAGCCGACACGATATCATGATCGGTATAGGTCATCTGGTCCGCGATCTCACTGAGCACGCCCGCTGCCGCGGACAGTACAAGGTCCTTGTGAATATTCTTATACGCCTTCACTGTCCTTGCGCCTTTCAGCCGGAACATTGTACGTCCCTCACTGTAGTCGATCGTTACGGATGCTTTTGTGCAGGGGATCAGCGCACCGGCATTCTTGCTGGTGAGTTTTCTGACCCCTTCCGCGCTCAGCGTCAGTTTCCCGTATTCCTTCGAAAGCACAGTGACGAGCGCTGCCCGTTCCCGGTAATCCGTCTGCTTCAGGATCATTACTTCTGTTGTATCATTCATCGATATTTCCGTATCCGTATTCCGTGATCCTTGCGTCACGGTCACGCCATTCTTCCTCGACGCGCACAAACAGTTCAAGCTCTGTTTTCATGCCGAGAAGCTGCGCGATCTCTTTTTCTGCCATGGATGTGATCTTCATCAGCATGCTTCCCTGTTTGCCGATCAGGATGCCCTTCTGGCCCTGTTTTTCGACCAGTACCAGTGCCTGGATATAGCAGACATCCCCTTCGGTCTCCATCGTTTCAACGACGACGGCCGAGGCATGGGGAACTTCCTCATCGGTGCAGATCAGGATCTTTTCACGGATGATCTCGGCGATCCGGAACCTGACAGGACCGTCGCTTGTGATCTCTTCGGGATACATATAGTCACCTTCCGGCAGGTAATTCATCGTCGTGGTGATCAGGTCTGTGAAGTCATTCTGCTTCAGCGCGGACAGCGGGAAGAATTCCGCGAATTCATATCTGGACTGCCAGGACTGAAGTACCTTCAGCACCTTTTCCTTTTTCATCTGATCGATCTTATTGAGTATCAGAAAAACAGGTACTCCGACATTCTTCACCATGCGGAGCACATATTCATCACCGGTACCGAATGCTCTGGTGCCGTCTACGACCAGATAGATCACATCCACTCCCTGGATCACATCTGCGGCTTCTTTATTCATCCTGCTTTCCAGACGGGTATTTGCCTTATGGATACCCGGCGTGTCCGTGAATACGATCTGCCCTTCCGAAGTCGTCAGGATGCCCCTGATCTGGCTTCTTGTCGTCTGGGGCTTGCTGGAGACGATCGCGATCTTTTCCGAAAGAAGGCCGTTGAGAAGCGTGCTCTTGCCGGCATTCGGTCTGCCTGCCAGAGCTACGAATCCGCTCTTCATCGGATCACGTCCTCCAGTCCGAACTGCATCGGAAGCAGTTTTTCGATGCAGGTCATCATCTCAGCTTTCCCGTTCGAAAGATAGATCGGCATAGTCTGTCCGACCAGTTCACAGAGTACCTGTCGGCAGATGCCGCATGGCGCGGCGATCCTGTCGCCGTCACTGACGATCGCTAACGCTTTGATCTGTTCCTTGCGGTAACCGTTGGAATATGCCGCAAATACCGCATTGCGTTCGGCACAGATGGTTGCGCCGTAAGAAGCGTTTTCAATGTTTGCGCCGTAGAACAGTTTTCCGTCCGTCGTTTCGACACATGCCCCGACATGGTAATTGGAGTACGGCGCATAAGCGTTTTCCATCGCTTTGAATGCTTCGCTGATCAGTTCGTCCTTTGTCATCATAAACCTCCGATATGTCTTCCCAGTATGATCAAAGCCACCGCAAGCGCAGCGATCGATGCCGCAAGCACGGCGCCGGCTGCCAGGTCTTTGATCACCCGGATCCGTTCATCATATTGTTCCGAATAAAGATCGCACACTTTTTCAATTGCTGTATTCAGGATCTCCGCGGCGATCACCATGCCCGCGCAGATAATCCCTGCGCACCATTCCAGCGCGTCCAGGCGCAGAATAAAAGCAGCACACACAGCCAGAGCGGCAAGGATGATCTGGGTACGGATTCCCGGATCCTTCCAGCCGTCTGAAAATAGTCCCCTGAATGCCGGCAGAAACTTGTGTTTCATGTCCTGCTCACGATCGGATCAAGGATCCTGTCCTGCAGTGCGAACATTTCTTTTTCGTCTTTTTCCGTCATATGGTCATACCCCAGGCAGTGCAGCAGACCGTGCGTAAACAGGAAACAGATCTCCCGCTTCTCACTGTGTCCGTATTCACGCGCCTGGCGTTTGGCATAATTGATATTGATAAAGATGTCTCCGAGATCCGTCTCCTCTTCCACATCTTCAAATCCGTCCGTATCGTCCCTGACCGCAAAGCTGATGACATCGGTCGGACGGTCGATCCCCCTGTAATCACGGTTGATGCGGTGGATCGCGGCAGAACGCACAAAGGTCACGCTGATGATGCATGTATCATTCAGTTCCAGCACCTGCTCGGCGGATGCCGCTATTTCATGAAACAGAGGAGCGTACTGCTCCATATCCTGATTGGTTCTGTTGATCAGTGTGATTTCCATTATCTGCCTGCTTTCTCGTATTCTTCGATGATCTTCTGCACGAGCGGATGACGCACAACATCATCCCCGCTGAGCCTGATCATTCCGATCTCCTTGATGTTCTTCAGTATTCCTGATGCTTCGACAAGTCCGCTCACCGCTCCGAATTTGAGGTCAATCTGGGTGATATCACCGTTGATGACCATATGGGAATGCATGCCCAGACGTGTCAGGAACATCTTCATCTGTGAAGGCGTCGTATTCTGCGCTTCATCCAGGATCACAAATGAATCATCCAGTGTACGTCCGCGCATATATGCCAGCGGGGCGATCTCGATGGATCCTTTCTCGATCAGACGGTCTGTCTGTTCATTGCCGAGCATGTCATGCAGGGCATCATACAGCGGGGTCAGGTACGGGTCGACCTTTTCCTTGAGATCGCCCGGCAGAAAGCCGAGGTTCTCGCCTGCCTCAACAGCGGGACGGGTCAGGACGATCCTTTTGACATCACCTTTTTTCAGCATGGAGACTGCCTGTATGACTGCCAGATATGTTTTTCCGGTTCCTGCCGGACCGATCGCAAACACGATTGGATATGTCTGCATCGCCTTGACGAATTCCAGCTGACCGGCTGTTTTGGGCATGACCGGCCTGCCGGACAGTGTGCGTCCGACGACGATGGATGATAATTCTTCAAATTCCGCTTCCTTGCCTTTCAGGGCCATGCGGTAGGCATAGATCACATCGCTGTTTGATAATGACCGTTCCTTTGCGGCAACCTGATAGAGGGCATGCAAAGCAAGTGAGATCTGTTCTGTCTGTTCCTCAGGGCATTTGAATGTGACCGTATCATCCCGGAAGATGATATCCGTGCCGAACAGTTCTGACAGGGTATTCAGGTTTTTATCCTGACTGCCGGAGAAGCACTGAGCCTGCGCCGCAGTCATTCCTTCAAAATGTATTGTATGAGTTTCCAAGGGAAGCCTCCTTCACAGGTTCATTATAATACACATCAACTGATGTACAAAAAAAGAAGCAGTGCTTCTTTTCCTGATTACTTGCGTTTTCTGTTCTTACGTGCAGCTTCACGCTTGAGTCTCTTCTTGACGCCCGGCTTTACGTAATACTCTCTCTTGCGCGCTTCGGCAAGGGTTCCATTACGTGACACCTGACGCTTGAAGCGGCGCAGTGCATCATCGAGATTCTCATTTTCTTTCACAACAACTCTGGACATTTTCAACCCCCCTTTCCGTACGCGAAAGCACTTAATATACTATCAAACACTTTTCTCAATTGCAACGCTATATTTCAGAACATTTCCGGGTTTTTTCCGATCGGCTGCGCACGAAAAAAGGATGCGTTCATGCACCCCTTTCGTCTTACATCAGTTTGATGCCTGCGCTTGTGCCGATACGTTCAGCACCAACTGCGATCATCTGATCCATGTCTTCACCGGTACGGACGCCTCCGGCAGCCTTGACCTTCAGACGGTCGCCGACCGTTTCCTTCATCAGCCTGACATCTTCGATCGTAGCCCCGTGCAGAGAGAATCCCGTACTTGTCTTGACGAAATCGGCTCCGGCAGCTTCTGCGTCTCTGCAGGCGCGGACCTTTTCCTCATCGCTCAGCAGGCAGGCTTCGATGATCACCTTGAGCGTATGATCGCCGACGGCTTCCTTGATCGCCCTGATCTCTTCCGTAACATATGCGTCGTCCTGATCCTTGAGCTTCCCGATGTTGATGACCATGTCGACTTCGTCGGCACCTCGCTCAACAGCGTCTTTCGCTTCGAAGACCTTGGCAGCTGTCGTCATGGCACCGAGCGGGAAACCGATGACAACACATGTCATGACATCCGAACCTGCCAGTGCTTCTTTAACTGTTTCGATCCAGCACGGATTGACGCAGACTGACGCAAAGTCATATTCCTTTGCTTCGCTGCACAGTTTGAGGATCATTTCCTTTGTTGCGTCTGCTTTCAGCAGTGTGTGGTCAATGTACTTGCTGCGCTTCATGTTCGTCCTCCTAAAGACAGTACTTTTTCAGTATTTCAACGGCGATCGCGTCATCGCCTTCATATGGTTCTCTTCCGTATTCACGGTAGATAAACTTCTCGTCGCCCTTGCCCATCAGCAGGACGCAGTCACCGCTTTCCGCCATTTCGATCGCCTGGCGGATCGCGTCGTAGCGGTCTTCCACGATAATGTAGTTCGTGTTCTTGATGCCTGAGGCAATGGAGTTGCAGATATCGATAATCTGTTCATCACGCGGATCGTCTTCGGTCAGGATGATCATATCCGCATATTTATCGAGGATCTGTCCGAATACCGGACGCTTCGCGGTATCACGCTTGCCGGCTGAACCGGTCACGGCAATGATCCGGTTGTCCTTCTTGGTAATGGCAGCTGCGTAGGAGCAGAGTTTTGTGATCCCGTCGGGCGTATGGGCAAAGTCGACCAGAATGTTGAACGGCTGTCCCAGATTGATCCGTTCCATACGTCCTTCGATCTGATTGATATGACCGATCTTTTCCAGGATCTGGGTAATGCTGAGACCTTTCTGGTTCAATGCAGCGATCGCACCTACGAGGTTATAGATGTTGAACTTCGCGACAAGGTTCGTTTCCATCTCATATTCCATGCCATTGCATTTCAGCGTGAATACGGTCTTATCCTTCATCAGCTGGTACTTTGTGACACGGTAATCCGCGTCATTGTCGATACCGTATGTTACGACCGGACACTTGCAGTCAGCGACGATCTTCATGCCGTAGGGATCGTCCGCATTGGTAATGGCGACTGCTTCCGGCTTCAGGCTGTCAAACAGTTCCTTCTTTGCGGCAAAGTAATTCTCCATCGTCCCGTGATAGTCCAGGTGGTCATGTGTCAGGTTCGTAAAGATCGCAGCGTCAAAATCAATACTGTCGACCCTTCCCTGTTCGATGCCGATCGAAGATGCTTCCAGCGCGCAGTTCTTAATGCCTGCGGAAACCATATCACTCAGGATGCCATGCAGGTCATCGATATTCGGCGTCGTCAGAAGCGGCGGAAGCTTGACGTTTCCGTACGCGATCGAGATCGTTCCGATATAGCCGGTCGGCGAATAATCATTCAGGATGTCCCGGATGATGCAGGCTGTTGAGCTCTTGCCGTTGGTTCCTGTTACGCCGTACATCGTCAGACGGTGGGAAGGATATCCGTAGAACGCGTCAGCTACGCGGTTGAATACAGAATTGACATCCTTGACACGGATATAGGTGATATCCGGATGCTTGTTTGCGATCGGCTCGGAATGCACGATGACCTTCGCGCCGTTTTCGATCGCCTGTTCGACAAATCTGTGTCCGTCAAACATCATTCCCTTTTCACAGAAAAAGATGGAATCCGGACGTTTTTTCCGGCTGTCAGCCATTAAGCTTCTGATCTCTATATCAGGGACCTGTTCAAATAATTCCGTCAGTTTCATACATGCCTCTTTCCGTAAACCTGATGATCCCTGAGTGCGGTCAGATCTGTCCGTACCATGGATCCCGATTCAAATTCCCCTTCGATCTTGACGGGGATGTACTGTGATGTGTAGCCTCTGGTCCAGCCGTCCTGTACCGTCTCGCACATCACATCAGCGCTTCTGTTCAGCCATGATGTCTTGTATGCATCATAGAGCTCCTGTGACAGCGCGATGCAGTCTGCAGTGCGCTGTTTTTTGATCTGTGAAGGGACCTGCTGTTTCATCGCCGCGGCTACTGTTCCTTCCCGCATGGAATACGGGAATACATGCATGAACGAAAACCTGCATTTTCTCAGGAATGCCAGCGCGTCCTGATGGTCTTCATCGGTCTCGGTCGGGAATCCGGTCATAAGATCGCATGACACGGAAAGATCCGGTACAGCATTTCTGATCTCTTCCATCCTATTATAATACGCATTCGTATCATAAGGACGATGCATCAGTTCAAGAATCCGGTCACTTCCGGCCTGCAGCGGGATATGCAGGTGTCTGGCGATCCGCGGCTCATTTTTCATGAGTTCGACAAATTCATCATCCAGCTCCGTGATCTCGATTGAAGAGATGCGCAGTCTCTGCAGCTCGTCCGCTTCATGGAGGATCCGCTTCATCAGCTGTGCCAGTGTGACGCCGTATTCCCTGCCGTATCTGCCGGTATGGATGCCGGTGAGCACGATCTCATGATGCGAGCTGGAAAGCCTCACGGCTTCACGTACAGCCATATCCGGTTCCATCGAGCGCTCCCTGCCTCTTGCATACGGGATGATGCAGTACGTGCAGAACTGGTTGCAGCCATCCTGGATACGCAGGTACGCCCTTGTCTGATGCTCAAAGCGGTCCACGGTCATCGGTTCAAACGGCGGTCTGTCTGTCTCCGAGGGTTCCGATATGCGGATATGGTTTTCCCGGAAGGAATCGATATAATCCGGGATATTCATTTTGTGCGCATTTCCGACCAGCACGTCAGCTGTTTTCAGGGCGGCCGGATCGATCTGGGCATAGCAGCCTGCCACGACCAGTACCGCGTCCGGATTCCGTTTGCGCATCCGGTGGATCATCTGCCTGCTTTTGGCAGCTGCCGTATTTGTCACGGCACACGTAAAAATCAGACAGGCATCGCTGTCTTCGTCCGGCTCAACACGGGTATGTCCGCGCTGTTCAAGCATGCCGGCAACACTTTCCGTTTCAAACGCATTGACCTTACAGCCAAGATTGATTGCTGAAAACTTCATCTGGCACCTTCTTCATATTCACCGATCACACTGACGGCATAGACTGCTGCTGTCTCGGCACGCAGGATCCTGTTTCCGAGCGTGATAGGATGAAACTCCATATCAGACATCAGTGACACTTCATCATCCGAAAAGCCGCCTTCCGGTCCGATCACCACAGTTACGGAATCAGCGGGCAGAAACTTCGAGATCCTGCCGGAGGCTTCCGATGCCTTCTCAAAGGCGGCGAGATTGACTTCACTGCGGTAGTCTTTCAGATCCTTCAGGGAAACGACACCTGTGATCTCCGGAATGAAATTCCGTTTGCACTGCTGGGCAGCTTCCAGAACGATCGTATTCCAGCGGTCGGTCTTTTCTTTTTTATTCTTTACCACGCATCTTCCCGATACGAACGGTACGATCCGGGACACGCCGAGTTCCGTCGCCTTCTGCAGCACCCACTCCATCTTTTCACGGCGTATAAGCGCCATAGCAAGCGTGATCTTTGTGTTCAGCTCATTGACATTGGGATCTTCTTCCGTTACCAGCGCGCTGAAGCCTTTTCCTTCCGGAGCTCCCACTGCGAAATAACCTTTTCCGTCATGAACGAGCCTGATCACTTCCCGGTTCAGCCTGACGACTGTTCCGGCGTGGTGTGCCTGCTCTTTTGTAAATACTGCTTTCTGTCCGACTTCCAGCGGACGATCCATAAAATACTGCTGCATAATTTCTTTTCCGTTTTCTGATTATATCAGACACCGTTTTGACAGGCAATCAATACAAAAGGCATATGTCTGCCATATGCCCTTGTGTCAGGTATTTTACTGCTGTTTCAGTTCGTACAGATAATGATAGAGCGCACCGATCAGGTTCACGTCATTATGGAATGTGCACGCAACGACCTCCGGTTTGATGACCGGGATCGCATTTCCGGTGATCGCATAGATCTCATCGATCTTTCTGTTCAGCGTTTCGATCAGGACCGGCTGCTGTGAAATGCCGCCTCCGATACAGTACCTGTCCGCATCCAGGACTGCCTGCAGCGTCAGGATGCCGTTGACGAATTCAGCGCAGAATTCATCCAGTACTTCTTTCGCTGTCTGGTCTCCGTTCTGCAGCCGTTCGAAGAAAACACGTCCGTTGATCGTCGAAGGATCTTCCATCTTTCTTGTCGCATAAGTCGCTACCAGATTCGGTGTGCAGCCGCGCAGTGCCCACAGGTTCTGCAGATAGAATCCATGGTAATTGGCATCCAGCAGTGAGAATTCACCGGCAGAGAAATGGGAACCGCGGTGCAGTTTGCCGTCAATGACGACTGCTCCGGCAATACCGGTCCCGATCCCGATGACAGCTCCGTTGCGGACACCCTTCAGGCTTCCCTTCCATACTTCAGCAAGGCCTGCTGCTTTGCCGTCATTTTCGATTGCGACTTCTTCAATGCCGCATCTCTTTTTGATCAGTTCTGCCGCGTTGACATTTGTCAGGAAAGCAGAAAGCGCACCACCCGAATAGAAGAATCCGGTCTGTGCATCGATCCTGCCGGGTGCGGACATGACGATCACCTTTGTCTGATTGGCATACTGATCATAGATCTGTCCGATCGCTTCAATAAAAGCTTCCATTGATTCCTTCGGTGTCGGGATATATCCTTTCTCCAGGAATTCCTCTTCTGTCATCAGGGCGTATTTGATCTCTGTTCCTCCGACATCGATACCAAGATATTTTTCAGCCATTTCATGATCTCCTTATATTTTTACAGCTTTGTTACAGTTATTTTCTCATGCATTGGCAGTCAATATCAATCAGTCAGATCATAACATCGTTATATTTCACACAGAAAAAGCCCGGACCATGCCGGGCTTCAGCTGTATGCTTTGTCTACAATCAGTTTCTGTTAAAGAAGTTGGGGATTCCGGATCTGTCATCGTCTTCCATTTCCAGACCTGTAGCGAATCCGAGTTCAGGTTCAGGCTGTACGCCGCCTGCAACAGGTCTTGCCTGGTTTGCAGGAACTTCCGTAACAAGCAGTTCTGCCTTCGGCAGATCAAATCCTGTAGCGATAACAGTAACGATGATGGATTCACCGATCTTTTCATTGATGGCAACACCGAAGATGATATCGATATCATTGCCTGCTGCTTCACGGATGTATTCAACAGCTTCCTGAGCATCGTAAGCGGACATGCTTGCGCCGCCGGTAACGTTGACGATCGCGCTTCTGGCACCGGAGATCTGAGCCTCGAGCAGCGGTGACTGAATAGCCTTTGCGGCAGCTTCCTTTGCCTTGTTTTCGCCGGATGCCATACCGATACCGATCAGGGCGCTTCCCTGACCTTCCATAACGCTCTTGATATCCGCAAAGTCAAGGTTGATCATTGCAGGAACAGCGATCAGGTCTGTGATCGTCTGAACACCCTGACGTAGAATGTTGTCAGCTTCCTTGAATGCATCTTCAAACGGGATATGACCGATCACTTCAAGAACCTTGTTGTTCGATATAATAATCAGACTGTCAACATATTCTTTCAGCTGTTCAAGTCCCTGTTCAGCCTGGATCATTCTTCTTCTGCCTTCAAAGCTGAACGGTTTTGTAACGATACCTACTGTCAGGCACCCGAGTTCCTTTGCAATCTTTGCGAATAACGGGGATGCACCTGTACCTGTTCCGCCGCCGAGTCCTGCTGTCAGGAAGATCATATCAGCGCCTTCCATAGCGTTTCTGATATCTTCTTCACTCTCTACAGCTGCTTTACGTCCGTTGTCAGGATTTCCGCCTGCACCCAGTCCTTCGTTTCCGAGCTGGATCTTATTTGTAACGGGAGAAACATCCAGTGCCTGAAGATCTGTGTTTGCAACATAGAACTCAACGCCCTGTACGCCTTCCTCTACCATGCGGTTAACCGCATTGCTGCCGGCACCGCCGATTCCGAATACCTTGATCCGTGCCACCTGATTGTAAGATAAGTCTGCCATACTTTTTCCTCTCTACTTTTTCCCGTCGAAGAGAATACCCTTCAGCTTTTTAGTTATCGTGTCTTCAGGATTACCTGTTGTTTCTCTGCCTCTGTAACTGACTGCATCCATGAATGCATCCATATCAAGGCTGTTTTCTGTGAAGCCGGTAATCGGCTGTTTGTCCTTAAAAGCATAGAACAGGCCAAGGCACGCTGTAAGACCGGCGTTCCTTCCACCCAGTGTGTCAGGAATATAGTTGCGGACTTCACAGCCCAGCTTCTTCTGCAGCAGGTCTTTCAGCCCCTGCATTTCGCCGCCTTCTCCAGTTATAATAACAGCAGTCGGACCTGCTTGCAAGATTGGCTGACACAGTTTTTGCATATCATTAAGCCATTTTTCAACATTTCCGCGTATGCAGTCACACAGCTGCTGCTCGTTGATTTTCTGTGTTCCGCCTTCCGCATCTGCCCAGATGTATACGGGATTCGTTGAATTGACTTTTTCATTCAATCTTGCGCTGTATTTGACAAGTTCGGCACAAACGTCACTCTTGAGTCCGTATTTCTCCTGGACCGCCATGCCGATCGTTCCGACACCCTGGGGCTCAACGATGCAGGTCGTCAGCCTGCCCTTGCTGAGAAGTCCCAGTGTAGTAGTGCTTCTTTCCATCTTCAGAACGATCACGTTCTGATCGACTGCCTGTTCGAACAGGGCAGCTTCCTTTGCCACTGCAAATACATCAGGGAAAATATCGATGACCTGCAGTCCCGCCTGTTCAACGCATGTGACTATATCAAATGACAGCTGTCTGTCTGCACACAGCAGATCAATATCGACTGTCAGCGCATTTGCTTTTTCGCCGACCGGAATACGCCTTGAAGTGATCCCGTTCACCGTGTATTTGACACAGACGGTCTGAATCAGTGCGAGGTCTTTTCCGATACTGATTGACTGTGCTTTTCTGACTGCTTCACGGATATCTTCAACTGTCACAGCACCGTCGATACCTGTTACGGGAACCGTTGACTTCACGGAATATCTCTTCATTCCATATGAAGGCATTGCAACGATCACTTTCTCAATGTCGGCACCAATCATCTTGGATGCGTCGACCGCTGCAGTTCTGATCCCTTTCGCTACAGCTTCAGGATCAGTAATGGCTCCGCCTGTAAACCCTTCGATCGGGGTGCGCTCAACTTTAATGATATTAAAGCGCGTATTGAAGAATTCGCCCACAATCAGACGTACTTCATGATCAACAGCTTCTAATGCTGCAAATATCTGCTTATCGCTCACCGTCTGAACTCCTTCCGATTAAACATAGTTATTCTACCACATTCACAAAATCTTCTAAAGAGATTTCAGGCATATACATTTCTTTTTCAGCCATGCATGAAACGCTTTCTGATACATGATTCATTTTTTCATTCCGTCAGAAAGATATCCCTTCCCGGTCTGTACGGTGTGTGCAGAAGAATACAGCCGGACAGACCGCTGTGCTTCAGGAATATGGATGAACATAGACGGCACTGCGTAAATTACCGGAGAAAACAGGCAGAGATTCAGCGCATGAACATTCACTTTTTGTTGCATTTAGGATTTTTCCGTGCTAATCTAATTAGGCATTGTTATGTAAGGAGGTTATGGTATGTCCAGAGTTTGTGCCGTATCCGGTAAAAAAGCGATGTCGGGAAACAACCGTTCCCACTCCCTGCGCGCTACACGCCGCAAGTGGAACGTTAACCTGCAGAAAGTTCATGTGATCGTTGACGGCAAGCCTACAACACTTCGTGTTTCAGCCCGCGCGATGAAGACACTCAAAGCAGGCGCTAAAGCTAAGCCGGCTGCAGAAAAGGAAGTAGCTCCTGCTGCAGAATAAAAAGGGGGCTGTAACAGTTGAAAAATGACTGTTACAGTTTTCTTTAACTGGCAAAGTACATGCAAGCATGGTATAATATAGATATGAAAAAAGCTAATCAAGTACTCGACCTACCTGATCAGCGAACTTATTATAATGCAGTT